>CAYOLG010000034.1:40913-43584 GCA_964404745.1 uncultured Opitutaceae bacterium
AATTCGAATCGAGCTTTCGGATACAGAGCTTGTCTAAAATGGTTTCATCAATTTCGACCCCCAAGCCTGGACCATCCGGAATATCGACATAGCCGCCAGACTGTTCAAAGCAAACCGAAGCCAAATCGTTGCGTATCGGGTTTGGAGTTTGATCAAACTCCATTACCGGCTCTTGTTCGTACGGCCTAGGCGATCGAGCATAGGGACAGGGTGGAAACGTAGCCGCCAAACTAATACTGGCGGAAATCATAATAGCTGAGCCCCAAACGTGCGGGTTCACCAATATCCCCATGGCGTTAGCGTGAGCAGCGACGTTCCGGAATTCCGTTATTCCTCCAATAAACCTCGCGTCTGGCTGAGCGATATCCAAGGCTCTACGAGCTAGAAAATCTCGGGCATCGAATCGATTGTACCAGACCTCGCCTCCAGCAACGGCTAAAGGTTGTCGTACTTTTACCTGCAGATATCCATCCACATCGTTGGCCGCAACCGGCTCTTCAAACCAGCGGATGTCCAGATCCGCCAATCGGTGACCCATGTCGATGGCGATAGCTGGACTATAGGCCTTGTTGGCATCCACCATGAGATGCAGGTCATCGCCAATGGCTCGGCGAATGACAGACACACGCTCAACGTCTTCCTTCAATGAAAGCCCGCCAATCTTAGTTTTCATTCCGGCATATCCAGCATCAACATACGATTCAGCCTCGGCTATCAGTTTTTCGTATCCGGGATCGTCCTGATAGTAAAGTCCAGTGGCATACACGGCGACTTTCTCCCGAATGGCGCCACCCAACAGTTCGGAAATACTCTTGTTCGCCGCTTTTCCCGCTATGTCCCAAAGGGCTATATCAACCGCGCTGATAGCGCCTCCACCGAAACCGCCAGTCAGGCTATCATTGTAGATGCAATGAAAAAGCCCTCCCCATAATCGATTGATCTGACTGGCATCCTGCCCCAGCAATCTCGAAGCGAAAAGATCATGTATCACGGTTTGCGACGGCGATGCCCCACCTTCGCCCCAGCCGACGATGCCATCGTCAGTAGTGATTTTGCAAATGAGCGCTTCCCGGGCTTTGGCTTGGCCTTGAGACCAGGCAAAAGGCTCCTCGATTGGGGCTTCCAGCAGGAAAGTTTCGATACGTTCGATCTTCACGGGAAACGATGTTCGCGAAGTTCAGCGATCTTTCAACACGCAATCTCCGAACCCGGTTTGAACGAGATCGTAGGAGCGGGTTCACCCCGCGATGATTGCATGGCAACTTTTTCTAAAGTCGCGGGGTAAACCCGCTCCTAAAGATAACCGCCATTCGGATTGAACTTTTAACGCGATCAACGATCGCGACTACAAAGGCATGCCCGCGAGTTTGGCCGTCACTGGCCGAAACCATCGGTAGCCACTTCCACCACGCGTCCGTTCACAAATTTAACGATCCTGAACGGGCGATTGGGACCTTGATTGTAATACCACCAGGTTACGCGAGCGCTGCGAAAATCGAGCGCGCTTCTGTAGGGCCCGAAGGTTCGTACGATATCCACTCCTGGCTGATCTTCAATTGTCGTAGGCCGTCCCATACGCCGAACGACCTCGTAAGAAGTGTCCCCAGGCTGAATCGTTGACCAATCCCGCTCGCGAAGATTGGGCTGGTCGTGGTCACCGAATCCATACCCCAAGCTCTCAATCGAAACTAGACGCTGATCTTCGAAACGCAGCAATTGCATTAACCTCCTGTCGCCTTGATCGAAGAGCCACTCTTCTACCGAGGTGGGGCCCAAGAGTTCATAATTCCCACTGTATCCAGCGATTCCAGTACGATCCGAAAATATGCCCAATGGAGCGCCGAGAAGATTGGCTCCCTTGATGTCGCCTAACAAGTAGTCCGCCCTCCAATGCGGCTGGCCTAGAAGCAATTGAACCTTTCCTTGGCTCATCCCTGTCTCCACCACTCGACCGTTGATTCGGATGGACCCCGCAAAAGATGATTCGGCTAATAGGCAGGTAATCGCGATCGCCAGTAGAACGCGAAAACTCCAAAAGAAAGATCCAGGGGCCAAGTTGGGTCTACAGGACAAGAGCATCTTCAGCAGACAATAAAATTCGGGCTGGTCGCGCAGACACGTCAATCTAAGCAAGCATTCAGTGTAGGAGCGGGTTTACCCCGCGATTTCCGTATTGAGGGCATAGTGTTAATCGCGGGATAAACCCGCTCCTACTTTCGCCCTTGATCATGTAAACATATATTGTTGAGTTAGGTTGACAGCCTAGTGCGGTCTCGGAATTAGCCGCCCCATCGTTTCGGCTGCTTGAGGACAAGCAGCCCTACCTGTCGAGGAATCTCGCGGTTGATATACATTTTCTCTTCGTTTTGAGACCCCAACTATCAGCGAGAGTTGCTCAGCTACAATTCTCTAACGCGAGCGTTTCGGATTCGTATATCGCCTTCTCCCCCCAAACGCCTGATGGAGACGGGGCCCGAGCTTTCGACTGTCTCTCGAACTTCATCGCTAACATAGCGATTATTGATCCAAAGCTGATGGCGTCCATTGTGAACGCGGAAGCGATAACGGTTCCATTCGCCGAAATGAAAGGCGCTATGTTCAGCTGCCTCTGATCCGGATTTCGGAGATTCGATTTTTGGACGAACCCCTTCCCGGTAGCCGATTCCCAATC
>CAYOLG010000035.1:0-39157 GCA_964404745.1 uncultured Opitutaceae bacterium
ACAAGGGCCAACAGGGTATGCGTTACCGTTGGCTTCCGGATGTCAACGGCAACGACGTCGATTTCGGGTCCTTCCAGGGCCGCTTTGCGAATCCCAACAGCAATAACAATTGGGCGACGGACGGCACCCGCCAACTGAACGTTAGGCACTACTTAACTCCAGCTAATGGATACAAGGCATCTCAAGCTGACGATCTCATTCTCGATGGCCGACCCATTCAGCTGCGCGATTTCGGCGGCAATATGGTGACGCTTCCAGCCTTAGGGATACCTTACTTCGATGAAAATGGCCGTCGACTGGTGGCGAACAATGCAGCCCAAGGCATATCCAACGCCCAGGATACTCTGCAATTCGCCTACCAAGGCTATTTCTGGAATAACCGCGTGGTAGTTACCTACGGCTGGCGTCAGGACGAAGCCAGCAGCAAGACATTCGACGTTGCTGAATCGGCCCAGAATAGCGGACGTGACGCTAACGGGGATTGGCGAGGGGTCTACGATGCTAGTGGCAACCGGCTGCCGTTCGCTCGCCCAACGGGTCTTTGGCCCTACTATGACGACCTCGATCTCAAGGTGCCAGGCGTTACCCAAAAAGGAATCACGCGCACTAAAGGCGTGGTGTTCCACGCTACGGAAAACCTCTCCTTGCACTACAACGAGTCCGATACCTTCCAGCCAAACATCGGCCGTTTTGATCCCTACGGAACCGAGTATCCGGGAGCGGAAGGCGACGGTAAAGATTACGGTTTCAGCCTGACGCTACTGGAAAACAAGCTATCCATTCGATACAATGAGTTCGAA
Source organism: uncultured Opitutaceae bacterium (assembly GCA_964404745.1). Taxonomy (GTDB): domain Bacteria; phylum Verrucomicrobiota; class Verrucomicrobiia; order Opitutales; family Opitutaceae; genus Pelagisphaera. Next base: position 801 of record CAYOLG010000035.1, read on the forward strand.
ACGCTTGGCGGTCCACAGCGAGCAGCCAACACGCCCTTCAATCGCTGGCGCGACCCCATCTGGAATGTGGAGAACCGCTGGCGAGCTCTGGTGGAAAATCCGACCTATCCAGCCCAGGGCGCGGGCGGATTCCGCGAGAAGGGCCGCTGCTGCTATTGGGTGATGAGCGACAAGTACTCGGAAGGGCGCGAAGTTACGATTTCGGCGAATCCCATCGAGAACTTGAACATCCGTTTCACTTGGTCTGAGCGCGATGCCACGGAAAGCAATATAGGAGACATTTGGCGCGCCTATCGGCTTGACCGCCTCCAGACATGGCAATCGCTAAACGTGCCTGAAGGTGGCGAGAACAATCCGGAAGATCTTGACGGCGACGGCGAGATCGGAACCTGGACCTGGAACACGGCGTGGTACAACAGCAACGACCCGTCAACCTCCAATGGGCAAACGCTCTCGGAATACTACGAGTCTGATGTGCTCGGCGGATCCATAGGCTGGAACCTGATCGAGTCGCTCGACGGCAAGGCCAACGAATTTGACCGCACGGGTCGCTGGAACATCAATGCCAGCTATCGCATCCGCGAAGGCAAGCTCAGCGGTTTGACCTACGGCGGCGGCTTGCGCTGGCGTGAAGCTCCGGTGATTGGCTACGGTATCACCGGCTCGCCCGACGACCCGGAAAGCGTCGTCAACCTAGCGGATCCGCGTTTCGGGGCCGAGGACTTTACCACGGACCTCTTTGCCAGCTATCGCGGGAAGACGAACTTGTTCGGCGAGCGCAACTACAAGGTGCAGCTCAACGTGCGCAACGCTCTCGACGAGGATGACAACGTTCCGGGCATAAAGGACATCAACGGCGACAACATACGCATGATCCGAAAAGCGGGTCGCCAGTTCATCCTCAGTTTCGAGCTGGATATCTGATTTGATTCTATAGGTAGTACAATCAGAGTTAGTTTTGAGCCCGCCCTGGATTTACTGGGGTGGGCTTTTTATTAGGCATTGCCAAATCGTGTTCGTCGGATTCGATCTGTAATCGATGAAGGTATTGGAAATCGCATTAATCCGCTTGAGAGCTCGGGGTCTAGTCGGCGCCCTATGCCTCGCGATCGCGCCTGCGGGCTTAGTCGCCCAGAATAATGCTATCGTTTTGGATCCAGCCCCGCTAATTGGCTACTCCCTGGATTGGCTGGCTCCAGGAGGACAAGCAACATCCCTGCCTAGCGAGATTGTGGTCTACAGCCTGGGCTGCGGAAAGTGCATTGAAGAGCTGTCCGCCATCTCCCAGGGCTTCGCCCCAGCCCCGGCCCAGTTTATCCTAACAACCTTCCAGAAGAAGGACCGGGACGTGACGCTACCGTTGCTGCAATTTGGTTTTGCCCACAGCGATCCCAAGAATCGGCGCTCCGACTTGCTAGATATGCTTCGCATCTACACCGAAGATCCCGATCACTATCGGAATAATCCCTCTGATTGGGAAACGGTGGTCGCCTCGCATTGGCGTGGGGGCATCTCGGATGCGGATAGAGGCATAGCCGACGCCTTCGCTCTGAATATCATGGATATGCAAACGCGTATCCTGGCCTTGATGGATAAACTAGGAACACCCAACGCCATCTCGCTTTCCCAGCCGGCATTGGCTCCAGCGACCGAGCGCAATAGCGATCGATATAAAGCTTTGGTCGCTTCGCTATCCCTCGCCTGGCTGCGGCCGCCTCTAGAGGACGCAGAGGATGCCGGTGAAATTCTGAGGCGCGCACGCTCCATCGATCCATTGAGGTCTCTTAACGCGGAGGGATGGACGGAGCTTAAGGCATGGGCTCTCAATGGGGCGTATTGGATTTGGGGTGGTCGGCTTAGCCCAAACGAACTGACCAATATCATCGATTGGCAGGCTCAGTATCATCTCCTTCCCGATGACGAGAGCCGCAAGGATCGTCAGCGACAGTGGTTCGACAAGACGATCGAGCGAGCGAAGATCGGGCCGCTATCACCGTTGGAAGCGTTCGGCTTCACCGATATCGATGCCCTGGCCTCTCCGGCCTGGGGCGCGGCGCAAGCGGATGTTCAGCAACAGCTTGTTTACGGAAGCTACCTCGGGAGTTTGACTATCCAGGAGAGCGAATAGCCGCTAGATTGCCTGATGGTAATCGAATACCGGATACGTTCGGCATCTTGAGCGAATTTCGAACAGGAATTTAGGTATTCCTGGGATTGACATTCTCGGTCCTTGGGTTTGAAACGTTACCAATATTTATGCGACTGGCGATAAGGGCGGGATCGACCGTCGGGAAGCAGCGCGGTTCTATCGTTCGCCTGGGTAGAGCCATCAAAATTCCATTCAAACGCTTCCAAATGTCCGTAACGAAAACGTCATCGCCCGTCTCTGAGTATCTGTCTTCCAGATCGGCAGATCAGATCAACCCTGCCATGCTTGGCTATGTAGCTAATTTGCAGCAGGTTGCCGAAGTAAACCCGGCCATTGCTGCCTCCATTGTCCAGGAGCTGGAGGACCAGCGTCGCCACTTGAAGCTCATCGCTTCGGAAAATTTCACCTCGCTCAACACGCAAGCGGCCATGGGCAATCTGCTTACCGACAAGTACGCTGAGGGATTTGCTGGGTCGCGCTATTACGCTGGTTGCGACAACATTGACGCCATCGAAACGGAAGCCTGCCAGCAGGCCTGCCGCCTTTTCAACGCGGAGCATGCCTACGTGCAGCCTCACTCGGGAGCCGATGCTAACATGATCGCATTTTGGGCCATCATACAGGCTCGTGTGGGGACGCCGCTCATGGAGGAGATCGGCGAGGGGAACCCAGCCAAGATGTCCCGGGATGACTGGAATCGAGTCCGGGCTGCGATGGGCAACCAGAAGATGTTGGGACTGGATTACTATTCGGGCGGGCACTTGACCCACGGTTATCGGTTCAATGTTTCGGCCCAGTTTTTTGATGCCTACAATTATTCCGTCAGCCGAGAGACGGGCTTGCTGGACTACGACGCATTGGAGGCGCAGGCGAAGGAGATTCAACCTTTGATTCTCCTGGCAGGATATAGCGCCTACCCGCGAAAAGTTAATTTCCGAAGAATGAAGGAGATCGCTGATAAAGTGGGAGCGGTTTTCATGGTGGATATGGCCCATTTTGCGGGCTTGGTGGCGGGTGATGTCTTCGAAGGCGACTACAACCCCATGCCGTTCGCTGACGTGGTGACGACAACGACTCATAAAACGCTGCGCGGGCCGAGGGGTGGCATTATCCTATGCAAAAAAGAATTCGCGGAATACGTGGACAAAGGCTGCCCGCTGGTAATCGGCGGACCTTTGCCTCATATGATGGCGGCCAAAGCAGTGGCTTTCAAAGAGGCTAATGAGCCTGAGTTCAAATCTTATGCCGCCAAAATCGTCCAAAACTGCCAAGCTCTGGCTCAAGGATTGATTGACGAAGGTCTAACTGTTTGCACGGGTGGCACCGATAATCATCTGCTATTGATTGATGTTACTCCGTTTGGCTTGAATGGCCGGCAGGCGGAAGCGGCGGTCCGCGAGTGCGGAATCACCCTCAACCGCAATTCTCTGCCCTTCGATCCCAACGGCCCGCACTACACGAGCGGTTTACGGGTAGGGACGCCGGCGATAACGTCCCTGGGAATGGGAGAACCGGAGATGAGAGAGATAGCTGCCATTTTCAAGTTGATCCTCTCCAACGCGACTCCACACACTCTAGAGAAGGGGAAGAACGCTGGCCAATTGAGTAAAGTTAAGTACAATTTGGATACAAAAATTATCGATGAAGGTCGCAGCCGGATTGAGGCCCTTCTCGATGCCTTTGTTCTCTACCCGGATCTCGATCTGGAATTCCTGAAAAGCCAATTCGGAAACGCCTAGCGCTGATGGAGTTTGCTCCAGGCTGCGATGCCGGTTTCTCTTAAAAGATGGCTGAGAACGCGTTTTACACTGATTTCGATTTGGAGTCGCTCCCCGGCGGGAATAGGCCCGAGGATTATCGGACGCCTTTCCAGATTGACCGGGATCGCGTTATTCACTCGGCAGCCTTTCGCAAACTGCAGTCGAAGACCCAAGTGTACCTATCCGGCGAATACGATTTTTATCGGACGCGGCTTACTCACTCCATTGAAGTGGCCCAGATTGGACGATCGATTTGCTCTTACCTTAACGGCAACTCCAAGCAGTTGGATCCGGGTTTCCATATCGATTCCGACTTGGTGGAGGCTTGTTGCCTAAGTCACGATCTGGGGCATCCTCCATTCGGGCATGGGGGAGAGCGAACCTTGCATCGGCTTTTCGCGGACATTCAAGGATTCGAAGGAAATGCTCAAACGCTTCGATTGATAACGGATACGCTTTATCAGTCGGGTGGCAGGCGTAACGGCATGTCCCCTACCAGGGCCTTTCTTGATGGAGTGCTCAAGTATAAGGCCAGCTATTCCGAGTTGGATTCTCCGCGGAACCATTTTATTTACGATTTCCAGAAGGCGTATCGGGATTTCGCTCACGACGCGATTCCTGAAGGCCAGCGTGACCATACAGCCAACCATCTTACCAGTTTGGAATGCCAAATTATGGATTGGGCGGATGATACAGCCTACTGCCTCAATGACGTCGTTGACGGAGTTAGGGCCGGTTTTCTGACTATTGAACGCTTGGAGCGGTGGGCCGCCCGGGAAGGGTTGAGCGCAATCACCGAGCCACTGTTTACGGCGCTGATTGACGAAATCCGGAAGGACAAGTTGGAGGCCATATTCGGGGCGAAGATCGGATGGTTCATCAAAGCCTGCCAGTTGACTTCGCGCGAGAATCCATTGGCCGCTCACTCCAATCGTTACGCATTCGCCTTGAAGGTAGACGGAGAAGCCAAGCAGTTAGCTAGCTTTTACAAGCAGGTGGCGCTGGATTTGATTTTCCGCTCGACGCCACTGCAGCAGATGGATTTCAAGGGCGACCGTATTTTGGGGGAAATCTACCAGGCCATAGCCGAATGCTACATGGGTTCATCAAAGCGCCGATCGCGAATTCTCCCGGAGCAACCGGCTGCCTGGATGCGCGAGGCTGAAGGCGACAAGTTCGAGCAGCAATTGGTGGCCCGGGATTACCTGGCTAGCCTCTCCGATGGACAAGCCATGAGGATTCATAAGCGGCTTTACGATCCTGAATATGCCTCGATTATTGATTTAGACTGAGCGCTCTAGCCTAGCAAGAATAAGTAAATTGCGTTATCTACTCTAGGGGATGACTCAAGTTGGCCCAGAGGCGGCCGATTGGATAGGAGGCCTTTCGGAGGGAGATTCTCCGCGCGGCCCGAATTTCTCTTAGTCACTTCCTATGAGCTTTTCCTTCCTTAGCGGTTTTATCCTAACTCTCGCGCTCGTAGTCTCTCCCGTGTTTTCAATCGGAGGAGCTTGCGGATTGAATTCTGGAGGATCCATCCAAGGAAAAATTTCGGAGATCATGGGTAAGAATGTCACGATAGCCCATATTATTGACGCTAAAGTTTGGAAGTCTACTCATCCTGAATTGGAAATGCCGACGGTGAAGGCAGCCAAGTCTTTGCGGTTCGAGCTGGCTAAAAGCGACGGCAATCCAATGAAGGTGAAGTTGCGCATTCCTATCAAGTTTAGACATGAAGTATAACGTATCCACAATCTTGTAGGTGACGATATGCGAAGCGCGATCAAAACAGATTTTCCCGAAATCTCTCATCTATCGCTGGCTGAGAAGATAGGATCTATTGTTATCCTTATTCTTCTGCTGTTTGTGGCTCTGGCAGGCGTTTCCTTTTGGTCGGTTTCCAGTTTGAATCAATCGTTCACCGACTATTCGGACAATGTGGATGTTAGAAACCAGGCTGCCGATGGCGTGGCAACTGCTCACTCTATGAGGTTGAATATACACGAATATCTCAGGAACCCGGATACAGAAAAAATTGAGCAGCATAGCCAGATGCTTTCCGAGTTGGAAAGCGGTATCCTAGAATTGGTCGAAGTATCGCCTGATTCGGAAAAACGGCGTTTGCTAGAATCGTCAGCTCAAGCTCTGAAAGACTATGATGCCGCCTTTAAGGAGATCGTTGAGCAATCGAATTTGGAAAAATCCATTGTCGCCAAAGAGATCGAGCCCAAGGGGACCGCTCTTAAGTCGGAACTGAAAGACTTGTTGGCCCTAAACCAGTCCAAGGGCGATATTGCTGGAGCCTTCGAGATATCATCCGCTCTGCAAGTAGTATTTGAAGCAGAAGCGGCTGTGGAGCAACTGATCGCCGAATTTGGGGAGGCTAAAGCGGAATCAGCGAGAGCGAAAATAGCGGAGCTGAGAGAAAAGACGGGGAATCTTGAAGAAGATTACGCTTTGTCCGTCAAGTTTGACGCCAGTTTGAACGACGTGGCAAAGAAAGCGGCCCTAGAGGAAAGTAGCGCCTTGGCTGCTGGATACGAACAAAGTTTAGGGGCTTTGGCCACCGCTCATAGAGGTATAGAAGAAATAAATACGAAAAGACTTCTGCCTAGCGGCGAAAGGATTACCAGAACCTTGACCCGAGTTCAGGACCTTATCGAAGCCGAGCAAGCGGAATTGGGAGAAGGCGCGTCCAGTGTGCGAGCTAATGCCCGTTTCATGGTGGTGGCTATCAGCTTTCTAGGATTCGGATTGGGCATTGTGGGCAGCTGGTTGGTCATTCGGAATATAACAGGGAAGATCAACGCCATCGTTGGGCGTCTAGAGCATTGTTCGGTGGAAACTTTTTCCGCCTCCCAACAGCTTTTTGCCAGTAGCGAGAGCTTGGCTCGGGACTCGTCAGAGCAAGCGGCATCCATAGAGGAAACCAGTTCCTCGCTAGAAGAAGTTAATGCCATGACCGAGCTAAATGCGGAGAACGCGGAATCCGCTAAAGCCTTGGCCAGGGAAGCCCGAATCGCGGCGGAGTCAGGCGCGGATTCAATGAAGAATATGATAGTCGCCATGAACGATATCAAGGCTTCAAGTGATGACATTGCCAATATCATCAAGACGATCGACGAGATCGCCTTCCAGACGAATATTCTTGCTTTGAATGCCGCGGTTGAAGCCGCTCGAGCGGGCGAGTCGGGCACTGGATTCGCGGTAGTAGCAGATGAGGTTAGAAGACTCGCTCACCGATCCCAAGAAGCGGCTTCGGTAACGGCTCAGAAGATCGAAAATTCGGTCGAAAAGAGTGAGCGTGGGGTTGAGCTCAACCAGAGAGTTGCCCAAAACCTGCAATCCATTGTCGAGCACACGCAGCAGATGGATGAGCTAGTCGCCCAAATCTCCGACGCCTCCGCGGAGCAGAATCGAGGTGTGCGCCTAATCCAAGATTCGATTGCCAACATGGACAGCGTGACGCAGAGGAACGCTTCTGGAGCGGAGGAGACGGCCTCGTCATCGAAAGTATTGTTGAACCAGTCGAATACGATGCAAAGCGCTATCGCTGATCTGGTCACGGTTGTGTCGGGGTTTGAAGGCGAACGATCGAAAAAGAAGGACGTTCCTGAATCCGTCGTTAGGCCAAGTCGGGATGTTTTCAGATCGGCTGCCCCTCTCTCAATTAGCGGCAACCGTTTGCGGGAAAACCAGGAATTCATCAACAACGTCGACGACGTTTTCAGGGAAGGTTGGGACAATTGATCAACTGATGAAGCGGTCTATCGCCGTCAGGTTGGCTATTGTTGTCCGTCGGGGAGAGTGTGAAAGACACAACCTTTATCTTCCGCAACTCATGGGGGCCTCATTGGGGCACTGATGTGTATGTATTTATTAAATACAAGTATATTGTTAGTAATATTTATGGAGCCTACGTCATGGAGGCCCACGGTTCCTAGCTCGTAGAATCGGGTGGAACGCGACGTCCCTGCGCGTTCAATCAAGTGAATAAAAGATAAGTTGACGCCGATGCCGCTGTAGCGGGATCACGCTTTATTGACAGGGAGTAGATCGAACCGGCTAGATGGTTTGGCACAGTCGGGCTAGGGCTAGGTCGTAGGCATCGATCTGGGAGCTCCAATCATAGCGGCTCAAAGCCCGACCTTGCTGAAAAGGCCTTCGCCAATGGTCGCTGGCCACAAGTTGTTTGACGAGATTGATCGCCTCCTCCTCGTCATTGTAGAATACTTCTGGGTGATTTTCTGGGCAAAGATGGTCGGTGTAGGCGAGGCGACGAGGAAGAATTGGATGGCAGCCGCAATAAACGGCTTCTACAACACTGCCTCCAAAGAAGTCCTGTTTTGAGGTGACGAGAGCGATATCCGACTTCCAAAGCAGTTCAGCATAGTTGGCGAAAGACGATAATTTCCCGTATTGAACTATGCGATTTCCTAGGCGCTCTTTGGCTTCTTGGAAATAGGGCGGCTCTTCTTCGAATTGGTCGCCAGCCAACGCCAAGTCGAATTCGATACCGTCGTCAAGAAGCCGGTACAGAATTCGAAAAAATCCAATTGGGTTCTTGTCGTATTCCCATCGATGATTCCAGAGGATCAATGGTCGGTGGGATTCGGATCCGCTATTAGTTGCTCGATGTTCGTCGAAGGCCGTTAGATCCATCCCGAGCCAAAGCGTTTGGGACTTCGATTGAATTTCATCAACTGTAAACAAATTCTGGTAATCGGGATAGCGTTTCAAGAAATCCGGCAAGTCGCTTAGGAAGCGCTGCCGGTGAAAGTCGGAGTTGAAGAATACGGCATCCGCTACGAGGGCGCTTGTGTAGTTAAGAAAGGAATAGTGAAGATCGAGACCGCGCTTCTTGTCACCATCTCTCGGAGACCATGGGTAGGCGGCCTGATTCTCATGGAAATAGATGCCCGCGGAAATGGACGGGTAGCGCGATCGAATCCGAGAGAGAAACAGCGGCAGGTCCAGCATGTCGCTGGCCAGAATAGCAGAGAAAGGTTCCCGTTGCTCGAGTAGCTCATCAGCCAGAGTGATGGCTCCGCCGTGCATTCGCCACTTCCAATGGCGGCCGGGCAAGGAGAGAACTTGAATTTCGTGCCGGGACCTTTGAGCTAGCTCCTCGGCCCAGCGGCGGTGTGAGCCAGTGAAGAAGGGCTCAACGAGGCAGATGCGTTTTCGTTCGCACGTAATCGAATGGATTCCAGACACGCTAGTTTGGGGAGCAACCGCACCCCCCGTGATGGCAGCAGCTATTTGATGGGGCTGGAGCCGCTCCCCCGCTACCGCTCACGTTAAATCCATAACCACCCGTAATCACTCTTTTCACGGGTACGCCGCTTTCAGGATGCGTCGTCAGAGGGGCGTCGTTCATGCTTTGCTGGATTTCAAACCGCTCTGTAGCCTCATCTTGCGACGAGGGAATCGTCTCGTAAATATAAGTAGCCATCCCCTAAGTTTCTACGCCCGTTGGCATTCGTCAAGCGAGAGGACGATTGGTAACTGGGCGAGTTTCCTACGACAAATATTCCCTGAGTAAGGACTTGCTTTGGCCAAGGGATTGGGCTGTCTGTCGGATAATGTGGATCAGCGCGATCACCAAATGGCTTGCTGAGCGCGGCTTTCTCATCGGGCAAGCGGCGGCAATCGGGTTGACGGCGATTCTCCACATCGTCGCCTTTCCGCCTTTCGACTATCCAGAAGCGGGGTTTCTCTTTTTGACGCCGTTTTTGCTCTGGCTTCGATTGGAGCCATCCTATCGGCAAGTTGCCTGGACGGGCCTGGCTGCCGGTTGGATCGCCTGGTTTTTCCTGATTATCTGGCTGCGTCACGTAACTTGGGTAGGGATGATCCTCCTTTCTGGGATTGTCGGAGCCCACTTCATGTTGTGGTGCCTAGGTACTTCCTGGTTGAGCCGCCGATTATCTGGAAAGGGGTCTTGGCTGGGGCTTCCCTATGCGGTTGGGGCAGCCGCTTTATGGGTAGTGATCGAGCACATACGTGGTTGGATCTTTACCGGTTTTCCGTGGCTTCCGTTGTCAGCGAGCCAGTGGAGTCGTCCGATAATGTTGCAAAGCGCGACGTTTTTGGGTGCCTGGGGAATTTCGTTTTCACTGGTCTTGCTCAATGCGGGAATTGCCTCTTACGGAGTCCGGATAGTCGACTATGCCCGTACCAAATCGAAAACCTTTTGCCCGGAATTCTATTTGGCCTTGCTCGTTTTCGTGAGCCTGACTTTTCTTCAGACGCGCCATATCAAGGGGCAAGACCGGGAACCGCTATTTCGAGCAGCGGCAATGCAGCCCGCTATTCCGCAAAACGAAAAATGGGACCCTTCCTTGAGCCAAAGCATCTTGACTCTAATCGAGCGAAATACTCTGCGCTTGGCTGCGATGAAGCCCGATGTCATTTTCTGGCCGGAAGCGACTTTGCCCTATCCGATTAAAGGGGATCCTGCCATGAGGGCATGGGCAGAGCGGGTAGCCACGCAGGCGAAAACGCCGATTTTCGCAGGGGCTCTGGTTGCCGAATCCGAAGCGGATTGGAAGAATGGGGTTTACCTGATTCGCCCAAATTGGGGAATGTATCCACGATACTACTCAAAGCGTCATCTTGTTCCATTTGGCGAATACATTCCTCTGCGATCGCTTTGGCCATGGATCGACAAATTCGTGCCTATTGAAGGCGATCTGTACCCCGGGGAAAACGAGGCTTTGCTCCCCATATCCATGGAAGGACGGACAATTCAAATCGGTTCTCTGATCTGCTATGAAGACGTTTTCCCAGGCTTGGCTAGGGAATCGACTTTAGAAGGGGCGGCGATGCTCTTCGTGGCCACCAATAGCGCCTGGTACGGGAAAAGCGCCGCTTCGTTTCAGCACATGGCTCACTCCGTATTGCGGGCGGTCGAGAACCGAAGGGTCGTGTATCGGGTCGGCAATGACGGCTGGTCTGGTTGGATAGACGAATACGGAAATATTCGTGATGAGTTGCTAGACGAAAACGGCCAGATTTGGTTCTCCGGCGGGGCGATTTGGGAAGTCGACCGCGACAAGCGGTGGAAAGGAAAGGAGACCTTTTACACGCTCCATGGAGATTGGTTCGTCGCTGGTTCCTGGGCGTTGCTGGCAGGGATAGCCTTCTTCGCCTGCCTCTACAAACCTCGAGAACCGATCTTCTAGGGAAGTGTCGTTACGACTGGAACTTCTGTTTGTGAGCGGCAGCTACGGAAACGTATTTCAAAGCCCATTTCTTGATGGATGCCTGTTCGGTTTCGCTCAGCGAACGAACTACGGTAGCTGGCGATCCCATAGCTAGGGAACCAGGGGGAATAATGGTTTCGCCAGTAATAAGGGCTCTGGCCCCGATGATGCTATTCTTGCCGATAACGGCGCCGTCCATGATGGTCGCCCCCATGCCAATGAGACATTCGTCCTCGATTTGGCAAGCGTGGATGATGGCTCCATGACCTACGGTCACATCGTTGCCGATAGAAACGCCATAATCGTCTGCCAGGTGGAGGATGGATCCATCTTGAATGTTTGTCCGATCGCCAATCACGATAGAATTGATATCGGCTCTGACCACGCATCCTGGCCAGATACTGGATTGCTGGCCAAGAGTGGTATCGCCGATCACTACTGCCCCGTCTGCGATGTACGCGGATTCGGGAATAATCGGATCTTTAGAAAGATGTTTCTGCAAGCGCTCTTCTACAGTCATGGCTCAAAATCTAATCAATCATCGGCCCGCGGTGGCAGACTTTCTTAGCGAAAGTCCAATAGGTAGGTGGATTTGGGTTTTTGATGTAGGGTCACCGCTTGCGGCTACCGCAGAATCGGTTAATACTCCACTTGGACCGGTCGCAGCAAGCGGTGTCCCTACAAACTTTGGATATATTGGACATTCTCTAAGCAGTCGAATCATGGTTGGAAAAATTAAAATACCATCTGGACGAAAACGACGCATATTCTGACGTTTTGGACACTCTCTTAGGCGAATAGCCGTTGGAAATTTCCTCCTAATATGAGCGTCTTGTCCTGTTCGCTCAAAGAAGAGTTTTGAATTTGGCGGACGTGAGAAACGAAGTCCGGCTGCGATTGCGTTTTTGGGAAGGTCCTCAGTGGGTAGTCGGAGCCGAATAGGATGCGATTCGCCCCGACTAGCTCGACCGCGGCTTGATAAATCGCTGAATCGTAGAGAAGAGGCGTCGCAGCGGTATCCAGATATACGTTTTCTAGTTTGGCTAGCTCTTCGAGGAGCATCATTCCCCCAAGGTGGGAAAAGATAAATCGGGTGGCGGGAAAGCTCTGAGCGAGCTCTATCAGTTCGTTGATGGGCGTATCGATTTTACCCGGGTAGTCTTTCGTGTCCGGGTCAGTCACATGGAAATTGACCCACTTTCCTCGATCGCCTGCTAGTTCGATCACCGCTATTAGAGATGTATGATCGTAACTATAGCCTTGGGCAGGCGGGTTCAGTTCGCCAATGCCGGCAAAATCGAGATCGAAGGCTCGATCAATCGATTCGACCGCCTCCTGTCCGCCGTTGGCGTTGAAGGGGGCGAACGCCAGCAGGCGATCGGGATGGCTCTCTAGCCAGTCTCCCTGCCAAGCTATGTTTTCAACGCAGATCGCAGAGCTTTCCCAATACCACCCAAGGACAATCGCCTTGGCCACCTTGGCGGCATCCATGTCGCGAATAAGCGTCTCTATGCTGGCCCATCCTTGAAGACGCGGCCCACGAGAGGGAGCTACGCAATGAAGCCAGTAGGGTTCCCCTTTAGTCGTCGCCCAATTCTCCGGATTATTGTAAACGCTGGGCGGATACAGATGAATATGAGCATCGTAGAACACAGCCTCCATAGCTTAAGCTCTGGTAGAATCGTAAATACGCAGGAGGCTTTGCCTTACCAACCCGCCCATCGATCGTCGCTTGAGAAAGGCGTCGTCCTTGTAGTGGGCCGACAGCTCTTGGCGAAGTTGCCGAAGGTTCTCCCCAGGGGCTAGCTCGTCTTTGGTCATTGTATCCAAAATCGACTTAATACGGAGATTCCCAGTCTTCATTCGCCTGGCAATCAAATGGTGTTCTTCTTTTTGGTACTGATAGGCCGTTTTAGCATCGATATGGCTAACGCAAAAAGCGACCAGCGGGTTGTTTTCCTTGAAAAACTGGGGCAGGTAGAAGTTCTTGCGGCCGTCATAGGATTGCTGGTCGAAGTCCATGGCCCGAATACGAATCTGCGTATCCTCGAAATCCGGCGTGATATCGACAATGAAATTGTAGGGGCGCATATCCCCGAGGAGGCGAACAAAGCAGCGTTCGTTAAACTTGATCAGCTCTTTGGCGATGCGGATAGCCTTCAATTGACTGCTATCTAGCCAATGTTCGATGAACATGTCGCCCGGTAGCCCGACTACATGCTCCTCGATCAATGTGTTCCGGTCAGTTAGGAAGTGCATGCGGTTGGGCGAAAGCAAATGCTCGAGCTCCAATCCGTAGAGTCGGGAGGCGTCAGCCTTTTTTACATAGAAATAGTCCTGGTTGTCATTTCGAGAATTCACTATTCGGATACGAAACGGTTTGGAATTGCCGAATACGCAATAGTCAATGCGGTCGACATAAAGGTGATGGATTACGGACTGGTCGCCACCCGCTTTTAAAATCGCGTAGACTTGCTTAAGGCCCTCGGAGAGACGGGCATTCATGACATGATCATAGATGACGGTTTGCCAATGCGTATCCCGCTCAATATCATCATAGAGCGGCGCGGACGCCGAGAACGACTCCAGATCTTGATAGACGACAGGGAGCTTATGCTCTCGCCCGAAATTAGATAAGTAGTATCGAAGCGATTCGCTTACCGGGAAAGGCGGCTTACGGGGCGTACCCGAATGCCGCTTCTCTTGGGAATGGTCGAACGATTGCTCTAGGAAATTGGGCTTGGGTATATCTTCGTTCACGGAATCTTAATTCACGGAACAGTTTAGGGATCACAAGGGCAGGGACAAGACCATTGCTTGATGATCTAAGACTGTGAGCGCTCCCGAGCGAACAGATACTGCTGGGCATAGCCGGCGTAATGTCCGAAATGGATACGTCCGAACCGTTCAAGCTGATCCTTTTTCCAGCCCTCGAGCCCGTAGCGTCTTTCGAGAACTTTCAGAATCCAAGTGTCTACCGGAAAGGCGTCGTATTTTCTGGCTCCGAAGAGAAGCGCGCAGTCGGCTACTTTCGTCCCTACTCCGGGATATTTTAGAAGGGCAGCTTGGGCTTCCGAATAGGGAAGGCTTTCAATACGCTGGAGAACCCCGGGATCTTCAGCGATCGCATCCGCAGTTTTTTTGATATTCTTGGCCCGGAAACCGAGACCCAGCGATCGAAGAGAGGCTTCGCTGGTCCGGGATAGCTGCTCCCAGGTTGGCAAAGCTCGTGGCCCTCCTGGCAGAATCTCATCTCCAAGCGAATCCGCCAGTTTATGGCAAAGCAGCTTGATTTGCGGGATTTGCTTGGTGGCGGAGCACAAAAAGCAAAGAAGCGTTTCTGGGAAAGGCTGGTTGAGAAGGCGTAAGCCCGGGCAGGCCTCGATGGCTTCCTTCAATTCTGGATCACTTCGCCAAGGGAGTGAATCGGCGATCGCCTGCCAATCGGTGTCAGAAAGGAAATAGGCTCCAAGCTCGTCAGCTGTGCGCCCTTCAAGCTCCTTGGGGAGCTGGCAAAACAGCTGATTATCCGGATCGAGTTTAATTCGGGCGAGTAATCCGCCCCAAATGCCTTGCCAGCAATCATCTTGCTCGAGGAAGTTCCAGCGAAACGCTTGTCCCCCGTCGAGCGTTTCTCGGAGAGACTCGCGGGTAAAGGGAGTCTGCAGCGAAAGGGGAGTCCAGTCTGTCCAGCCCATCCGGTTTTTGGAGTTCCTATTCGGGCGCTCAAGAACGATTGGACCAAAGGAAGCTTTGAGAGCTGGAAATAACGGCTCCAGCGCTATCGAGAAATTCGATCTTCCAGGCTGTCGGAATAGCCCTCGTGGTTCCCCAGACATCGTCGGTCATGCCGATCAAGGCCCGATTCTTATTGATAGGGCCAATAGTCAGGGTCTTGGTTTCAATGTCCTGCGAACCGGGACGAACGAAATGCAGACGCGCCTTGTCGGCTTTCTCTGGCTGGTCCGAGGCTTCTAGTTTCAAAGCTATATAGTATCCATCGCGCTGTGACGGATCGGTTCTAGCGATGACGTAGCGCCCTGGATCCTCTTCGCCGCTGAGGTATTCGGAGATTCGCTTAAAGGAATCGGCATCGCGGCGATCGCTGAAAATGATATCCGCTGTTTGAGCAGAGTTGAACGAAAGTATGGAAAGGATTAAAACTAGGAGCGTTTTCATGAAGTGTCTAATCTGCGAGAATCTGCTTATCCTTGTTCGTAATGGGTATTACCAGCCATAATTCCGACGTATGCGCACGGGCTCGTAAAGTTCCTGGGGGATTTCCTGGAGGAATCGGCTAGGCGTGAGAAACATGGAGGGTCCTCCTTTGGTGTTCATTTTGGGGAAGAGCATGTAAAGCTCATCGCGAGCTCGCGTGACCGCTACGTAGAACAATCGCCGTTCCTCCTCAGTATCCCCGGCTTCGACGGCTCGTCTGATGGGAAAGAGGTTTTCGGCTGCACCGATCAGGAAAACGATATCGTACTCGAGCCCTTTGGCTTGGTGAACGGTAGTCAGCCGTATGGCCGAGTCCGAATCCTCGATATTGCGGTCAGCGACTTCGGAGTTGAGTAGCGTTATTTGGGCGATGAGCTCTTGCATCTCTTCGAATCGAGCGGCGAATCCGATTAGCGAGCGAAGGTCGTCCATGCGATTGACGTAATTCGCATAGGCGCCTTGCAGATAGAGGCTGTACCAGCCTTCCAGCCCGATCTCCACCACTTCGTCAGGAGCGCCGCTTTCGTTGGTTTGCTTCATGTCCTGCAAGCTTAAGGCTAGCGATTCCCAATCGTCGCGAGCCGGGGCGGGAACTTTGGCGACGACTTTGGGGTCATTGAGGACGTCTATGAAATCCTTTTGGTTTTTCTGGGCCGTCTCTTTGGTTAAAGCGAATAGCTTCTGAGCGTTCTTTTCCCCGACCTTTGGCAGCAAAGTGGCCAATCGCATAAAGCTGGGGGCGTCGCTGGAATTGTAGACCAGCCGCAGATGGGCGACCATATCCTTGATGTGCGCTTGCTCGAAGAAGCGAACCCCGCTGGTGATCTGATAGGGTATGCCTGCGCGAGAGAGTTCCATCTGCATATCCAGGGCTTGGTAGTGAGCTCGGTAAAGAACAGCGATCTCCTTAGGATCGCGACCTTCGTCGAGAAGACCTTGGATGCGGGTTATGACAAACTGGGCCTGCTCTCTCCCGTCCATGGCTTGCACGACACAGGGGACTTGGCTGGAAGGCTTGAACGCTCGTAGCTCTTTGTCGAAGCCGCGGGTTTCCCGGTTTTGAATTATCGAATTCGCCAGGGTAAGGATTTCCGGCGTACTGCGATAGTTTGTCTCGATTCTTAGAATACGCGTATTTGGGTGCCGATCGGGAAAGGTTATGATATTCTCGTAATTGGCTCCCCTCCACGAATAAATACACTGGGCATCGTCACCGACAGCCATGATTTGGTGATTGGCCCCCATGATGTCCACGATTTTGGCCTGTAATGTATTCGTATCCTGATACTCGTCTACGAGCGTATGCTTGAAGCGCTGATTGTAGTACTCCCGGATTTCCGGTGAGGTATCCATCAGCTTCAGCCAATTGGTCAGGAGATCGTCGTAATCGACGACTTTCTGATCCTGTTTACGGCTTTCGTAGGCCTGGGCGAACGATTGGATGTTCTCTATCAGCTCGTGATGCTGCGGGTAGTAGTGGACGATGGTTTCTTCGATAGATGAGCAGGTGTTTCGGGCCATGCTGATGATCGAGGATAGAGGACCCGGCTTGGGATGGGTCTTGTTCTTGAAAAAGGTTTTATCGACCGCTTCTACCGCATGCTTGAGAACAGTTTCAGCCTCGCCGGCATCCAGTATCGTGAAATTCTTGGCCAGACCAACCGCTTCGCCATGCAGTCGCAGAAGTCGATGCCCAATACTGTGGAAGGTCCCTCCCCAAAAGCGCCTCGGTTCGTAGCCAGTTAGATCTTCGACCCGGCTCAGCATTTCCTTGGCCGCTTTGTTGGTGAAGGTGAGAAGTAGAACGTCTTTTGGATCGACACCCTTCGAAAGCAGATACGCTACCCGGTAGGTAAGCGTGCGGGTCTTCCCGCTTCCCGCCCCTGCGAGAATCAGCAGAGGCCCAGGCTCTGCAGTGACAGCGGCGTACTGCTCATCGTTGAGATCCCCTCTAAAATCGATAGGAGGAATCTCAAAAGCGGTGGTTGGCTGGGACAGGTCGAAATCCATTGGAAACGAACAATGAGAACATACATGCCGAGAAGAAACTCAATAGGCAATTGAGTGAATCCGGCTGGGGAGGACCGGCCCGGTTCTCCTGTACAGGCGATATTGGAGGACCGAGCCGGTCCTCCCTACCCGGATGCATCCTGATTTAAAGCAGCACTAAAGCATCCCTATGGATGACTTCGAAGCGTTTTTTGTCAGGAAAGAGGGCCTCGATTTCCGAGGCGCTCTTTCCTGAGATTTGCCGAATCTCATGGCTCGAAAAAGCGCTCTCGCCCCGGGCGATCGCATACCCATTGCTATCGAAGACATCGATGACATCGCCAGCGTGAAAATCGCCTTCGCATATGGCGATGCCTGCGGCGAGGAGGCTCCGTTCGTCGCGGATGAGGGCGATGCGGGCTCCCTCGTCGATTTGAATGGATCCGCTCGGACGTTGAAAGTAGGCAAGCCAGCGCTTCTTGGACACGAGTGGGGCATCGCTGGCTTTGAATCGGGTACCCAGTGGTTCGCCGTCCATCAGGCGGGTGATGACGTTGGCTTCCGAGCCATCGGCGATGATCGTTTCACATCCCGCCGCTGTCGCCAGTTTAGCGGCCTGCAGCTTCGGAATCATGCCGCCGACGGCGGTAGGAGAATTCGTCCCCTTGGCCATGGCCTCGATTTCCGGCGTAACGGCATCTACAACTGGAACGATTTCCCCGGTTCCGTCCATATCGATTAAGCCAGGCGCAGTAGATAGAATAAACAATCGGCGCGCTTCTGCTAGACTCGCGACCATGGCGCTGAGGATGTCGTTGTTGCCGAATTTGATCTCGAATGCGCTTACCGTATCATTCTCGTTAATAACGGGAATGGCGTCGCAATTGATCAACTGGTCGATGGTGGCTTTGGCATTCACGTAACGATTCCGAATCCGCAAGCCCTCGTGGGTGAGCAACACTTGCCCGACTACTAAGCCAAAAGGGTCCAGGCCCTCTTGCCAGCATTGGATAAGGCGGCTTTGTCCGATAGCCGCACAGGCCTGCTGCTTGGCTAGCGAAGAGGGCCGCTGTTTCAACCCCAATACGCCCATCCCCATGCCGATGGCCCCGGAACTAACGATAAGCGGTTCGAATCCCCGCTCCTTTAGCTCGTGTACCTGATGGCAAATCGAGGTAATCCGATCCGTATCGATTTCGCCGATACCCTTGGTGAGAATGCCGGTACCTAGCTTTATGACGATGCGTTTCACTTCGAGACCTGTTTTGCAGGCAGCTAAGCAGTTGCCTGAGAGGAAGCTTAAGTCTGCAAAAATCTGGGGCTCTTAGGGCTTATACCTGAAGAAGATCCTTCTCCTTGGCTTCCAGTAGGTCGTTGATCTTCTTGATGGAGTTGTCGGTCTCGGTTTGGATTTCCTTCTCGCAGCGTTTCAGATCGTCCTCGGAGATTCCGCCGTCTTTTTGCAGCTTGCGGATCCCATCCATGGCGTCATGGCGGGCCTTGCGGACACCGACGCGAGCGTCTTCCGCATGCTTTCCAACCAGCTTGACCAGTTCTTGGCGGCGTTCACCTGTTAATTCTGGCAGAGGCAGGCGAATAACGTCTCCCATGATCGCTGGTGTTATGCCGATGTTTGATACTTGGATGGCTTTCTCGATCGCTTGAAGCGTCCCTTTGTCCCAGGGCGTTATGGCTATGGTGCGATTGTCTGGCGTGGAAATAGCCGCCATGTCTCGTATGGCCATATGGCTACCGTAGGCATCGACCATAATTCCCTCGACCATCTGCGGATTGGCTTTACCGGTATTGACGCTGGAAAACTCCTTGGAAGCGTGCTCGACCGCTTTCTCCAAACCGTCTTCGAATTGCAGAAATATTTCGTCTTCGTCCATAGTTGCTTAAGTTCTTGGTTTTAGGGTCTTGGTATTGAAATCAGTAGGCTCTCGTATCCGGGGTCGGATGGCTAAGATTCAGAGCAAACCAGCGTGCCCACTTTCTCGCCGATAATGGCCCGGCGAATGCTGCCTTCCTCATTCAAGCTAAAGACCAAGATGGGCACTTCGTTGTCCATGCAAAGCGAAAAGGCGGTAGAATCGAGAATATTGAGGCGCTGTTGCAACGCGTCGATATAGCTCAGCTGGTCGTATTTCACCGCGTCGTCATTCTTCATTGGGTCTTTGTCGTAAACCCCGTCTACTTTGGTGGCCTTCATGATGACTTCAGCTTGGAGCTCGCTAGCCCTTAGGGCCGCCGTGGTGTCTGTAGAAAAATAAGGATTTCCCGTTCCGGCCACGAAAATCACGACTCGCCCCTTTTCCAAATGGCGTATGGCCCGTCTTAGAATAAAGGGTTCCGCGACTTGATTCATAGGAATCGAGGTTTGCACCCGGGTGACTACCCCCATCTTTTCCAGGCACTCCATGAAGGCGAGACCATTGATCACCGTTGAAAGCATTCCCATGTAATCCCCGGTGGTACGATCGACTCCCCGGTCTTTGGAACCGGAAAGCCCGCGGAAGATATTGCCGCCCCCGATGACAATTCCCACCTCTGTGCCTAGTGATCGGATTTCCTTAATTTGCTCGCAAATCCCTTTTAATGTGTCCCAGTCAATTGGGTCACCGGTTTTGGAGGAGCGCAGGACCTCTCCGCTCAACTTTAGAATAACGCGTTTATATTTGGGTTCGCTGGCGGGATTTGAGTCTGAAGACATTAAAAACGCGTTAAGCCACAGCGCGTTAGGATCGTCAATCCTTGGTTTGGCATTCTTCGCGAATTTCAGCGCTTGACGCCTTGGTGACTCTTCGCAATTTATCCGGCCTTCAATAGCCTGGTGGTGTAATGGTAGCACAAATGGTTTTGGTCCATTCAGTCGGGGTTCGAATCCCTGCCGGGCTGCCAAAGGCGAAGACCTTTGGCCGACCCCCGGGTTCGTACCCCGAAGGGGTTTGACGAAGCGCGGCGGAGATGGGCGGCACGCAGCGCATGTCCGCAGGACCGAGAGACGAAGTCCCGAAGCCAATCCCTGCCGGGCTGCCAAAGCGCTTCACCTTTCGCTGAGACCCTCATTCACCTCGCCACCTACGCGATTACTTTGTTGATAATGCTAAATTTGAGCCTAGTCATGTTCGTTGATGTCTGAGGAGGCATCTAAGAAGATCTAACTATGTGTACAGCTTCGTATTGGCTGGAATCGCTCGGGGACGCTCTTTGGAACGCGGAGAAGAATCATCCCGGTTCGATCAGCATGTTGAGCGAAATATTCAATGACCCGATTGAGCTTGTCCGGCGCTATATTGAACCGAATTGCCGGTATCAGGATCACAGGGGTAACTCCGCGTGCTCGGCCTTTGAAGCCATCAACCTTTTCATTGAAGAAGGCGCTGGTGATACGAGCAAAGGAAGAAACCAACTGCTTGTAAGTCCGTTGCCCGAGTTAATAAGATATTAATCGTCAGTTCGGGAATGTCTCCAATGTGGAAACTTATTTTGGCTCTCCTAGTTATAGCGGCAGTTAGCCCGCCGCTTTCCGCCCAACAAACGGAGCTCTATCTAGGCGTGCCCAAGGAGAAGATAGAGCGTATCATGAATCTCGGATACAATTTGGATCCGAGAACGGAGCGTTTGATTGAAGAGATAACGAAAACCTATCCGGATTCGCCGCTGGGACCTTGTTTGAATGCTGCTAGGCTATTTCGCTTGGATGGCTATGCGGGAGGCACAGACGAGAAATTGGCGGAGAGATTCGAAAAGGCCTCGGAAGAAGCGATCGAGGTTGCCAAGGATTACTATTCGGAGAACGAATCCGACCCGACAGCTCGCTATGCCTTGGCCATGTGCGAGCTCAACTTGGCACGCTACTATATCGATAATGGCCGGTGGCTGGCTGGTTTCTTCAAGGCCAACTCGGGGTTGGCCCATTTGAAGGGAATCCTCAAAGAGTATCCGGATTTTCATGATGCTAAAATGCCGCTGGGCGTGGCCAATTGTTTCTTGGACGAAGCGCCTGCTTATCTGAAGCCCATAGCCATGCTTCTTCGCTTTTCAGGAGACATGGAAAAGGGGCTGGAGCAGCTCCACGATGCCGAAACCAAGGGATTTCTTACCCGTTACGAGAGTCTTTACTATCAGGTAGGCATCCAATGGGAGCTCATAGAAGATAAGGAAAAGGCAGGCGAGATCCTCAATCGCTTCATCGAGCGCTTCCCCAACAATGTGGATGCCGTCGTCCTCTTGGGCCATTTGCGACGCAAGCAAGAACGTCATCAGGAGGCCTTCGATGCCTATGATCGCGCGCTCTCGCTTCCGGAGGTCACTTACCTGCGCGATATGAAGGACTGGGTTTCGATCCATATGGGCAATACCGCGATACATTTAGAAGATCCTCACAGAGGGCTGGAGATAGCGGAAGGATTGTTGGCGACGTTAGCTGACTCGAGCCGGGAATTACGCTCATGGGCCCAGGTACTAGAAGCCAATGCCTACTGGCATCTGGATGAGCGGGATAGGGCTCGTCAAGGTTATGCGGCTATCAAACGGAAAGACAGTCCGCAGGCGTATAAAGCGGCGAAAGCCATGCTGGAGAAGATGGATGCCGAGGAAGAATCTTAGATTCCGGTCTAAAAAAGGAGCGCGGCGCTTCATCCCGCGTAAAAGGTTTTCCGGAGGACCGAGCGATGAAGCTCAAGCGCGAGCCAAAAAGGGAGGGGAGGACTGTCTCAGTCCTCCGAAAGCTTGTAGGGCTGGCGCTTACGCCATGCCGAAACTGTTGCTTAATATTTGAAATACGCTACGCTTGGCAAGCGAAGGCCCTGCGAAAGAAGTGATTTGATCATGCTCATGCGAAGAGTGATCCTGTAGCGAAGCGTATCTTGGGAAGATACAATTGTGGTTGTCTTCAAAAGATACTTATTCCGAGCCGCCCAGTATCGACGTATCCTGTAATTAATTCGGATTTTCTCTCTGCCTATCAAAGCTTTGCCACGAATTCCCCAACCCGTCTGACAGCCTCGTCGAGCTCCGCTTGCGATGCGGCGTAGGTGAAACGCAGATACCCTTCGCCGTTGGGTCCAAAGTCCGTTCCTGAAAGGCAGGCTACTCCAGCTTCGTTAAGCAGACGGTCGGCTAGTGTTTTAGACGGAACGCCCAAATCTGATATGTTGGGAAAGGTATAGAAGGCTCCTTCCGGTAGACGGCAGCGGATGCCTTCTATACCGTTTAGCCCGGCGACAAAAGCATCTCTTCGCTTTTGGTATTGCTGGACAACTTTATCTACGTCGTCGTCGCACTCCTTCAGAGCGACAATGCCTGCCCGTTGCGTAAATCCGGCTGTACAACCGACTGCATGAGTAAGCAGCAGGGAAACTTTAGCCGCTAGAGCCTCAGGCATAATCGCGTAGCCGAGACGCCAGCCAGTCATGGCATAGGACTTCGAAAAACCATCGACGATAATCGTTCGCTCGGGCATGCCGTCGATGGTGTATATGCTCTTAGCGGTGGAGTCGTCGTAGACAAGACGCGAATAGATCTCGTCGCTGAGGACATAAAAGTCGTGTTTTTGAGCGAGTTGGGCAATCGCTTCCAGATCGGATCGCGAGATTACCCCTCCAGTTGGATTAGCTGGAGAATTCAATATCAGGATTTTAGTTTTTTCGGTGATTCGCTCTTCCAGAGCCTCAAGGTCGAAAGAAAAGCTATTGGCCTCAATCAGTGGCACAGGAACCGGAGCGCCTCCGGCAATTTCTATATCCGCCCGATAAGATGGAAATCCAGGGTCTGGATACAGGGCCTCGTCCCCTTCTTCCAGCAAGGCCATTAGCGGGAATAGCAACACCGGCTTAGCCCCAGGTCCGACCACGATTTGGGCTGGATCCGACTGAATGCCACGCTTTTTGGAAAATTCGGCTATCGCTGCTCGAAGATCACCGTATCCCTCCGATGGGTTGTAGCGGGTGTAGCCTTCGTCGATGGCCTTTTTGCCGGCTTCAGAAATCTCCGGAAAGGTCCTGAAATCGGGCTGGCCGATTTCCAAATGGACGATGTCTTTGCCTTCCCGTTCGAGGGCCTGAGCCAAACTCATCACCCGATAGGCGCCCTCGTGCTGCAAATTACTAATTCTTGAGGCCAATTTCATAGAAGCGGCCTACAGATCGACAGGACCGAAAGAGAATGGCAAGCCTTGGAAAGTCGCGCGGCGCCTCAGAACTTTAGCGTCAATTTGTTGAGCTTGCGTTCGCGGCGCGTTTCCCGATCGAAGAGCTCCAAATCGAAAGCGGCGGCGGTTATCCTATTCAATGGATCGGGTTGATTCGCCACGTATTGGTCGTATCTCCATCCCCGATCACTTAAGGGGTGGGTGTACTTTTCCAAGATGGTCCGCTTGACGCTTTCGTCAGCATTGAAAGCAATCGCGCCTTCGAAATCGACGGGCTCCATGATGGTGTTTAGTTCCAGGGTATAGGAAGCCTGGAGAAAGTAACGTCTATTTGGGTTGCGATTCTCGTCGAGCTGATTGCTGGCTAGCAACCGTTCATTCGAAGAACTGCCTGCTTCAATGAGCTCGATAGGGGTGGTTACTTCAAGGAATGGCGAGGCGTCGCTATGGGAAGCGATTTGGCCTGTGTCGGACGTTGAAGTAGCCGCTTCAGGATTTGAAACGACGGCGAGCGTATCCGAAGCTGCTGTGGTTTCAGGACTGGGAGCTTTCTCGATATTGAGAGCCACGAACGTTAGGGTCCAACAAGCTGCCACAGCGGTCAAAGCAGTGGCGAGTTTCCGCATGCGGGTCCAAGGAGCAGCATCGAGATCGATGTCTTCAATGGATTGCTCCTGGAGTAGGAGGCGTTGCTTGCGACGCAACTTGCGATCGAATTCCCCCCAAAATGCGTCGTCAGGCTGCTCCGATCGCTTGAAGCGGAGCAATTGGTCTAGTGTATAGGAACCTCGCCGTTTTCGCATTTTCGGGTTTAGACACGTTGCTCGCCCAAGCATTCAAAAATTTTTTGCGTTTTTTCAATTTACTGAAATCGCTCGCGGATCAGCGCTAACTTGACTAAAGATTATGGGATAGATTGCGCCGGGACCCGTCTGCGCTTCTAGCTTCGCCGAGGCAGGAGGCGGTTGCACTCTACCCATGGATCAGGTTCAGAGAGGTGGAATCCGCCAGGAGGTTGGGTTCTATCGTCCCCATTTTTGTTAGTTTTAAATCTACTTCGCGTGGATAGGAGACCGGCCTTACTCGTCCTCCTCGCCCTCGAGGCCTTCTCTGTTCTGCAAGGCGGAGCCGAGAAAAGGAACGGTTCGGCGACGGACGTAAATGACAACTCCGCAAGCGGCGGCGACTACGACAGCCAGGATTCCTAAACTAAACCGTTCACCCTCCCAGCCCAGCACTGTAAAATGACCGATGATTGCCCCCGTCATGAGAGCGGAGCCAAGAATCGCTCCGAACGTGATACTGGAAGGTATCAGTAAAAGAACGCAGGCCACCAGCTCCAGTGTACCGATGATAATCCGGCCTTCCGGCTCCATTCCGAGCTCGGTGAACAGCTGGACGGATTCAGGGTGGCCCGTGAATTTGAAATACAGTGTTTGGCCCATGAAGATAACGGCTATGAGCTGAGCGATCCAAGAAAGCGCTATGGGGAATTTGCCATTCATTTTTGAAGATGGGTTTGTTTGAGATAACTCGTAATTAGATTATCGCGTAGAACTCAGAAAAGTGTGGAGCGTGGAGTCCTGAGGCACGTACAGATGCTCGAACGATAAATCTTGCACGGATCGGCAGCCAGCAGCGCAGAGCAAATCCTCCAGATCGTGCTCCAGGTTATTCACGTAGTTGGCTACGCGTTCGGATTTAGCCGCAGGATCCAACCCCCGCTGAAGGTCCGGGCTGTGGGTGGTAATTCCAACAGGGCAGGTGTTGCTACCGCATTGCATAGCTTGAATGCAGCCGATGGCCAGCATGTAGCCTCGGGCGGAGGCGATGGCGTCAGCTCCCAGGCAAAATGCGATCATTTGACGCCCGGGCCCAATGAGCTTTCCAGAAGCGACCAATTTCATTCGATCTCGTATCTCGTATTTGTGAAGAATGTCGTCCGCTCGCTTGAGGGCGGGGTAGAGAGGCATGCCGACCCGATCCATAAAAGCTTTGGGGGCAGCTCCCGTGCCGCCTTCCGCCCCGTCTATAGTGATCCAATCGGGAAAAATTTCTAACCGGGCCATTTCTGATACGAGACCGTCGAACTCGGCTACGTTGCCCATGCAAAGTTTTATGCCTACCGGCAATTGCGAAACCTCTTGCGCGTGGGCGATGAATTTTACCGCGCTCTCGAGATCGGTGCATTCCACATGGCTGGGCGGCGAAATCACATCGCGCCCCATGGGCACGCCCCGCAACTCGGAAATCTCTTTGGTGATCTTTTCCTTGGGCAACAGCCCTCCTTTACCTGGCTTGGCCCCTTGGGAAAATTTGATCTCCACCATCTTAATGGCGTCCTTTCGGCAGAGCTCACGTAGTTTGTCGTCGTTCAGTCGGCCTTCTTCATCCCGAACGCCGAATTTGGCCGTGCCTATCTGGAAAATCAGATCGCAGCCTTCGGCGAGATGATATTTTGGATACCCGCCTTCCCCCGTATTCATTAAAATCTCCGCCTCCTTGGCCCCCCGGGCTAAGGTTCTCACGGCCCGCTCTCCCAGAGCACCAAAGCTCATGGCACTGATGATAAAAGGGCGCTTCAGGGTATAGGCATTGGGGCAGCCTCGCTCCTCCCCGAAAGTCACGCTCATGGGTTTGAGATCCTTTTTTCGGATTGGAAACATGGCGTGACGCACTTTGACCTCCTTAGCATCGAAATTCTTTTGCGACCCGAAGGAAGAGGCAGAGTTGATGTTCTGGGCCTTGCGATAAACCTCGGTGCGCTCGTTGCGATTGAAGGGACGCTCCTCAGTGTCGTTGAGGAACAGATACTGGCGTAGTTCAGGGCCAATGCTTTCCAAAAGATAGCGGCCCTGGCCGAGGATGCCGAAATTCCGCAGGAGCGAATGCCCGCTCTGGCCGAATAGATAAAAACCATTCAACAAGCTAAGAAACAGGAAGGCAACCGTGAGAAAGTGGAAATAGAACGATATTCGCATACCCGCCACGAAGAATAATCCGGCGAGAAGTGGGATAGCGAGATTGGTGAACCGAGAGAGTTTGTGCAGGTTCACCACGATTTTTCCGGTCATGGCCATAAACGTAAGCGGATAAGGGTGGCTCGATCGTTTGAATAACGAACGAGACCGCATTTGATAGCGCAATTTCTTCGCGAGCCAGCGAAATCAAGTATCTGTCATTACTTTGCAGGGGCGTTCCGCCAAGCAGACGGGAGCTGCTAATATGAAGTTAACCAAAAGGTTAAATTTAGCGAAGAGCAATTGAACCGCATCTTCAAGGCCCTTTCCGATCCGATTAGGCGGCAAATCCTGGATTCGGTGGCTCACAAGGATGTCAATGCCAGCGAATTGGCGGCTCCATTCCGGATGTCGGCTCCTGCGATCTCCAAGCATCTTAAGGTTCTGGAGACGGCGGGGCTAATTGATCGAACTCGGGAAGGGCGTATTCACCGCTTCCGTTTGCAGCGGGATTCGCTGGAGGCGGCCGAACGGAGCATTGCTCGGCTGACCGGCTTCTGGAATCAGCGTCTCGAAAATTTGGATAAATACATCGAATCAAAAAATAAGGAAGATCTATGAAAGAGAATGAAGTGATAACGTCGCTCGAGATCAGGCGGGTTTTTAGTCGGACCAATCAACAGTCTTCGATACCCTGACTAAACCGGAGATCATGGCCGAATGGTTTTACGGGATGGAAGCAGGCAGGGCCGAAGTGGACAGCGATCTGCGTCTGGGCGGAGCCTATGAAATCCCCACGTTCAACAAGGAGGGGGCAACTGCCAGGTGCGCGGAGTACGCGCCGCATGGGAAGTACCTCGAGATCGATCCACCCAATCGACTTTCCCTTACTTGGGTCTCAGAAGGTTTTGTTGATCATAGTGTTGTGATAATCGATTCTAAAGTCCGTCGATGATGGAACAGAGCTGACCTTGAGGCATGAGTTGCCGGAAAGCGTTTCGGGAGAACATGAATGTGGCTGGAACACTTGCCTCAATCACCTGGTAGAGGTTTTGTCAGCTCAAGCGTCCTGACGGGTGCTTTGCTCCAAAAGCTGGCGAGCGCGGAGGAATCAAGTTCGCTCCGCGCCCGCGCTGGCTGATCAAATTTACTACGTATCGTATTTAGATTTAACGTTGGACGTTCAGAGAAGATTACACTGCGACCAATAATTTCGGACAAAATTTCTGCTGTCTAATTCGCTCAGTCGCGAGCGTCGGACTCAGGGAAATCGAAAAATGCTCTTATCGCTCGCCGACGTTCCATCGAGGCGTCCATCCGGGCCGCTCAAATCGCTTGCGAAAGATGATGGTGTTGTCCAGGTCTAGGTCTCCAGTCCAGATGAATTTCGCTCCCTCGAAATCGGTCTCGCTGAAGGTTCCGCGGGGCCGAACAACGCTTTCCGCGTACTCGGTTGCCTGCTCCCAGCTGGAGTCGTCGAAATCGATGGCGTACCAATTTTCGGGAATTTCCAGGTGCCTGACGCGTGGACTGGCCTTGTCGCTATTGATCGGCCCATGAAAGAAGTTTTTGGCCTTCCACGAGGCGTCGGTGACAATATCGGATCCAATTTTCAGGATAAATCCGCCGTCTCCAATATTGCTATTGTTGTATTCAAGTCCCGTCTCCGCATTGCCTCCATCCTTGGCCATGACGGCGATCGTCATTGGGTACTCGGGCAGAATGTCCACCGAGATCACGTTGTGCGGCATGAAGTCGATCGAATCCACGGCCACCAGCTTACCATTGATGTATAGCTTGAACCAGTTGTCGGCGTAGACGTTCACTGGAACGGTGTCGGACAAACGTGGCTTTACGATCCCATCTGGAGTATTGGACTCTCGTCGATTTTGGGCGTGAGATGTGAGTAAGAGTACGAAAGCGAGAGCTGCGAGAAATAGAAATCGTATATTCATGGGGCTATTTTTGTTGTTAGTCTCGGTCTCTTTGGCGTCGATCGCCACGATCGCGGTCGCGGTTTCCGCCGCGCCTGATTTCCGGTGGCTCAGAAGGATCGTATTGAGGATTGATTTCCGGAATGCCCGCGCCGATCGCGGTCAAGTAGCTTTCTAGCCGTTCCCGGAGATCGGCGGCTTTTTCCGGCATTCTATCTGCCAAATTAGTGCTCTCCTTGAGATCCTTTGAAAGCTCGTAAAGCTCGTTTGTCCCTGTTTCGTAGAAATGCAGAAGCTTGTAATTGCCCATCATTATGGCGGAGTGGGGAGTGTCTCCTTGGTAGTGCGGAAAGTGGAAGACGAGTTCTTGTCGCGGCCGTTTTACGGGACGCTCATCTCCCTTGAGCAAATGGACGAAGCTGCCGCCTTCCGTATTAGCTGGGGCTGGCTTCTCGATGCCGGCTAATTCGCTAAAAGTGTTGTGCAAATCGAAGCCGACCACTGCCTGGTGAGACCATGAATTTGGCTCGATACCTGGTCCCCGAACGATGAAGGGAACGCGAATGCCGCCTTCGCGGACATCGCCTTTGCCTCCGCTCAGAGGGCGATTGGAAGAGCCTCCTCCTCCGCCGTTGTCGGACATGAAAAAGACATAGGTGTTTTCCGACAATCCCAGCTCATCCAGACGTCGCAAAAGCGATCCGATGCCTTCATCGAGATTCTCTGCGATCGCTGCCCGTCCGATCGCCTTTTCATTGCTTCGCGGCATCAGCTTTCGATACTTGGCAACCGTCTGCGGTTTGGCGTTTTCGGGGTAGTGGAGGGCGTGGTACGACATTTGGATAAAAAAGGGTTTCCCATCCTTTTGGCTTTTCGCCATGAACGCGGCCGCCCTCTCTCCCATGCCGAAAATATCTACCGGATTGTCGCCCTTGTGGGGAGCGGCGTCTCCATTGCCAGTGTCGCCATCGCTCTTGTCATAGCCATGTAGCTCGGGACCGCCTCCGCCGATATGCCACTTCCCGTAGTGGGCGGTCGCGTAACCAGCGGATTGCAATCGTTCCCCAATGGTAATCTCCGATGACGGAATGTTGCGAATGTTCTGAGGTGGAATCAGTTTAAAACCGTCCGCGGCCGTGTAAGGACGGGATGCTTTGGTCCAATGCATCTGGGCTGGGCTCTTTCCGGTTTGCAGGCTGATCCGCGTAGGCGCGCAGACGGGCGCCGGGGCGTAGGCTTGGCTGAAGCGCATGCCTTGTGACGCGAATCGTTCTAGGTTTGGAGTTTGGATGTGGGGACTTTTCGCTTCCGGGATATCCGGATGCATCTGGACTGAGGTCTCGGTCCAGTCTTGGTCGTCGGAGAGAAGGAAGACAATGTTGGGTTGATTGGCCGCGAAGAGGGGCGCGGCGATTAGCAGAAGGGTGAAAGGGAGTTGTTTCATGGGAGTTTTGTGGTCTGCAGATGGACTTGGGCGCTGCTTGGGTAAGGTTCTTTTCAGTAAATCTTTGAATAGCTGTCTGTGATCGGCAAGTGTCTGGGGGAATCTTTATCTTTCGTTTCGATTTCTATTCCCTCTGTTTCCGCCTTGTTCCCGCCTTCCGCGATCGCCTCCTCGTCGGGTCTCTCCAGGGAGAGAGCCAGCGGTGACGCTTGGGTCGTGGTTAGGATTGAGTGTTGGGAACTTCGCATCGACGCTTTCAAGGTAATCAGAGAGGCGTTCATCGAGTTCCGCTACTTTGCCAGGCATTTTTTTGGCTAAGTCTTCGCTTTCGCCTAGGTCTTCCGATAGGTCGAATAGCTTGCGTGCCTCCGTTTCGTAAACCCGTATTAGTTTGTAGTCTCCAAGAATGATGGCCGAAGCAGGACCTTGAGGATCTTTGTCGTAGTGAGGAAAGTGGGACACGAATTCTTCTCTCGGTCTGTTTACGGAGCCCTGCCCTTTGTTCTTCAATAATGCGGCAAGACTCCCTCCCTCTACGAGAGATGGAAGTTCTTCTTTTACTCCTGCCCATTCAGCGAAGGTGGGTAGCAGATCCATTGCGGTTACCCGAACATAGGAACAGACTCCTGGTTGAATGCCGGGGCCGGCTACAATGAAAGGTACTCTCAGGCCACCTTCCCAGACCATACCTTTGCCTCCGTTCAAGGGTGAGTTTCTACCGGGCGTGCCATGGTCGGTCGTGTAGATGATGTAGGTGTTGTCTTTTACTTCAAGGCGATCGACGGCATCAAGAAGGGTGCCCAAGGTTTTATCGGTGATGCTGACAAATGAGTTGTCCGGATTGGACTGACGGTTCCTCGCATTTTTCTCTTCCGGGTCGGGGTAGTGTGACATTTGGAGAAAGAAAGGCGTACCTTTCTTGATCTGCCGTTCCATAAAGTCGATGCCTTGCGATGTTATAGCCAAGGCTTGTTTGGGATTTGGGTCCTTTACGTTCTCTGGCCCCCCGTTGCTGTTCGCTCCGTCATTCTCTTCGAATCCGTGTTGAGATGGGTTTGTCCTCCCCACATGCCATTTGCCGAAATGGGCGGTGGCGTAGCCCGCTTGTTTAAGGATCTCGGCGGTCGTGGTAACCTCGGTCGGCATTTCAGCCGTCGCCATTGCCGGAAAGAATTTCATCTTCACCGGTTCACCCGACGCTGGTCGATCGCCAACGAAGGTCATCTGCAACGCCGCCGGACTGATGCCGGTGAAAATCGCGGCGCGCGAAGGGGTGCATCGGGGGGACGCCGCATAGCCATCGGAAAAACGCATGCCGGCGGCAGCCAGTCGTTCCAGTTCGGGAGTGTTTATCCCTCTTCCTTTTGATGCAGGATTCCGATCGTCCATTTGTACCGATGAACTGGTCCACCCGGCGCCTTCACCCACAATGAGAATGATATTTGGAGCGGTATCCGCTCTAAGGATGAAGGCTAAAGGCTGAAGGAGGAACAAGAGAATTAGGGTAATGAATCTTTCCATGGTCTTTGGTTCTACCTACCTACTCGGTTTTGGCGATCATCGCTTCTGCTGCTGCGATCGCCCCGATTGCGTCGCTCACCTCGATTGCCACCACCTTGACGACCTCTGGTTTTCACCTCTCCTTTTTCGAGTGACGCGAATGTCTCTGTATCCAGACCGGCTTTGGCGTGGGCCTGAAGTTCTTTTAATAATTGGGCTGCCAGTTCGGGTTTTTCCTGAGCCAGATTTTCGCTTTCCCGGTAGTCCGGTACAATATCGTAAAGGAAGCTTTCTTTGGAATCCCACCAATAGAGTAGTTTATAATCTCCCTTGATTATGGCTGTTTGCGGATGGTCCACCTCAACGCCGTGGTGAAAAACCATGCGGTCGATGGGACGCTTTACTTTGCCTATGCCTCCATTCATTAGGACCGATTTCCAACTGCCGCCTTCAACGTTATCAGGTAAAGAAAAATTAGATACAGCTAAATCTACTATTGTTGGAAAGACGTCATAACCTACTACTCTCTCATGACTGTAAACGCCGCCTTGAATTCCAGGGCCGGCTACTATCAGTGGGACGCGTAGCCCACCCTCGTCGACGGTGGCCTTGCCCCCCTTCAAGACGTCGTTGCCCATGCCGTTGTCAGACATGTATATGACGTAAGTGTTACCTGCGATACCGAGCTCATCCAGCTTTTTCAACAACATCCCAATACTGGTATCAAGATCTTCGCTCATTGCAGCCATGAGGCCTCTTGCCCCCATGTTCTTGTACTTCTTGAGGGTAGACTCCAGGGCTTGAGGCTTGCTGTGTACTGCATAGTAAGAGAGCTGTATGAAAAATGGATGACCGTCCTTTACTTGGTCCTCTATGAAGGACTCAGCGCGGCGAGTGATGCCGAAGGTTTGTTTCGGGTCTTCGGGATCGCTGGAGTTACCATCGCTGTTCATGGTAATGCCGTCACTGTAGTCGTAACCCATAGATTCAGGCGATTGGCGCCACTGCCATTTACCCAGATGAGCGGCGCGATAGTTTGGATTGGACCGTTTAAGCGTATTGGCGAGAGAATTACTGACAGGAGCATTCCATTCCGTGGCCCATTTATCTGTGGCATTGAGGCTGGTGGTTGTCATCCCCATCTGAACGGAGGCTCGGGAGCATTCGCATTTCGGATGGGCCGCGTAGGCCTGCGAAAAGGTAATGCCTTGAGCGGCTAGGTGTTCCACATTGGGCATTCGAAAGTCCGGCGCTCGGCTGAGCTTTTCGCCGGGGATCATGGGTACCGGGGTACCGTTCCATCCCTGATCGTCGATAAAAAGAAAGAGGAAATTGGGCACGGTATCCGCGCCAAAGATGAAGGCAAAGGGCTGAAGGAGGGATAGGAAAATTAAGGTGTGAAGTCGTTTCATAAATTGGAGTGATTATTTGTGGGAGGCACTCGGCAATCCGAAAGGCAGAACAGGCATCTTGCCTGTTTGAGACACAAGTTGCAGCCTGCCCTTTTATGTTACCTGCGCTACGTTTCAACCATCACGGGGTGTTCCCACAGTTTGAAAAAGATAATCGTTTCATCGTCTTTGATCTTGCCGGTTGTCGCGGTTTTGTCGATCACCGCGGTTGCCGGCACCGCCTTTGCCGCGATTTTCGCGACCACGAATGGGACGGGATTGAGGGTCGTAGTTCGGGTTCAATTGGGTTGGTCGGGGAGCTCCGGTATCTTCGTGCCAGGCTAGAAGTTCCTGGTAGAGTTTCTGGGTAAGCTGGGGCTCCGTTTTGGAAAGGTCTTTGGATTCCCCGACATCCTGGCTCAAGTCGTAGACTTCAACAGTTCCCGTTTCGAATTGTTCGATGATCTTGTATTTGCCTTTGCGCATAGCGCTGGAGGGTCCTCCGGCTCCGATGTAGGAAGGGAAGTGGAAGAAGATGGTGTCGCGGGTTGGCTCAGAACCTCCTAAAAGCATCGGCGCGAAACTGATTCCGTCTAACGTATGAAGCTCTGGTCGGGGTAATCCCGCGAGTTCAAGCAGGGTGGGGTAAATGTCCATGCTTAGAAAGGGAGTGTCGCTGGTATGGAAGCTGCGGATACTTGGTCCCCAGATAGCGGCTGGCACCCGTAGCCCGCCTTCATAGAGCGATCCTTTGCTGCCATTGAGTGGAGCGACGTTCTGGCGGTTGCCGCCGTTGTCGGAAGTGAATACCACAATGGTATTTTCCTTTAGCCCAAGTTCTGCGAGCGCTGTGTCCAGGCGGGCGATGTTTTGATCCACAGCCTCAACAGTCGCCGCGTATTCAATGTTGCGTCCGTCAGTGCCGCTTCGCGCTTTCTGTTCGTACTTCTGTAAAAGCTCCGGTTTGGGTTGAAAGGGGTGATGAACCGCATGGTAGGCGAGGTAGAGGAAGAAAGGATCGTCTTTGCTCTTCTCCATAAAACGGATACCTTCGCTGGTGAAGGCGTCGGTAAGGTATTCGCCGTTGGTGTTGATGTAAGCATCTTTGTCGAATCCCAGATCGCGGGGCTGCTTGAAATAGTCGAATCCCTGTCCAGCGGGCGTCTCCGGTCCACTACGCCCTCGACCCAGGTTCCACATGCCATACATCGCGGTTGCGTAACCGCCGGCCTTAAAGGCTTCGGCGATCGTTACGGATTCGGTAGCGAGGGCGGCGTTGCTGTGGGCTGCGACGACCTTGTGATGAGGCAGGCCGGGCTCGTGTCGGGCATCAACGACGGTGTAGACTCCATGCCGTGGCGTGTACTGGCCTGACATGAGACAGGCCCGCGTCGGGGCGCAATTAGGGGCACTGGAGTAGGCCTGACTGAATATGACTCCCTGTCTGGCAAGGGCATCGGTCTTGGGTGTATCAATAAAAACGCTACCGGAAAATCCCATGTCCCTCCAGCCCATGTCGTCGATCAGAATGACAATGAAGTTCGGTTTCGACGCTCTAGGCGCCAGTGGCTGTAGGGCAGAAGGTATCTTTGCCGCTCCGGACGAGGTTTGCGGTTCAGGGGCAGTAAACGCGGTTGGCGCCTGATTCAATTGAGAGGCCGCTTGATCATCGGATCGGTTTCGCTGAGGGCGTTCCTGTCGGACTGATAGAGACGGATCGATGGGGCCGATTCTGCCGTCACCGTCGACATCCGCCTTGTCGAACATGCGAAGAAACGTGGAGGACAGTTCGTCACTTGAAATCGACTCATCAGAGTTCTTGTCCAGCTCTTCGTAGTGCTGCTTAACGAAGCCACCCATCGGGAGCCCCCCGGCGCGGTTGGCCGGGCGATTGCCTGCTTCCGTTCTGGTGATGCCGTTATCTTTGTTGGCATCCAGCGATTCGAGTGTGATGGCGATTTGAGCCTCTATTTCCGAGCGACTCAGATACTCATCTTTATTGGTGTCCATTTCGACCGCGTGAGCTAAGATCCAGGGCACTCGCCCTTCGCTTCCCAGAAGTCTTGGCTCATAGCTTGCGCGGTCACTTCGGTCTCTTCCTTCACTTTGGCGTCCTTCGCGATCGCGTCCCCCTGGACCGCGGCGTTCTTCCTGGGCCTCGGTTCCTTGGTCCCTGCTTCCTCTCACCCGAGGTTCGTAAGTCTCGGATCTCGTTTCGCCATTCGTATCGATAAATTCGAATCGCACCTTTCCTTCGTCAAGCAAGGTGTAGTTGACGAATCCTGCGTCCCTACCCATCTGGTATTCGACCGAGTATTGATCGCCCTCCTGTTTCCAGTCGGTGATTTTGGCCCCGCGCAGAGGACGTGTGTAGGGTCGGACTCCTTGAGCTCTGGGTTGCGGATCTACTTGGCCGTTGCGTTCTACGACTTCTCCATAAAAACCGCCATTCAGATAGGGGTATGTTTTTGTAGAATGGTAGTGGTAGTCGCCATCGGGCCCGACATGGCCATTCCATTCATCGAGCTTCTCCACTTTGGAACCATCCGGCTCACTCAAACCATATATCGGGTACCCATCCAACGCGTAAGCAACTGGCAGGCTCTCACCTATAACCTCCTGCAAATGCAGGGGTGAAATGTGATAGTGGTAATCATCGGCCCTACCCGAATGACCGCCGTATTCGTCGAGTTCTCCGGCGAGAAAGGTGTCGGTTTTGCCGTCGTTCTTGATCGGATTGAAGATCGGTACTCCGTTTGCCGCTAATGCGATCGCTCCTCGAAAGAAATTTTCTTTGGCTGACATCGGAGCCTGAGCGGGAACCGGATTCAATGGGATCCGCCATGCGTTATCGCCCTTGTAGGGCTGTGGGAGGGGAACCTGTTGTTGCCAGGCGGTGATACCGATCATCATGGGATGTTCCGGCATGCTATCGGACTCGACATACAGAAAGTTCTCGTCGAAGCGAGTTTTTACCAGAGAGGCGAATTTCTGAAATGGAAGGGCAGCCTGTGGTGTTTCCTGTTTCCCACTGCCTGATATCGGTTGAGTCGGCGCCTTGGCCATTAGCAGTCCTGACAATCCGATTAGCGGAGGATGATAGTAGCTAGTGTCGTCGTTTCCCAACGGGTGGCCTAGAGTGATGGTAGCCCCAATTGCTGAAAGGGCGACGATCCCGATAATTCTAACGTTCATAAGAGCTTATTCTGTGACTTGCGGAATTACAGCTTTCAGTCTGGCGGGCGCAGGGATATGTCTCCTGTGCCCGCACTGACTGATCGAAGTACGAAGGATATGCATTTTGTAAACTCCGTGCCGATTCCTGTCTTACCTACGATTCCTATCTTACATATAAACATTAATGCTAGCAGGGCATTTATATTAATTTTTGTTAATAATTGGAATTTTAATGGAGGAGCCGGTATTGAAGGCGCTAACTGTACCAAAGTGATGAAGGTCTTAGTTGTTGAGGATGACGAGAAGCTGTTGGCCTTCGTCGAAAGTGGCCTGAAGGCTGAAGGGTTTGCGCTGGATACAAGCGATCATGGAGACGAGGCATACGCTCTTGCGACAACTCGAAGTTATGATGCGATTGTATTGGATATTATGTTACCTGGAAGAGATGGGTTGAGCATTTTGCGCAACCTCAGAGACAAGGGTATCGAGACGCCAGTGATAATTCTAACGGCCCGGGGAAGTTTGAATGAACGCTTGGACGGGTTGAACTTGGGAGCTGATGACTACATGGCGAAGCCGTTCTATGTCGAAGAACTGGCTGCTCGATTGCGCGTAGTAGCTCGCCGGGCAGGGGACCTCTCGAAAAGCATTCTTTCCAATGGTGATCTAAGTCTAAATCTCTTGACGCGGGAGGCGCGGGTTGGAGATGTTCGAATCGAACTAACGGCTCGTGAATTCGCCCTCTTGACCTACCTTGTCAGATCGCCTGGAAGGGTCTATTCAAGGGCTCAGATATGCGAGCACGTTTGGAATTACCACTTCGACCCTGCCACGAATATCGTAGATGTCTACATACAGAAACTTCGCAAGAAGCTTGATGTGGGAGGGAGCGGTTCGATCATTGAGACCGTGCGCGGCGTGGGATATCGGGCGAGGAGGGATCCAACATGAAAACGACGCCGGTTACCTTTTCATTTCAGACTAAAATTGCAGTTTTGGCGGGCACGATTACTGGGGCCATTGTGTTAGCGGCGAGCGTTTTCCTTTGGAAATTAACCTACCAGTTCAATTTAGAGAGTTTGGATCGTGATATCCACTACATCGCTCAAAGGAATTTGATGCGCGTGGTCGGGAGATCGCATTGGGAGCGGCTGGAAGAATCGCTGTCTTTCCTATCGAGCAGCGCAGACGGCTCGCTCCACTATTTCCTGTGGGTGGAAACGCGGGGTCGGAAAGAGTTTTTCTCTCAGGGTTGGCCGACTGGGCTAGATCCCTCAACGCACTTTGCGGATTGGAGTAAGCGCCGCGATTCTGCAAGCATGCCGTTACCTCCATCAAAGAATCAGCCTATGTCGGAAAGCAATCCTGCTTTGGAAATTATTAATACGTACGTTTACGATGAATACGTTGCTAATCGGAAATATCGAATCGGAGTATTCGATAATTTCTACACGACTCTGGCGATCGCAGTGGATATCGGTTCTTTTGAGGAAAGAATGAATCAGCTGAAACGGGGCTACTTCTTGGTGACCCCATTTGCCTTGTTACTAGCGGTGGCAGGCGCTTGGATTGTGGCCCGCCGATCATTGAGGCCAGTCGAATCTCTCACGCAAGCGGTGGAAAGCGTTACTGAACAAGGCCTCGATCAAAGGATAGACGAAGTTGGGCACGAAAAAGAGTTTTTGCGATTGGTCCAAATGTTCAACGAGATGATGGTCCGACTGGAAAAAGCGTTTCATCAAGCGAGACGATTTAGCGCGGATGCGTCGCACGAGCTCAAGACGCCCTTAGCCCGTTTGCAAATGGAGCTAGAAGACGCTCTCAAGAAATCATCTCCTGAATCCAAGGAGCAAGCATCGTATTCAAGTTTATTGGACGAGTTGAGCCGTTTGAGAAGTATAGTAGAAAAACTCACGTTGCTTTCCTCCTCTGATCAGGGAAAGCTGCCGTTGGCCTTGGAGGAAGTGGACTTGGGAGAATTGATCGCTCGTGTTGCGGAGGATTGCGAAGCGATGGTGGGAGCTCACCGAATAGAAGTTTCTATTGAGAAAAGCGTTCATGCCCGAGTGGATGGGCTCTTGATGGAGCAAGCCTTGCACAATTTGATGAGCAACGCTCTCAAGCATGGCAACCTGGATGGATTGGTGCGTCTCAGTTTGAGCGTCGGTGAGGGGTTGGTTTCATTGCG
This sequence comes from uncultured Opitutaceae bacterium, assembly GCA_964404745.1. Classification (GTDB taxonomy): domain Bacteria; phylum Verrucomicrobiota; class Verrucomicrobiia; order Opitutales; family Opitutaceae; genus Pelagisphaera. Next base: position 38,873 of record CAYOLG010000035.1, read on the forward strand.
TGTCTGGAATCAAGGTAACGCCATCAGTGGAGCGGATAGGGAAAAGATCTTTGACCGATTCTACAGAACCCATGAACCTCGTGGGGACCGGACCGGCGGCGGCTTGGGTTTAAGCCTGTCAAGGGAGATTGCCCGAGCCCACAATGGTGAGGTCGTACTCGAGCGTTCCGATGGGGAGTGGACGGTGTTTCGACTGGAGATTCCATTGAGTGAACCGGTGGCATTATGATGAAATTCATTACAAAAAGTGGATGTCTTTGCGGATTCCAGAGCGAGTTGTTCCGT
>CAYOLG010000036.1:0-36170 GCA_964404745.1 uncultured Opitutaceae bacterium
AAACGAAACAGCATTACGAACCATGCCTGTCGCTACACCTAAGCAATATGAAGCCATGCTGGATGCCGCTCAAAAGGGCGGCTATGCCTACCCAGCAGTAAACATCACCTCGATCGTGACGATCAATGCCGCCCTCAAGGCCTTCGCTGATGCGAAGTCGGATGGTATCATCCAAGTTTCCACGGGAGGCGGCCAGTTCGCCTCCGGTCTCAGTGTCAAGGACGCTGCCTTCGGAGCCATCGTGCTCGCCGAAGCCACCCACGTTTTGGCTGAGAAGTACGATGTGCTAGTCGCTCTGCATACGGATCACTGTCATCCGGAAAAGGTGGACGGTTTCCTCAAGCCGCTTTTCGAAGCGTCTCGCAAGCGCATCGCCGAAGGCAAAGGCCCGCTCTTCCAATCCCACATGTTCGACGGATCGGTCGTGCCACTGGATGAGAATCTGAAAATATCCAAAGAACTCCTCAAGGAGTGCGCCGAGCTCGACATCATCTTGGAAGTGGAAGCTGGTTGCGTGGGCGGTGAAGAAGACGGACACGATACCTCAGGTCTACCGGCTGAAAAGCTCTACACCACACCGGAAGACATGCTGGAAGTATACGAAGCTTTGCAGCCAATCGGTCGCTTTCTATTTGCCGCCACCTTCGGCAATGTGCACGGGGCCTACAAGCCGGGCGCGGTTCAGTTGAAGCCCACCATCTTGCGTGACGGTCAGAAGGCGGTCACCGATAAGCATGGGGCGGATGCGGAAATGGACCTCGTCTTCCACGGCGGTTCCGGATCCGAGCTCAGCGAAATCCGCGAGACCCTCGACTACGGCGTGGTCAAGATGAACATCGACACCGATACTCAATACGCCTTTACGCGACCGATCGTGACCCACATCTGCGAGAATATCGAAGGCGTGCTTAAAATCGATGGCGAAGTGGGCAACAAGAAGACTTACGATCCCCGTTCTTACTTGAAGAAGGCGGAAGAGAATATGGCTAATCGCCTAATCACTGCTTGCGAAGACCTGCGCTCGGATGGCAAAACCATCTTCGGCAAGGCCTAATACCCAGTTAAGATAATTTAACCAAAAACCCCGTTAGAGCCGGCCTCCAATTAGTTGGAGCCGGCTTCTTTTTGATAAGGACTGAGCTGTATTGTGCAGTGGAATTGATCACGTGATCAATTCCACTGCACAAACTCCGTCGCCATCATTGGGAGAATTGGTTGCTGGATCCGGCATCGATGGCACGCATCGCTGTCTTGGGATCGTTGGTTTGCGATCGATTTAGGATCGATTGACCGGCAGTTCGACGGCGGTGACTTGGTGGCTGATACCGGGGAAGGTAGCTTGATGGCGGACGAGGTCGGAGCGGTCCTTGAGCTTGGATCCGTCGATCGTTTTGGCGTCTACCGCTGTAGCCGTAGCGGTGTGGGTTTCCGCCCACTCGGAATTGAGCAAGGCTATGCTGACCGCTTCGCCTATAATGTCGGGATGGGCATAGTCCGGGTGTCCGATGGAGCCGAAGTAGACTAGTCCCGTGCTGATGCCGACTTTCAGAGGTTCGTTGTGGAGATGGATGGCGTTGAGAGCGGCGTCGATGGCTCGGTCTTGATGAAAGCTTCCGGAAAAAAAGCAAAGGATGCCGGCTCCTCGGGCCTTGATGGGGATACCGCCATATCGAAGGGCGGACTCGGTAACTTGATAGCAGACGCTATTGGTCCAGTTGGCGAAGTCGCGCGGTTCAAGGCGTTCGGATTTTTCCCGGGCGGCCCGGGCTCGGATGTCCATGGTCGTCGCTTCGATAACATCCTTGTCGATACTCTGGCAGCCCAATAACCATTCAATGGATACGCCAAGCAGTTGGGTCAAATTGGGCAGGATGCTGATATCGGGGGCGTTTTCGCCCCGCTCCCATTTCGAGACGGCCTGGGGGCTCACCTGTACCGCGTTGGCAATATCGGTTTGCGTGAGGCCCGATTTCTTGCGGCGGTGGCGAATTCTGTCTCCGAAGTCCTGAAGGTTCATCAATTGGGGTAAATTTTACGCGAAGGCTTCGGTCAGTGGAAGGCGAAACGAAAGAAATGTGAGATCGGCGGACGAGTTAGCCCAGCAATTCGTGGTAGGTAACGCAGTGTTCCTTGCGTTGGCAGGGTTGGCAGTGGTTCCCCATCCACAAGGCATCGAACTGCTCCATCAACGGTCGCGCGATTTCCGGTTCGTCAGAGAGAATGCCCGACTCGAAATTGCGACGATTTTCCGATTTGGCTCCCATGCCAGCTCCGGTCAAGTTGGCGCTACCGGTATAGGCGGTCTTTCCATCCACGATCACCGTTTTGAAGTGGGCTCGAGGACAGAGGATCATCTCCAGTCCTTGCAGCAGATTAGGAAATCGATCGAAGTCGGCTCGAAAGGCGGGTCCTGGCTCCTTAGCGTGTATGATACGAATAACTACGCCTTGGTCTATCAGGTCGGACAAGACTTGGAGAAAGGGAACCATTCGCTTGCCCCGATTGACATGCAGATCCTTAATGTCGGCGGTGGCGATCCAGACGAAGGCCTCCGCTTGAGCAACGGCTTCCTGGATGACGCGCTCGTATATCCGTCTATCGGTGACTACCTCGGTTGGCATGCTTTACTCGTTACTGGGATTTGGATTCTGGAACGCAAGCGATCTAGGATTTTTGGAGGATCGAGCTCGTATGGTCGCCGCTCGCGGCAACCGCGTGAGTTGAGCATCAGTCTCTCCTACGGTCGCCGCAAGCGGCACCCTTACTATGAAAAATTGGTATCATCGACTCATTAGACAAGACTTCTTAGTTCGCCGTTGCTTGGATTAGGCAAATTTTCGTTAGCCATTTCGCAATCTGCCGTTAACGATTTCAGCTTATGTCAAAAGAGCGCATCGCATTCATCGGGATCGGAGTAATGGGCAATAGCATGGCTGGACATCTTCTGGACGCTGGCTATCCGTTGACTGTTTTTAATCGCACTCAGTCAAAAGCTGACGATCTGGTTGCCAGGGGAGCATCGTGGGCTGAATCGCCAGCGGCCGCCGCTGCTGAGGCCGACATCGTCATAACCATCGTTGGTTTTCCAGCGGATGTGGAAGCAACCTATTTCGGCGATTCCGGAGTGTTTAAGACGATCCGATCAGGGGCTTTGGTGATCGACATGACGACCTCGAGTCCGCTCCTGGCCAAGCGAATCGCGGAAGCGGCCAGTGATAAGGGAATCGGCGCTTTGGATGCCCCGGTATCAGGGGGCGATTTGGGAGCTCGTGAAGCGAGGCTCTCGATAATGGTGGGTGGCGAGAAGAGCGATTTCGATCGGGCTATGCCGCTGTTCGATATCATGGGAAAGAACATCCAACTGCAGGGTCCGGCCGGATCGGGCCAATATACCAAGATGTGCAACCAGATCGCCATCGCTTCGGGAATGGTAGCCATAGGGGAGGCATTGGCCTACGCGAAAGCGGCGGGTCTCGATCCGAAGCAGGTGCTGGCCAGTATCGAAACAGGGGCAGCCGGAAGCTGGTCGCTAAGCAATTTAGCCCCGCGAGCATTGGACGGAGACTTCGCCCCAGGATTCTTTGTTAAGCATTTCATCAAGGACATGGGAATCGCCCTGGAGTCCGCTGCGGAGATGGGATTAAAGCTGCCTGGTTTGGAATTAGCCAAGAGCCTTTATGGCAAGCTTTCCGCGCAAGGCGGAGCCGATGAAGGCACGCAAGCGCTCTTCCGGTTTTATATGGAAGGCAAGCAGTCTGCGGACTAGCCGAATAGCTCTAGCCATACCGGCTTGGTAAGGGCCATTCGGGCTACGTCGTGGGCTTCGCTGTCGATAAGGATATCCTCGAAAAATACGCCTTTGAGATAGAATCCGAATTTCCCGTTCCAGGTGAGGTTCCTCAAATTTACATCCAGCGAGTGAAGGAATACCTTTTCTCGATTGGCGATAAGAAAGGTGTAATAGAGAAATAGAAAAGCGGCCCGTTTCCCGATGCCCTTTCCTCTTTGGCTGGAGTCGCCGATAAGCTTCCGCATCTCGATCTTCTTGGACGCGCGATCAATTTGATCGGCCCCGATGATCCCAACGAAGGTGTCAACGTTTGCTATACGGAAGTATTCGCGATTTGGCGATTCAAAGTAGGCAGCTAGCTCTTCAAGCGTATTTGGAAATTGGGGATAAGAGTATCGCTTGGCCTCTTTGCTGGTTGTCCATTACGTGACGGTGGAATAGTCGGATTCGAGTATTGGAGACAGGGAAATCTCGTCGATGCTCAGGGTTTGGCTTTTCTCCCAATAGTTTTCGATATTGGAAGTCCGGAAGAGGTGGTCGTGGCTGTCCAGAGGAATCTGGTTGGGATTACTTCTCAGGGCTACGTTGTCGAGGAGGTGCTCGGCGACCGTAAGGATTTCCGGCTTGTTGACGCCGCATTTGATCAGCTCCTTAGAGAATCTCCTGGCGAAGAGCTTGAGCATTTGCGCGTGCGGATGGCGGGCAAGTTCGGAGGGTCGATCGAGCTGTTTGTCCGGTTTCAATTGGGGTATCTGGTTTTTTAGCCTTGTTTTGGCAAGGTTGGCAGGACGCGGTTGAGGCTGAGCTCGATCGACTGTTAGAGTGCCCCCGATTGAGTAAAGTGGAAGCCGATACGTTCTCGCAAAGACTGCTGATAGTAGAGGCCATTGGCTTTGGAGTGGTCGCTAGCCCAAAGGGCAAAACCGCCTTGAGTGGGCACAATGGCGAAAGTCCCGCTGTGGGTTTTTTGAATAGCTCCGTAGATGAACAAGGGGGCCACGCAAGCGGCCAATAGCGCCATGGCCGCGACTCGATGTTATTTCAGGAAAAAGGCAGCTCCGTGCGAGAGGCAGCAGAGAGACAAGAGTACTGCGAAAAAGTGGGGGCGGGCGAGAGCCGCTAAGTCGAGACAAAGTCCGGCGGCCCCGACCTTGGTTACAGAGATCTCGTCATTGGCTCTAGAAATGGCCAACAAATATGGTCCAGCGAGAAAAAGCGTAATTGCTAGAGCCGCGTCGAGGGGATCAAAGGCGAAATGAAGGAGGACCGGGTTGAATCCCACCAGGGCCCCCGTGACCAAGGGAGCGCTGCCGCTTTTCCAAATTTTGCTGGAAAGTTTGATGGAAAGCACGGTGTTGCCCAGGTGGCAGAGGATACCCAGAATCATCCATTGGATGGGGATAAGCGCCAGGAGGCCGGGGTATAGCATAGCCAGTTAGAACGGTTCCCTCGCGAGCGAGCCGCTAGCGATCAGTTCGGCCAGAATGAGATTCTCTTGTCTATCTAGCGCGGGCAATTGGCCAAGTGGGGTTTGCCAATGCCAAAGCATGTGCCCCGTCGTGTAGACCCCTACGAACGGTAGGAGCCATAATCCCGGTTTAGCCGATCGGATCATAAGGTATTATTCGACAATTCTATGAGGAAATCAAATAGGTGTCCTCATGAGAATAGGGATGCTATCGACGAATTAGGGCGCGATGTCCCAGCCCGCCCAACAGAGCTCCGAGAATTGGCCCGAGAACGTAGACAGTCAGCCAACCGTAGCCGTTGGCGGAGAAAGGAAGATCCCCCCAGCCCGCCATTGATGAGAAAATCCGCGGGGCCAAATCGCGAGCGGGATTGAAGCCGCCCATGGAGACTGGGGCGAAGAGGGAAATGAGAACGGTCAAAGTGATGCCGATGGCAAATGGTATGACCCAAGTGGGCAGAATATTGCTTCGCTTGTCTGTGAGCGTGAAAACCACGATTGCCAGGAGTGCTGTGCCCAGCAGCTCAGAAAGAAACCCTTGGGCCCCGGTGACCACTCGCTGGTCGGGTTCGGGAAGCGCTTTCCCTCCGGGATTTGGGTAGAACTCGCCAAAGATCATGGCGCTGGCCTCGCTTCCTGGCTCGCCGCGTATGATGCCGCTGTTAGCTTCGAAGGCCTCTATAGCGCCTCCATACACCAGAAAGACTATGGATGCGGCTAGGAAGGCTCCTGCAAATTGAGCGATTATGTAGCCCAGCGCCTTCCTGATTGGGAAGGAACGAAAGACTACCAGACTGATGGTAATGGCTGGATTTAAATGGGCCCCGCTAAGGCTGCCGGACAGAAAAATGGCTATGATCAGTCCAAAGCCCCAGACGATGGCGACTTGAAACAATCCAACTGGGGCATTGAGGGCAACAGCTGTAGCCACGCTGCCGCATCCGAAAAATACTAGCAAGAAGGTGCCTAGCGTTTCGCCGATTAGCCAATTGATGGGCTTGTCCTGATCTCTCATAGCCGTTGGCCGGATACTATACCCTCTCGATAGCCGTGGGCATAGGCTTCGAATACGAGTTTGATCTGATCCCGAATTTCACGGAAGGCATCCATTATCTGCGCCTCCGACCCTTCAACTTTGGCGGGATCATCGAAGCCCCAGTGATAGCGGTTTAATTGCCCAGGGTACACAGGGCAGGCTTGATCCGCGTTGCCGCAAACGGTAATGACGGTTTGGATATCACGGTCAAGAAATCGATCCATGTGTTTGGATTCATGGCTGGAGATATCGATGCCGATCTCTTCCAAGGCGGCGATAGCCTTAGGATGAATGTATCCAGCTGGCTGAGACCCGGCAGAATGAACTTCAAACAGGTCCACGGCAGCATTTCTGAGAATGCCCTCGGCCATATGGCTACGGCAGGAGTTGCCCGTGCAAAGAATGAGTACGCGTTTCTTTTCCATTTTATTCAATTTTTATCGGCAAGCAGCGCCTGGCGAGTGTTCAAGTTTTTCCAAATCTTGAGACAATTGGGGGTCGCTGGCATAGCCGATTCGGATGGCTTCTAGACTGGTTTGAACGCTCTCGGGAAGGTCGGGGGAAATATGGTAGAAATTCCAATTCGCTTTCCGCTCCAATTGTAGCAGTCCTTGACGTTTCATGTATCCGATATGCTTAGACATCTTCACCTGAGACTCTCCCAAAGCCTCTTGCAATTCGCAGACGCATAGCGACCCCCGAAGCAGCAGATTTACTATCCGCAGCCGAGTTGGGTCAGAGAGGCACTTATGCAAGGAAACGATCTCCATTTTCTAGGCGGCAAGATGAATCCTTTAGAATATACGTCAATAGGAATATTCTGATAATGGCATTTAGTTGTCGCAGGAAGCTCGCTTGCGAGCGATTGTTTCTGGAATGGGCCCTCGTTGATTCGCTCGCAAGCGAGCTTCCTGCGACGCAAACTACTTGAGTTGACCCTAATATGCTGAGCCGAGCGGGCTTTTGCAGATGCGTATGGATAGTTAGTTTTTTGACCTTGTGGCTTGGGAAGTAGAGGCTTTCGATGGGGCTTTGCTAATTGCCGCAGTATGCCGCCAGTGATTGAGACCTCAGACCTAAGTTTCCCCGATTGGCTCTTCGAGCAGGACTACATGGTCTTCTTGTCTTTCTTCGGCTGGACCTTGCTGGGTCTGCTAGCCTGGACCAAGCCGCTTTGCGATCGGCAGAAGGGAGAGACGCTCTGGTTTTGGTTTGGTTATTTCGCTTTTGCGGAAGCCATGGGAGATTTCGTCCGCACGCTATCCTTTTCGGACCCGTTCTTTCGATCGTTCAGTATTGAGATTCCACTGGAGATGCTAGGCCTCGGCTGCTTGATCGAGGCCTCGGTGAGGGGGCCTGGCTGGTTAAAGGGTCGCAGTTTTCCTCCTGCGATCGCGATCGCTTGCGGGCTGCTGGGCTTCGCTATTGAGGTCGGGTCATTGTTGTATTCGCTGGTGGTGGCTTTCTTGGTGTCGACGGTAGCCTGTCTCTGGTTTGCTTGGAGGCTGAGAGAGATGGCCATTGATAAGGATCGATACGAACTGATCGTCGTCGCGGCTGGGGTGGTATTGCTTATACCTGCTTGGGTGTTGCACCCTGATCATATCGCTTTCTTGAGGAATGAAACCTTGGTGGCTTACAGCGAGTTTCCTTTCTACGGTTTTCTCCTCCTTTTTCTTCGCATCCTTTCGGCCTGGCTAGCGTTGGGCGGTTTCTGGATTTACCGGTTGCGCGCCCGTATGGATGATGTTGCCGATCCGGCTCGGGAAAAGCTGAGGACCCGGGGTTTCCGAGTGATGCCTTTGGCTGTGGCATTAATCATGTTGGCCAGTTACATGGTAACCACATGGAACGGACGGCGGGAAAAGGATCGGATAGAGGAAGATTTGTTATCGCGATCTCAAACGGCTGCGTTGGCGCTACAAATGGAGTCTGATCGGGAAACTCTGCTCTCCGCAGCCGGGGAACGAAGTTCGATTGCCGAGAGCTTGCGCCAGTTGAGAGAAATTGGCTCTGAGGTAGATCGCGTGTATGTCTGGAAAGACGACCAATTGGATAGTATAGGCGGACAAAACGATCCCTATGGATTTGCCGGTAGCGTGGTTGCCGGTGCTATGGACCTGTTGGACGGCGAAGACGGGTATCAATCGGGAAATCCTTTCGTCTTCGGCCCCATTCGCATGGGCTCCAATCTTCGCATTAACGTTAGTTCGCCTATTCTGGATACGGAAACGGAGCGAGTCTTAGCCTGGCTAGGGATCGATTTGCGAGCGGATGAATGGATGAAGAACATCTCGCTGGCTCGACTGCAGACCATCACCATTGCTGGACTCGTGCTCGCCTTGATCATTTTTTTCATCTATTATCAGATCGAGAATGAGTCGGAAACCGATCTCGCGTTGGCTAAGGAGCGAGCGGAAGCCGCGGACCGAGCCAAGGGTGAGTTCCTGGCCGTAATGAGTCATGAAATACGAACGCCTCTGCAAAGCGTCCTTGGATACAGCAATTTGCTCAAGAATACGCGGCTCGACGCAAAGCAAATGTCCTGCTTGGATACCATCCAGTCTGAAGGGAAAATCCTGCTGCGAATCGTGCAGGACATTCTGGATTTCAGTAACCTTCGCAAGGCGAGCCCTGAACTTAAGGAAGATTCCGTCCATCTGAAGAGCCTGATAGAGGAAACTTACCGAACAATTCAGCCCATGGCCGAAAAGAAGGGATTGGTGGCAGAACTGGAAATCGATCCTGCACTGCCGGCTATCATTCGAACGGATGGCGTGCGTCTGCGGCAGGCCCTGTTGAACCTATATGGGAATTCGGTGAAATACACCGAAACGGGCGTTGTTAGATTAGCGGTGGGCCCGAACCTGGCCAAGCGGAGTCCCGGCGCGGTGGAATTTCGAATTTCGGATACGGGCGTTGGCATCAAGCCGGAGGATTTGGACCGTCTTTTCGAACCGTTCATTCAATTGGCCCATGTTATAACTTCCCCGAGGGAGGGGGCTGGGCTGGGATTGGCCATTGTCAAACGGATCGTGGAGTTGATGGGTGGCAGGATAGATGTGGAAAGCAAATTCGGCAGGGGAACGCGCTTCACGGTTAATTTCGATTTCCATGTCGAGCAGTTGGAGGAATCGAGTTCGGAAGAGTCGAGACAAGTTCGGGTTCTGCGATCAGAAGTATCGAAGCGGTTGGGCCACCTCTATCCACTCAAGGTTCTGGTCGCAGATGATAATCCCATGGTACGCCGGTTGATCACCCTCTACCTTGAAGCGATGGGTTACAGCCCCGATCAAGTTGATGATGGCAAGCCGGTTTCTGAACGCGGAGGGGCTTACGACTTGATCATATCCGATTTGAGAATGCCTGGTTTAGATGGCCCCGGGGCGGCGAAAATCGTTCGGAAAAAGTCAGGTATTGCCGATCAGCCTTGGATCATTGGCGTTTCCGCCACGCTGGCGGAAAAGGAGATCGAGCGAGCGATGGACGCGGGAATTAACGATTTTCTGGGGAAGCCCTTTTTTGAGAGCGATCTGGAAGCGAAAATTCGGGCGATTCCCTGGCTGGTGGAAAGTTCAGCCAGCGAAGATAGCGAAGAAGCCGTAGAGTCGGCGATCGACAGTTCCTTTGTTTCTGGTGGCATGGGGTTCTTTTCCGACGAGTTGATTGATCAAGCGGTCGATGAGACCCGTTCGCTATGCAGCGAGATGCTTGAGGCGGCGAAGAGGAGCGATTACGCGTTTGTCCGGAACAAAGCCCACTACCTGTCCAACACAGCTATGGCTCTGGGAATAGAAAGCCTCTACACCGATAGCAAGCGATTGCAAAAGGCGGCGGAAGAGCAATCCGTAGACTGCCCAGTGTTGATATCCCGGCTACAGGAAAACTTCGCGAGCTGGGAAGAATCGAGATAGAGTGGTTCGCCCATTTTCGCGAATCGCTGTCTATTTTTTAGGCCGAAACGCTTTCATTACGGAAGCATCTGTCTCCAAATAATCGCCGCCGATGAGATCGATGCAGTAGGGAATGGCGGGAAAGACGGCTTCCAAGTTCTCCCGAATCGCTTTTGGCTTGCCTGGCAGGTTGACGATTAGGCAGCTGCCGCGGATCCCTGCCGTTTGTCGGGACAGGATTGCTGTGGGTACGTATTGGAGCGAGGCTCGACGCATTTCTTCGCCGAATCCTGGCAGCATTTTTTGGCAAACGCGGGCCGTGGCCTCCGGAGTGATATCGCGTTCTGCCGGTCCCGTTCCGCCCGTGGTGACGATGAGGCTGCAAGAGGCCTCATCGCTAAAGCGCTTGAGAATCGCCTCAATTTGCTCCTGCTCGTCTGGCACGACCGCGTATTCAACATCGAAGGGCGTGATCAGCCATTCATTCAGCAAGTCGACGCAGGCCTTTCCCGGAATGTCCTCGTAAATCCCTTTCGAAGCCCGATCCGAAATATTGATAACGCCAATTTTCGCTTTTTTTCCCATGAATGGAACCGGTCTACTGAATCGAGGGCCAAGGTCTACGGTAAAACGCGTTGACATGCGGGATTGACAGGGGAGCAGCAGAGAGAAGCATGGAAGACGAGTTTCGTAATTGGCGTAGTGACAGCCGCGCGGCCTCCAGCGAATGAAAAAGCAGAATTTTTTAGAGATGGTGAACTTGATCGTCAAAGAAGACGATCGCTACACGAGAGAAGCGTACGGATTTCTCAAGGAAGCCCTCGATTTCACGATGGAAAAGGAGCGTAAACGGAAGGGCAAGGTCGTCAGCAAAGCCCCTAGGCATGTGACGGGTCAAGAGTTGCTCGAGGGCGTTCGCGAGTATGCCTTGGATCAATTCGGCCCCATGGCCTACACGGTGTTGACCTCTTGGGGATTGGAGCGCTGTGAAGACTTTGGAGAAATGGTCTTTAATTTAATCGAGTATGGGGTCTTCAGCAAGAATGAGGATGACACCAAAGAGGATTTCGCCGCGATTTACGATTTCGAGGAAGCCTTCCAAAAACCTTTCCAACCTGACCGTCGGCGATTAAAGCGCCCGCGGTACAAGGTGATCGAGTCGCTGTAACGAATTTGACTAGAGAATCGTTCGAAAGCCTGGGTCGTCTGTCGCAAACCCTCCGACTGGGCAGGATCCGCAAATCATGAGTAAGCAACAGTCTTTTTTGGACGCTGGCCAACCCGATGCCAACTTGCTAGAGGCATTGGCTGAGGAGTCCTTCCGTAGGTACCATTTGGAGAACGGTTTGACCGTGCTATTGCGGCCAGACCGATCGCTCGCCCTTTGCTCGGCCCAAGTTTGGGTTAAGTCGGGAAGCATCCACGAGGAGGGCAGTCTGGGTTCGGGTTTATCCCACTTCCTGGAGCATATGCTGTTCAAGGGAACGGAAAAGCGAGAAGGGCGGGAGATCTCCGAATGTGTGCAGGAAGCGGGCGGCTACATCAATGCCTACACTACTTTCGACCGGACGGTTTACTATATAGATATTCCGTCGGAGAACGTTGAAGTGGCTCTCGATGTGCTGTCCGATGCGGTTTTCAAGTCTACCTTGCCTCCTGACGAAATCGAGAAGGAACGGGATGTTATACTGAGGGAGATCGATATGGGCGAAGACGATCCTGATCGAAAACTCCTGCGAGCCCTCTTTGAGACCGCATTTAGGACGCATCCCTTCAGGTATCCGATCATCGGTTACAAGGATCTGTTCGCCAAGGTTTCCAGAGACGAGCTAGTGGCCTACTACGAGCGTCGCTATATTCCGAATAACTCGGTTCTGGTGGTTTCGGGCGACTTCGATGTCCAGAATATGAAGGAGCTGGTCGATCGGTTTTTCGGAGAATTGGCCAGAAGGCCCTTGCCCAATATTTTTACTGCTCCGGAGCCGCGGCAGCTAGCCTTCCGTTCGAAGGCCCTCTATGAGGATGTGCAGATTGTCCGAGTGGCGATGGGTTTCCAAACGCCGGGATTATCACATCCGGATACCCCGGTTCTCGATGCCCTTTCCCTGATCTTAGGCCATGGATACAGCTCCTTGCTATCGGTCCGATTGCGGGAGAAACTGAAGTTGGTCCATACGATCGACGCCTCCAATTGGACTCCAGGCGAATTAGGCGTATTTTACTTGGCGTTGATATGCGACCCGGACAAGCGACAAGAAGCTTTGGACGAGACAAAGCGCTATTTGCAATCGCTTACGGCATCCGACTTTACTGAAGAACGTATTCGAAAAGCGGTGCGGCAACTGATGGTATCGGAAATCAATGCTCGTAAGACCGTTAGTGGCCAAGCCTCGAAATTGGCCGCTGCCGAGGTGGTTGTCGGCGATATCCGCTATGCCGAGCAGTATCTTCGCAAGGCCATGCGGGTCACTGCCGACGATTTGGTTCGCGTATTGAACGACTGGTTGCTGGAAGAGAGAATGACCATCGTTTCTTTGAACCCGAAAGGCCTGGAATCGGCGGATGCCCAAGTTGCTGATTGGCAAGGTAGCGATCCTGATTTCGAGACTCGGGAACAGGCCAACGGAAGCTCATTGCTGGCCAGGCGCGACAATCGGCTTCCCAATGCCCACATCAGGGTAGTCCTCAATGGCGGATCGCTTTTGGAGGATGCCGGCAAGCAGGGTTCGACCTCGCTTTTAGCGACCTTGTTCACCAAGGATACGGAAAAGAGAACAGCCAGCGAAGTGGCCCAGGCTGTTGAAAGCGCGGGGGCCAGCTTCTACGAGTTCGCGGGCAACAATAGCTTAGGCCTTGGTATCGACTTTCTGCCGACAGATATCGATTTGGCCTTGGACATCTTGGAACAGGCCCTTCTCCACTCCAGATTCGATGAGGAGACTTTCAGTATTGAGAAAGAGGCCCATTTGGCGGCGATCAAGGAAGATCTGGACGATATCGTTATCGCTGGCCGACGAGAATTAAGAAAACTGTTTTTTGGCGAGCATCCCTTCCAGCTGGGTGGATCCGGATCATTGGCAACGGTGGAACCTTTGACGATTGGCGATCTGGTCGCCTTGCGTGAAAGATTGCTGCTATCAGGTAATGTGACGTTGGCGATTTCGGGAATGTTCGACACCGAAACTATCGTCCCGAGACTGGAGTCGTTAATGGCTAAATTGCCGCAGGGCGAAAAGCCTAAGGGAGTCTTCCCCTTTGAGAAGCCGGATGCGCCGGGCGTTCACCGATCGCCCATGGATCGTCAGCAAGCGGTCGTCTACCACGCTTATCCAGGACCCGGATTGCTCGACGACGATTTTCACGTTTCTGAAGTGGCGGACGAGCTGTTTAGCGGGATGTCGAGCCATTTGTTCGAGCGTGTTCGAGAGAACTTGGGATTAGCTTACTTTGTCCGTTCCAGCCGTATCGTTGGGCTGGATACGGCGATGTTTTACTTGTACGCAGGAACGTCCCAGCAAGGATACGATCGCGTGATCGCGGAGTTGGTCGGGGAAGTAGAGCGGGTCCGGGCGGGAAAGATTGCCGACGAGGAACTGGCCCGCTGCCAATCTCGACTAAAAGCGGCTCGACGCATGGGTTTGCAGACGAATGCGTCCTGTTCCAGCCACGCCGCCATGAATGTGGCCTACGGCTTGCCAGCCAACGACGGGACAGAATATGACCGGAAGATCGATTCGGTGAGTAAAGCGGATCTCGCCCGCTTCGCGGACCGCTATTTCAAGGAATCGAGTCGAATCGAGCTAGTTGTTGGAGCGGTCTAGTCGAGTGTTGCTCTGGAGTTCGGCTTCGCGATGCTTTTCTCGGTCGCGTATCAGTGTGACCTCAAAATAGCGCAGACTGCGGGGTGTACAAAACCCGCCCGAAGGTCGGATTTCACCTTTTATGATTAGGTTTCAAGGGTGGTACGCCACGTCTCGGCGCGTTCATTTCCCTAGGTATCGTTTGCGAGCCTGATCGCTAGGCCATCCGTTGTCAGGCTAACACCTTTTCCCACAAAAAGGCCAGGCCGCTATGAATAGCGACCTGGCAGGTGTGGGTGTGTTGGGAGGGAAATTATTATATGCTGATTGGTTTATGGGCGTACGGATTTCATATCAAGCAATTCCTTGCATTCTCTTTGCGAGAATTGAATAGATGAGGAGAGTACTTGAGAATATCCGGCGTTTGCCAGGGTTATACCCTATAAATTATGCTGCTAGTGAACTAGCGTAGTTCCGATGATCAGTGCATTTACGTATTCACTTTTGAGATGAGCCGCTTTTTCGCCCGCGGGCTGCGATCTTAACCTCCCGCCCGCAGTCGGGAATTGGCGTAAAATCAAGTACTAGTCGATTGTGGGAGCGGGTTTATCCCGCGATTTTTTTGGTTATCCCTGTGGGGATCGCGGTCCACGCTTAGCGAGACCGCTCCTACAATTCACCAACGAAACAGAAACCTCAGCTCTTTGGGTTAAGTTGACGCTGATGATTAGCGAGGCATGGGCGGCAACTTTAAGAAATACATCGGCCAATCCTTGTAGGAATCTTGCTTGCTAGCGATGGTCCCGACGGTATCTGCCTTGTTCTGGTTGATTCGCTCGCGAGCGAGCTTCCTACTAAGCGAACCACTTAGTTGGACTCGCGCCTATGGGCTCCGATCGAATTCACTTCCGCGAGTCTTTATAGAGGCGGTGCCAATGAGGGCAGTTTGTTCCAGCCCCTGGCCGCACATCTTTTTTCGGAAAACGCTAAATCCTGTTTGACAAGAAAGTTGAGGCAACCTCTAGTATATGTTCATGAACACCAACGAACCGTCGTTAACCACGAGGCAGCGAGAAGTGCTCGATTTTGTCCGTCAGTGGCGTTCCCGAAACGGCAAGATGCCATCAACTCGGGAGATTCAGCGGCATTTCGGTTTCGCCAGCCAAACCGCGGCGGTCAACCACTTAAAGGCTCTCGAGAAGAAAGGATTCGTGAGGCGGATGCCGGGGGACCTACTTCCTGTTAACAAAAGTCGTTTTAGCGAGGTGCCTTTACTGGGGGCGATCCCGGCGGGTTTGCCTGCTTATGAGGAAGAGCGTTCAGATGGGGGAGTCTCTATAGATCTGGCATCGATAGGGGTTTCCGATTCGAGTCGGACTTTTGCCTTAACGGTGCGGGGAGACTCCATGACGGGAGCGCATATTCAAGAGGGTGATGTGGTTGTCTTGGAATACCGAGAGCCGCGTGATGGGGATGTGGTCGCGGCTTTGATTGACGGGGAAACGACGCTTAAACGGTTTGTTCTGAGAGAAGGGCAACCGTATTTAAAGGCGGAAAATCCAGCTTATCCTGATTTGGTTCCGGCGACGGAATTGATCGTTCAAGGCGTTGTCGTCGCCCTGACGAGAAAGGCATTCAGGTGATTGGGGTAGAGGAAGCGTCGGCTTCGTTCTTCGGAGAGGGAAGGGAGCGTTGCCGGTTGCGATCCGCCACTAAAATGGCGGGCGCGGCTGGCAGCCACCCACCCCCGTGGATCGATAGTGAGGAACTTTTGAATCGAAATGCTGTTTCGATCGTTGGAGAAAGAGCGGCTCGTTACGGTGATAAGGTGGCTCTGACGAAAATGGGGCAGGTGCTGGCCATGGGATCTGAATCAAAAGGGGAAGCCTTGATGATTGGGGAACTGATTGCGGCACTGGAGAGCAAATTTAAATTTGGGAGGAAATAGAAATGGATAGAAGGTTTAAGGATATCATCGTGAGCGATAGTCGTAGTGAGAATATGATTCATCGCTTGCTAGACAGAGACAATTCATTCCGTACTCGAACAAGACGCTGGATGCTGTTGGCCAATGGCGGCTTGATTTGCCGGGAGCGTCCAGAGCCGAAATTGTTATCGCGGGAGAGGAGCCGCTCGGCGTAGGTAGGGCCCGATTTTGGGGTCTGGGCTACGAATCCGGCGATTCGCTCAACAGTTTCCAGGATTTGAGTTCGATTTGCTCGGGTCGCATTTGCGGTTCGATATTGGCGAGCTCCAGTCGTCCCAGCCATGTTTGGGAACGTGGATGAACGCTTTTCTTTAGCAGGGAAGCCATTTGTTTGCGTCGCTGTTGAAACAGTTCCCGGATCAGTTCCCGATCGGTTTTCGGGAAGAGAAAGGGGTCGCTCCTTCGTTTCAGATGGATGAGGCGAGAGCCTACTTCGGGCCGCGGAAAAAAACAGCTGGGCGCGACATCCCAAGTCTCTCCGAGACCGAAAGCATGTTGGAGGAAGATACTGATGCTTCCAAATTGTTTGGACCCAGGTTTGGCTGTGAATCGCTGGGCTGTTTCTTTCTGTAGCATCAAAGTCAGGCTATCGGGCAAAGGTCCCTCGATGACCAATTCCATCCAAGGAGTCGATATGGCGTAGGGAAGGTTGGCGACGATTTTGAAGACTCCGTCGCCAAGGGAAAGGTTGGCCAGAGGGTGGCTTATGGCATCGCCTCGAAGCAGGTGGAAATGCTTTGGATAGGTCGACTCTAGCTGAGCTAGGTGAGCAGCCAGTCTTGGATCCTTTTCCACAGCGTAGACGCTAGCCTGGGCGTCTAGGAGGGCTCGAGTGAGTGTGCCTAGTCCGGGACCGACTTCGACAACGCGGTCTCCAGCTTCGATTTCAGCCAACTCTAGAGATTTGCGAACGATATTTCCATCGATGAGGAAGTTTTGCCCGAGCTTTTTGACCGGCCGGTGATCGAGCGAATTCAGCAGGGCACGAGTTTCCGAAGGGGATAGCGGCTTTGGCATAAGCAGCTAAGCGGAATGAAAAGCGTCGATTAGTTTCTCGATGGATTCCGTTCGCATCAAGGCTTCGCCGACTAGGATCGCCTTCGCTCCCGCATCTCTCGCTCGTATAGCGTCTTTTCCATTCCAGATGCCGCTTTCCGAAACCGCTAGAGCTTCGGAAGGGATTTTAGGAATGAGCTCTTCTGAAAATCGAAGATCCGTTTTGAAGACGGCTAGGTCGCGATTGTTGACGCCGATAATTCGAGCGTTTTGGGCAACTGCTCGTTCCAGTTCGGCTTCGCTATGAATTTCGTAGAGAGCGTCTAGCCCGGCCAGATCTGCTGCGTTGCGCAGTTGGGTCATTTCCTCATCGGTTAGAGCCCGCACAATTATGAGAATCGCGGCGGCGCCTGCTTGAGCGGCTTCCAGCACTTGTACGGGATGAATCATGAAATCCTTGCGTAGGCAGGGCGTTGCAAAACCGATTTCCGAGAGCTGTTGCCGCGATGACTCAAGGTCTTCCAACGTGCCGCCAAAGTATTTTTCGTCGGTTAGAATCGAAAGGCAATCGGAGCCGGCCCGGGCATAGGCTGTCGCTTGGCTCGCTGCGGACTCAATGGGCTTGATCTCTCCGGCTGATGGAGATCGACGCTTGATTTCCGAAATCACAGCGAGGCCTTCCGGAGCTTGAAGCGCTTTCATAAAGCTGCCGGAACGGCTGGCATCGCGAAAAGATTGAAGCTCAGCTCCGTTGACCTCTCGTATGAGGGGGGCGATTTCGCGCCGCTTCCATGCCATGATTTCGGTTAGCTTGTCCATTTGCGTTCAGAAAGCGGCCAACTTTGAAAGCTTGGCGAATTCCTGTCGAGAATTGTATTTGCTCTAAGAGCCGGGAACGGGGAAAGTCTTTGTCGTGAGCGCGATTGAAGATTTGCTGGAGACGATGGCCCGCTTGCGGGCCCCGAATGGCTGTCCTTGGGATCGAGAACAAGATCACCAATCCATCGCGGAGTGCCTGATCGACGAGTGTAGCGAGCTGTTGGAGACAATAGACAATCTGGATATGGATCACATGAAAGAGGAGCTGGGCGATGTCCTGCTACAGGTAGTTTTCCACTCACAGCTTGCCAAGGAGTCAGAGCATTTTGATTTCGACGCAGTGGTTCGCGAGGTAAACGATAAGCTCGTTCGTCGTCATCCTCACGTGTTTGGAGAATCCTCGGCTGAAGATTCGGAGCAAGCTTTGCATCAATGGGAGGAGATAAAGGCGAAAGAAAAGAAAAATGGCCCTCAATCGGAGTCCGTATTCAAAAACTTGCCTCCTTCTTTGCCCGCATTGATGTATGCGGTAGACATTTATAAGCAGATCCAAAAACAGGATCTACCGACAGGACCGCTAGTGGACAAGGCGTCCATTGAAACCTTATCCAACTCGATCGACGAAGAAACAGCGGGGGCGCTGTTGTTCGAAATCGCCGCCGCCTGCCGTCGCAAAGGCGTAGATCCTGAATCTTCTCTACGCCGATACGCTCGAGCCGCTAAATCGGAAACGGAGGCGCTTGCATCGCAGGCGTTGAGCTAATACCGTTTCGCAAGTAGTACAAGAAGATCGGATGACTAAAGCGCCTCCGCCTGACAAAGAGCTTAAGCCTAAACCAGAAGAACGCTGGCAAAGCGAGTGGGTGAAGCCTTTCCTCAAGCACTTGGGTCAGGAACGCAGGCTTTCGGGGTACACGGTCCGGAATTACAATACGGCCATTGCCCGCTTTCTCAAGCGACTAGAAAGCGAGCATGTTTGGAATGGCCGATTGGATTCGATAGGGACTCGCGAGGTCCGAGACTTCGTCATTGAAGAGCAGCGGCGGGTAAGTCGGGTAACGTTGCGAAACTATGTCTCGGGACTGAATACCTTCTTTAGGTTTTGGTTGAAGCAAGGCGCCGCCGAGCGGAATCCGGTCGAGGGAATCGTTTTACCCAAGCTTGCCAAGAAGCTGCCGATTTTCCTCACGGAAAAGCAGGTTCTGCGATTGCTTGAAGGGCCTACGCGACTCTTGGAGAATGAGACGATCGAGCCCTTTATGGCCTGGAGAGATCGACTGGTTTTGGAACTGCTCTATGGGGCGGGTTTTCGCGTCTCAGAGTTGATCGACCTAACCTACGGAGATATCAGTCTTGAGGAAGGTGTCGCTCGAATCGTCGGGAAAGGGGGAAAATCTCGCGTTTGCCCGCTCGGAAAAGTGGCCGTAGCCGTATTGGGTAAATGGCGTAGCGATTACGCGGGAAATACAGGGTTTTCGGATCCGGTGATCGTTAGCAATCAAGGAAGGAAATGGTCGGCTCGTCAGATTCAACAGCTGCTCAAGAAATACCTGAGCCTAGCGGAGCTGCCGATGGACATCACTCCACACAAGATTCGACACTCCTACGCCACTCATCTTTTGGACAATGGCGCCGATTTAAGGCTGGTGCAGGAACTCCTTGGACATTCAAAACTTTCCACGACTCAGATCTATACCCATGTGAATCTGGGTCGATTGAAAGCCGTTTACGACCGCTCCCACCCGCGGGCATAATTTAATAAGCCGTACAAATTGAGAGACTTAAGGAACAAAGGGCTTAGGATTCTTTGGCTCTTCGGGCTATTGACGAGCTGCTTGTTGGCGAGTGAGAAGAACGATTTGGATCCATTCGGGAGACGGATCGTTGCAGGAGAGCTATTGATTAAACTCCGAGAAGACCTGAACTTACCCCTATCGAAGGGCTCTCGACTGGCGGTCCTAGAAGATACTCACCAGATCGCGGGATCTCAGCTAAAGCGGGCTTATTCGAGCTTTCCAAACATTGCCCTTGTAAGGGTAAAGGACGGAGTATCGCTACATTCGGCCATCGCGGCTTACAAACGATCGGGCTTGGTTGAGAGGATATCGTACAACTATATTCGTAAAGCCTCGGTCCTCCCGGACGATGCCCTGTTGGCGGACGGCAAGCAATGGGGTATCGAAAATGCCGGCCAACTTGGGGGAATCGAAGGCGCCGACATTAGCGCCGATGAGGCCTGGGACATCGGAAATGACGCGTCCGAAGTCGTAATTGCCGTATTGGACTCGGGTATCCGTTATACGCATGAGGATCTGGCTGACAATATGTGGGTGAATCCCGGAGAGATTGCTGGAAATGGAATTGATGACGACAATAATGGATACGTCGATGATCTCCATGGAATCAATACAGTAGGCATCGATGGAAGCAGGACTCCTGAAACCGAAGGCGATCCCATGGACGATCTGGGTCATGGAACTCATGTCGCCGGGATCGCAGGCGCGGTCGGCAACAACGGAAAGGGAGTAGCTGGAGTGGCTTGGAAAACCAAGCTTATGGCTCTAAAATTTTTGGATTCGCAGGGCGAAGGGTCCGATGCTGACGCAATCGAATGCATTAACTACGCTAGAGAGCAGGGAGCGAGGATAATCAACAGCAGTTGGGGTGGGCTAGATTTCAATCCTCTCTTGGGAGAGGCAATCGAGGAGGCGAACGAGGCTGGCATATATTTTGTGGCAGCGGCTGGAAATGAAAGCAGCAATAATGACGATCAGCCCAACTACCCGTCATCCTATGCTTATCCCAATGTCGTTAGCGTCACGGCGACTGACAAAAGAAACGGTTTCGCCACGTTCGCCAATTTTGGCGAAGCAGATGTGGAGCTGGCCGCTCCAGGGGTAGGCATCTATTCGACGTATTTCAATTCTGATAACGACTATCGGGCGTTGAGCGGAACTTCGATGGCTACTCCTTTTGTCAGTGGGGCAATCGCCTTGATGTTGGTCCGCTTTCCAGATGAGCCAATGGCGACGATCTTGAATCGGCTCTATTCATCGACAGATACCTTGGAGAGTCTAGCTCGGCGTTGCCGTTCTGGAGGGCGTTTGAATTTGGCAAGGGCCCTTCAGAAGGAAGTGCCGACACCACTCAATGACGATTTCGGCTCGGCAACGCATGTTTCGGTTTCCCCATTAATTGTCTCCGGATTCAATAGCAACGCGAGTATTGAAGGCGGGGAGGATCCGCATGACCCTGAGGCAACCGGCAAATCCGTATGGTGGAAATGGATCGCCGATGAAGATGGATTCACTGAAATAACTACCGAAGGCAGCGATTTTTCTACCGTGATCGTTGTTTATCGTGGCGAAAGCTTGGATACGTTGCAACTCGTCGGAAAAGATAGAGATCTTTCGCCGAGCAATAACGGAGCCCAAGTATCCTTCGAAGCGGTCCAGGGGGAGGCTTACTATATTGCCGTGGATGGATTGGGAGGGGATTCCGGGAACATTAGCATCAGTCTCGGGCAATCCGTCGTGAATGACGACTTCGCCAAGGCCTTGGAGATCGAAGGAATCAACATCCGAACCGCCAGCGAGAATATCGCCGCTACTCGTGAAGAAGGAGAACCCGAACATGTGGAGAGTGCCTTCGGATCGAAATCCGTGTGGTGGATATGGGCGGCTCCGCTTAGCGGCAATGTGACGCTTTCGACATCGGCTAGTAACAGTTTCGATACGCTTTTAGCAGTGTATGTAGGCGATTCTCTCGAGGGTTTGCAACTAGTAGGCTCAAATGATGATGATGATCGAACGGGAGTTTGGACGAGCGTTTTGACATTCTATGCTCAAGAAGGAACTGAGTATCGAATCGCGGTGGACGGCTGGAATGGCGGTTTCGGGGAGATTTCGCTAACGGTAGCTATGGCTGAACACGATGACCTCGAAGATGCCCGTAGCCTAACAACGGATACAATTAGCGACGTGTCGTTTACGAATAACGCTACCAGGGAGATTGGCGAACCGTCTATTGTCGGGAGTTCGGTAGGGCGATCGCTTTGGTGGAAGTGGGTGGCTGCCCGATCGGGGCAGGCGGAAATATCGACCTTTGGCAGCGATTTCGATACAACTTTGGCTGTATACCAGGGGGATTCGCTTTCGACATTCGAGCTGCTAAGTGAAAATGACGATAGCGGAGGCGCTCTATCGAGCCGCTTGGCAATGGATGTGGTAGCGGGAGAAACCTACTGGATTTCCGTGGACGGGAATGATTTTCGCGACGATAGGAGCTATGGTTTGGTATGGCTGAATGCTCGAGTTGAGGAGGATCCTACCTGGCAAACTCCGGTTATTTCGAATCCGGGCGATTTGGGAATCGTCGCTGGAGAACCAATCTCCTTTCAGATAGAGACGAATCGAGAGGCTATCAGTTTTAATGCCTCCGGGTTGCCGGCTGGCTTGAGCACAGATTTGAATACAGGGGTTATCTCAGGGGTGCCCACGCAGTCGGGCCGATTCGAAGTTATGATTGAAGCGACAAACGACGAAGGGACAGGAGTCTTCCTTTATGTCCTGGAAATCGCTCCTCAAGAGGGCTCGCCTTTGCCTGAGCCATTGCCAATCGAGGTGAAGGGAATCGAAGGGGACTCGGTTTCGATCCAAGTCATTGTATCCAATGGATTGGGCGTGCAGTATCAGTGGTTCAAAGACGGATTACCTTTGTTCGGAGAAGAAGCGGCTTCTTTGCGGATCGAGACATTAAGCGCTGGCGATGAGGGTAGCTATTCAGTCGCCGTCTCGAATACCAGCGGATCGACGCTGGTAGGGCCCACTCGGGTGAGGATGATCAGAGAGGCTCTGTTCAACATTTCGACGCGCGGCTATGTGGGGGTAGGCAATGAGATAATGATTGCCGGCTTTGTCGTATCAGGATCGCAACCACGAAAGGTGCTTGTCAGGGGCTTGGGAAGATCGCTGGAACTTGCGGGGGTATCCGGAGCCCTTGCCAATCCGAGTATCGCTATTTTCGATTCTCTTGGTGCAAAGATCGGCGAAAATGACGATTGGATTGAGGCGACGAATTCGGAAGAGATCGAGCAAATAACGCCTACCGTAGGGGCGATTCCACTCGAGGATGCAACGGAATCGGCTCTATTGGTTACGTTGGAACCTGGTCTGTACACGGTACATCTATCTGGAGTAGGTGGCGATTCGGGAATCGGTTTGGTAGAAGTCTTCGATGCGTCCGATGAGAGTATCGAAACGCGTCTAGTGAA
This sequence comes from uncultured Opitutaceae bacterium, assembly GCA_964404745.1. Classification (GTDB taxonomy): domain Bacteria; phylum Verrucomicrobiota; class Verrucomicrobiia; order Opitutales; family Opitutaceae; genus Pelagisphaera. The sequence goes on from CAYOLG010000036.1 coordinate 23,062, forward strand.
TATCTCGACTCGGGTATTTTCGTCGACGGGTGACCGGGTGGCGATCGGCGGTTTTGTCATCACGGGCCAAGACCCCAAGCGTGTGCTAATCCGAGCGCTCGGTCCGGAGTTGGCGAACAGGGGAATCGCTGAATACATGCCGAATCCAGAGATTACGTTGTACGAAATCTCGGAAGCCGTGGCAAAGAATGATGATTGGGGAGACGAGTCGGTCTTTCAATTGTTGGAGGCGTTTGAACAGGCAGGAGCGTCTCCGCTTGCGCTGGATAGCAAGGATGCGGCTATGATCCGGGAGCTGCAGCCTGGGCTCTACACCGTAGTTGCGAACGACTTCAACGGGGAAGACGGAATCGCCCTGATTGAAATTTTCGAGATCCCTTAGCCGATCGTAGCGATGGCGTCGTTGAAAGTTTTGCTGGGTCGCATCGCGGCCGAAGCCTTTTCGAAATCGGGAGCATAGTAGCCACCGATATCGACGGGACTGCCTTGGGCGGAGTTCAGCTCTTCAATAATCTTCGCTTCGCTCTGGGCCAACTTTTCCGCAAGAAGGGCGAAGATCGTTTTCAGCTCGGGATCTCGATCTTGGGCGGCGAGGGCCTCAGCCCAATAGAGTGCCAGGTAGAAATGGCTTCCCCGATTGTCCAACTCGTTGACCTTTCTTGATGGCGACTTGTTGTTCTGCAAAAATTTAGCGGTCGCGGCGTCGAGAGTCTCCGAAAGCGTTTTAGCCCGATCATTGGAAAAGGCGTTGGAAAGATGTTCGAGCGAAACGGCTAGGGCAAGAAACTCGCCCAGAGAATCCCAGCGCAAGTGCCCTTCGCTTTGAAACTGCTGTACATGCTTGGGCGCAGATCCGCCGGCTCCCGTTTCGAAGAGACCGCCCCCATTCATAAGGGGCACTATGGAAAGCATCTTGGCGCTTGTGCCGAGCTCGAGAATCGGGAACAGATCGGTTAAGTAGTCTCTAAGGACGTTGCCAGTGACGGATATGGTGTCTTTACCCTCCTTGATGCGCTTCAGGGAGAATCGAGTCGCATCGACCAGAGCAAGAATTCTCAGATCCAAGTCATCGGTGTCATGATCCTTTAAGTACAATTCGACCTTTTTGATTAGCTCGGCGTCATGCCCGCGGTTCTTGTCCAGCCAGAATATCGCTGGAGCTCCAGTGGCTCTAGCCCGATTGACTGCCAGCTTAACCCAGTCGCGGATGGCTGCATCCTTAACCTGGCACATCCTGAAAATGTCTCCGGTTTCCACCTTTTGTTCGAGGAGAATGTTTCCTTTTGAATCCACAACGCGGATACTGCCATCGCCAGGCGCTTGGAAGGTCTTGTCATGGGAACCATATTCTTCCGCCTTCTGGGCCATGAGTCCCACATTGGGAACGCTGCCCATGGTGGCTGGATCGAAGGCCCCGTGCTCCTTGCAAAACTCGATGGTCGCTTGATAGACTCCGGAGTAGGAACGGTCGGGGATAACGTATTTGGTGTCCTGCTGCTTCCCGTCAGGGCCCCACATCTGCCCGGAGGCTCGAATGGCGGCAGGCATGGAAGCGTCGATAATGATATCGCTTGGAACATGTAGGTTGGTGATCCCCTTGTCGGAATTGACCATAGCCAGATCGGGGCCTCGCTCGTAGATCGCTTGAATTTCCGATTCGATGCGGGCCCGCTTCTCGTCGGGAAATTCCCCTATTTTCGAAAACAAATCCCCTAAGCCATTGTTCGAGTCTACTCCGATGGATTCGAAGTCTTCAGCGTGGTTTTGAAACACGTCTTTGAAGAAAACCGAAACCGCGTGACCGAAGATTATCGGATCGGAAACCTTCATCATCGTGGCTTTCAGGTGGAGGGAAAAGAGAAGGCCTTGCTCTCGAGCGTCGGCGATTTGCTCTTCGAGAAAAGAGCGAAGAGCGGAGCGACTCATAGCTGCGGCGTCAATGATTTCTCCGGCCTGCAACGGGAAGGGGGCTTTCAAGGTTTTGCTTGAGCCATCGTTCCCTTGAAATTCGATACTAACCTCGGTGGCTTCATCTATCGTAGTAGATTTTTCGCTACCGTAAAAGTCATGATCGGCCATACTGGCAACGTGAGACCGGGACTCAGAGCTCCAGGCTCCCATTGAGTGAGGATTATTTTTGGCGTACTGCTTGACAGACCCGGGGGCCCGTCGATCGGAATTCCCTTCGCGAAGAACGGGATTTACGGCGCTTCCCAAGACTTTAGCGTAGCGGGCTTTGATTCCCTTCTCCTCCTCGTTCTTGGGCTCTTCAGGGTAGTCGGGGAGGTCGTAGCCTTTGCCTTGCAGCTCTTTGATAGCGGCAGTAAGTTGGGGCATAGAGGCGCTAATGTTCGGGAGCTTGATGATGTTGGCCTCGGGTGTCTTGGCCAGTTCGCCAAGCTCAGCGAGGGCGTCGGGCTGACGCTGCTCCTCGGTCAGTCGTTCCGGAAAATTGGCGATGATGCGTCCCGCTAGGGAAATGTCTCGAGTTTCCACGGCGACGCCTGCTGCCCCTGCAAAGGCTTCGATGATGGGGAGCAAGGAGTAGGTGGCCAGAGCTGGGGCCTCGTCGGTTTTCGTGTAGATGATTTTCGATTTCGTTTCGTTCATGACTTCCTCGTGGATTGTTTCCTCGCGGAATAGAGGGAATTTCTTCGGTAACTGACTCCGCCTCTGGGTCAATAGAATATCTGCGCTTTGCACCTGATGGTATGCAGATGGCTCATTCCGTTTCCTAGCCAGGCTTCACTCGATTCTCGATTGAAATCGATGGTACAGGTAGCCCACGAAGGTGATGAATACCGAAAGCAGGGCGAAGGCGACGATGCGAATGAGCGTATCGCGGATGTCGAAGACGAAAAGCCGAAAAAGCGGCAGCGTGAAGCCGATCAGGGCCACCATACGGTAGGGCTTTATTTTGGCGCAGATGCCGATTCCGATGAGGACGAGACAGAAGAGGGCGATGAGGGAAGTATAGCTAGATTCATTCCAAAGAAGGTCGCTGGAAAGGAGGACGACCATTGACCCGTAGGCTATGGTAGCGAAGAGATAGGCCAACAATTGCCGAGAACGTTTGGACTGTCTCCGATGCGGATTGCGGGCATGATCGATTCCCAGTCCGATGGCCAAGGCGGTGACGAGCAGGCCTCCGATTAGGGCTTCTTTAGCCCAGGGTTGCGGAATTAGCGTGGCCTCGAGGGAGCTCTTCCAGGTGAGGAGGATCAAGATGCCGTCGCCGACTAGAAAAAAAGCGCTGAAGAATAGGGCGACGTATCGCTTGTGAAGCCGCCAGAGGAAGTGAAAGGCGATCGCCAGTAGGGAAAGCGTAAATACGCGTTCAAGCCAATCTTCCACGTTGAGCGCTGCTCGAAAAACGATGAGAGCGACCAGCCAATGATGCAGCGTTCGCCAGAACTTCCATCGACGAAATAGCTTGAAATCCCGAATCAGTCTTGGCCGAAAATTGGGTGTGTACAAAACCGCTAGGTAGAGCCCGACAGCGAGTAGATTCCCGAAAAATCCAACGGGAGATTGTGGATGGGTGATAGCGAAAAGAAAAAGAGGAACGAAGGAAGCGTCGCGCAAGGCGCGGAAAGAACTTACCGGCGTAACTAGCAAGGCGAGGGCGAATAAAGCCGGCAGATAGGCGAAGTAGGCCTCCGTTTGAAACGCATTCGCCGCATAGGCATAAACCGTCGTGATCCAGGAAAAATGGAATACGAATTCCACCAGGGGTAGCAGAATCTGTTTCCCTCTCAGTTTGACCTGCGAGGTGGCCCAAGCTAGGGCCAGGGTCGCAGCCAATACCGCGACAAAGCTCATCTCGTCGTAGGGGCTTATCCAGAATTGGATATTGGCTGCTAGTATGGGGATGACTCCGCAGGCGAAGGGTACCAATCGCGAGAGTTTGGGAACGAGCGATAGCAAGCAAAGGATAGCTCCGAAAAGCGCGGTTATTAAAGGTAGGACGTCCTTGGCCACCTGCGTTTCCAATACGAAGACGGAGGCTATCAAGCCGTTGAACAGGGCGGGCAGGATATAGTAGCGAGTATTTCGCCCATCCGATATCCTCGTTTGATGCAAAAAGGCGAGAAGAGCGGTCGCGGCGAGTGGATGGAGAAGAAAGAGGGTCCATGCGAAACTGCCAATCTCCAAACGGGATTGATCGAGGCTGTTCATGGCGTAGCCGAGCGATACGATCCAGACAATTAGGGTTGCGGTTTCCTGCAAAAATGATCGAGACCGCGCCGCTACCCAGGCCAGAAGTCCGGCTTCGATAATCAGTGCGAACCAGCGAATATCGCCATCGAATCGGTTGACTAGCCACAAGGCGGTCAGGGCGCCGGCCTTAATTAGGAAAAGCTGGAAGAGGAAATCTTTTGGGCCGTTGCGGCTGAACCATCCCGCCCAAGCAGTGAAAACGATTGCTCCGAGTCCATAGAATGCCACCAGTTCACTGGTGAACAGCTTCATGTAGAGATAGCCAACGGCCAGAAAAAATGAAGTATTTAATAGGTGGATACGCCGAATGGCGGACTTCTCGGCAAACAACTTCCAAATCGCTTCGGATAGGGGTAAGAGCGAAACGGATATATGCAGATAGGCGAGAACGCTCCAAGCATGGGGAAGCGTAATGGTTTGCGATCCTATGAATTCCAGAAGGCAGAAACTTAGAACTGGCAAGTAAGCCCCGATCGTGGAAATGGAGAGGATGGGAAGCCAGTCGAACTTGCGGCTAAAGGCGATGCCGATCAAATAGAGGGCAAGCGCGGAAATGAGCGAGGATTCTAGCAAGCCGACGTATGAGGAATACAAGGACGATAGAAATCCATAAGCCAAAGCCATGATGGCGATATTCCGATTGGAAAGGCGAAGGCTGGTGGTAAAAATAAACGCGACGATAGCGAATTGCAGGACGATACCAATCAGAGGATTGTCTATGATTCGCACGGGGGGAGCTGCGTAGGCGGCTATGCTGGTTAGGTAGAGCATACTGAGCCCAGTGGAAAGCAGCGTGGACCCGAATCGCGGCCGGCGATTGAGGAAAAAGATTCCGGCTCCCAGGACGGCGATGTCGGCTAGGACTAGCTCGACAAAGCGGATCCAAGCGGGAGTTCCTTGAGAAATATAGACGGCGAAGGAAATCACCGCCAGTGTGGCTAGCAAGCCCCCGAGGCGTGGAAGCCACCATTGCATCAAACCAGCCTCGGCAGAAGCCGATCCTTTGGGGGGCCACAGGCCGATTGACCGCAGGGTTTCAACCAATTGGGACGGGGTAGCGGGCTTGGGTGCCGTCTCTGGGGACACTACCGCTGCCGCTTTGGGCGCGGGCTTGGAAGCGGGAGTCGTGAAAGTCTGGGCAGGTTGCGGTTTTCTGGGCGGTTCGGGCCCGACAACGCCTTGCGTGAATGGAGTTGGGGCTCCCGATGGGGCGCGAGACTGTTCTGGAGAGGGAGCGGGCGTTTTAGTAGGCTTCGACACTGAGCTCGCTTGTTTAGAAGGTTCCTGGGAAGCGCTCAGACTGTCCATTCTTTGTTCCAGCAACTGGATACGCCTGGCATCCTTCGATCGCTTGATCAGCAGGTAGATGCAAATCGGGAAAGGAAGGAGGAGGAAGAGCGCTCCGAGAAAGAGGAAACCGGACATAGAAGGGGTTTATAGGAAGTTTTCGGAGAAGTTGTTCGGTAAGGATACCGCCGCAAACCGCGGCGCATTCAAGAAAGCGGGCGATCTCCGAGCGCCCACATTCTGATATATAGAATGGGCGTTCGGAGACAGCCCGCTACGTTTTTGGAAACGAATCGAGCTTTCGGAAACTGGAGCCAAAAAGAAAAAAGATCTCCGCCGCAAGCAGCGTGGTATTTCTAAAGGTGGGGTGGATCGTCTTGATCCTCCGAAACCTGTATGCGGAGGTCCGAGCCGGTCCTCCCTACCAAAAAGCCGAAGCCGCCGACAGATCGGGGCCGCCGACAAGCTTCGGGGTATTAGGCCCAAAAAGAAAATGCCGGAATACACGCGCTTAATGACGAACACATCTGGACTAAAATGCTGCATCCGATTGGCTCGTCAGGCTAGTATTGAGCGCAGTTCCGTTCTGGGATCGCCCGCGGCTAGCGGGCTGAATTGAGCTGAACGCTTCAAAAGGCTCGCGAGCCGCGGGCAATTCCCATTTACCTTAAGTATTCGATGGCAGGACACTGAGGCTGGTAGGCATTCTCTTTACAGCTCGGGGGCGATGTTCCAATCGCGAGGATAGACGACGTCGTAGGCGGTGACGAAGGTTCTTTCCGCTTTCGGTTGCAGGACCGCTTCCCATTGAAAGATGCCATTATTCTCGTTTTCTTCATCGATGACAACATCGCTATCTTTGGGGGCGATGCGCCGAATTTCGATCTTGGAATTCTGGGAGATCGGAAACTGGTCTACGATGATCACCTTGTGGGCTACGTTACGCTGATTGACAACCGAGTTTCGGTATTCCCGCTTCAATGTAGTGGTTTTGTCGATAAATCCAGAATCGCGATCCTTTTGCGCCCCCTCGGTTCGCTTGACGACGATATTGCCGTCCACGCCAAGCGAGATCTCCGTTTCCTCCTCGGGCAGAATTTTGTCTAGGAAGACCTTGGACGACAGCTTTCCGTCCACGAATGCCAGGGCTTGTCCAGGCAGTATGGGCAGCGGCAAGGTGTTTTTGATTTTGGCCCGCAGATAGGCGTCCAACTGTATCCGAGGAACGGACTCTGACCAGAATTCCGCTTCGATGGATTCTTCCAGAACCTTATAGGCACTGCTATCCTTGGAGCTAGGAACGGTAATTTGGCCAGGTATGGTCGCTTGAAAGGATACGGTGGAGGCAGTGACCGCGACTTGTTGTTGGCTAGCCGGCCGGGCGGACTTCGCGTCGAAGCTGCCGGAGCCCACTGACAAAGGCGAGAGCTCGACGACTCCCTCCTCGAGAACGGCGCGTCCCCGGTAGGTGTCCTCCATTTTTCGGACGACGAGGGGCGGTGGCTCAGGCACGTTCCCTTGCCGGCTCGCTTGGTTGGTTTGCAAAGAAAGCGTGATATTCGACCAGTTTTCGCCAGTGCGCTGCCAGACAGAGGCGAAGTATCCGAAATCCAAGGATCCTCGATCGGGCGAAGCCCGCAATTCGTATTGGGGAACCCAGCGAGCATTATTGGCCAAATAACTGAGAGCGATCCCGACTTCGCTTGCGCTGTCCATCTCGATCTCGACTTCGGCGATAGATGATAGCAAGGCTGCTGTTTCGACGGCTTCTCTAAGTTCCGTTTCGATTTCCTGGATACGCTCATCGATTTCGCGGATTGCCAATTCGGATTGGTCGATGGTCTTGTAGGCATCGGTCTGGGTTTGTTGGGCGAAGGCATTGAGCTCTCTCGCCTGATCCAATGAAAGGGATTCGCCTTCGTCGATCTTGCCGAATTCCGCCGCGAAGGATTCGCGCATAGCTGTTGCGAACGCGATGTTGGCTTTCGCTTCCGACTGGAGGCGTTGCTGACGGTCTTTGTCTTTCTTGGCGGTGTCGAGTCGATCGCGGATGGCTTTGACGATATCGCTTTCTTGGCGCTCTTCCGGTCTGAAGATTTTCGCGTTGCGTATCAGGCCATTGGTGGCGTCGAGAAAATTGGTTTGCAGGGCTGAGGTGTCGACTTGGCTAGGCAGGTTTTTGAATACGAGAATCGACTTTCCGGCAGGAACATTGACGGTTCCTTCTCTGGTAACCAGGGCGCCATCCCGAAAGAGGGAAACCTCGGTGATGGCGGATTCGACTTCGATTGCGTCGGCCAGGCTTGTCAGAGGTGAGAGGAAAACAGCAAAGAGGGCGAAGGAGGCTCGAAATTTCATAGTGTCAAGAGATCGATGGGACGATGGACATCAATTCAGTCTGATGGATCCGAAATGGCAATTGTAATAAAGCGTACCTTAGGAAGACGATTGGGAATGGGAGTTTCTTAGAGACCATCGAATGAGAAGATAAAATGGGGTGTCCGAAGTAGGGTGGCCGCAAGCGGCGCCCCTACCATCGTTGACTTGCAGTAGCGGGTTTATCCCGCGATTTCGGTAGCATGCGCGTTATTTTATAGCGGGATAAAGCCGCTCCTACATTCGTCCACAACCTAGGATCGCGCTGTCGGAAACTAGCCTGAATCAATCGTTCAAAACTGACTCCAAAGATTCCTAGAGATTGACCTTTTGGCAGGATAGACCCGTGATCGGTCCCGAAAGACTTTCAGAGCATTGGAACGGACTCGTCATATACACATTAAAGGCGCTCGCGAGCACAACCTTCAGAACATCGAGGTAAAGATACCCCGCGACCAGCTCGTTGTTATCACGGGTGTCTCGGGTTCGGGTAAATCGACGTTAGCATTCGATACCCTGTACGCCGAAGGCTACCGCAAGTACATGGAGAGCCTATCGACGCAGGCTCGACAGGCCATGGAGCAATTCAAGCGCCCGGATGTGGATTTCATCCATGGCTTGTCGCCGGTGCTAGCTATCGAGCAACGTTCTGCCTCGTCGTCTCCGCGGAGCACGATAGCGACCGTTACGGAAATCGCCGACTATGCTCGTTTGCTCTGGACATTGAAAGGCGAGCAGCGCTGCCCCAAAGATGGGGGACTCATTTACCGGCAAACGCTGGACAGTTCAGTCGAGCAAGCGATGGGATTGCCTCACGGCGCTCGAGCCATGGTATTGGCCCCGTACATGGCGGCAAAAAAGGCGGTGATTCTCGATGAGCTGCCGCGATTGAGGCAAAAAGGATTTCAGCGTGTTCGCATAAACGGCGAGGTCGTGAACATCGATGAATCGGAAGGGCGCGTTTCGGGCAGGGGAGAGCTGGTTTTGGAGCTAGTGGTCGATCGTATTGTTATCGGTCCGGATCAACGAAGCCGATTGGCGGATTCCTTGGAGTTGGCGTTCAACGAGGGGAAGGACCGGGCGTCGATCGCTTATCAGGCTACGCATGATGCGGACTGGCAAGAGCTCGCTCTCAGTCGTAATCTGGCCTGTTCCAAGTGCGGGGAGGTATTTGAGCCCATATCGCCGCGTCATTTTTCCTTCAATACGATCGAAGGGGCTTGTTCGGAGTGTGGCGGGTTGGGGAAAACGCGACGCTTTCTGGAAGAGCTCGTCGTTCCTGATGCCAGCAAATCGGTCAAGAATGGGGCGTTGAAGCCTTTGCGAATTGGAGGCAAGCAACTCATAATCCGCAACAATGCCCTACTTCGTCAATTGGCCGAGCAACTGCCCTTCGACCCTAAGACTCCTTGGAAAGACCTGGATCGAGGAATTCAGGAAGCCCTTCTTTTCGGAGTCGACGATCGGCTTTTCGAGTTCAAGTTGACGCGGCGAAAAACCAAGCCGCCACCGCAGAAATTCGAGGGTGTGATGGCTCTCCTGCAAAAGTCCTATCAGGAAACGAAAAGCGACGGCTTTCGGGCCCGATTAATGACCTACCAAACGGATCAAGAGTGTCCATCCTGCCGAGGCCATCGATTCAGTCAGCGGAGCGCCAACGTTTTCGTGGAAGGGAAGAGCGTACCCGACTTTCTGGCCATGGATCTGGGTCGAGCTCACGCCTTTGCGGCGAGCTTGCCGGCGAGTAAAGACCGGGTCTCCACTTATGGGGAAGTGATTGAAGGGATCGAGTTGCGACTACGATTTCTTAAGGAAGTCGGGCTGGGATATCTGACATTGGACCGCCAATACAGCACTCTTAGTGGCGGCGAGGCCCAGCGGGTTCGCTTGGCCACGCAGTTGGGCATGAGCCTGGTAGGGGTTGTCTACGTCCTCGATGAGCCCAGCATCGGTCTGCATCCGAGAGATAACCTAAAGCTGATTCAGTCCCTCAAAGAGCTACGGGACCGGGGCAACTCGGTCATCGTTGTCGAGCACGACGAGGAAACGATGCGGGCATCCGACCATCTGATTGAGCTGGGTCTTGGGGCCGGTTCCGCTGGAGGCAAGGTGCTTTTCGAAGGGCCTCCGGAAGACTGCTTGAAGGGAGCGAGCGGTAGGTTTGAGACGGGGGACTACTTGTCGGGAAAATGCAGTTTGACCAAGTTTGTGGATACCAAGGATCCGGAGGAAGGCTGGCTAGTGGTCAAGGAAGCGAGCGAACACAATCTGAGGGACGTCGACGCCCGTTTCCCGATCGGTTTGCTGACCTGCGTGACTGGAGTTTCGGGATCGGGTAAATCTACACTGGTTAACGAGATCCTGGCCAAGGCGGCGGCCCGGAAGCTGAATCGATCGAAAGACATTCCTGGTAGACACCGGGGAACAGGCGGACTCGAGAAGCTGGAGCGGGTGGTGCGCGTCAGCCAGGACCCGATTGGGCAAAGCCCGCGATCGAATCCAGCTACTTATACCAAGCTTTTCGACAGTCTTCGCGATCTTTATTCCAAAACGCCTTTGTCGCGAGCTCGCGGATACAAGCCCGGCCGATTCAGCTTTAATGCTAGAGGAGGGCGGTGTGAACGGTGTCAAGGACAAGGGGCCATCAAATTGGATATGCTCTTCATGAGCGATGCCTACATCGATTGCCCGAGTTGCCAGGGAACGCGTTACAATCGGGAGACCTTGGAAATTCAATACGGCGGGTTGAATATTGCTCAAGCTTTGGACCTGTCTGTCGAGGAAGCCAAGGAATGCTTCAAAAATATCCCCCGCGTTATGGATAAATTGAATACACTCGATGCGGTGGGTCTTGGCTATCTGAAATTGGGACAAGCGGCTAACACTCTGAGCGGCGGAGAGGCTCAGCGATTGAAACTGTCGCTCGAATTGTCGAAGCGGGGCGCGGGCAAAGCCCTCTATATTCTCGATGAGCCGACCACTGGCTTGCACTGGTCGGATATCCAGAAACTCGCGGATCTGCTTTTCCAACTGCGTGATCAAGGGAATACGGTGATCGTGATCGAGCATCACCTGGATTTCATTCGGCTTGCGGATTGGCTTGTCGATCTGGGTCCCGGCGGCGGTTCCGAAGGCGGCGAGGTGGTTTTCGAAGGAACGGTGGATGCGATACATGCCTGTCGAAAATCGGAGACCGGAAAAGCGTTGAAGTCGAAAAAGTAGACACGCAAACGAAGAATTCTTGCTTCTTTGCGAGCTGTAGGAGCGGCTTTACGCCGCGATCTCTCCATAAAACATCGGCGGGAAAAACCCGCTCCTACGGCCGACGACAATCCAACTTGGAGGGAATGAGCCTATGCGGTGGCGCAAGCCGAGTGCCCACAATAGTAGGACAGGCTTCTACCCTGTTTTCTCATCTTCCGCGTAAAGGCAGGATGCCTGTGCTACTTTTAAAATGGGCGCTCGGCTTTCGCCGCCGTATCCCGCATTTGCGGGATACGGCGTGAGATCGCCCGCTACCTTTCAATGCTACGCGGCGCGGTTCCGCGGCCTAGCGGCGAAGACGGTTGCATGGGTTTTGTTAGGGAGGACCGGCCTCGGTCCTCCGAATTCGACGATTTAAGCGGAGGACCGAGCTGGTCCTCCCTAACTTTTCGGGCAACCGTCCTACCGGTGATGGACACCTTCGGTGATCATAGGCCAATTATCCGTGCGGAATGGCGTGACGGGCAGGCCGTTGCGGCCGAATAGATTGCAAACGGGATTGTCGGCCCAAGCGTAGCGGACGGCGACCGGCTTGCTCACGGAATCGCTCCACACTTCTACAGTATTTTCGTCGACTATCCGAGCCGAGGCCCAAACGAATTTGCGGTCCTCGCCGGCGATTGCCAAGCCGGTGATATCCGCGGTGTCGAAGGCCCGAAGCCCCCCATCGCCCACGTGGCTAAATTCGATCATCGCTTTCGAGCCCTTCACCTGCATAGATTTGAAAAGGGGGCTTTGGTAGTCGATATCGAATCCGTAGTCGCGGGCCAGAGCCCAGCGGGCCAAGCGGTTGGCCACCGTATGCTTGTCGCGGGGATGAATGTCCCGACCTTCGCCGACATCGATGATCACTGCCTGTCCCGTGTTGGGGAGTCGATCCATCGTCATAGTTTGGGCTTCGCGAAGTTCGGCCCAATCGGAATCAACAGGTTCATCGACCTCCGCTCTAAAATCCGCCAGCTGTACGAAGTAGAACGGAAAATCGCCTTGGTCCCACTCGTCACGCCAGTGCTGGATCATCAAGGGAAAGAGTTCCCGGTACTGCTCGGCTTGCGAGGCGTTCGATTCGCCCTGATACCAGATGGCTCCTTTGATTCCGTATCCAATCGTTGGTCTCAAAACGCCAGCGTAGAGATTTCCAGGTCGGTGCTGTCCGACGAGCGGGTTGCGGGGAGCTGTTGGACGCCGGCCTTTAGAACCGTCCTGCTTCCACTTGGCCAGTCGGGTCTCGTATTTGGCCACTTCTGCATCGTGGTCATAAGTTCTCTCGGTTTCTTCCCAGTATTCGATCAGCCCTCGGTAGCGTCGGTTCGATTCCAATACGTCGCGTCTAACCCAGGCTTCAGCGGCCGAGCCGCCCCAGGCATTGTCGATGAGCCCGACGGGCACCCCGAGAGCCTGGCGCAATTGCAGGCCAAAGCGGTAGCCGACAGCGGAGAAATTGGATACAATTTCGGGTGAAGCGTGAGCCCATTCCCCGTCGAAGTCGCGCTGCGGCTCTTGAGTGCCCACTTGGGGTACTGTGATCAGCCGGAGCCCAGGATCTTTGGCGGTCAAGGCCACCAGGTCTCCATCGTAGGATTGGGATACGGACCATTGCATGTTCGATTGTCCTGAGCATATCCAAACTTCCCCTACGAGGACATCGTCGTATTCGAGGGTATTCTTCCCTTTAATCGTCAGCCGATGCGGGCCGCCGGCGGGCAGTGGCTTCAAGGTCACCCGCCAGTCGCCTTGCCGATTGGCCTTGGTCTTGTGCTGCTGGCCATCGATGGAGACGGTTACCTGCTCTCCGGGATCTGCCCAGCCCCAGACGGGGTTGGCCTGGTCCCGCTGCAGGACCATGTGGTCGCCGAAGATGGAAGGGGTGGCCACGTCGGCTTGGGCTATGAAGGGCGATATGAGAATCGCGGCTGCGAATAGGAGTCGGGCAATTGAGATTTTCATTGGTTTGAGGTAGT
>CAYOLG010000036.1:36270-38657 GCA_964404745.1 uncultured Opitutaceae bacterium
ATCGCGGCTGCGAATAGGAGTCGGGCAATTGAGATTTTCATTGGTTTGAGGTAGTTGGGCGGTATCGGAGTGGGCAATGTTGCCAAGCCCTTTAGTCGGGTCAATTCGTAAAACGTAGCGCCGCGCTTTAGCCCGCAAAAAGTAGCATAGGCATCCTGCCTGTGTATTCCATCCGAACGTAGGCTGGAAGCCTGTTCTGCTCTGTTGATATGGTCGCTCGGAGATCGACCGCTACCTCAAGAAGGCCGGAGATCTCTATTTTCTCTTCTGGAAAAATCTGAGTTCATCCGTGTCCAACTGTGGGCAAGAATTCTAATGCCCCTTTTCCATGAATTCCATGACGCGGACGTCGTAGGCTTTGTAGCGGCCCATCCAGGGAGCGGCGCTCAGCTCTTTGGTATCGCTAGGCCAGATGGATTGGGAGGTTGCCAGCACGCGTTGATTGTAAGGGAAGTCTGCTCTCACGTGGTCTAGGGCGTTGACGGCGTGGAGGCGAGCCATGACGTTGGGATTGTTGATAAGAATGTCGTGGAGAATGGGGCGGGGGTCTTTCTTGCCGATTCGTGCCAGGTGTTCAGCGGCAGCGATCCGATTGGCGGCCACCGGGCTGCGGGTGAGGGCGTTGATGCGGCTTACAGCTTGTTCGTCATCGGTTTTAAGGACCAGGCAATTGACCAGGGCCCAGTATTGAACAACTGGATGTGAATCCATTAATCCGGAAATCAGCTCGGGTAGAGCGCTCTCGCCTTTGTCGAGCAAAGCGTCTGCCATATTGAGTATTTGCATGAGCGGGTACTGATCTCGGTCTCGAGAAATGTTGAACGGAATTTTCCCAGAACCTCGTGTCCACTCGACGAGAAGCGATTCGGGGATGAATCCGGTATCGAAAGTATCCAGTATCTGCTTATGGTTCGCTTCCCGCATGCGGAGCAGAACGTCGCGGTAGGCCGGATCGTTGGCTAGGTTGTTGACCTCGTCGGGATCCTTCTCCAAGTCGAAGAGCTCTTCGAGCGGGGCAGGCTGGAAGAAAGCGCTTTGGGCAGCGTTGGTTTTGCCCTCGCGGAATAGGCGTTCCCATTCAGGAGTCGCTGGATTGTCCCAAAGGTAGTCGACGCGCTGGCCGGTGGGTAGGTAGGCCAGGTAGTTACGGATGTAGTTGAACTTCCCATCGGTCACCCCTCGTTTGAAGTCGATACGCTCGTCAGCCCGAGCCCTGAATGTGTAGGCGTATTGAGGAGCTGGTGACCGCTTTTCGCCGAGGAAGGCTCGTCCCTGCATGTGAACGGGAATGTCCGCCCCAGCCAAACTGAGTAGGGTGGGGGCGAAGTCTACGAAAGCTACGATCTCGTCTGCGCGGGAACCGGTCTTGTGAGGCATCAGATGGGCCCATTTTTTGGGTACGCGGACGATCAGGGGGACATGGGTTCCCGAATCGTAGATAAAGCGCTTGCTGCGAGGCATGATGCCGCCGTGGTCGGAGTAGTAGAAAATGATGGTGTCTTCCAGGAGCCCGGCGTCTTCCAATTCCTTGATGCGATCGCCCATGTAGCTATCCATTTCATTGATGCGCGTGTAGTAGGCGGATATGCGTTCACGGACGGTTTCCGTATCCGGCAGGTAGGCAGGCACCCGGATTTTGTCCAAAGGCACCTTGGCTTCGACAGTGTTGCGCGAGGGATGCAAGCAACTTTCGTGGGTCAAGTTGGTATTGAAGATAGCGAAGAAGGGTTTCCCCTCTGGGCGGTTTTTCCAGTGGGCGGAGCGGCTGCTCTCATCCCAGCCGGGGGTATCCTGATCGATGTTGTAGTCCTGTTTGTTGTTGTTTGTGGTGTAGTAGCCGGCATCTCGCAGGTACTGCGGGTAGATTTTCATGTGGCGCGGCAAGGGAACCTGGCTGCGCATATGCTCGCCACCGAAGGTATAGGGATAGGTGCCCGTGATCAGTACGGTGCGAGCCGGGCCGCAGACGGCTGCATTGGCGTAGGCATGCTCGTAGACGACACCCTCAGACGCTAGACGATCTAGAGTAGGCGTGTTGGCGTGTGGATTTCCGTAAGGCCCAAGATAGTCAGGGCTGTTATCTTCGCTGGTAATCCAAAGGATGTTGGGCCTTTCGGCCGCAATCGTCGTAGCGGAGAATGCCAGTAGGATAGCCAGGCTTCGAAAAAGGGGAAAACGATTCATAAAGGCTAAGCTAGAAGCCTTTTGGCCGAGCCGTCGACTCGTTTTCCGGGAAACTTGGATTTTCGAGGGGGCGCTTGAATGGTCAAGCGAAGGAGACTTAATCTGATATGCTCTACAGCATCAGGCATTCGCGGCATCGCGCGATGCCGCAGGGATCCTCAGGAGGATTTTTGGAAAGTTGAAATTATAATCTTCAATCTAGT
>CAYOLG010000037.1:0-38480 GCA_964404745.1 uncultured Opitutaceae bacterium
TATGGAGGGCAAATGGATCGATGGACCAAGCGTACCCCACAAGCTACCCCAACGCGAATCAGCTTCAACGTCTCGGAAAATCTAGGATATCGTTTTCCCGGCTATCCCAATTTCGTAGGGACCCTGCTTGCCCGCTCGAGTCCCTCAGGGCCATGAGCGTGCCGTATGGCGAAGCCCGCTTCAAAAGCGCTCGCTTTTGCCAGCAACGACCCTGCGGCTTTGCCATTATTTGCCTGCGGCCTTAAAGGGCGTCGTACTTATCCGATCGGCCACGCGATTTTTCCACGGGATATTTCTCAGCGTTCAATTCGAGCTTACGAGTCGTCGCCGAAGCCAAATCAACCTCCGCCCGATTGGCGAATTGCAATAGATAGATGAAAACGTCCGCTAACTCTTCCTCGATGGCCGCGCGATCATCAGGATTCTCGATGCTTTCGTTAGATTGCCCGTTTTCCAGCCATTGGAAACGCTCCATGAGTTCCGACGCCTCGATCGCTATCGACATGGAGAGGTTTTTTAAAGAGTGAAATGGCTCCCACTCTCGTTCCGAAGCAAACTGGCCCACAGCTCGCTTCAATTCATCAATAGGCGTTTCGCTGTCTAGCATTGGAATCTTTTAGAGAAACTCCATTGCTCCATCAAGAAAAGTTCTGCTGAACCCATATTTGACAAACGGCCGCCATTCCGCCGATATGGCGACTCAGTAGAATCATGAAACTGACAACACACCTTACTACCCTCCTACTCTTCACCGCTCCCACAGCTTTCGGCCATGGTAGCGCGGTCCCTCACAGCCATCCTCATTCAAATGGCTCGACCGGCTGGTTAGCCCTTGCCGCCTTGGCCGCAACATGCGACCTGGCATTGTCCTACGCCGCCCGGCGTCGCAATCGTCGCATAGCCAACTAGTCTCTAGTGACCACTATGGCCTAGAAAGTCGCGTCCGGTCTTGCCCATGGGTCTTGTTGGCAAAATCTATCGCGTTTACGCCTAACCCCAATGAACTCTGCTGCCCAAATCGAAGCCCTGAACCGCATCGAAGCCTGGTTTGGCCAAATCGAAGGCAGCCTCACCGCGTTTTCCGGGGGTGTCGATTCAGCTCTTGTCCTCTACCTCTCCCATCGCTTTCTCGGGGAAAAAGGAGTGGGCGTGGTCGCTGATTCGCCAAGCTTGAAACGCTCGGATCTGAAAATCGCCAAGGACTTTTGCCAGCAATACAGTATCACCCTGCGAATCTTGGAGACGGACGAACTGAACAACCCGGACTACGCAAAGAATCCCTTCAATCGCTGCTACTACTGCAAGGACACGCTTTACCGCAGGCTGCGGGAACTTCAGGCGACAGAGTTTCCCGAGTTCCACTTGCTTAATGGCGCCAATCAAGATGATCTTCAGGACCATCGACCCGGCCACCAAGCGGCCAAGGAACAAGCCATTCTGTCACCCCTGGCTGCGTGTGGGCTGGGGAAAACCGAAATTCGCTCGCTTGCCCGTCGCTTCAACCTGCCCGTCTGGAGCAAGCCAGCCAGCCCCTGTATGAGCTCGCGGATTCCCTACGGACAATCCGTATCCAAAGAAAAACTATCGCAAATCGAGTCTGCGGAGATTGCTCTTAACCGATTCGGATTCGAAGAAATTCGCGTTCGACACTTCGGCGATACCGCTCGCATCGAGGCTCAGGTCGAATCGATTCCGCGTCTGCACACCCTATTTCCCCTAATCGAACCAGCCTTGCGTGGCATTGGATTCCAGAAAGTCGAAATCGACGAGGAAGGCCTGGTTTCCGGCAAACTCAATCGCGTCCTGGAAGCTAATGGATGAATTTATTTTGGATACCGATCGCGAAAAGCGATTGGGGTTTCCTGAGGTTATCTTCGGGAGCTCGAAATCGGCAGATTTGCTCCGGCGCATTCTCAATGAGTACCACTCGAAAGGCGAAAACGCCTTGGCCACGCGCGTGCAGCCAGACAAGGGCCAAGCCCTTGAAGAGTCCTTCCCCGACGCTCACTACGATTCGATTTCTCAATCCTTTCTGCTCAAATACAAGGAGCTCGATGACGAGAACGCCCCCATCGCCATTCTGAGCGCCGGGAGCTCCGATCTATCAGCCGTCAACGAAGCCTACTTCACGCTAAATCTACTAGGCACTCCTGCCAAGCGTATCAATGACGTAGGTGTCGCTGGGATACATCGGCTATTTAATCGACTGGAAGACCTCAAAGCCTGCCGCGTTTTAATTGTGGTGGCGGGATTCGAAGGAGCTCTTCCCAGCGTTGTTGGAGGATTGCTTTCCCAGCCGATCATCGCCGTGCCAACGAGCGTGGGCTACGGAGTCGCCCAAAGCGGAACCACCGCTCTTCACGCCATGCTGACAAGCTGCGCCAACGGGATAACGGTCACCAATATCGACAACGGATACGGCGCCGCCATGGCCGCCTACCGCATCTTAAGACAGATCGACGCGGGGCCGTAATCTTCAGGCAACTCGTTTGGGCAACCTTGCCAAAACGACTTTTTAAACGGAGGGGATGGATCGCGAAAGGGCTGCCTATTATGCCGTCTCAACCAACGACCCTCGCATCAGGGAGGGTATTAAAGACAGCGGGCGATCACCAAGCGGCCATCCATGAAGGTCAGCATAGGCTTCCAGCCCATCGCCTCTATCCTTGTCTGCGGGCAGGATACCTGAGCTGCTTTTTAAATTAGCGCTAGCTCAGATCCAAGCGGAGCGGGCTTCGATGAGCGGTCGAATGGACGAAATTTCTAGACAGCGGGCAAGCATTTTGCAGGCATTCGAGATTTTCGTGGTTAACAAACCATCATTTTTCTGAATCGTGTCACCACACTGACCTTTGCCACTACTTATGAAAGCCCTCTATATCGAACCTTTCTCCGGTCTCTCAGGCGATATGTTTCTCGGATCCCTTTGCGGGTTGCTCGATGCCTACGATGACATCATCGACTTGCCGGGAAAGCTGAATCTGCCAGACGGCCGTATCGAAATTGCTCCTACGGAGAAGAACGGAATTGTTTGCCAACAAATCCGCGTCATCGACCTGAACGAATCATCTAAAAGCTCGGATCACCACCACCATCATCACCACGACGAGGCCGACCATGGTCATCACCACAATGACGAGGCCGACCAACACCATCACCACCATCACCACCATCACCACCATCGCCATCTGAGCGACATATTGAAGATCATAGGCGACGCGACGATTGAGCCCGGAGCAAAACGGATCGCTAAGGAGATTTTCCATTTCATTGGCGAGGCCGAGTCGCAGGTGCACGACATCCCGATCGAGAAAATCCACTTTCATGAAATCAGCGCAGTGGACTCGATCATAGATATCATCGGCTGCGCGGTTCTCCTCGACCGTCTCGACATCAAGGCAACCTACTGCGATCCTATTTGCGTCGGATACGGGATGGTCTCAACTCAGCACGGAAGGCTTCCCGTTCCCGCTCCGGCCACTGCAAAGCTGTTGTATGGGATGCCTACTTACAAAGGCGAGGAGGAAGGCGAACGGGTCACTCCCACCGGAGCCGCGATCCTCAAGTACCTGAATCCGACATTCGCTTCGCCGAAAATCGCGATCGAAACGAGCGCCTACGGACCCGGGCAAAAATCGTTTATAGCTCCCAATGTCCTCAGGCTCTCAATCGGAGAGGTCGCGGGCGAACGGAAATCTCTATTCTCAATAGAGACCAACTTGGATGATTGCCCGCCAGAATCGCTCGGGGGCCCATTTCAAGATCGGTTGAAAGAGGCCGGAGCGATCGACTTCACCATTTCCCCAGTTACCATGAAAAAGGGTCGGCCGGGATTCTGTCTCAGCGCTCTAGCCCCCAAGGACCGGCTGGATGCGGTTTGCGACGCCATCCTAGAAAACACTACCGCCATCGGCGTTCGCTACTATCCAGTCGAACGCAAAATCCTAGAGCGAACCGAGGACCTCCGAAAAACTCCTTACGGCGAATTCCGCATCAAAACCGTCACCACACCCTCTGGCAAGTCGCGCTCGAAAATCGAGTCCGATGATCTGGAACGGGCCTCGCTCGAGCACGGCATACCCGTGAGCGAACTGCGACGAACCCTAGAAGATTCCTAGCTACAGCAACGGAGCGGCCCCGTCAAAAATCTTTACTCAGCAACCACCACTAAGTACACCTGTCTTTTACGAGAGTGTCCAATAAGCTGAGAACTCTCGAAGATACCATGACTCGAAAACTTCACCTCATCCCTTTCCTGGCCCTGACCATAATTTTCGCGGCGAGTAGTTTGCTGGCTGAAGATACAAAGATCCTCTTTGTGGCTGGCAAAAAAAGCCACGGGTACTTCGCCCACGAGCACAATGCTGGGTCCTTGCTTTTGGCCAAAGCCCTGAACGAGAGTGGTCTCAATTTCGACGCCTCGGTTTATCACGACCCGGAAAACCCCGGCTGGCCGCGAAACGGGCGAATCCTGGATGGCGTCAAAGCAGTAGTCATCTATTGCGATGGCGGAAAGAAGCATCTCGCCAACGACCACGTTGCCACCATTGACGCCCTCCAAGACAAGGGCATGGGTGTCGGTTGCCTTCACTATGCCGTTGAAACAATCGATGGGGAGCCGGGCGACGCCTTCCTGCGCTGGATGGGCGGCTATTACCAGCTTTACAAATCGGTTAATCCCCATTGGACCCCGAAGTTCGAAACGTTTCCAGATCATCCCGTGGCCAATGGCATACAACCCTTCTCCATCAACGACGAGTGGTACTTCAACATGCGATTTCGCAAGGACATGAAAGGAGTGACCCCGATTCTTTCAGCCGTACCTCCAGAAGACCTGCTTCCCGAAAAGGACCACCACCACAATTCCACCCCCGACGCTCGGGCAGCTGTCGCGCGGCGAGATCTACAGCACGTTATGTGGGTTTCCGAAAACGAAAATGGGAGCCGCGGTTTCGGATTCACTGGCGGCCACTTCCACGACAATTGGCAAGACGACAATCTCAGGACAGTCGTTCTCAACGCGATCGCTTGGATCGCCCACCGGGAAATCCCTTCATCAGGCATCCCCTCCAAAACGCTAACGATGGAGGAACTGAAAGAGAATCAGGATTACGAATACGACCCAACCAAGATTCGCGAAGACAAATACGCTGAACGACGACGCCATCGCTAGGCAAACGAGACGGATACGATCCTCCCGTGCCCGCCAAATGAAATCGCTCAGCTAGGCTATATCCATGCTGTCTCCGGTATATTCAGTCGCCTCGCTCGTCGTCGATTTTCAGGAGACTATCATTCAACGGGCTGAAAAAGCCCGGAATTGGTTTAACGATACCGCCCCGCTCTTCGAGCAATCGCCATCCCTTTCGTCTTTGGTGCAAAAGGCTATTGATGGCGAGCGCTTCTGTAATGGAGAGATCGCCCACCGATTCAATGAAGGCCGGTCCCGAATAGCCCTAGTGGCCCAGTGCATTCCCCTTCCCGCTCACTCTCTCGTATTCGTCACGCTAACCGAGTCGAGCAACAAGATTGCCAATACAAACAATCCCGATAAACGGCAGATCGATATGCAAAGCGCCTTTCTGGCCAACATGAATCACGAGATTCGCACTCCGCTAAACGGAATGATCGGGATGCTAGACCTGCTAGAGGATACGTCGCTCAACTCAGACCAGAAGGAGATGCTCGAGGCGATACGGTCTAGCGGCGACACCCTTCTCACCCTGATTAACGATATCCTCGATCTTTCTCGTATTGAATCGGGAAAATTCGAGATCGAATCCATACCTTTCTCCCCCAGCGACTGCATCAACAACTGCGTCTTTCTCCTGAGGAGCAAAGCCTTGCAGCGCTCGATCTCCATCAGCGCCCAAATCGACAAAAGCGTGCCGCGCATCGCGGTCGGCGATTCCGCCAGGCTTAGGCAAATTATCCTGAACCTCGTCAACAACGCTCTAAAATTCACTCTCGAAGGCGAAATCGAGGTTAAAGCCGACGCCACTAGGATTTCCGATCGGCAGGCTCGATTGCGCATATCGGTAAGGGATACCGGAATCGGCATTCCCACCGAGAAAATGCATCGCCTCTTCAAGCCCTTTTCCCAAATCGACGCCTCGATTTCCCGCCGCTTTGGCGGAAGCGGACTCGGCCTGGCTATTTGCAAAAACCTCGTCGAGCTTATGGAGGGCGACATCGAAGTCGAATCCGTTTTAGGGCAGGGTTCTGAATTCAGGTTTTCGATTCCTCTAGAAATCACCAGCGATTCTTTGGAGGAAATGAATAGCGGCAAAGGGGAGGCTCGAGAAACGAGCGAACGTTTCCCGCTTTCCATTCTCATCGTCGAAGACAACCTAGCCAATCTGAAAACCCTAGAGGCCATGCTAAATAAATTTGGATACCGGCCCGACTTGGCAAGCAATGGACAGGAAGGCCTAGACTCTTACCGCAAGCGTAGCCAAGACGTTATCCTGATGGACATGTACCTTCCACTAATTTCAGGCTTCGACGCCACTCGGCAAATCAGATCTAGCCAAAACAAGCGGGGCCAACCTTGGATAGTAGGTATTTCCGCAGCCACTACACGTTCGGAGCAACAGCGGGCCATAGACTCCGGGCTGGATGACTTCCATTGCAAGCCCCTTTCGCTCAACGCCCTTCGCGACCTGCTCGGCACTGCTTATTGCGGCTTGCAAGAGCGAAGAGCGAAACAAGGAGCCCGTTAAAGCCAACTGCCTGCCTGATAGACGACGATAGAGGCGATCCATGCCAGGGACGTCATCAGGACGAACGACAAGCCAGCCCACTTCCAATTCGTTTCCTGGGCGATAATCGCCAACGTCGCTCCGCATTGCTGACACAATGCGAAAAACACCATGATACCAATAACAACCGGAATGGTGAAGATAGGCATTCCTTCTCGCGGACCCGAAGGCCACGTCTGCCTGGCCATCGCCTCCCGAAGGTCCCCCGCTTCCTCATCCACATCTCCCCCCAAGCTGTAGATGATGCCCAGGGTTGAAATGATCACTTCGCGAGCGGGGAAACTGGCGATTATGCCTACCGTGATCTTCCAATCGAACCCCGCCGCATTGAATACGGGCTGCACCGCCTTGCCCATTTTCCCCATCAAGCTTTGCTCGATGTAGGCGGAGGAAATCCGTCGTTCCAGAGCTACCTGCAAATCTTCACTTTCCTCGATTGCTTGCCAGGCCGCCGCTTCGGAAATTCCACGGTCAACTGCTAGGGAGCTCGCGAAGCTGGCCCTGGTTTCCTCCACGAGCGACTCCGGACGCGGGAAATACAAAAGCGCCCAAATCACTATCGTTATAGCGAAAATCACGGTCCCCGCATTGACCACGAACTCCTTACCCTGGCTGTACATTTTGATGAAGACGTCTTTCACCTTGGGAATCTGGTAGCTTGGGAGCTCCAGAAGGAAGGGCTGTGGCGGGGTCTTGAGGACGTATTTATTCATTACGTACGCAAACGGCATAGCCACTAAAAGGCCAACAAAGTGCATCAAAAACAACGTTGCTCCCGCCACACCAGCCCCATAGCGAGGCTCAATAAAGGCCCCAATCATGAGCACATAAACGGGAAGGCGAGCTGAACAGCTCATAAATGGGGCTACCAGAATCGTGACCAAGCGGGCTTTTGTATCCTGGATCGTGCGGGTCGCCATAACGCCTGGGATCGCGCAAGCGTAACTGGAAAGCAAGGGTACGAAACTCTTTCCCGAAAGGCCGCACCAACTGAAGAGCTTATCCATCAAAAATGCCGCTCTCGCCATGTATCCAGTATCTTCCAACAGGGAGATAAAGAAAAACAGAATGAGAATTTGAGGCAGGAAAATAACGACCGCGCCCACCCCCTCGATAATGCCATCCGTTACCAGGCTATTGATAATCGGCCATCCTGTCAGCCAGGAGGATACTGCATCCTGTACAAGCGACTTGCCCCCGTCGATCAAGTCCATGAAAGGGCCGGCCCAGCTGTAAACCGATTGGAAAACCAGATACATGAGAGCCAGGAAGGCAGTCAATCCCCACCACTTATGGGTCAGGAGGCTATCAATCGACTCGCTACCACAGGTCTGCGATAGGGCGTTCTCTTTTATACAGCCATCGATAACCGTCTTGATGTGCCGGTAAAGCAGAACGGCTTCCACATTGGCCGGATTCAATCCTCCTTTAAATAGGGCTCTCTTTCCATTTTCCAGCGCTTCAGCAGCAATCTCCTCGGAAACGCCCGTTCTAATCAATCGATTTTCGTCGCCCTCAAATAAGCTGCGCAGCAAAGCGGCTTCGTCTAACTGGCTTAATTGATCATCGGAAAGCGCTGCACGAACCTCATTCAGAGCGCGGATGACAGGATCGGGCCAATCAGGCGTCCGCATTCGTGGCTGGCTGACCAGCGCTTCGCTGATCGCCTCCTTGAGCTCCGCAATTCCTTCGGCCCGCGAAGCTGAAATGGGTACAACCGGGACCCCCAAACGGGATCGTAGTTCGTCAAGATCGATGTCTATCTGCCGCTTTTTGGCTGAGTCCCAGTAGTTGAAGGCCAGCACCATCGGCAAACCTAACTGCCCCACCTGGTAGGCCAAAAAGAGGTTCCGCTTCAAGTTGGTGGCATCCAGAATACAAAGGGCCAGATCCGGCCGATCAACATTCTCAATTTCTCCCCGGAGAGCATCCACGACCACCCGCTCATCAGGCGACTCCGCCGCTAGACTGTAGGTCCCTGGCAGATCCAAAATCTCCACATTACCGCTGCTCAATGAGGCGATACCCGTCTTTTTTTGGACAGTCACCCCAGAGTAATTTCCCACTTTCTGCCGCAGGCCAGTCAGGCAATTGAACAACGTGCTCTTGCCCGTGTTCGGATTGCCGATCAAGGCCACGCGCTGGATTCGCTTCGATGCGGGTACGCGAACGCTTTTCTCTATCGGAGGCACAGTTTGATCGAGCCGCTTCAGGGCCACCTACTCGGGTTGCACGAAAATTTGAGCCGCGTCCTCGCGACGCAAACTTAAATGGCGGCCCTCCACATCAAGAGCGATTGGGTCCCCCAATGGCGCCGATTTGATAAACCGAACGCGGACCCCCGGCATCAAACCCAGCTCCATCAATCGACGGGACGTTCCATGCGTTTGCTTGTACGAACCGATTCTAACGGTTTGGCCGTCGACTAAATCATTGAGGGTTTTCAAATTAATTTTCTTTTTAGGCTTGTTGAGACCGAGTTTCAGTAGTAGACCTCCCTAAGTCAATTCGTTTTGCGCTAATGCAGCAACTTTTGGAAATCGTCATCGCCTTGTCCATCGTCCTAGCGGCCTTCGCCTGGCTCGGACGACGATTTCTGCTGGTAAATAAGCCCGCTAACTCGAGCTGCGGCAGCGCGTGCGGTTGCTCTAAGCCCATGCCAAAAGGCGGAACTCGATCCCGCCGCGCAGCATAGACGACAACTTAAGTCACTTTCGTTGTAAGAAGCTCGCTTGCGAGCGAATCAACCTAGGTCCATTCCAGCGAAACAAGCGCTCGCAAGCGAGCTTCCTACGGCGAGAAATCGGCGTTTTTTTGTAAAGTTGACGCCAATGCGCGAATGCGGGAGCACGTTCATTTCCGCGATCTTTGGCTGAGTCGACGCTTATGCTCCCTGTAGGACTACAGCCGTGGGATTGTTAGGCCACCGTCGACCATGACGACTTGACCCGTTGAATAGGGAAAGTCGCCTCGAGCTAGGGACGCAACTGCTTTGCCGACATCATCGGGCTCTCCCCATCGTTTGGTTACGCAGAGACCCTCCTCGATTAAGCGATCGTATTTCTCCGTGACGGCCGGCGAGGAGGTCATATCGGTCTTGGTAACTCCCGGACGAATTTCGTAGACCGGTATCCCAAATTCGCCTAATCGAGCGGCAAAAGCTAGCGTGAGCATGCTTAGTCCCGCCTTGGCGATGCAATATTCAGCCCGGTTTACAGAAGCCACCGTTGCTGAAATCGATGAAATGTTAACGATAGCCGCCCCGAAACTAGGATCCGATTCTCTGGCTCCGACCATATCTCGAGCGATGCCTTGAGTCAGAAAGAAGGGTCCCTTCAAGTTGATATCGAGGACGAAATCGTAATTGTCTTCGGTCGTTTCCAAAAGATCGAGCCGATCTTTGGGAGCAACGCCGGCATTGTTTACGAGAAGGTTGACGGATTGAGCTTCACTCGCCTTGCGAGCGGCTTCCCGAACCGCATTCCGCCCTTCGTCGCTCCCTATGTCGCCCTGGGCGTAAGCAACTTCGATTTCTTTCGAGCGCAGCTCTTCCAGAACTTCCTGGACTGACTCTTCAGGACGCATTCCGTTCAGGACTAGATTCCATCCTTCATTTGCCAGCGATTTTGCAATACCGAGGCCGATGCCTCTCGTTCCTCCGGTCACTAATGCCGTTTTAGATTTCTGTCTACTTTTCATAACGCAGGTTCTCTCAATTGTTGTGTATTTACACCATGTAGGTGCTTCGCTTGCGGAGACCGCTCCAGCGAGATTCTTTCTACTTATATGGTCTCCGCAGGCGAAGACTCCTACAGGTTTCTAGTCTAGCTGGGCGCCGTCTTCTCTTAAACTACAAGTCAGGCACGTCGAGCCACTTACGCTCTTCCCAGCTTTGCAGCCCGAGTTCCGCTAGCTGAACGCCCTTCGCTCCTTCAAGCAAGGTCCACCGGAATGGCGTATCCAGAACAACGTGCTTCAAAAACAGCTCCCATTGGGCCTTAAAGGCGTTGTCATGGATCTCCTGGTTCGGAACCTTAGACCAATCATCAAAAAAATCGATGGGCTGGTCGATATCTGGATTCCAAACAGGTTTGGGCGTATTGGCATAGTGCTGGATATGGCACTCGCGCAGTCCAGCGACGGCAGAGCCTAGTTCGCCATCGACATGCAATGTAAGCAAATCATCTCTACGGACGCGCGTACACCAGGAAGAATTGAAATTCACGACGATTTCCCCCTCCGGCCCATCGATTTCGAACATCGAATAGGCGGCATCATCAGCCGTGCAAACATACGGATTTCCGCTTTCGTCAACACGCTCCTTGATGTGCGTCGCTCCCCGACAGCTAACCGCCTTCACTGGCCCAAAAAGGTTGTCGAGCACGTACCTCCAGTGGCAGAGCATATCGATCATCACGCCCCCGCCATCTTCCTTTCGATAATTCCATGAGGGACGCTGGGCTGGCACGGTATGCCCTTCAAACACCCAGTATCCAAATTCTCCGGTCACCGAGAAAATCCGGCCTAGGTAGCCTTTTTCGATTGCCCGCTTGAGCTTGACCAAGCCGGGTAGCCATAATTTGTCTTGGACTACCCCGCTCTTAACGCCCTTTTCCTCGCAAAAATAGTGCAAGTCCAAGGCCGTCTTTGTATCTACAGCGGTCGGCTTTTCGCAATAAACATGCTTGCCCGCAGTCGCCGCCGCCTTAACAGCGTCCGCTCGTCTCAACGTACTCTGGGCATCAAAATAGACCGGAAAGTCTGGATCCGACATGACGCTATCCAAATCGGTAGTCCATCGCTCGATACCCGATAGCGCCGATAAATTCCTGAGCTTAGTCTCGTTTCTGCCCACCAAGATAGGCACCGGCACAATCGTTTCTTCAGGGCTGGCCCAAACGCCGCCTTGCTTGATTATCTCCACGATCGAGCGCATGAGATGCTGATTCGTCCCCATGCGTCCCGTGACGCCGTTCATTATTATACCAACTTTGTGAGTTTTCATAATTTATATCGCTAAGTTTATCGCGTGTTGCTGTACGCTCTAAGAAAGTTCGTTGTAGGCCTTGATGATTTTGTCTAGATACTCGTCTTGATCCATAGCCCAGTACTTATTGGAAAAAATCTCCACTTCGTCGTATCCAGAAAATCCTGTATCGCGAACCCAGCGACGAATCCCGGACACATCGATGACGCCTTCTCCCATGATTCCCCTATCGTTGAGCATATCATCAGGAAGATTCTTCCAGTCGCAGATATGAAAGGAGAACAGGCGATCCTTTTCCGCGGCGATCTTGATTTCCTCCTCCAGCCGATCGTCCCACCAAATGTGATACACGTCGGCGGTAATCCCCAAATTCGGATGCCCCACCTCGTCGCAGATCGCCCCTGCTTGCGACATAGTGTTAACCGCGCTCCGACTGTCCGCATACATTGGATGCAGCGGTTCAATCCCTAGCCTCACACCCGCTGCGGCGGCATGCTCAATCGAAGCAGCGATACCCTCCGTTATCTGCTTTCTTGACTCGAATAAGGATTGCCCAGGAGTCGCCCCGCAAACCAAGACAATCAATGGCGCTCCAATTTCAGCCGCTTCGTCGATGATGCGTTTGTTATCGTCAACAGCCTTGATTCGATCGGCTCCATCCAAAGCTGTAAAGAAGCCGCCTCGAACATAACTGACGACCTCGATGCCTTC
Organism: uncultured Opitutaceae bacterium; assembly: GCA_964404745.1. GTDB lineage: Bacteria > Verrucomicrobiota > Verrucomicrobiia > Opitutales > Opitutaceae > Pelagisphaera. The sequence continues at coordinate 12,460 of CAYOLG010000037.1, forward strand.
GTCTCGAAGCATCGCGCCTGCGGCCCGATGGCCATCTCCGTAAGCAGCCGCAGCATCCTGCCAAACGGAAATCCCGCCGATACCAGCAGCCGAATACTTACTGGCCGCTTTCCGCAATCCCCACGGCTTAGTCGTGATGCTGTGCAGGCAAAGTTTCGATAGATCCGTCATTAGGAATCTCCTCCCGACTATCGGTTCAAACAACCAAAGAAGGTGTAGTACGAATCGCTTCGAATTTCACGCCGCAATAACAGAGCCGCTTCTCGAATATGGTAATCGCCCCATTGGCTCGATTCCCCACAAGCTATCTTTTGCCCGTCTGGCACATTGTCCCAGCCGTTGGGTTCATGATAGATCGAATGCAACAGCAGTCCTTGGTGGGCGCTATCTTCGCTCAAGTAAGGCGAAGCTAGAAGGGACCGCATGCTCGTCAGCCCAGCGCTCCAATACTTCGATCCCTCTTCCGTATCCGTCCCCAAATAGCGTCCAAGCCGCAGCAGGCCTTGAGCCCCTATCGCCGCCGCAGTGCTGTCGATCGGCTCCCACTCGTTGTATGGATCGGACTCTCGCTCCCTCCAATCCCCAAGGCGATGCAATTGCGGAGCTCCACCATCCCAGTAGGGAACCCCATCTACTGGCGTGTTGGCAATGAACCAATCGCAAGTAGCCCTAGCCGCCTTCAAACAGGTTTCTTGGATGGCGGATTTTCCCCCGAATGCTTCGAACTGGCCATCGTCGAGAGTCTCGATGAATTCGAGCTCTTCCGCGAAGCCGACCATTGCCCATGCTAGGCCGCGCGTCCAAGTCGTAAATCCGCTGAAACCTTGCTGCGCGTTCGGGCAACGATAGCGGCCGTCATTAATATTGAATACGCTTTCGTGGGCTGTCCGTCCCCATTCGTCGTACTTGTCGCGACCCTCTCCGTAATAAACGCTGTATTTGGCCGTGGCATTCATGTGGTCGATAGCTCGACCAAGGAGACTGATCGGCAAGTCATTTTCGCCCATCAACACATGCCCTAATGCATGCGCTACCATCAAAATTCGACAACTCCGTATTGTATCCACAAATAGGCTATGTGGGCCATTGAATGAATACACATAACCGCCTCCTCCATTAATCGTGGACCAGCGGCTGGCTTGCACGGCGCCCGAAGTCTTCAAAGCGAGCTCGCAAAAATCGCGCTCCGCCTGAGGCCCAGAAGCCTTGCCCTCGTTGAGCAAACGCAGCCAGTTTCCGTAGCAGCTCAAATTGTTGAATCCATGATCATGTACCCCCACATGACTGACGTGCGTCGCCATTCGCTCCACCGTATGCTTCTTGGCCAACTCTAGATATCGCTCATCGCCAGTCGCATCGAACTGAAGAAACGAGGAACCATAGACGAAACCTTCCGTCCACTCCGTCCAACCCCGAGTGTCATACTTTCCGTTGACAGTGAAAACTGGCGAGCCTTTCGACATGTCATATTCCGCCTCGACCAAGTCGATCTTCTGGCCCGAGAGCTCCCAAAACTTTTCCAAAGACTCCTTAAGCGAGTCCGGAGTAATCGTAGTGTCAATTTTCATACAGAATCAATATCTAATAGCGTTTGTCTTTCCTAATGTGGACAATCATGAACTGGCAATCTTCCAGAACTTCATAGGTGTGCTCTTGGATAGCGTCGAATTGAATGCTTTGCCCCTCGTTTAGCTCTTGAACCTCCTGAGGAAGCGTTATGCGCAGACGCCCTCTCAGGACCCAGCAGATTTCATGGTCGTCGTAATGCGCCTCTGGCTTGGAGAGACTAGCCCCCTTATTGGCCTCGCCCAACAAACAATTGGCATTGGCATAGCGAACGGCTCGAAACAAGAATCCCTCGGAACCGTAGAACTCCGACTCTTTTCGATTGGAAAGCGGCGCTTCCGCCAAAGTGAGCAAATCCGTAGCCCGCATTCCAAAGACACGGCCAATCTTGTAGAGAGTTTCTACCTCAGCCTGCGTCTGGTTGCGCTCCAGCTTGGAGATGACCGCTATCGATACCCCGCTAGCTTGAGAGAGATCGTTCAAAGTCATTTCCGCCCGCTTGCGGATTTCCCGCAACACCGAGAAATCGAACATCGGCAAGGCGATCTCATCCTCTAACAAAGCTTCGGACATGCTGAAGACGGATAGAAAAATAATTTTCTTTAGCAAGAAATAAATTCGTATATTTTATCTAATGAGAAAATTATCTTCCATTCCCTACATTAACGATTCGCGTGCAGAAATTCGTTTGCGAATAGGCCATAAAGAATAGTTGATCTTGGGCTCATATTGGCTCGGGAAAGCTTGAAGCTAAAACGGGGCCCGGCACGTTCATTTCTGCAATTTAACATTGAGCCGAGTCACGCGTCCCCGCGCGAAAACGTCAACTTGAGTGTAATTGGTTTTTGAAAACCCGCCCGGAGGTCGGGTTCCACCCTAGAATCCCATGTAGAAAGGTGGAGTTCGATCTTGGTTCGACGTAGCTCACTCCCCCTAAGCCTGTCGATGAGCCGGGCGAGCTTAAGTTGGACCCGATACCCCACGCGGGACTAAGGCGGCGCAAGCAGAGCGACCGCGATTAGATGAAATCGTTTACGATCTGTTCGTAGCGCTCCTGCTTGCCGCTGGTTTGGGCTGGTTCGCCCGCTGAACTGCCAATGGCGTAGAGCTCCTCGAGAGAAAGCTCTCCCTTTTCGAACCGCGCGCCATCTCCAGAGTCGAAACTGGCATAACGCTCGCGCTTCAGTACCGGCAACTGGGATTCCTTGAGGATCCGCTCCGCCACCAGAGCGGCTCGGGCAAAGGCATCCATACCTGCAATATGGGCGATAAAGATATCTTCGAGATCCGTCGAATTTCGCCGGGTCTTAGCATCGAAGTTAACGCCTCCACCTTTGAAGCCGCCCGCCTTGAGAATGACCAGCATCGCTTCCACGAGTTCGTTCAAATTCATGGGGAATTGATCCGTATCCCAACCGTTTTGGTAGTCGCCGCGATTGGCATCGATACTGCCCAACAGCCCTGCATCCGCGGCCATCTGCAACTCGTGCTGGAACGTATGCCCCGCCAACGTCGCATGGTTCACTTCCACATTGAGCGAGAAATCGTCGAGCAAATCGTACTGCCTCAAGAAGCCGATCACCGTTTCGCAATCGAAGTCGTACTGGTGCTTGGTAGGCTCCGCAGGCTTGGGCTCTATGAAGAACTGCCCTTTAAACCCTTGAGCGCGGCCGTAGTCCCTGGCGATGGTCAACATCCGGGCAAAATGCTCTTTCTCGCGCTGCGTATCGGTATTCAGCAACGACATGTAGCCTTCCCGGCCGCCCCAGAAAACGTAGTTTTCGCCGCCCAAAGCAATGGTGGCATCGATCGCGTTCTTCAATTGAGCGCCCGCGTAGGCCACGACGTTGAAATCCGGATTGGTCGACGCTCCATTCATATAGCGCGGATTGCTGAACAAATTGGAGGTCCCCCAGAGCAACTTCACGCCCGAAGCCGCTTGCTTCTCCTTGGCATAATCGACGATCGCTTGTAGATTCGCCTCCGATTCGGCAAAGCTCGAACCTTCGTCCACCAAATCGAAATCGTGAAAGCAATAGTAACCCGCCCCGATCTTGGTGAAGAATTCGAAGGCGGCGTCCATCTTGTCTTTGCCCCGAGCGATCGCATCCGAGTTCGCATCCCAAGGAAATGCCTTGGTACCGGGTCCAAATGGATCGCCCCCCGTGCCGCAAAAGGTGTGCCAGTAGGCGATGGCGAATTTGAACAGTTGGCCCATCGTCTTGCCGGCAATTTCCGTCTCCGGGCTGTACCATTTGAAAGCGAGCGGATTGTCGCTCTTTGGACCTTCGTAGGCGATCTTTCCTATTCCGGGAAAGTATTCTTTGTCTCCGATTGTGATGCTCATGTCTGTTGTTGTAGAGGCGGGTTTATAAAATGCGAAAATTCGTCTTGGAGATGGCCTTGCTAGCCTGACCGAAATATGCTTCGTCCAGTACTCGAGACGCTCCTCATTATGCCAAGATAAAACAGGCGATATCCTTAATCATTTTCCCAATTTCTAGCATTATTGTCTCATCGATATTGACCCGTTAAGACCAGACCAGCAAGTTTCTCAGAGCGGGCTCAAGGCAAGTCACCCCGACTTCGCAGAAGCAATCAGCACGATCGTATTCCCAATCCAACTTTGATGACGGGCATTCTCGCAGAGGGCAGAAATTATTTTGAGGACGTCGACTATCCGATAACGGCGAGGCACGTCCTAACATCTTCAACCAACCAACCGTCCCATGAGTACGATCTTACTGAGACGAAGCACGCGCATGATTTTTGCGAACTGGTCCTCATTGTCGGCGGAACAGCCATGCACTGGCTCAACGGCGACGAGTTTCCCGTGGTCGCCGGAGACGTATTTCTACTGCAAGGCAAGCAAGGCCATTTTTTCCACAAACGGGAACGGCTGGAGATGATCAACATCATGTACGATCCAGCCCAAATCGGGCTCCCCGAGAACCGGCTTTTAAAAATGCCAGGGTATTGCGCGCTCTTTCTCCTCGAGCCGGTTTTCCGAAAGCAACACCGGTTTTCTAGTCGCCTCCACCTTGAGCGCCTGGCCCTTTCTCGGGCTGAGCGAGTGGCCTTAGAGATGGTCGACGAAGTCGATCGCCGAGAAGACGGTTACGAGTCCGCTCTCCTAGGTAAACTCATAGATCTTATTGTATTCCTTTCCCGCTCATACCAAGAAACCCAATCGGAATCAAACCGGTCAGCTGCTCTGCTGCGAGTGGGTTCGGTCATCAGCAGCATGGAGCAGGACTACGCTCGAGATTGGAAACTGGAGGATTTCGTGGAGATGTCTCGACTATCGCGAAGCCACTTTATGCGAACCTTTAGCAAAGCCACTCGGCAGCCTCCATTCGACTATCTTATCCAATTGCGGCTCCAGAATGCCATGCGACTACTGCGTGGCTCCAGACTGACCGTATCGCAAATTGCCTACGAGGTCGGCTTCAACGATAGCAATTACTTCACACGCCAATTTTCAAAGCGCAAAGGGCTGTCTCCACTGGCCTACCGAAAATCATTTGGCGGCAATTAACGATACACCTGTCGCCAACGGATGCGGATTACGAGATTCATGCATCCGATTTTCTACGTAGCCCACAGCGCCGATCCCCTATCCCAACAGTCTCATTCGCTACCCGCTAATCTTTAAACTTATAGGCTCAATTGAGGGATTCACATCATTTGTATCAGTCCCAGTTAAAGCCACCGAAACGGCTTCCGTTTGAGAGTAACCTATGCTTCGCAACGCGCTAGGATTTCCCGTATTTTCCACACTGATTGTTCTGCTGACCAGTTTCGCTCTGGCTGGGATAGAGGAGCCCAATCAGACAATGGAGACATCGGGCGAAAAACCAGCGGCCGATTCCTCTGCCGCTTATTTCGCGGGATTACTGGATGCCTGCCAGCAGGTCGATTTCCTCTCTCTGAACGAGCGCTTCGCTGCCCTCACGAAGGCTGCGGAATACTTTCAAGCGTATATCCAGAACGCTTCCGATGACTTGCCCCCATGAACCGCGCAGTCTGACAAAATTCGCCGCTGCCGGCAAATCGCTCGAACAGCTTTCCAAAGCAATACACTCTTTTCTCTGGCGCAATGATGAACAGAGCCGCCGAGACGCTTCCGAGAAATTGCGGCTGCTGGCCAATCACACCCAATCCCTCTTGACTCGCGAGGAGATTGAGCAAGCTCGAGAAAATAAGCAGTTCCCTAATAGCTAGTACCTATTCCAATAGCCGCTTGACTTCGCTAAGAGCCGCTTCCGAAAAGCGAAAATCCGGCCACGTAACGGCAATCATCGGCGTTAGCGGCGAGGGCGGACCCAGCCACGTTCCCCAAGCCACAATGCCCGCTTCCGATTCGCCTCGATTCCAGGCCTCGCCCAATTCCCTCGCCAATTCAATTTCCCGTCTCAAGACGGGGCTGCAATCTTTGGGAAGCAAGTCTGGTCGCTGACTCAGTACCAGCTTGCCCATCGCCATGCGCTCAAGAGGAATCTTGCGGCCGATCGGAGGAGCCACCCGGACCCGGCAATCCGGCTCCTCGTAATGCAAATGCCGAATCAGGCGACCTTGAAGCTGTCCCAAAATGGCCATTTCGCCTACCCGATCAGCGATACGCCGCATAACCTCGCGATAATCGGCAACCAAATCATCGTCCCTCGACGCCAGCCGCCATTCTCGAAATTTGCCCGTAACCCGATACCGCTTGTCCTCGCCCCGCTCCACCAAACCATAGTGCATCAAACTATCCAAAATCCGAATCAGACTGCTGCGCGGAAGCCCCATCCCTTCTACCACTTCACGGATAGCCAATCCTCCGGGACGAGCGCTCAACATATTGAGCGTATCCAAAGCCTTGAATAAAGATGTAGCGAGACCTCGCGAATCAGTTGACATAATTGAACGGCGTTTTCATCTTGTCGGATATACAGTGTAATTTGTCAACTATACTGACATATTCCTTTCCAATCGAATCCTATGTTTCCTCCTGAACTGCACGCTAAACTGAAAGAGACAGCGATTATCGCGGTCTTGGTTATCGATGACGCCAAGCAAGCGGTCCCCCTTGCCCAAGCCCTCCTGCGCGGCGGTGTCGATGCCATGGAACTGACGCTTCGGACCGATGCCGCCTTGGATGCCCTCCGGGCTATTCGACAGGAGGTGCCTGAGATGCTGGCGGGCATCGGTACTATATTGACCACCCAGCAAATCGACGAAGTACTGGCTGCCGAGGCTGCCTTTGGCGTGGCTCCGGGTCTGAATCGCCGCGTGGTCGAGTACGCTCAGGACAAAGGCCTCCCCTTCGCTCCCGGTATCGCCACGCCGAGCGACATAGAGCAAGGTCTCGAATTAGATTGCCGCACCTTGAAATTCTTTCCCGCCGAGACCTCTGGCGGACTGCCCCATCTAAAAAGCATGGCCGGCCCCTATCAACACCTAGGCATCGATTTTATTCCCCTCGGAGGCTTGAATGCCGAAAACATGAAATCCTACGTCGCCTCTCCACTGATTTCGGCGATCGGCGGATCCTGGATCGCGAAACGCGACCTCATCGCCGCTAGTAATTGGGATCAAATCGAAGCCAACGCTCGCGAGGCCCGCCAAAACGTGGAAGCGGTTCGGGAAGCAATCACTTCCTAGAAGTAGAGCCCGTACGATCTCTTCTTCCATTATTAGCGCCTTATACAAATCGATTATCTCAAACCTATTCGCGTAAATTCGTGGGCGAAAACTCAATACAATTATCACAATGAAGACTATCGTAACTTTCGGAGAAATAATGGGACGCCTCTGCCCCCATGGATTCAATCGCTTTCGACAATCACTCCCTGGAGATCTCAACCTGACCTTCGCTGGCGCGGAAGCCAATGTGGCTGCTTCCATCGCCATGCTCGGCGGCGACACCCGCTTTGTTACCGCCCTGCCTAAGAACGACATTACCCAAGCTTGTATTTCCACGCTTCGCGGGCTCGATGTCGACACAAGCGATATCGTATTTAATAATAAAGGACGACTGGGATTGTATTTTGTGGAAGCGGGAGCTAATCAGCGCCCAAGCCGAGTCATCTACGACCGCGAGTACTCATCCGTCAGCATGACCCCGGCTTCGGCTTACGACTGGGACTCTATTCTGGATGGGGCAGGCTGGTTTCACACTACCGGCATCACGCCGGCTCTTTCGGAAACCGCCGCTGAAGCGACAATCGAGTCTGTCAAACGAGCCAAAGCCGCCGGCTTGACGGTTTCTTGCGACTTGAACTTTCGCAAAAAGCTCTGGAATTGGAACCCCACCCTATCTTCTACGGATCTCGCGGGCGAAACCATGCGCCGCTTGCTTCCCTATACGGATCTCGTCATTGGCAATGAGGAGGACGCATCCGATGTTCTCGGTATCAATGCCGAGAATACAGATGTTCACTCCGGAAAAATTGACGCTACCAAATACGCTACAGTCGCTCGGGAGATCGTGAATCAGTTTCCCAATGTCTCTCGGGTAGCCATTACCCTTCGCGAAAGCATATCGGCCTCGCACAACAACTGGGGGGCCATGCTCTACGACAAATCCAGCGATCATCCCTATTTCGCTCCGCTTGATGGCAGCCATTACCAGCCCTACGAAATCCACAACATCGTGGACCGAGTAGGCGGAGGCGACTCCTTCGGGGCTGGGCTAATCTTCGCCCTCAACACGCCTGAGCTGAAAGAGCCGCAAACGGCAATCGCCTTTGCCGTCGCCGCTTCCTGCTTGGCCCACTCCATCTACGGCGACTTCAACTTCTCCACCCGCGCCGAAGTAGAAGCCTTGCTCAACAGCGGCGGCTCCGGCCGTGTCGTCAGGTAGCGTATCCAGCCACGCTCTGTAAGCGTGGCTGGAATTTGAGATTTGATGTTCAAGATCTAGGATCCGCGATCCCTCTCTAGCGGCTGATCAGCTCGCGTTACTTGTCGGCGTTGCGGGCGTTCGAATAGGCTACCGGGCCGAGAACAAGGGAGACGATTCCCGCCACTACCGAAGCCGCCCCGATGGGTACGCTGATAAGCAACCTACGGAAGATCGCTCCAGGCCCGGCTCTGAAATTGAGAAGACGCGCTCCTCGAAATCGCGAGATACGAGAAAGCGTATGAAGCCCGGATTCTCGACCTTCACGTATCCCACGCTTTTCTTAGCTTCGCTTCCGGAATTTACCGAGATTCCTTCGCGAGGAACAAACTCAATTTGGGAATCGTCTTCGGCAAAAACCGCAATCTCCATCCCGTTCGGCAAGCTCGAATCAGCGTTGTACTTCTTCCCGTCGTAGATAACCGCGTGGCAGTTCCAAAGCGTGAGGACGCCCGGTTTCTCTGCCAGCATTTCAAATTCCCCCGGGACAAAAAAACGGTTTTCTGAATCGCCGGATGAAAGGATGGAAATAACGAGCCAAACGAAAAGGGCAAAGGGCCCTACAAAAATCAGTAGAGCGCCCAGCGCGATATTCCTTATTCCACGATTCGGTCCTCGCTTTGCCTCGGACTTACCGCTCTCGGATGTGAACGCGCTCTCCATTGGCTAATGCACTCCCCTCCCCTCCCGCATAAACTCGAGTCGATTCACAAACGGGTCCGACTTTGCTTCCTCTTGAAAGCCTAGCGTATCCACAAAAACCTTCGAGCCAACACATCCCCGCTCTTCAGCATAGCGAGTTGGATATAATCGAACTTCATTGATTGGGAGCCCTTATCATGATCCGCGGCATCGCGTAAACGCGAGCCCTTCGATCACAAAACATTGTAGGGCTTGGGCCTGCCCAACGCCGAGCCGTTCATGAGAATAATTGATTATCTCCAGTTCGCGAGGCATCCTAACATAGTTTACGATGCTTTGTACTGTAAGTCCCCGCCTTCTACCTCACTGATATCGCCAGACGTTCTTTGCTGTCCTTTTCAACCGATTGGATGCCAGTCACTGATTTAAGGATAGGCTGATCATCGCCCACTCTTACCGTGTAGGTACCTTTCTTATACACTTTGGGTCGATAGCGGGTTCCCTTGACGCGTATCGTGTAAAGAATTTCTCCGGAGGATTCCTCTATCACTTGGACGACTGGGTTGGAGATGCCGCGAAAGCGGAGCTCCGGCAAATAGGCAACCGCCTCTCGTCCGTCGTTGTCCGCCATTTTGTATCGCCTTGGCCATCCGGAAAATTGTTGGGAATCGCCCTTGCTAACATCGGAAAACCGAGGCCAGCATTCGAACACGACTTCCTGAGAATCCTTGTAGAATCGAGCTAAGCCATAGCCATCCGCCCAATCGTCTTCCGGATCTCGCTCTACGCGTCGATTGGCTTCCGGATCGGGATTGGCATAGGCGATCATGGTGATCTTGTTGCCCAACCCATCTTCATAGTCGCCCGTCCAAGGCAAAGGGCTTCCTTCAATCGGGTTGGCCCCAGCCTCTCCGCCTTCCGGCCACCACCAGCGGCCATAGTAGTTGTTGACGATAGCTGGACTGACGAAGGTAACGGGACCGTCTCTCCAATTCTCGATTCCATGCTTAGTCATCACGGATAGGTGCTGGTCTCCGGCTAGATGGAAGGCCATTCCTCGCCGCATTTCAGAAAGGGCGTTTTTCCTCCCTGTCTGGGGCCAGCCATTGCTATCAAGGTCGGCAAGAAGCCTGTTTTCAAAGCTGCCGTGCAAGTGCACAGCCCCAGCAAAATTGGTGGCCGAGAGGACGCATTTCATATCGGCATCCGTCCAGTCTTGAGAAAATTGATGCAGAAAAGCCAATTGCCGATCTCCTAGAAGCTTAAGTCCGGGAACATCAACGGCTGAGCGCTTGTATGTCGGCTCGTTAATGTGGTCCGGCCTCGGACCCATATCAGGAATCTCGCCGTTAGGACCGGTCTTGAATTTCCGATCCTCAATGATAGCGAAATCGACGCCTCCCACATTGTAGCTCGTGTAGTAAACGCCGATCCCTTGAGCAATCGGCGTCGCATCGTAGGGGTCTGGCAGGTGCCAAGTTTGGCATCGCTCGACCATTCTCACGTAGTCCGCTGGATAGAAATAGCCGCCGTCATTGCCGGCCCGGATCTTCGCCTGAACGCCACCTTCGCCCCAAAGATTCCCTTGCCCGATATCGTGATCGTCAGGAATGGTTACAACCGGACGATCCTTGATGATTTCTTTAAACTGCTTCCCCCAAAGCAGCCAGCCAGCCGTGTGCTCGGTGTGATCATAGGTCTGGTCCCCCGCGAAAAACAGCATGTCTGGGTCCTGTTTTAGGAGGTTGGAGACAATGGAATTTCGATCGCCCCTATCACGATTGGAATTGCAAGAAAGCGATCCGATGACGATCTCGTTCTTGCTGTGGTCGTTGGCCCGAATGGTTCCCGCAAACTGGGCATCTTCCCCGTGGCGAACCCGATACGCAACGCTCTCGCTTTCATCCCATCCATCGATTCTAAAGTGGGCAGACCAACCGTGCTCGTAAATCGGAGCCCTGGCCACTTCTTGCCACTGACCATCGATCTCTAACTCGAGGCGCGCCACGCGTTCCTCGTGAGGATACAGCGGATACAGCTGGGCCGTCATTTTGATCGTATTCCTATCCACCGTGTACAAAGCGAAGCCGACTACTTGGTCTCGGGGAACCTTCACCATTTCCAGCCAAGCTTGGTTGCCCGAGTGCTTCTTCTTCCACCACTCGCCTTTCACCGCCGTATCCATCTCATCTAAACTGGGGGCAACGTCAGCGGCTCGGGCCACGAAAGAACTGATCGCAATGTACAGAATAAGTAGGCAAAATCTTTTCATAATCTTTGGTCCAATAAGTTCAGCAAACCGGCGAGCTCGACAATATTTCGAAAACGCCTAACATCTCTTTTTCCCAAACCAAACCCGCCTCTGTGTCAAAGGAGATTCGCTTAATCGTTCCGCCTACGACAAACACTGGGAACCTTTGACGCGGCCCGATTTCCATTCCACTAGCCATGATCGCATTCGAGAACCGATACTTTCGACGACTCGCCGGAGCCATCGCGACTCTTGCTTTGATGGCGAGCCTGGCTGCCGACCAATTTACCCACCAAGCCCTTTTCGCCCCCAACACGAGTTACCCCTATTTCGAGGCCACTTCTTTCCCGGCTGACGCCAGCGATGACTCCTTTGATCTCAGGGTAGCTGGATTTTTGGCCGAGGCATCCTTGCTCGTATACGTAAAAGACCCCAATTTTATCAATGCTACCTTGGCCATGGCCGGTTTTCCGGAATCCCGCTTTTTCGAAAACCATGGGACCCACGCCTACCTGGCAATCAACGAGCACAACCTAATACTCGTCTTCCGCGGCAGCGAGACCGCGGATAAAACGGACTACACCACGGATGCCAAGATTATCCAAACCCCCTTCCGAGAATTTGGATCAGCCCACTTCGGGTTCGTGGAGGCTCTGGGCTGGGTCAGCGAGTCAATCGACGAGGGAATCAACCAATTGCTGGAGGAGAAATCGCGACCGCTATGGATTGCTGGGCATAGCCTCGGTGGCGCCCTAGCTACTCTTTACGGACTTCATCGTAGCGAGCAAACCACTGCGGTTTACACGATTGGAACCCCTCGAGTCGGGGGGATCGCTCTGGCCGAGGAGGGCGACGAACGGATTCGGCTCTATCGGCTCGTCAACGACAATGACATCATCCCTCGCTTGCCCACGCCTCCATTCTACCGGCACTTCGGTACCATGCATTTTATTACATCCGAGGGAGAACTTATCGAAGACCCACCCTTCACTAGACAATGGGAAAGCCAGGTTGGCGGACACGCGTCGCTGATTGAAGAGCTTTACGAAACCCACTGGAAGCGAGGGGATTTCGCGGCTATCCCCCTAGACTACGTAGTGGACCATTCGCCGCGACTCTATGCTGAGGCCCTTGTCAGGGCTATTCAATCGGAGCCCTGAACCCAAGAAAAAGGTGGAGCTCGATCACACGACTGCGCATTGACTTCAACTTAACCGAATTAAGCCGATCGTTTGTTGTAGGAAGCTCGCTTGCGAGCGATGGTTTCCCTGAAATGGGCCCTCGATATTCGCTCGCAAGCGAGCTTCCTACAAAGTAAAGGACTCAAATTGAACCATGCGCTGAGCTGTGGGGACGGGGGCCCGTTTCAGCCTCCGTCATTTCACCCATTCTTTATTCAAGATGGTTATCAGCTGGATCGGCCACTGATTCCATTTCATCGAGGTACTCGAATACCTTCTCGGCCTCCGCCTCGTCGATGACGCTGATGGCGAACCCCACGTGCACAAGAACGTAGTCATCGACTCCAGCCTCTGGCGTATAAGCCAAGTTAACCTCCTTGACCAAGCCGCCAAACGAAACCTTACCACTACGGAGCAGGGGATCGCCTCCGCTTATCTCCAACAATTTTCCTGGGATCGCTAGGCACATATTGATCTCACTGAGGCTAAGATTGGATCGTTTCCAGTCGCGAGGCAATCACTGCTTGGCCAAATGCGAGCCCGCCATCGTTCGGCGGAACCGCTCGGTGCCAGATTGGCTTTTTGCCGATCTTCCTCAAGCGCTCTATCGTAGATTCGAGTAGAAGGGTGTTCTGGAAGCATCCACCAGTTAGAGCCACGATATCGCATTCGCTAGCGCTGGCTACATCCGCTATCAGTTGCGCGAGCGATAGGTGGAAACGCGATGGCGCCCGTTTAGCCGCTTCTGATCCATTGTTTAGATCTTCGATCACCTGCCGCAAAATCGGGGTCCAATCAATAGCCCCACTTTTGTCATCGAGCTCGATGCCGCAGGCGGAATCCGCCGGCTCTTTTCGGGCTGCAAACTCCAAAACCATAGCAGCCTGCCCCTCGAAATCGTTTCGCATTTGCAATCCGCATAAGGCGGATACCGCGTCAAACAAGCGCCCAGCGCTCGAGCAAAGCGACGTATTGATACCTCGTTTGAGCATGGTTTCTCCGATGGCCTTTTCCTCGTCCGTAAAACGCCTATCCAAGCAAGTGTCTGCCGAATCGATACCTGCTTCATGCAAACACCCGAGGGCCGCAAATCGGGGATCGCGAACGCCTTTTTCGCCTCCCGGCAACGGGAACGGTCTTAACCAAGCGAAACGCTCGTAGTTATTATCTTGGCACAACAAGAATTCGCCTCCCCAAATCGTCTTGTCATCCCCAAAACCAGTGCCATCCCAGACAACCGCAAGCGCCTTTTCCTTTGAGTCGACTCCATTCTCTGCCAGGCAAGCCATGGCATGACAGAAATGGTGCTGCAATTCGATTTGCGGTAATGGGCAAATTTTCGCCCCGATCCGCGATTGATATCCAGGGTGCCGATCGCAAGCGATTGCCTTTGGCTCAAGGCCCATCAATTCTGGAAAGGAAATCAATTGCTGTTCGAAAGTCTCCCTCGACTCTAGTGAGGAAAGATCCCCTACGTGCTGGCTTAGCCAAACCGTCTCACCCTGAGATACGGCAATCGTGTTCTTCAAGTCTCCGCCAAGGGCTAGAATCGATGAACGAGCTCCAGCAACGGTCATTCCTTTAGGCGCATATCCACGAGAACGCCTCAAAACCATTTCTCGACCAACAGCAACGCGGGCCACGGAATCATCTACAGGTCGGGCTATTCGCCTATCATGCCACAAAAAGCCGTCCGCTATATTCCACAACCGAGACAAAGCTTCTTCATTGCCAGCACAGATAGGTTCTTCTCCGAGATTCCCGCTTGTAGCAACCAATGGAAATCCCAATCGCCGCATCAATATGTGATGCACTGGCGAATACGGCAGCATAACCCCCAAGGTAGGATTCCCAGGAGCCAGCGCCTCTGGAAGCGGGCACACGGACAGGCGATCCAGGATGACAATCGGAGCCATCGGAGAAGCCAAGAGTTTCGCTTCCCTGGTTGAGACGCTCACGTAACCTTTAGCGGCTTCTATGCTTGGGAACATTACCGCCAAGGGCTTGGCCTCGCGCCCCTTCCGATCGCGCAAGCGCTGTATCGCCTGCGCGTCGCGAGCATCGGCCAGCAAATGGAATCCGCCGATTCCCTTTACCGCGACAAGATTGCCTTCCTCAATCGATTTGCTGGCCGATTCCATAGCGTCGCTCTTTACAGCAAGCGCAGACCCGAATCGATCGCTCCAAGACAGTTGTGGACCGCAGGTCGGACAGGCGTTGGGCTGGGCGTGAAAACGGCGGTTCTGGGGAGAGTCGAACTCTTCACGACAAAGCGTGCACATCTCGAAAGGCTCCATGGTTGTCCGTTCTCGATCATAGGGGGCTTCTAGAATTATGCTAAACCGAGGACCGCAATTCACGCAGTTAGTAAACGGATACAGATAACGACGATCGGACTCGTCAAAAATCTCTTGCAGGCAATCCGAGCAGGTCGCCACGTCGGGAGCGATCTCCACACTTCCCACATGCCCCTTTTCCAAACTCGACGTTACAATCTTGAATCCGGTACCGCCAATCCGGGAAATTTCCGTCTGGCGAGTTCGGGAAATCTCTGCATGCGGGGGCAACTCGGCAGCCAGGCGCTTCGCGAAACTTTCCAGCGAACGGCGATGACCCTCCACCTCGATTTGCAGTCCCGAGCGGGCATTTCGGGCCCATCCACTTAGACTTAAATCGCGAGCCAATCTATGAACGAAGGGGCGAAAACCAACACCCTGCACTGTCCCGGCAAGCTCGATACGCCATCTCGAGATCCCGGCCTTAGTCTTCGACATCGATGTTCCGCAACAGTATCTGTTGCGCGTTGGGATCGTTTATATCATCCGACAGTGTGATGTTCAACTTCGCCCCTTCCGCCACCGTTCCTTTAGCAGACTCTTCGTAATGCTCAGTAAAGTGCTCGGGAGACATATGGCTCAGGGCTCCCAGCCAAACGTCAACCGCCACAGCTCTTTCGGCATTGTTCTCCTCAACGATGGCCTCGATTTTGGCCATCAAATCATTCATCAACGATTGTTCATGCATAGTTCGTATCCAGATTAATCTGCACAAGGCTTATGGTTCTAAAACTTCTTTCTTTATTCGCCCGATGGCTTCGTCCAGTCCCCTTACCCCTTCTTCAGATAGCTCTTCGCCATGACCGAACCGGTTTCCTTCAATCGCGAAGACAATGACTTCCGGAGGCAAGCGATCCAAGGAACGGGCCATTTCGATCGCCTCGGGCACACTGAAAGCATGCGTAGAGGTATGAAACTCGGTTGAAGAGATCGGTTCCTCGCTCGCATCCAATCGAGAAACCCTTCCCGCCGAACCTTGGTTTTCCGCCGCGTCGATCAAGATCGCTCGATCGGCCCCGTCCCATAGCTCCATCAGGGACAAAGCCTCTCCATTCGATTGGCGGATCGCGGCATTGGGGAGCAATACAGTCAACTTCTCGGCAGCCACCAGCCCGATCGCATCATCCCCCCTGAAGCGATTCCCGATTCCAATGACGACGGTACGCTTCAACTGGCTACTTCTTTCTTCTCGATCTTCAAAAAGTGGGTGGCGCAAGAGATACAAGGATCATAATTTCGAATCGCCTGCTCGCAACGCCATTGCAGCTGGTCATCCGGCAGATCGACGTAAAGCGGGGCCAGCTTCCTTAAATCGTCCTCAATCTGGGCCTGATTCTGCGAAGTCGGGGGGACAATCTTGGCCTCGGTGATCAATCCGTCTTCGCCGACGTTGTAACGATGATACAAGATGCCTCGCGGGGCTTCCGTACAGCCGCTACCAGTGGCGCCTCGAACATCCACTTCCATCGACGGAGAAGGAGGTTCCTGATAATCTTCGATTATGCGAATCGCCTCCTCGCATGCGTAAAGGATCTCAACGCTTCGAACAATGATGCTCTTGAAAGGATTCGAGCAGGTTTCGCCAAGACCTGCCTCGATGGCCGCCGCTCTCGACCGCTCCGCGAGTCGATGGAAATTCAGGCTATATCGGGCCATTGCTCCCACGAAATAGATGCCGCGAGCCTTGAGGACGGATTGCAACGCATTCGTATAGGGAATGTGGATCTCCTCGAAATGATCCTCGTACTCATCGACATCGATGTCCAAGCCCCGACTGGAAACAATCCTGCCCTCATTCATTGGATACTCGTCTGGATGAGATAGGCTGACGAACTCATAGTCCTGATCGAAGTCCGGAAAGGGCAGCTCCGAAACCCATTTGATCGTCTTCTCGGCCGCTTCAGCTGCCCACTTCAAACGTTCCAGCAGCGGACCGAACTCTGATTTCCGTGGAGTCTTGTAGAAACCGCCCACCTTGACATTGACCGGATGGATCTCCCGTCCGCCTAGGAAGGTGCCGATTTCATTGCCCACTTTCTTCAACTGGAGCCCCATTTGCAACACATCCTTGTGGTCTTTGGCCATCTCGATAGCGCTTTCGTATCCAAGAAAGTCGGGAGCGTGCAACATAAAGACATGCAAACCATGGCTTTCTATCCACTCGCCGCAGTAGAGCAAGCGCCTCAGTTCCCTGAGCGGGCCATCGACTAATACACCCGCCGCCCGCTCCACGGCGTGGCAAGCGCTCATTTGGTAGGCGACCGGGCAAATGCCGCAGATCCGAGCAGTTATATCCGGCGCCTCCGAATACGAGCGGCCTTGAAGAAACGCTTCGAAGAATCGCGGCGGCTCGAAGATCTTGAGCTTCACATCTTCGACCGCTCCGTCCTTCATATGCAATTGCATGGCTCCCTCGCCCTCGACTCGGGCCAAGTAGTCCACCTTGATCGAACGGATTTTTTTCGGCTTATCTGAATCACTCATACTTCTCGCTCTCCTCTCGAAAGGCTTTCGCATATGCATTGTAAGTCCGGAAGGCTCGAACGATATCGCCGTCTGCAATTCCCATAGATTTCCAGTGGGCCGATAGCGAAGCGGTATTGGGCGTCTCCATAGGACCAAAACAACCGTAGCACCCGCGGTTGTAGGCTGGACAAATGGCGTTGCAACCCGCCTGAGTCACCGGACCTAAGCAAGGCGTGCCATGAGCCGTCATTACGCAAACATTGCCACGGGCTTTGCATTCAATGCAAACACTGTGGGTCGCTACATTCGGCTTCCGCCTATGCAGAAACGCCAAGATCACTTCTATGAGCTGCGTCTTATTCACCGGGCATCCCCGCAGCTCGAAATCGACAGCTACATGATCGGATATCGGCGTCGATGTTTCCAATGTGTCAATAAATTGAGGCGAGGCGTAGACCGCGGATGCCATCTCGCCCACGTCCCGATAGTTACGCAATGCCTGGATCCCACCCGCTGTGGCGCAGGCCCCAATGGTCACTAGGAATTTCGATTCCTCTCTAACTTTTTGAATACGCTCTGCGTCGTGCTGCGTCGTTATCGAGCCTTCCACCAAGGAGAGGTCGTAGGGACCCGGTTCTACACGGCGAGTCGCTTCCGGAAAATTCGCTATATCGATCGCGTCCGATACGGCTAGAATCTCGTCTTCGCAATCGAGCAGACTTAGCTGGCATCCGTCGCAGGAGGCGAACTTCCATACCGCCAATTTCGGTTTCGATCTATTTGCGGACGCCATCATTCACACCTCTCTTTGGGACAGCCAAAAAGCTACTCGGTCATATCGAAAAACAGGGCCATCCTTGCAAATGAACTCCGGGCCCAACTGGCAGTGGCCACAAAAGGCGGCGGCGCACTTCATATTGCGCTCCAGCGTGACGTAAATGCATTCTTCAGCCAACCCGGAATTCTTCAACTCATTGGAAGCATAGCGCATCATAATTTCCGGGCCGCAAATCAAGGCAGCTGTATTACCTGGATCAAAGTGCGCTTTTTGTATTAGTTTTGTGACAACACCTACACGGTCATGCCAAATCCCATGAGCATGATCCACCGTAATCAGGCAGTCGATTTTTCCGGTGGCCCGCCATTCTTCGAGCTCTCCCAAGTACAGGGCGTCGCTTGGCGAACGGGATCCCGAAAGGACGCTCAATTTCCCGAATGCCTCACTCTCATTCAAGGCATAAAGAATTGCCGGCCGCAACGGAGCCAACCCAATTCCGCCAGCGATAAATAGGATATCCTTGCCTTTTAAGGAGTCCATCGGCCACGGGGTTCCGAACGGACCGCGAACGCCAAGTGAATCCCCCTCCTCCAATCGAGACAGGGCATCCGTGACCGTTCCCACACGCCGCACTGTATGGACAAGTCGGTTACGGTTTTGGCGCGAATCGCCACTAATGGAAATCGCGCTCTCCCCTGCCCCAAAAGCGTAGAGCATATTGAACTGGCCGGGCTCGAATCGGACCTCTATTCCCTCTTCGACAGGCTCAAGCGAAAAACTGAATACATCGTAGGTTTCCTCCCAACGATCCGCTATCCGCCACTGCGTGGGCACCATGATATCGGTCGTCGTCATTGCTGAGCTTCCCCCTTGCCATACAAATCGATGGCCTGAAGCCGCACGGCAGTGAGCCGTTCTACCATGATCTTGGAAAAGCGTTTCATCAAATCGTATCCAAGCCTGGGATCCTCATCGCATTTTCCCCGCAAACAGCGGCCATCGATAGAAAGGGCCCGAGTCGGAACAACCGCGATAAAGTCGAATTGCCAGATATTCGGCGGAAACAGCCAAGACCAACCAGCGATTTCTCCTGACTCCAAGGTCTCGATCGTCAATCGGCCTCCCTTGGGAGACGGCAAAGCGACCGCCACTCGACCCTCACGAATGAGGAAAAACTCGTCGGCGGGATCGCCTGCTTTAACAATCGTCTCGCCCGCCTTGAAACGCGTATTCTTGGCGCAACCGCTTATCAGAGCAATATCGGCATCGTCCATTCCCGAAAAAAACGGGTGCTCTTTCAATATTGGCTCGAGATTTGTCATATTTTTTTGGGCACACTCAAGTTTCTCTCAGCTTTTTAGCTTCCTCGGTTAGATCGATTCCTACCGGGCACCAGGTAATGCAGCGCCCGCAGCCTACGCAGCCGGAAGTCCCAAACTGCTTTTCCCAAGTGGCCAGCTTATGGGTCAGCCACTGCCGGTATCGGGATTTGCCGGACTGCCTAGCGGAACCTCCCGACATCCGGGTGAAGTCCATGGTGAAACAGGAATCCCATCGACGCCACCGTTCCGCATGGTCGCCCGTCACATCGGTCACATCCTCCACTGTCGTGCAAAAGCAGGTCGGGCAAACCATGGTGCAATTGGCGCATGAAAGACAGCGCTCCGCAACATCCTCCCAGTGAGGGTGCTCAAAACTGGCGAGCAGCGCTTGGGGCAATCCTTCCGTGTTGAGCTCTCGGCCCATGCTTGCCTCCGTTTTCTCCATTATACTTTCCGCCAAGCTCCGGTCTTCGGCAGTAACGGACCGACTGGGAATCTCGTCTAGCGCTTCGCGCCCCTGATCGCTTCCCGCTTCTATCAAGAAGCGATGCTCGCCCTCCAGCAACTCAGTCACGGCTAGATCATAGGCCACGCCGCCCCCTACTCTGGGACCGGTTTTCATCGAACGGCAAAAACAGGTAGCTCCCGCAGTCCCGCAGTTAACGGCCACTACGAAATTGTCGCGTCGGCGCCTAGCATATTGCGTATCGGTTTCTCCATTACCAAGAAAGACTTTATCCTGGATGCCTATGGCATGCAACTCGCAAGAGCGAACGCCGATAAAAGCGCGGCGTGGAATCGTATCCAAATCTCCCGTCTCAAAGGAGATGGATCCGTCCGCTCCTCGATGAGATGAAAATAGCTTCACTCGCGGTTCGTGGAGGTACTGCTTCCAAGAGCGCGGGCCCACCACATACCCGAAGAGGGCCTCATCATCTCGCTTTTGCAAGCGATAGTGTCCTGCCTCTTGCTCATCGGTCCAGCCAACCGGCAAGTCTGTTTCCGAATCGATTTCGTCGTATAGGATGGCCTGATCCTGAACGGTTGGCCCGTAAATCTTGTATCCTCGCTTTTTCAGCGCCGAGAACAAGAATCCGAAATCCTGTCTCGTCACGATGGCTACCTCTTCTCCGTTCATGATTCCAATCTCTAGCAGATACGCGGCAGTTGCTCTCCTGGCAACATTTCAACGATGCGAGATGAGCCGATAGCCGTTTTTAGAACCAATCTCCCCGGCGCTCCAGCCCCAATTGCCCCAATGACTCGGGATTCCGCCGTGATCTCAAATTCTCGTAGAATTCTCAACGTCGCCTCACTCGATTCTTTGGGCAGAATGACGATCATCCGCCCTTCGTTAGCAACGTAAAGCGGATCCAGGCCTAGCAACTCGCAGGCTCCCCCCACTTCCGGAGCAACCGGAATATCGGTTTCCCGAATCTCCCCCTCGAGCCCCCTTCCCATGAGAAGCTCTTTCAAGGCGCTCGCCAGACCGCCACGGGTCAAGTCCCGTAGACAATGGACCGGCAATCCTGCCTCGATCAAAGCCAAGACTGGCTCATGCAATGGAGCGGCGTCGCTCTCGATTTCCGTTACGAATGCGAGCTCTTCCCTAGCGGCCAAAATGCAAACTCCGTGACGACCTATATCTCCGCTGAGAAGGATCACATCGCCCTCTTCTATCGAATCCGGACCAATCGATAATGCGTGGTCGATGACGCCAATTCCGCTCGTATTCAGAAACGCGCCATCGCCTTTGCCCCGATCCACAACCTTCGTATCGCCCGTAATCACCTCCACTCCTACTTCATCCGCGGCCGACTTTAGGGAATCCAACGTTCGTTGCAACTCTTCCAGCGAAAGCCCCTCTTCCAGAATCAGGCTCACGCTAAGCCACCGGGGCCGAGCTCCCGCCATGGCCAAGTCGTTCACCGTTCCGTAAACAGCGAGCCGCCCAATGTCGCCCCCCGGAAATTCTCTCGGACTCACGACATAGCTATCCGTGGTGAAAGCCAGTCGCTTGTCCCCGAGCTCGATGATCGCGCTATCATGCCCTTGCCGAGAGCTTCCTTTCGGATCGAGAGCAGGCAAAATAGTCCGCTCAAGCAAGCGATGGGAAAGGACTCCTCCACTTCCATGCCCTAGTTGTATTGTATTATTGAATATGCCGCTTTTCATCTTCGCAATACCGCTAAGAAACTGGATTCTTTTGATATCGGTAGTATGCGGCGCAAGCCCCTTCGCCAGAAACCATAGGGGCGCCCAATGGATGCTCGGGCGAGCATTCCTTACCGAAGCAAGGGCATTCATCCGGCTCCAATCTTCCCTGAAGCACAAGTCCGCTCAAACAACGTTCATCGTCTCGCGTCACGGTATTCCCAAAATCGAATAGGGACTGAGCATCGAATCTCCGATAGTCTTCTCTCAGGCCCAAGCCACTTTCGGGAATTACCCCCATACCCCGCCAATCGCTAGCGACCGTTTGAAACACCTTTCCCACCAAATTCTGGGCCACCGCATTTCCCGATTCCCGAACCGAACGGGCGTATTGATTGGAAACTTCGTGCCGACCGCTCTCCAGTTGACGCACGCAATCGAGGACTCCTCTCAGGATGTCGACCGGTTCAAAACCGGTAATCACTATCGGCACTTGATAGGACTCTGCAATGGGCCGATACTCGTCTACACCCATTATTGCGCAGACATGGCCCGCCGCTAGAAAGCCTTGGATCTTATTGCCGGGAGCTTGCAGCAGAGCCTCTATCGCCGGCGGAACGCGAACCTGATAGCAGAGCATGGAAAAATTTTCCACCCCCTGGGCCGCCGCTTGGTAGACCGCCATGGCATTGGCGGGAGCGGTGGTTTCAAAACCGACTGCCAAGAACACCACTTGCTCGCCAGGCATTCGCTTGGCTAGGGCCAACGCGTCCATAGGAGAATAGACCGGCTTTACGCTTCCCCCCTCCGATTTCACTCTGAACAAGTCTCCCTCCGTCGCCGGAACGCGCATCATGTCCCCGAACGCGCAGAGCGTTATTCCAGGCTGCCGGGCGAGCCAGATTGCCTGGTCCAAAGCTCGGGTAGGCGTGACGCATACCGGGCACCCAGGTCCGTGGATCAGCTTCACTTCCTCTGGAAGCAGGGAAGCAATTCCAAAACGGGCGATGGCATGGGTCTGGCCGCCACAAATTTCCATGAGTACCCAATGTTTCGTGACAGTTGAAGCAATCGCGTCCGCCAAGCGGCGCGCTCTATCAGCATTGCGATACTCATCGAGGTATTTCATATTGCCGCATTCCCCGCACACGCCAGGCTAGCGTTTTCCTGGAAATCAATGTCCTAGAATTAGCTATACAGCCACGATAAATCGCAAGCAAGCCCATTCGCCGCCACTTTGGCCACTATTTCAATTGGCTTGTGACAGGCATCAGCGCTGGAAATTGTGGCAATTCCGCACCCATTAGCGATTGCCCTCAGAGCAATTTCCTTTAGAATAGTTTCCAACCTACACCCACCATGTCCCTGCCGAAAGCCAACCCCGGATTCACCAAAAGATTCATAGACATTTCCATCGAAGATGTCCCGACCGTGGGAGGCAAAAACGCCTCGCTCGGCGAAATGTTTCGGGAGCTTTCCAGCGATGGTGTGCAGGTTCCGGATGGATTCGCGGTAACCGCTGACGCCTACCGCTATTTCGTCGAATCGACAGGCATAGACACCCTAGTACGATCGACGCTTTCCGATCTCGATACCTCAGACATGGCTAATTTAAGCGAAAGGGGAAACGCCGTTCGCCAAGCGATCCTAGATGCCACCCTGCCTTGCGACCTCGGAGAGCAGATTATCGAAGCCTACCGCAATCTGCAAGGCGACCGGCCGACTCCCCTAGATGTTGCGGTACGCTCCTCGGCAACCGCCGAGGACCTGCCCGATGCCAGTTTCGCTGGCCAACAAGAAACTTACCTGAATGTGCACGGAAACACGGCCTTGCTGGAAACCTGCAAACGCTGTTTCGCTTCGCTCTTCACCAATCGGGCCATCAGCTATCGCGTCGACAAGGGATTCGATCACTTCCGGGTCGCTCTCAGCATAGGCGTGCAACGCATGGTGAGATCCGATCTGGCCTGTTCTGGGGTGATGTTCACCATCGATACGGAAAGCGGTTTCACGGATGCCGTTATGATCAGCGCCGCTTATGGTCTCGGTGAAAACGTGGTTCAAGGTTCAGTTACGCCAGACGAGTATACCGTTTTCAAGCCGACCTTAAAGGCGGGCAAGCGGCCGCTCCTGCAGAAGAAGGTGGGCAGCAAGGAGTTCAAACTCATCTACGATGTTGACGGCGGAAAGATGGTGAAAAACGTTCCCGTCGCTCCAGCGGACCGAAAGAAGTTCGCTCTCGGTGAAGACGAAGTCCTCCAACTCGCTCGCTGGGGCTGTATCGTCGAGGACCATTATTCTCGAATACGGGGCCGACCAACGCCCATGGACCTAGAGTGGGCAAAAGACGGCCAAACCAGCGAGCTCTTTATCGTTCAGGCCCGCCCGGAAACGGTCCAATCGCGCCGCTCCGTCGACAAGCTGGAAACCTATCGGCTCGAAAAGCGCGGCCAGATTTTGATTTCCGGTCGCAGTGTCGGCAGCAAGATCGCCAGCGGCCGAACTCGAGTGATCCATGGAGTGGACCGGATCGGCGAGTTTCAAGCAGGCGAGGTACTCGTTACCGACAAGACGGATCCCGACTGGCAGCCGATCATGAAGAAGGCGGCCGGAATCGTCACCAACCGAGGCGGGCGCACCTGCCATGCTGCAATCGTCAGTCGAGAACTGGGCGTTCCCGCCATCGTCGGAGCCGAACACGCCACCGAGACGCTTACCGATGGAGAAGTGGTCACTATTAGCTGCGCCGAGGGTGATACAGGCTTCGTGTACCGCGGAGAATTGCCTTTCGAGATTGTGGAAACCGATCTCGCTTCTTTGGAAAAGCCGAAAACTAGGGTAATGATGAATATCGCCAATCCGGAGGAAGCCTTCTCCCACTCGTTCCTCCCTAACGACGGTGTGGGTCTGGCCCGCATGGAGTTCATCATCAGCAACGCCATCAAAATCCATCCCCTTGCCCTTCTGAATTTCGAAGAGTTGGACGATGCGACGGCTAAAAAGGAGATCGAGGAATTGACCTTTGGCTACGCCGATAAGCCCCAATTCTTTATCGACAAGCTTTCGCAAGGGATTGCCACGCTAGCCGCCGCTTTCTACCCGAAGGAAGTCATCCTCCGCTTGAGTGATTTCAAGTCCAACGAATACGCCAATCTAATCGGAGGCCGGGCTTTCGAACCGGAAGAGGAGAACCCCATGATCGGCTTTCGCGGGGCCAGTCGCTACTACCATCCGCGCTACCGGGATGGCTTCGCCCTAGAGTGCCAAGCGGTGAAAAAGGTTCGCGAAGACATGGGGTTAGTAAACCTAAAGCTGATGATTCCCTTTTGCCGTACCGTGGATGAAGGGAAACGGGTCCAGGAGGAAATGGCCAAACACGGTCTCGAGCGCGGAAAAGACGGGCTGGAAATCTATGTTATGTGCGAGATCCCTAGCAACGTCACGCTAGCCGACCAATTCGCGGATATTTTCGATGGATTCAGCATCGGTTCCAATGACTTGACTCAGCTCATTCTCGGAGTGGATCGGGACAGCGAAATCGTCGCCTCTATTTTCGACGAGCGCAACGAGGCCGTTAAGCGAGCCATTACTCAAGTGATCGCCACCTGCCAGGCGAAAGGGCGGAAGATTGGCATCTGCGGCCAAGCTCCTAGCGACTACCCTGAGTTCGCCCAGTTTCTGGTAGGGCAAGGTATCGACAGCCTTTCCCTCAACCCGGATACCGTGCTCAAAACGACCTTGGCCATTCTCGAAACCGAGCGTCATTTGCAATAGATGCAAAAAAGGAAATTTCTGCCTAAATTCAGGCGAAATCCGCCTAGAAAATTCGCTCAAAAACGGCCATAATCTCCGCTAATTCCTCTATTTTAGAAAGGACCCCCAAGATGAGCGAAAACCAACAGTTTACCGAAACGATCAAGCGGGAGTCAGTCGAGCTCCAGGAACTCGCGAACGGAAAGGTCGTCAAAATCACCGCCTCCGGAAAGCTAACCAAGGCCAGCTACGATTTCTTTATTCCCGAGCTCGATAATCTCGTCGAAAAGCATGGCAAGATCCGCCTGCTATTCGAGATGATCGAATTTCAAGGATGGACGCTTGGAGCCGCCTGGGAGGATCTAAAATTCGGCTGCCAGCATTTCAACGACATCGAACGCATCGCCATTGTGGGCGACCGAAGATGGGAAAAAGCCATGGTCGCCCTATGCCGTCCATTCACGCGAGCCCGCATAAGGTACTTCGATATCGATGATCTCCACGACGCCAATGACTGGATTCTCGAAGGAATCTATTAAACGCCCACGCTTACCCATGAAAAACCTTAATCAGCTCATAGAAATCGCCCAAAACATTGTCGTATCCGGTAAAGGCATACTAGCTGCCGACGAAAGCACGCCCACCATCGCCAAGCGATTCGCCGCTCACGACATACCCAATAGCGA
>CAYOLG010000038.1:0-36190 GCA_964404745.1 uncultured Opitutaceae bacterium
CGCTGTTTGCAGCTGAAGGAGATCAGGTAGTCGGGCCCGCAATGGTCGCAGTGAAGCCTGGCGAATCCGCTGCTCAGGTCTCCGCAGACCTCGAAGGCGTCGAGGGTGCGCGTCACCTCCGGGCGGAGTCGGCCTTCCCGTTTTTCGAACCGGGCGCCGTACTGCTCATGAAACGTCTTTCGATGTGCCGACAGGCATTGCCAAAGCGGCGACGCCCGCGGACGGTATAGGGTAACAGGCACTCGCCAAGAAAAGTGAATGCGACTGCTCTTTGCCAGCAAAAGCTTTTGGATAAGGGTCCTTCAAATTCGTCAGCGTTGAGCGATCTGAAACAGCGAAGTAAGATTGCCCGGAGTTCGTTGTTGTGATCGGTCGGCATGCGCTCTCGCTTGGGTGGGCCTGCCCGAGCGAAAACGACGTCAGTTTCGAAATCTCGGGCACCCTCCAACTCGACTTTTCAAGAGCGCGCTGTCGACAGTGCGTCGTACACTACGCCCGTCAAGAGCGCCAGCCTTACACGGTTTCGAATTATCAGACACTCTCTAAACAAGCGATTCCCTCTGCATCCAGTCGAGAGCTCCCTCCAAGTCGTCAAAAGCGCCTTTCAATTGGGCCTCGTAAGCCTTCGAGAGAATCGATTTGAACCGCGGGCCTGGTTTCAGGCCCTTCTCGATTAGGTGTCTACCTTGCAGAATTGACTTGGGAGCCGTGTCTTCTACAGCTAACTCCCGAATTCT
The DNA here is from genome assembly GCA_964404745.1 of uncultured Opitutaceae bacterium. Lineage (GTDB taxonomy): Bacteria > Verrucomicrobiota > Verrucomicrobiia > Opitutales > Opitutaceae > Pelagisphaera. The sequence continues at coordinate 738 of CAYOLG010000038.1, forward strand.
AGTGTTGAAGTAATTGAGCCGCTTTTCCTGTTTCTCGGAAAGTAGTGGTGGCCTGCCATTGTGATCCGCCCACATAACGTAGTATAGCTCGTTGGTCGTCGCGGGCTGGATACGCTTGGATAGCCGTTTCAGGCTGGCATCGGATGGTTGAGCATCGACGAAGGAGCTCAGGAAATGATGGTTTACAACCAGGGACCTGACCTTCTCTTTTAGGGCATTCGGAGCGCCGATGCGCTTCAGCAGGGCTTCAGACAGCCAGCCGCTTTCCTGGTCGTGACCTGGACTTGTCCAGCGTAGGGCTCCTTTGAATTCGGCGTAGCGCGTGCGACGAGCTTTTCCAAGGTCGTGGCACAGGGTTGCCAACATAAGCGTTGATCTTCTTTCGGAATCGAAGCGAGACCAATCAGGGTGACTGGCGAGCGCGTCGACGCAGTGTAGCGTATGGGTGAATACATCTCCTTCCGGATGCCATTCGGGTTCTTGTGGGAGACGGAGAAGGGCGTTGATTTCCGGGAAAAAGGAGATCCACCCGCTCTCTTTCAAGGCAACCATTCCTTTGGAAGGGGTTGCCGATTGGCAGGCCCACTTTTGCCATTCTCCCCAAATACGCTCCGTTGCCACGTAGGCGAATTCTCGCTTCATCTCCCGGCAGAGAGCGGCTGTTTTCGCATTCAGGACGAGGCTGAAGCGGCCCGCGAATTGCATCGCTCTCAACGCTCGTAAAGGATCTTCTGAAAAGGCCTCGCTAACATGCTTGAGCTCTTTGTTTTCCAGGTCAGCCAGTCCGCCGAAATAATCTATGACCGCTTTCTCGTGCGGATCGTACAGTAGAGCGTTGATAGTAAAGTCGCGTCGCTTGAGCGCTGATTTGGGATCAAGATTGGGGTCGGTCTGGATCTCGAAGCCGCGGTGGCCTTGTCCCGACTTGGTTTCGGTCCGAGGCACCGAGAAGTCGTACTCGGCCCCTTGGGTCCACAGCTTCACTACCGCGAAGGATTTCCCAACCAGATCGGTTTTCCCAATCTCGGCGAGGATTGCGGCGATTTCATCGAGCTCCAGACCATACACCTCGACATCGAAATCAGTGGGGGGAATCCCCGCCAGAGCATCGCGTATACAACCCCCAACGAGAAAGCAGCGCCCCCCTCGTCGTTTCAGAAGAGCCAACGCTTCCGCCAGCGATTCGGGAATCGGAAGATCGAAGTCGATGCGTTTACTATGCTCGACCATAGGCGATTAAGCGGACTTCACGAATCGAATGCCAAGGGCCGCGATCCATCCAGCTATAAGACACAATCCTCCTATGGGCGTGACGGGACCGAGAACCCCCCAATTGGTCAGAGCCAATCCGTAAAGAGACCCGGAAAACAGGAGCATGCCGGCGATCCATAGGTTCAAGGCTAATTTCCCGCCGCGCGGAGGTGTTGGTCCGACCATAGACGCGAGGAAGAAGACGCATACCGCGTGGATCAAATGGTAGAACACGGCCGTTTGCCAAACCTCCATCATTCCAGCGGCTTCCAAATGGCTTTCGAGCCCGTGCGCCCCGAAAGCTCCGAGTCCGATCGCGATCGCGGCCAAGGCGGCCCCGATGCGTTGGGCCGGTAAGATTTTGGTGGATTTTGGATTCTCCATGGGGACCTTTCTCGTTTTGACGGAGTTCTTTATTGGTTTCCGGACAAATTCAGCAACCCAGGAAGTTTGATCTGGTCACATTTGAGCTCATAATGAAGATCCAATGCCTATGAAAGCCCTCCGCCTCCTGCTGTTTTCAGCTTTGCTCTTCGCCCCCCAAGGAATTGGCCGCTCAGAAGAGTATACTATCAGCTTGGACCTTACTTTCGATACTAAGTACGTTTTCCGAGGAACTCAACTGGCGGATAATGTCTTTCATCCTTCGGTCGAGTTCGCGAAAGGGGACTTCTATGCTGGAATCTGGGTGGCTCAGCCGATCGAAAATCGAGGAGCTCCGGAAGAATGGACCGATGAGGTCGATTTTTATGTGGGGCAGGGCTGGGCTATCGGCGAAAATACCAGCGTGGATATCGGGGCCGCTCACTACTATTTCCCGACGGGCATGGACTCGACCGAGCCGTTCATTGGTTTGACGCAGGAGATTCGCAATGTGGCCGCATCCTTATACCTTTACCGGGATCTTGATTTGGATGTGACCACCACGGAGGGGTCGGCCCGCTACAACCTGCCTCTCAGCGGTAAAACATCGCTCGATTTGGGAGCCCACTTCGGATTGATCGATGGCGATGACTTCGGGAAGTACCTCTATTATGGAGCCGATGTTGTGGTGCCGATTCAGCTAAAGGAGAACGCGGTTCTATCCTTCGGCGTCCACTACGACGATAGCGACGAGGGTTCGCCCACGCCCGATAGCCACTTTCACGGTTCCACCTCCATTACTATCGGATTCTAGAAATCGGGACGCGCGATCTCGTGATTGAGTTAGGATAAGGAACTAACAAATGTGAACGAGCGGGGACGTCGTGTTCCGCCCTTCAAGACAAAGCAAAAAGGCGGAGCTCGCCCGGAGGGAGAGCTGAGTTCGATGCCTTTGTGTCCCTAGCCTCAAAAAAACTCTCAAAATCGTTGACATGCTTTTGCTAGAGCCTAGGAGTTTCCCTCTTTTTCTCGAAATCCGATGAAAACGTATCTCGCCAAGAAGGAAACCGTAAAACGCGACTGGGTCATCGTCGACGCGAAAGACCAAGTGCTCGGTCGTTTAGCGGTTAAAATCGCCAATTTGCTCAGAGGACGAGATAGACCGACGTATACGCCGCATGTGGACACGGGCAGTTTCGTAATCGTCATCAATGCTGACAAAATCGTGCTCACCGGTAAGAAAAGAGAGCAAAAGCAGTATATGTTCTACAGCGGTTATGTGGGTGGCGAAAAGCATTTAGGCGTTTCGCAAATGCAGGCTCGTCAACCGGATTTCGTCGTCAAGCATGCCGTTAAGGGGATGCTCCCTAAAAACCGCTTGGCCCGCAAGATGCTGACTAAGCTTAAAGTCTACGCGGGCGAAGAGCATCCTCACGAAGCCCAGGAGCCGAAAGCGGTAGCCCTTTAATAACTTCAAGCCTTCTAGAAAATGGCAGAAAAAAATACCGTTTATATCGGAACAGGACGTCGCAAGACGGCATCCGCTCGCGTTCGGCTGACCGAAGGCAGCGGCAAAGTCAGCATCAATGACAAGTCGGCTGACGAATTCTTTTCCCACGAGAACTTCTCGCGTTCCGCCCTCCTTCCCTTTGCCACCATCGAAGCCAAGGACAAGTTCGACATGGTGGCCAAAGTTCAAGGAGGGGGTGATAGCGGCCAGGCCGGAGCATTGGCCCTCGGTATCGCTAGAGCATTGTTGAAGTTCGACAGCGAGCTGCGAACTCCTTTGAAGCAAGCGGGGCACCTCACTCGAGATCCCCGAATGAAGGAACGTAAAAAGTCGGGACAACCGGGAGCGCGCAAGAAATTCCAATTCTCCAAGCGGTAAGCTACTTTCAGAAAGAATTTTTTCCCAAAAGGCCCTCTCTGGTTTGATAACCTCAGAGGGTCTTTTTATTTTCAACCAGCCTCAGAAACAAAATGAACACAGCCATCGTAGGAGCATCGGGATATGGCGGGGAAGTCCTCGTCAAACTACTAGCCACTCATCCGAAAGCGAATCTCGTGGCCATCACCTCGAGAAGCGAAGCGGGTAAGCCGGTCAGCCAGATCATGCCTCAGCTTCGAGGATCGCTGGATGGACTGGTATTCGAGAAATCGGATCCAGAGGCGATTGCCACTAGGGAGGATATCGATTGCGTCTTTCTGGCAGTACCTCACGGAGTGGCCGCGGAATACGCGGGACCGATCGTCCGTTCGGGAAAACAGGTGATAGATTGCAGCGCTGATTTTCGGATATCCGACCCGGCTATCTATGAAGAGTACTATGGCCAGCCGCATCCCGACACGGTGACGCTAAGCCAAGCTGAGTATGTTCTTCCAGAAATCGCCAAGGATGGATGGAAGGAAAAGCCGGTTTTCGCCTGCCCGGGGTGCTATCCCACCAGTATTCTAGTGCCGCTCTACCCCCTCATTAGTGAGGGGATCATTGGAACATCGGGGATCGTTGCCAATTCCTTCAGCGGCGTCAGTGGAGCGGGCAAACAGTCGAAAGCGGCCTTCTCCTATTGCGAGGTCAACGAAAGCGCCAAGGCCTATGGAATTCCCAAGCACAGGCATCTCTCGGAAATCGAGGAGCAGCTTGGTAAAGCTGGGCAAGGCGAAGTCGTCCTCCAATTCAACCCGCACTTGGCCCCTATGAATCGCGGTATCATAACCACAATTACAGTTCCGTCATCTGGAACGTCGGTAGAAGACCTCTATAAGGTTTGGGAAATCTGGTTTGGAAATCGTCCGTTCGTTCATATCCTTCCAGCGGATACGAGGCCTGAATCCAAGTATACAATAGATACCAATCGTATCGATATTTCGGCTATCAAAGACGAGCGGACGGGCAACTTCGTCATCACCTCCGCGGAGGATAATTTGATGAAAGGCCTGGCTGGACAAGCTGTGCAAATTATGAATCTCTGGCAAGGATGGGACGAAACGGAGGGTTTGATCCATGAGTAAGACGATAGACTTCAAAGCCGACACTGCAGGAGTTACTAATCCCAAAGGCTTCTGTGCTGCTGCTGCCCGCTCTGACATCAGAGGTAAGCAAGATGGTCGGCTGGATACGGGGCTGATCTACTCGAAAACGCCATGCTCTGCTGCAGGGGTATTTACCAAGAACGCCGTCAAGGCGGCGCCAGTGATAGATTGCCAGAGAATATTGGATACAGGTAATTCAATCCACGGAATTATTGTCAACAGCGGCAACGCCAATGCCTGCACTGGCAAGCAAGGTACAGCGGATTCTTTGGAGATGCTGAAGTTCGCCGAATCGTCCACAGGTAGTCCGGAGAATTCCTTCCTCGTATGTTCGACGGGCAGAATTGGGGACCTGCTTCCTATGAATCGGCTTAAGCCGAAGATCGAAGAAGTTGGCGAGGCCGCCAAGCGAGGGGCTAAGGAAGGGATCGAATTCGCTTCGAGCATCCTGACTTCCGATACGAAGACCAAAACCGCAACTGCGACCTTCGATCTAGAAGGCAAAACCGTAACCATCGGCGGAGCGGCCAAGGGAGCGGGAATGATCCAGCCAAATATGGCTACCATGCTGGCCTTTTTGACCACCGACATCCAAGCCACGCCCGAAGCGCTCAAAATGGCGTTAACCTCAGTCGTTAACCGCACGTTTAACGCGATCACAGTAGATGGCGACATGAGTACGAACGATACCGTTCTCTTGCTGGCTAACGGGGAGTCGGAGGTGGAGCTTGATGGCGAAAGTGAAGCTCTGTTCGAGGAGGCTCTCTTCGAAGTTTGCGACTGCTTGGCGGATAAAATCGTAGCGGATGGAGAACGGATAACGAAAGTCGTAGAACTTTTGATATCGGGAGCGGCAAACGATCAGGACGCGGAAAATGTAAGCCGGGCTATCGGTAACTCCCTTTTGGTAAAAACGTCCTGGTACGGAAGCGATCCCAACTGGGGGCGTTTGATGGATGCCTTGGGCTATGCTGACGCGAAGATAGACCAACACGTGATCGACATCAGCTATGATGATACGCCTGCTTTGATTGGAGGCGATCCGGTTCCTGGAAACAAGCCACTCTGGAAAGAGATCGTGTCGAGACGTCGGTTTTCGATTAGAATCAATCTCCATCAAGGAAACGGAGCGTTTCGGTTGAGATCGACGGATCTGACCGAGGGTTATGTCAATTTTAACAAAAGCGAGTAGGGGATTGCAGGGTATGGTCTCGGACGACATGAAGGACATCATTTCTAAGGCAGCCGTATTGGTGGAAGCCTTACCCTATGTTCAGGAATTCAGAGGATCGGTCTTCGTAATCAAGTATGGCGGCAGCTTCATGGACGATCCGGATCCCGAAATCAGATCCCGAGTGGCGGGAGATATAGCTTTTCTCTCAGCTGTGGGGATCCATGCCGTGGTTGTTCATGGGGGAGGCAAAGCTATCAGCCGTGCCCTTATAGAAAAAGGAATCGAGGCCAAGTTTATCAATGGATTGCGTTACACGGATGCAGATACGGTAAAAGTTGTCGACGAGGTGTTGAGCCGCCAAGTTAATGGAGAGGTGTGCGAGATGCTGCAGATCAGGAATGATCGCCCTCTTGGCATTCCCGGCCCTACAGTTTTCGAAGGGGAAAAATACTCGGTTGATAGCCATGGGAATGCGGTTGATCTTGGGTTCGTTGGCAACATCGTATCGGTTAATAAGCGGTCGATTGAGAAGGCGATTTCCGACGGCTACACTCCCGTAATTTCTCCAGTAGCGAAAGGCGTAGAGGGAGAACTCTACAATGTGAATGCCGATGTTGCAGCGGCCTGTGTTGCCGCCGCTTTAAGGGCCAGACGCTTGGTCTACTTGAGCGATGTTCCTGGCTTGTTGAGCGATCCTTCCAATGCGGATTCGCTGATTTCCACCTTAAAGGTAGACGAAGTGGCCGAGCTCAAAGCTATCGGCACTATCAGCGCAGGGATGCTGCCGAAAATCGATAGTTCAATGAAAGCCCTCGATGCGGGTGTGCACCGGGTTCACTTCATCGATGGAAGATTGCCCCACAGCTTGTTGTTGGAAATCTTCACGGACAAGGGGATTGGCACTGAAATCGTGCACTAGTCGATTCAGATGGGGATTGATCCAGATTCTTTTAATATCATGAACGCGAATACGAATACCGAGCAGCTCTACAAGGATAACGTACTCGGCAATTATGGATTGCCGCCTATTACCTTCGTTCGTGGCCGTGGTTTGCGTCTGTGGGATGATTCGGGAAAGGAGTATCTGGATTTCTGTTCGGGCATAGCGGTTACCAGTTTGGGCCATTGCCATCCAAAGCTGGTCGCCGCCATCGAAGGGCAAGCCAACGAACTCATCTGCGTTAGCAATCTCTATCGAAACGAGGTCCAAGCTCGGCTGGCAGCTAAGCTTAACGAAAAGGCGGGTGGCAACGGAAAAGTATTCTTCTGCAATAGCGGCGCGGAAGCGAACGAAGCTTTAATCAAATTGGCCCGACTCCATGGTTGCCAAAAATCTGGCCAAGATGGGAAGCGGTACAAAGTAGTTTGCGCCAAAAACGCTTTTCACGGACGGACCTTTGGGGGAATGAGCGCCACTCCGAAGGAAAATGTTCGGCAGGGCTTCGCTCCGCTTGTCGATGGATTCTCCTTTGCCGAGCTAAACAATATCGACAGTTTTGCCGCGGCCATCGACGAAAATACCGCTGCTGTATTTATCGAAACTATACAGGGAGAAGGAGGAATTTTTCCAGCGGGCAACCAGTTTTTGAAAGAACTACGCGGCCTCTGCTCTGAAAAAGAGGTCTTGCTTATGATCGACGAAGTTCAATGCGGGGTGGGGCGGACCGGGCGTTTCTTCGCCTTCGAGCATGCCGAGATCAAACCTGACGCTATTGGTATGGCTAAGGGTCTGGGTGGCGGCGTTCCTATCGGTGGAGTGTGGGTGAGCGACCAATACGCAGAGTTATTCAAGCCCGGGAGTCACGGCACGACATTTGGGGGAACCCCTTTGATTTCAGCAGCGGCGCTAGCGGTCCTCGAATCGATCGACAACGATGGGCTCCTTAAAAATGTCGAGGAAAACGGGGCTTATGTAATGCAGCGCTTGGCTGAACTGCGATCGAAGTACCCGAGCTATATCTTGGATGTTCGAGGAGTCGGCTTCATGATCGGCATCCAAATAGCGGAATCTCCTGCCGAAGTGGTTCCCCAACTTAGAAACAATGGTCTCGTTGTCCCGCCAGCGGGCTCCAATGTCATCCGTTTTCTGCCGGCTCTTACGGCAACGAAAGAAGACTTCGATGAAGCGCTCCAGAAATTCGAGAGCGTAGTGGAAGAACGCTCGGCAACCTTGTCAGAAGAACAAGATGTATAAAATTTGTAACTACATTTAGATTTTAAATAATATGGCTCACTTTTTAAAAGAAACCGACTTTGCTCCTCACCAAGCGAGTGAAGTATTCGCCCTGGCGCGCAGCTTTAAAAATGGACGGGGACGCCACACGCCGCCGGCTCTCAAAGGGCAGACCTGGGCGATGATTTTTTCCAAGTCTAGCACGCGTACCCGCGTTTCCTTCGATGTGGGTATCCACGAATTGGGAGGGCACCCGATTTTCCTGAACAAGAATGATATCCAGCTGGGGAGGGGCGAGTCGATTTTCGATACGGCCAACGTGCTATCCCGGTTCGTACATGGTTTGATCGTGAGAACATACGAGCATAGCGAATTGGAGGAGCTATCGCGGATGGGAACGATACCCGTAGTCAATGCCTTGACCGACCTTCTGCATCCCTGCCAGATTTACACCGATGCCTTTTCCATGGCTGAACGATGGTCGGACGGAGGCGATTTGCTGGAATCGCTAAAAGGCAAAAAAATCGCCTACTTTGGAGACACGGCCAACAATATAGCCAATTCCTGGATACTCGGAGCTGCCCTGTTTCAAATGGAGCTGGTTCTCGCCGGTCCGCCTGATTACGCTCCTGGCAAGGAGATACGGGAATTGCTTCAAAAATCTGGACACGCCCCAAGCTACCAATTCACTAGCGACCCTGAGGAGGCCGCCCGCGGCGCCGATGTTCTCTACACCGATACCTGGGTGAGTATGGGGCAGGAAAAAGAGTCGGTTGAGCGAATCGAAGCGATGAAGCCGTACTCAGTGACTAGCGAGTTGATGCGTCTGGGGAAGCCGAACGCCCTATTCATGCACGACCTTCCAGCCTATAAGGGGATGGAGGTTCAGGAAGACGTCCTCTACGGAGACCAGTCGATCATTTTCGATCAAGCTGAGAACCGGCTCCACACCCAGAAAGCGATAATGGCGGTGCTAGCCCAAGGCGTTAAGGCCTGATGAGATTTTTGGACCGCAGGATTGGTCTAGTAAGGCGCACGGGCGTCAACTCAAGTTGTAGTCAAGTGTAGGAGCGGGTTTATCCCGCCATAATCGAAAAATAGTTCGTGTGAACTCGTGAAATTGCTTCACCATCTCCGTTGAATTTCGTGTGGTTAATCAAACAAAAGTTATAACTAAATGAAAATCGTACTAGCTTACTCGGGTGGACTCGATACCTCGGTCCTCGTTCGGTGGTTGAAAGACCACTACAATGCAGAAGTTGTCACATTCGCGGCGGATGTCGGCCAAGAAGAGGAGCTGGAAGGGTTGGAAGAAAAAGCGAAAGCTACCGGAGCGAGCGAGCATTACACGCTCGACTTAGTAGACGAATTCGCGTCGGACTTCATTTATCCGATCATGCGGGCCAATGCCATCTACGAGGGGCAGTACTTTCTCGGCACATCCATCGCCCGGCCTCTGATCGGAAAAGCCCAAATCGATTTGGCCCGCAAAGTGGGAGCCGATGCCTTGGCTCATGGAGCGACGGGGAAAGGCAATGACCAAGTTCGGTTCGAGCTTTCCTACGCCGCTCTAGCTCCGGACCTAAAAACCATTTCCCCTTGGCGAATGGATGTCTTTCGCAACGCGTTTCCCGGCCGCAGAGAGATGATCAACTACTGCGCGGAGCATGGGATCAATGTGGAAGCCTCCGCCTCCAAACCCTACTCTATGGACCGGAATCTGCTCCATATCTCCTACGAAGCGGGCATTCTCGAAGATCCTTGGTTTGATCCGACGACGCCAGACAACAAAGACATGTACAAGCTAACGGTTGATCCGGAGGACGCTCCGGACGAGGCTCAGTATATCGATTTGGAATTCGAAAAGGGCGATTGTGTCGCTGTTGATGGGCAATCGATGAGCCCAGCCCAAGTTTTGAAAACGCTCAATGCGTTGGCGGGGAAACACGGTATTGGTCGAGTGGATATCGTTGAGAATCGGTTTGTTGGAATGAAAAGCCGCGGGGTTTATGAAACCCCGGGTGGCACGATTCTGATGATGGGGCATAAGCAAATAGAGTCGCTGACCATGGACCGGGATCTCGAGCACCTCCGTGACGGTTTAATTCCCAAATACGCTGAATTGGTTTACAATGGCTTTTGGTATGCGCCCGAGCGGGAAGCCTTGCAGGCCTTCATAGATGATAGCCAAAAGTCGGTTACGGGAACGGTCAGGCTCAAATTATACAAGGGCAATATAACTACCGTTGGTCGCAAAAGCCCGTACTCGCTGTACGACGAAAACGTGGCCTCAATGGAGGGCGTTCAAAGCGACTACAATCCTGATGACGCCACTGGATTTATTCGCCTGCAAGGCCTACGCTTGAGAGCCCGTTTTGGGGCCCAAAAGAAGTTTATCAAGCAGTAGGCGATAACGCTGGACCAACGATCTTCGAAAATCGCGATCGCTTATTCCGTAGTTAGGTTCGATAAACCCGCACAGTCCTTCGACTCGCTCTGGATGGTGCGCCATTCCGAACCAAGGTCGGTTTCCACCCTTCAGCCAATGCAAAAAAGGCGGAGCTCGGCCTCCGGGCGAGCTTTGGTTTCCGCCTTACCATGCTCAGACACGGGACTACCCAAATGCGCCCGCCAGTAAAAACCGAAGCGCAAGCGCTGAACCGAGAAAATCGTCTTCTCGCTCGAATATCGGGACCAGCTCAGCTTTGATCAGCTACCGCGCTCTCCAATGGAGGCAGCTTGCTTTGTAGGGACATGGCTTTTTGTATCCAGTAGAACGTTTCCTGCGAAAAGTTGGTTTGAATCTCGGTGATGAGATTGCGGGCGACGTCAAAATCTTCCTCGGCGATGGCTAGTTCGGCCAATCGATAGCGGGCTTCAGTTGCGTTCCCGGCCTCCTCGTTTGAGGCAAGATCCTCTAGGATTCCCCTGGCCTGTCCAGATTCGCCGCTTTGCAGTAACGAAATGGCCTGTCCCATCAGGGCTGCATCTCTAATGGCCCCTTTGGCTGATTTGGATGCCCTGCTGTAATAATCAGCCGCTTTTGGGAAATCCCCGCTCTCATAAGCTTCACCCGCCAGTTCGCTGTAAGCGAATCCGCCGAGTGGGTTGCTGGATTCCCTTTCCGCAAAGGCGAGTCTAGAGGCGCTGTCATCTGCCGAGGCGTAGTCTTCTTTCAGAGAGGCCTCCGCCTGGGCCACCATGAATTTGCTGAAATGGTAGATGGCGAAGACGACAAATACGCCCGCAATGCAGTAAATGATGAATTTCTTGTTTCGCTCCCAAATCAGAGCCAGCTGATCCTCGAGATCGGCCCCACTTGCCGCGGCTGCGTCGACAAGATTGCGCTCGTCGCTTCTGGGTTTCGGATTGTCGTCTTTTGATTGGGCCATTTTTCAGTGGGCTTATTGGAGAGAATGGGTGATTGAGCGCGTTTTCCGCCCAATTTAAAGCAATTTCGGAACAAGAAGGCCAAGATTCCCATGCCAAAGCTCCAAGAATGCCCTCCTATTTCGCCTCAAATCTCAGCGGCTGTAGCTGCCACTTAGTTTTCCAACGTTGGAAGAATAAGTGGCAGAGAGAGGTTATGCGTCGAGCTAGCACTAGATTCGCGGGTTTGCCATCCCAGAGATTTGCCTCTATTGAAACCAGAAGCTAACGCTCGCAGTCGTTAATCGGATAGCCTTTGTCGCCTTAACAACTCAACCAGAATCACCAGTTTTAGCGGGACGCGACTAGGGTTCATTCCAGTAGCGCGGCGCTTTAGCTCGCGAGTTTCCTACATATGTATCTTCAAAGTAGCGTCGATTGCGGGTTGGGCTTAGTGCCGCGATTTCGGCAAAAAGATTGGTCCCTAATCGACCGAAGACGTCTACCATCTCGGCTGACTAGGGACATTCAAGCCCTACCAATTTGGCGCGGGCTGAAGCTCCGCCCTACTGAGTTCAGTCTAGCCGCAAAAGAACCCTTAGTCGAAAACGACGGTTTTGTTTTCGTAGACGAGGATGCGGTTCTCCAAGTGCCAGGAAACTGCTTGGGCCAGAGTCAGCTTTTCCAGGTCTCGCCCTTTGCGTATGAGATCGCGAACGTTGTTGCGATGGGTTATCTGGGCCACGGCCTGATGGATAATGGGGCCTTGGTCAAGATCGGCGGTGGCGTAGTGGGCCGTGGCCCCGATGAGCTTGACCCCCTTTTTGTGAGCCTGGTGGTAGGGCTTGGCGCCGGCGAAGGCGGGAAGAAAGGAGTGATGGATATTGATAACGGGCTTGCCGAAGGTAGCGAGGAAGATGCTGGACAGAATTTGCATGTATCGAGCCATGATTACCAGCTCGATCCCGTTCTGCTTGAGTAGCGAAAGCTGTTGGGCTTCGGCTTCCGACTTCGTATCTTTGGTTACCGGAACGTATTCGAACGGAACGCCGTATTGTTCCGAAGCTTCTCTCAAATCGTCATGATTGGAGAGCGCTAATACAATATCGCAGGGATAGTCGCCTGCTTTCCAGCGGAGCATTAGGTCGTGAAAGCAATGATCCGCTTTGGATACGAGAATGGCTACCTTTGGCTTCACTCCGGCGATCGCGACTTGGGTGCGCATTCCGAGAGAGTCGCCGAATGCGTTGAAAGACGCGGCTTCCAGTGCAGGATTGGCGTGGGGGTCGATAGCCCATTCGATTCGCTGAAAGAAAACGCCCTCTTCCGGGTCGCGATGCTGGTCAGCGTGGATGATGTTCCCCTGGCGTTCGAATATCCAATTGGATACCTTGGCGACGAGGCCTCGTTGATCTGGGCCGGACAGCAATGCGACCAGTCTTGGGGGTTGTCTACTCATGGTTATGCTAGGCGTTAGATCGGCAGGGAGCCCGGATGGCTTAATTGCCCTCGGAGATATCGATAGCCCACGCTGCTAGACGGTGGCTACATTCTTGGCCACGTAGCTCTGCAAGGACCGGACTTCGAAGTCCTTATCCTTTAGCGAACCAATACCGGCCACGGCCGCCATCGCTCCAGTGATCGTAGTCATAATACAGATGTCGTGCGCGTAGGCTACTGATCGAATGTGGTTTTCGTCCTTGCGTGGAATCATGCCGGAAGGCGTGTTGATTACCATCTGCATTTCGCCGTTCTTGATGAGATCGATGACATTGGGCCGGCCCTCAGCGATGCGGAACAACTTCTTCGTTTCGATACCATTTTCTTTCAGGAAGTCCGCAGTTCCGCTGGTCGAATAGATACGGAATCCGAGGGAAGCGAGATCCTTGGCGAGTTCCACGGCTTTTGGCTTATCGCTATCCTTAACGCTCAGGAAGACATTGCCCTCGGTGGGGAGGCCCGGCTTAGCAGCGGCTTGCGTCTTGGCGAAGGCGATCCCAAAGTCGGTATCGAGTCCCATGACCTCTCCAGTCGAGCGCATTTCAGGGCCCAATCGAATAGTGGTGCCCGGGAAGCGGACGAAGGGGAAGACCGATTCCTTGATACACCAGTGCTTGGGCGTCATCTCCTCAGTAAATCCTAGTTCAGGCAGCGTTTTACCGGTCATGATCTTGGCGGCGAGTTTCGCTAGCGGCACGCCAATCGCTTTAGAAACGAAAGGAACCGTTCGCGAAGCCCGCGGGTTCACTTCCAACACATAAAGCTGATCGTCTTTGATAGCGAATTGTATATTCATGAGACCGACGACGTTCAGGGCGCTGGCGAGCCGATAGCTTGCTTGGCGAACGGTTTCTATCATTTCGTCGCCCAAGGTGTGGGGTGGCAAGACCATGGCGGCATCCCCGCTGTGCACGCCGGCAAACTCGATATGCTCGAGCATTCCGCCGATCAGCGTGGTCTCGCCATCGGAAATACAATCGACATCGAGCTCGATCGCATCCTCGAGAAATTTATCCAGAAGCACGGGTTTTCCAGGGGAGGCCTCGAAAGCCTCGCGGATGACGCCGCGCAGTTCGTCCATGCTGTACACGATAAACATCCCGCGGCCACCGAGAACGAATGAGGGCCGTACGAGGATGGGGAAGCCCACTTGGGCGGCCATTTCGTAGGCTTCCGCCTCGTTGAGCGCCGTCAAATTTTCCGGTTGCTTGAGCCCCACCTCATCCAGGACCCGCTTGAATAGCTCCCGGTCTTCGGCGGTGTCGATGCTCTCGGGAGAGGTGCCGATTATATTGACTCCATGGGCCTTCAACTCAGAGGCGAGGTTCAAAGGCGTTTGCCCGCCATATTGCACGATGGCTCCCGTACATCCCTCTTGGGTGTAGATTTCCAAGACGTCCTCCAAGGTGAGGGGCTCGAAAAATAGCCGGTCGGAGGTGTCGTAGTCCGTGGATACCGTTTCCGGGTTGGAGTTAACCATTACCGACTCGTATCCAAGTTCTTGAAGCGCGAAGGAAGCGTGTACGCAACAGTAGTCGAACTCGATCCCTTGGCCAATTCGATTCGGCCCTCCGCCGATAATCATGATCTTCTCCTTCTCGGAAGGGGAGATCTCATTTTCTACACCGTATGAGGAATAGTAATAGGGAGTTTCCGCAGAGAATTCAGCCGCGCAAGTGTCAACCAATCGGTAAACGGTTTCGATGCCCAGGCTCTTGCGCTTTGCCTTGACCCGATCCCAAGGACAATCCAGCAGCCAGCCCAATTGGCGATCCGAAAATCCGTACTCCTTTGCCAGTCGCAGGGTATCCGTATCGACCGTATCCAAATTTTGACCCTTAACCCTGTCTTCCAGTTGGCTAATTTGCTCCAATTGTCTAATAAACCAGGGATCGATCTTGGTCAGTTCGAATATCTCCTCTGCCGAGAAGCCCGCTTTGAAAGCGTAGCGAATGTAGAAAACCCGTTCCGCGTTGGGCCGCACCAATTTCCCTTTGATAACGTCTTTGCTGGGCAGGTCGTCGCCTCCGTACTTGCCGCCCCCGAAGCCCCATGAGCCGATTTCCAGAGAGCGTAAGGCCTTTTGAAAGGACTCTTTAAACGTCATGCCGATGGCCATGGTTTCCCCAACCGATTTCATGGATGAAGTCAGCGTATCGTCGGCCCCCGGGAATTTTTCGAAGGTGAAACGGGGAATCTTGGTGACGACGTAGTCGATAGTCGGCTCGAAGCTGGCCGGGGTCTTTTGGGTGATGTCATTCTGGATCTCGTCCAGACTGTAGCCGATAGCCAGCTTGGCTGCGAACTTGGCAATGGGAAATCCAGTTGCTTTCGAGGCGAGCGCTGAACTTCTGGATACACGCGGATTCATTTCGATGACGACCATGCGGCCGGTATCCGGGCAGATAGAGAACTGTATGTTGGAACCGCCCGTTTCTACGCCGATCTCCCGGATTACGGCGAAGGAGGCGTCGCGCATAGATTGATATTCGCGGTCAGTCAGCGTCATGGAAGGAGCTACCGTAATGGAATCGCCGGTATGGACACCCATGGGATCGAAATTCTCAATGGAGCAGATGACCACGCACTGGTCTTTCCTGTCCCGCATGACTTCCATTTCGTACTCCTTCCAGCCGAGCAGGCACTCTTCGATGAGTACTTCATGCACGGGCGAAACATCAAGCCCATGGGAGACGATTTGCTCGAACTCCTCTTTGTTATAAGCGATGCCTCCTCCCGAACCGCCGAGAGTAAAACTGGGACGAATGATGAATGGGTAGGTGCCGATTGCCTCGGCGGCCTCTTTGGCTGAGGCCAGGGATTTCACTGTCCTTGATCGGGCCACATCGAGCCCGATTTTCAGCATCGCTTCTTTGAAGAGCTCCCGGTCTTCCCCTTTTTTAATGGCATCGGGACGAGCTCCAATCATCTCCACGCCGTGTTCCGCGAGGATGCCGGCTTTGTCGAGATCTAGCGACAGATTCAAGGCCGTTTGTCCCCCCAGCGTTGGCAAAAGCGCATCGGGCTTCTCTTTCGCGATAATCTTTTCGACGGCTTCTACCGTCAACGGCTCGATGTAGGTGACGTCCGCGAATTCCGGATCGGTCATGATGGTAGCCGGGTTGCTGTTAATAAGAATGACCTTGTAGCCCTCTTCTTTCAGCGCCTTGCAGGCTTGTGTTCCCGAGTAGTCAAACTCGCAGGCTTGGCCGATGACGATTGGGCCAGCTCCAATTATCAGAATCGTTTCGATGTCAGTACGCTTGGGCATTTGGTGAGTTTTGCCCAAGTTGTGTCACAGGGTTGGAAAGAGGCGCAAGGCGAATCGGATGGAGAAGCTAGTTGAGGGATGGATGAGGAATTATCCCTCCGGTAAATACCTCGAAGTTCGTTGATCAGCGTAGGCTGAAGAACGAATATAATCACCTCGCGGCTCAACTCGTTAGCAGGCGATCTCCGGGCCCCTGATTGTGGGCGTCAACTTGAGCCGCCGTAGCGTCGCGTAGGCGTGAGGTCGGGCTCCACCTATCTTGCTCTGGATACAGGGTGGAGCCCGTCGTCCCGGCGCGTAAATCCTCTATGCTGTAGGAAGCTCGCATGGCTTAGCTAGGATGACGCGCATGCGTCAATGAGTCGCAAAAGCGCGAGATCGACCTCCACCCACGAATCGTTTTCTGGCCTTGGTCTTTCGGTAGGGAGGACCGGCTCAGTCCTCCGATATTTTCAGGAGTTAAGGGAACTTCCCTGCTACGAAACCTCCGAAGACTGGCAGCCAAGAATCTTGGCCGCTTTCTCGGGATCCCCTTGGCAGGCATTAAGAATCCGCGTCTTGTACTCGCGACTGGCCGTTTCCAGATAGTCTGCTAGCGACGACCATTGATTGGTTTCGCGGATACAGTCGGGCAAGTCAGACACTTCAATCGTGTCGTCGCTGCAATCTGCGGCCGCGTTCTCGATCACTTGGCGAAATTCGGCAAAATTCCCTGGCCACCCGTAGTTTTGTAGAAGCCGCTGAGCGTCATCGCTAATTTTCACGGATTCCTTCCCGGTTCCTTGCAGAATGGACTTGGCGAACAGGGGAATATCTTCCAAGCGCCTCTCGAGGCTTGGGCAATCGATGGTTTGGGTAGAAATTCTGTAGAAGAGCGATTCGTCGAACCCCCCGCTCGCGACCGCGCCGTCCAAGTCTGTGGTCGTGGTAAACAAAAAGCGCGCCTCCCCCTTAACCTTGCGGAGGGCATTGCTTAGATCCGGTTGGAGCTCGATGGGAAGGCGATCGACATTTTCCACAAGGATGGTACCGCCAGCCGCTTTTTCCATCAGCCCGCCGCCGCATTTATCCGACCCTATTAGCCGGTCGATGAGTTCATCGGTTGAATGCTCCGCGCAATCGATCGACTCGAAGGGACGCTTTTCGTTCTCCTCTTCCGTCACACTTGCGGCGTGTATCGCGGAAGCGACCAAATCTTTTTGAGTTCCTTTAGCCCCTTTTATCAATGCGGGAGATTTGGATTCGGCTATTCGGCTAACCGATTGCTTGAGCTTTTGCGAGGCATCGGAATCTCCCAAGAGGGCGAAATTGGAATCATTGTCCTCGCTAGCGATCAAGGCGCTGATCCGCTCGTCGGCCCGTTTGATCGCCGCCATGAGCTGATCGAGTTTAAAGGGCTTGGTCAAATAGTCGAAGGCCCCCAGTTTCATCGATGCCATCGCGTTTTCAACGTCGGCATGGGCGGTCATGACAATCACGAGAGCATTCGGATCGATCTCCTTCAGTCTCTTCATGAGCTCGAGGCCGCCCATAGGTTCCATCTTCAGATCTGTCAGAACTAGGTCTGGGCACTTCTCCTTGTAGGTCGAAACCGCTTCGTAACCATCTTTGGCGTAGATGGTCGTATATCCAGCGGGCTGAACAACCGTGTCCAGCATCTCGTAGATGGACTCCATGTCATCGATAATAAGAATAGATTGCATTGCTAGCGATTTAGGTAGCGCGAAATGTTAGTTGGTTTAACTGGGACCCTTATCCGCCGGCGACCGAGGACAGGTGGAAGATCGGAAGGAACATCGCCATAACGATGCCGCCAACGACAACGCCCAGAAAGACGATGAGCATTGGTTCGATCAAAGAGGTGAGCGAAGCAATGATGGCGTCCGCTTCGGTATCGTAGAAATCGGCGACCTTATTCATCATGCCATCGACATTACCGGTTTGTTCGCCCGCCTTAGTCATATGCTTCATCATGGGTGGGAAGAATTTGATACTAGCGATGGTTTCCGAGACTTGCCCACCTTCGGAGATGGCCTTGCTGATCGCTTTGCAGGCGTCCTCGATCTGGGTACGACCACTACTGGCCGACACAATCTCCAAACAGCGGAGGATCGGCACACCGCTTCGCAGCAGCGTTGCGTAGGTCCGACAAAAACGGGATAGCGTGATTTTCCTCAGCAGGTTGCCAAATACGGGCAGCCTGAATAGGAGATTATCCTGAAAGCGCTTGCCCTTCGGCGTCTTGGTAAACCGAGTCCACACATGGAAAAAGATAAAACCTCCAAGGATAACCCAAAGAATATTTCCCTTCATCCATTCGCTAACATTGATAAGAAATCGAGTGGGCCCGGGCAGTTCTTTGCCGAAATCGGCGAACATGTCGGCGAAAACGGGGATTACGAAAATCAGTAGGACGTTCACCAGTATCACCGCTAAGCCGATCACGGCAACCGGATAGGTCATAGCGGACTTCACCTTTTTAATCAGCTTGTTGGTGGATTCGAAGTAGTTGGCGACCTTGCCGAGAATCTCTGCCAATCCGCCACTGGCCTCCCCGGCTTCCACCATGGAAATGAATAGGTTGTTGAAGGCGTTGGGGTATTTGGCGCAGGCTGCTGAAAAGCTGTTGCCTTGCGAAACGTCGGTCCGCACTGCGCAAATGATCACGGAGAATACGGGATCCTCGGTCTGGTCTTGCAGGGCTTCCAGGGCGGATACGAGGGGAAGGCCGGCCTCTAGCATGGAGGACAGCTGTTGGGTGAAGACCGCCAGAGCCTCCAGTTTCAGCTTATAGCGTTTAGACCGCGTTTCGTAGCCCTTTTGTCGAGCGAGCTTTTGCGATTCCAAGAATCCAACCGAAGAGCTGGCGTCCTTGTGCCGCAGGCTGGTCTTGGCGGACGAATCGCGTTTTGTCGTAAGCAGAGCCATTGGTAGCCAATATAGTCGGCGCTTTGCCAAAAAACTTTGCTCCTTAGTTTCCTAGAGGGCGAATTTGTGGAAATCAGGGCAGGATTCGGGATTAAAGCGGTAGTCTGAATCGAGGGTTGAGCCTGATCCCGCGACTGCCGACCTCTCCTGCTTTAGAATCCGCCCTCTTTTTCACGAGTGGACTTAGCGGATATCCGCGGGCCTCGATAGGAATAGCCCTCAGTGGTAATCGAGGGAGTTTATCTACGCCTTTAAAAGTGTCGTCAAATAGCTCTGCGCGATCTCAGGTTTTCTACGAATGAGACGAAGCCTTGCCCTGAGCATGACAGGCGAGACTCATTCTACAGTATCCTATCTTCAAGCAGTCGATGCCCGGAGCAGATGGCTGCTTCGGTGCTTTATTGGGCTGATCCTAGGTGTTGCCACCATCGGTCACATGGCCAGTGCGGCCGAACTGACGCTTTCTTGGAACGACAATTCCAACAACGAAGACGGCTTCCGCATCGAGCGCTCTTTGGATGGTTCATCCTTTACGGAGATCGCCACAGTGGGGGCGAACGTGGCGACCTACGAGGACACGACGATCGCTGAGGGTCAAAACTACACTTACCGGGTCCGGGCTTTTAACGAATTTGGTGATTCAGGTTACTCGAACTCCGCTTCCGGGTCTGTCGAACCGAGTGGTAGCAATGAAGCGGATACGATGGTTATCGGTTTTAGTGGTTTGCAAGGGGGCGTTTATGAGCCCGGGCAAGCCGACGCTTTTCAGGTCGTCGTTAGCGGAGCGGAATCAGCGATACAAAGCGTGCAATATTTCGATAACGACAACTTTGTAGCCACCGAGAATTCCAGTCCCTACGAGTTCACCTTCAGCTCTCTGTCAGAGGGTATGCATGCATTGAAAGCAGTGGTGACTACTGATTTTGGGGTGTATGAGGAAACGGTATTCGTCACGGTTGAAACACCGGTTAATCTGGCGCCGTCGATCAGCAAATTTGCTGATCTCTCTCTTCCTGAGGGAATCACTTCAGCCCTGGTTGAGTTCACAATTGGAGATGCTGATACGACTTTGTCAGAGCTAGTCGTATCGGCGATTTCCTCCAATACTGCTTTGATTGGTGAATCGGGGATCGTTTTGAGCGGTTCAGGCCCAAATCGCTCGATTGGACTTACGGCGACGGAAGGCAGAAGCGGAACGGCTACCATCACGATTTCAATAAGCGACGGCACAAACACCGTTATCGAAACCTTCGAGCTTGAGGTACGAGAGGTGGCCGCTCCGGTTATTGTCAGCCAACCGGTGAACACGGAGGCCATCGTTGGTGACATCACGGCCCTCGATGTCGAGGTGTCTGCATATCCGGCGGCCAAAATCCAGTGGCTCCGTAATGGCCAGCCCATCGAAGGGGCGAATAGTGCGGAGTTGCTGTTCAACCAGGTGAGCTTGGAGGATGCAGGAGCATATTCGGTCGAGGTATTCAACGAACTGGGCGGTGTTTCCAGTAACGTCGTTCAACTGACCGTGGAGAGCCTGATTAAAATTGTTGAGAGTCCAGTGGATGTTTTAATCGAGCAAGAAGGAACGGCAACGCTTTCTGTGGCTGCATCTGGACCAGGCCTTACGTACCAGTGGTATCGTGGCGTGTCGGGAGATCGTGGTAAGCCTATCGAAGGGGCGACTGGCCCTAGCTATACCACAGATACCCTAACGGAAGATACCCAGTATTGGGTGGAGATCAAAACGGGGGGCATTGCTCAAGGGCTGGAAACGGTTGAGAGCGCTACCATCGAGGTCAACGTTGCTCCCTCGCGCAGGTTCTACTTTGGATCTGTTTCGCCTGACGGGGGAACGTTCGCTTTGATGGTTCGAGAGGACAAGTCGGCTGTTTTTCTGTCAGATTTTGGCTCTGAGCCAATGGAGATCGTCGATCTTCAAATTTCGGAATCTGGGTCCTTCCAATACGCGGATGAAAATGGACTCGTTGTAATGGAGGGGAACGCTAACCTTGAAAGCGTAAGCGGTTTCTTCACCGAATCAGCCTACAGTTTTACTGGAGAAAGGGCTAATGGCCGAGGAGCGACCAACGATCTAAATGGATTCTACACTGCGGTCTTGCCCAATACATCGGATGGCCAAGTTCTCGTAATCGCAGGACCCGATGGACAGGCTTTTGTATCTTTTGGCTTAGGGGCATCGGGCGCTTCGGGAGAGGCGTCGATCGATAGCCAAGGAGTGCTTACTGCCGACCTAAATGGTGAATATGCATTGGCTCTGCAGTTGGATGATTCAGTCAAGGGCCTTAACGGTAGCCTGTTGATCGGCTCTGACAACTACGCGGTTGATGGGCAGCGTGAGGACGTCGCCGCTCGCCGGCTCCTTGTGAATACCTCTATTCGGGGCCAAGTTGGAGCGGGATCGAGTACGATGATCGCTGGTTTCGTTGTCAGCGGCGGTGGGACAATGAAAGTGCTCATCCGAGGTTTGGGGCCTGAACTAGCGAATCGGGGTGTGCTTAACGCGATCGGGGACCCGCGACTATCGCTTTACCGTTTGGGAGAAACCGATCCTTTCGCGACGAACGATAATTGGCAGGAGGCGGCCAATGCATCTGAAATATCGATCAGTTCCCAACAGGTAGGAGCCTCGGCCCTATCAGCCGGCAGTCTCGATGCCGCCATGGTTATTGAACTGCCGCAGGGAGTTTACACCGCGGTGGTGAAAAACGCCACCGGGACTGATGGCACGGCTTTGGTTGAAGTATTCGATGTTTCGGAAGCGACAGCTGATCCAAAAGCAGCAACGTTGGCCAATATTTCCATGCGAGGTGAAGTTGCCCGGGGAAACCAGGTAACCGTCGCTGGATTTGCCGTCACTGGCGATGCCCCGAAACGGATGCTCATTCGAGCGATGGGCTCGGAGCTAGAAGCACTCGGAGTATCTAACGCCCTAGAGGATCCCTTGCTGAGCATCTATCAGAGCACGAGCGAAGGCTCGACTTTTATAGCTGAGAACGACGACTGGCAGGAGGAGGGCTCAGTGGTTACGGATGCCGCTAGCCGATCAGGCGCGTTTGACTTCGGCCAAAATTCGCAGTCCGCGGCGAAAGTTATTTGGCTCGACCCAGGCGTGTATACTGCTGTCGTTCAGAGTGCCAATTCGACCCGAGGCGTGGTCCTGGTAGAGGTGTACGAAGTGGATCAGTGAATAGTAAATCGGCGCTTCAGCCCGACCAAATTATAAGCAAACCGCGATTTACCTAACCCTCGAATTTCACCCAAGACGGTTCAATTTTTGGCTAAATATGTCGTTCCATTATGGATTGAGCGGTGGTTGCGGGTTTCGCCTTGCTGGACCGGCCTCGCTTTCATAGCAAACAAGGTAACTTTCAAGAACATGAAAAAAGAATCACGCTTCAAGATCCTCGGCGCTCTACGGGCTTTGACTATCGCTTTCGTCTTTAGCTCCCAGGTCTTTTCAGCTGAGAGCGATTCCAGCAATGGGACGGAATCGAGCGAATCGCTGGAGCTACTAGTGGGAGACGTGATCCGGATTTCCTTTCCAGGGGCCCCAGAATTGAGCGGCGAGCAACGGATTCGACGTGATGGCAAGATCACCTTGGCCTTTGTCGGCGAAAAGGAAGTTACTGGCTACACCTCCTCCCAGCTAGAGGATATGCTGCTAGAATGGTATGACGACCAAATCGTCACCAAGGAGGTGACGGTTACGCTTCTCTCCTCCACTTTTCCTATCTATGTACAAGGTACCGTTCTTCAGCCGGGTGAAATCATGAGCGATCGCCGTCTCACGGCTTTGGAAGCGGTGCTGAAAGCGGGTTACGATCCCAAACAGGCCAATCTCAAGAAAGTGAGAGTCATTCGGACGGAGGGAGATCGCCGCCAAAACTACAATTTGGATCTGCAAGCGGTTTTGGAGGGCGAGGACGTGGAGCCATTTTTTCTCAAGCCTTCGGATATCGTCATGGTGCCCGAAAAATTTATTTGGACTGGTCGACGATGAACGACGGGAAAACTTTTAAGGGCCCTCTTAATTCAACAACAGTATGATAATCTTACTCGGTAGCGCTGGCTATGTAGGTCAAGTGTTTCAAACGCAGCTTACCGGAAGATCGGTCGAATGGGAGGCCCTGAGCGGACGTCAATTCACATTCGCCAACAAGGCTGACTTGGTTGATTCGCTAAAAACAAAAAAAGCCTCCTTCCTCATCAATTGCGCTGGCTATACGGGCAAGCCCAATGTGGATGCCTGCGAGCTGGACAAGGGCAACTGCCTCGATGGCAACGCGATTCTCCCCTCCGTTATTCGCGAAGTGTGCGCGGAAGTGGGAATCGGCTGGGGGCATGTATCCAGCGGCTGCATTTTTGCTGGCGAACGTCCCGGCGGAGGTGGCTGGCGGGAAGACGATGCTCCGAATTTCTCTTTCCGCCAACCGCCTTGTTCGTTCTACAGTGGAACGAAGGCTTTGGGCGAGGAAGTGCTAGGCTGGCAGGAAGCTGATAGAGGCGCTGAGTGGCTGGCTTGGGAACATGAAAGCGAGCCAAAGGGCTATGTATGGAGGTTGCGTATACCATTCAATGAGAACGATGGCCCTCGTAATTACCTTTCGAAACTGCAGCGTTACGAAAATCTTCTCCAAGCCCGTAACTCATTAAGTCATCTGGAGGATTTTGTAGAAGCTTGCTGGAGCTGCGTAGAAAAAGAAGTTCCTTACGGTATTTACAACGTCACCAATCCAGGGTCGGTAACCACCTCCGACGTCGTCGAGCTCATCCTCAAGCATGGAGTCAACAACAAGGACTACAAGTTCTTTGACAGCGAAGAGGAGTTCATGTCCAAAGCAGCCAAGACTCCTCGTTCCAATTGCGTTCTGGATACCGCCAAACTGAAAAGCGTCGGCATCCACATGCGCCCTGCTCAAGAAGCACTCGATTGGTCCCTGAAGAACTGGAAACGGGAAAGTTAATGAAAAACGAGTCTGCTAAGCGCGCTAAATGACACGAAATACCATTAGAATCGAATCGCAATCTAGCAAACCGCATACACCCGAAAGAGTAGTCGTGCGCTTCCAAAATTTGAGTACTAATTAGTAATATCAAAATTCAGCGATATTTTTCGTATTAAGCGGGCATAAATTTAATATCATGAATTCAGTTCTTGTCACCGGCGGCTGCGGTTTTATCGGGTCCAATTTCGTTAGAATGCTCCTTCAAAATAATGGAGCGTTGCTATCAGAAAATGGATACGATCGTCTCATCAATCTCGATGCCCTGACCTATGCGGGCAACCAAGCCAATCTAACCGAGTTCGAAGGCAGCGACTCCTACAGCTTCGTCGAGGGCGACATCTGCGATCAAGCTTTGGTTTCCTTGCTACTGGAAGATAACGAAGTAGACACCATTGTTCACTTTGCCGCCGAGAGTCATGTGGATCGCTCGATTGACGGACCCGAACCCTTCGTGCAGACCAATGTGGTCGGCACGCTCCGCCTACTACAGGCTGCCAAGAGCCGATGGGAAACCTTGGAAGGCGATCGTAGAGATGCCTTTCGCTTCCTTCACGTATCCACGGACGAAGTCTTTGGCACACTCGCTCCGGATGATCCCGCCTTTTGCGAAACCACGCCCTACGCCCCTAACAGCCCGTATTCCGCCTCCAAGGCTTCTAGTGATTTTCTCGTCCGTTCCTACTTTCACACCTACGGCATGCCGGTAGTAACGACGAATTGTTCCAACAACTATGGGCCTTATCAGTTCCCTGAAAAACTGATTCCCCTCGTGCTCCTCAACGCCCTTGAAGGCAAACCGCTTCCCATCTACGGCGATGGTAAGCAGATACGGGATTGGCTCTACGTGGAGGATCACTGTACGGGTATCCTGGCGGCCTTGACCAAAGGGCAACTAGGAGAAACCTATTGTATTGGCGGGCGCAGCGAGATGGAGAATATCCAAATTGTTAAGCGGATTTGCGCCATCCTTGATGAGCTCCGGCCCGCATCCGAAAACCCGAATTTGGAGGGGATGGATTCCTACGAAGACTTGATTGCCTATGTCAAAGATCGGCCGGGACACGACCGGCGCTACGCCATCAACTGCGACCGTATCGAAGCGGAATGCGGCTGGAGTCCTGCGGAAACCTTTGATACCGGCATCCGCAAAACGGTGGAGTGGTATCTAGAAAATAAAGACTGGTGCGAGGACATAGCGGAAAAGAAGTACGCCCGCCAACGCCTAGGCGCCGGGTAAGGAAACAAACCAGCCGCGGAACCCTCGGAGATTGCGGAGAATTATCCAAAATATAGAAGATGTTAGTTTACTACATTGCTCGATAATCGACAGAACAGTCCGTAGGGAGAGTAAATTAGTTAAAAGATTCTTTGTGGGCGCATCGGTTTAAAAATATCTCACATTATTCATAATTGCTCCTTCATAATTCTGTAAACCCTTCGCGATCTCTTGTCCCGCTGCCACTGGTGGAGTCGGATAGCGTACTTTGCGGTTAACAAAAAATATTTCCATTCAATGACTTCTGAATCCAAACGAAAAGGCATCGTACTCGCCGGCGGGTCCGGCACTCGGCTCTACCCTTGCACCATAGCGGTATCCAAACAATTGATGCCGATTTACGACAAGCCCATGATTTACTACCCGATTTCCTTGCTTATGCTGGCAGGAATCAGGGACATTCTCATCATATCCACTCCCCAGGATACGCCGCTCTTCCAGCGATTGCTCGGCAATGGTAGCGATTTTGGCCTGAAATTTGAAT
Organism: uncultured Opitutaceae bacterium; assembly: GCA_964404745.1. GTDB lineage: Bacteria > Verrucomicrobiota > Verrucomicrobiia > Opitutales > Opitutaceae > Pelagisphaera. Next base: position 26,584 of record CAYOLG010000038.1, read on the forward strand.
ACGAAGTGCAACCTCGGCCGGAGGGCTTGGCTCAAGCCTTCTTGATCGGCGAAAAGTTTCTCGGGGATTCCCCAGCGGCGCTGGTGCTAGGCGACAATCTGTTCTATGGCCACTCACTAGTGAAAAGGGTCAAAGCGGCCGATGCACGACAAGAGGGGGCCAGCGTATTCGGTTATCCGGTCTCTAATCCAACTGCCTATGGCGTGGTGGAATTCGCTGACGATGGCAGGGTGCTATCCATTGAGGAAAAGCCGAAAAAACCAAAATCGAACTACGCTATTCCTGGGCTCTACTTCTACGACAGCCGCGTTGTAGAGTTTGCCAAGCAAATCAAGCCGTCCGCTCGGGGCGAGTTGGAGATCACCGATCTCAACCAAGTGTATCTTGATCGTGGAGAACTCAATGTAGAGCTGCTAGGCCGCGGTACCGCTTGGCTGGATACGGGCACTCACAAATCCTTGCTAGACGCGGCCGAGTTTGTGAGGGTTATCGAAGAGCGCCAAGGGCTCAAAATGGCCTGTTTAGAAGCCATCGCCTACGAGCAAGGCTGGTTAATGCGTGACGCTCTAGCGGAGCGTATCGACTTTCTCGGCAAAACCAGCTACGCCACCTACCTAAGAACCCTGCTCGATTGAGAGTTTAAGCTCCACATGGTTGCGGCCGACTATTCCAACGAGTAGCGCAGACATTCTGCCTGTGGAAGGGGTTGAAGCAAACAGGCCAGTCGTTGCTCTAAGAGACAGGCTATAGCCAAATTCTTCAGCCTATGTCCTTTACGACTGGAAACCGGTGCCTTTAAACGGTCCGCTCGGCCTGTAGTGCCGCAATGCCTCGGCCACCCGTATGCGTTAACGTACCAGGGTGTATTTGAGCGTAGGAGCGGCCGACGCTCTGCTGGGTCTCGATTTCCGTAGGATTTGTTCCTGAACCGAGTTTTGAAAAAGGTGGAGCTCGATCTCCGAGCGAGCTTAAGAATTACGAATACCTGCTAGACACACGTACTAAATCATCTGTCTAAGGTACAACAATCCGCTCAAAGCGAGCGTTAACAATACGCTGGAAGCTCCACTGTCGGGTACAGAAGCCGTACTAAGCACGGAAATCGTAGGCTGGGGAAATGACTGACCAGCGTTGATCATACCCTCAGACTCAGGTGCTGGTCCCGTCCAACTAAAGTCGGCGTATTCGCTTCCGAAACCAGTTAGCTGGAGAGAGTACCCAACTGCTGTGGAACCCGGTTCCGATACACCGATATCGACGCTGGTAATACCGTCTGCGTATCCACCAACCGCCGTGAATGAACCCTCGTAGCTGAGAAATTGCAGGACCGTTTTACTACCGTCGATTAAGGCGAGGCCATCTGGGGAACCATTTTGAATCCCAGATTCAAAGAATGCCAAGGCCCCGAAGCCATTGGACTGGTCGGGAATCAGCCCCACAAGATTGATGCTATCGTAAGAAGATCCATTGGAGCCGTTATAAAGCTAGATCCTATATCCGGTCAGATTCGTACCCGCTACTCCAGCAATCTCCACAAACTCACCAAGGTCTCCGCCGTCATTGTCGTAGTGAATCTCATTGACCCAGACGCTAATGGCGGAGAGTTGGGGTAGTGGTATCAGCGCAGCTAGGGTAACAGCAAGGCCGTAGGGCACAGCAAAGCAGGCTTTCACAGGAAATAAGGGTATGGGGCTCAGAGTTCGCGGATGAGTTGGATAATGGACCGCTGGGGGAAATAATAAGGGTTAGCACTAGCGTAGTAATACGAATTGGCAATTTGAAATAGCGTAAAATTGAAAATTCCGATCAAGGATAACTTTTACTACTGGTTTATTCCGAGCAACAAATATTATGTATCCTATTGATTTAGAGATATTTACACAATTTTATTCCGAATCAAAGATTTTCGGAAGAACAAAGTTAATTCTGTAATAATTTGGTACGCGAAACATGCTAAATATCGCGAAAGTGTTTCGAAATACTACGAATTGGGGAATCGCGACGGTCCCGGACGCGATAGTAGTCGATTCATTAAGCATTGGTTTTTGCGGTTTTCGCGTTTTTAGCGGACCAAAAACCCAAACTAATCAGCTGCTACCTTCGTGAACTTAGCGACCTTAGCGGTTAATGAATGCTGATTGACAAATCAGTCCCCTCGAATTCTCCGATCTCGAACCTGTGTTAGCAGGTGGGCGGTTAATCGATCAATTCGGGTTAAGACTTAGCGTACTGTCCAAAAAGCTAAATCCACTCAATACCGCATGCAAAAAGGTGGGGGTGCTTGCTTGGCGGCCGTATTTCCGACCTGCGTGACGAAGGCGCGCCCCTCAGCAGCCGCAACAACCATTTTCGAAACAGCTGAAACCCAATCGATAGTCTTTCCTCTATTTACGATAGGCGGCTTAGACACTCTCTCAAAATGCTACACTCGCTTCTACGCCGTGCTGGCTGCCATCGTACCCAAAGAAAGCATCATCGGAATCGTTGGATTGATCCCTGTAGAAGATGGATATCGCACCCCGTTCCATAATGTCGAAGCTCAGGCGGGCATCGAAAAACTCGTATTCGTCCGACCGGGTTTCGTCATTGGCCGCGATAGCTGCCAGGTAGCTGGCTGAATTTTCGCCGTAACTCAAACTCAGATTGAGCATATCCAGCAAGCGTTGGTTCAAGTTGATGCTGAAGGTTTCGTTCTCGCGGGTCTGGTTGGAAAATAGTGAGGCGCCGACCGAGCGGTCAGCTCGAATCGAAACTTCCGTAAAATCCGCGGGAGTAAAGTTTAATGCTAGCGAGTAAATCGCGCTATCAAGGTCCGGAGCTCCGGTAATATTGAAGGAACGCTCCTGCTGTCCTAGCAAAGCGGATATGTACAGATACTCGGAGGGCTGATAGTTGAAGCTGCCGCTGATTTGAGCGAAGTCGGCATTGAACCCTTCATTGGTGTCTTCTTCTCCGGCCGACAATATCAAGGCTACCGAGGCATTGGATGGAAGCAGCTGGCTAATCTGAGCGTCGAAAGTAGTTGTGTCGCTTGAATTGAAGCGTTCGCTGTCGCGAGTATTCGAGCTCGCTCCCCACCCCGCGGTCAATGAGCTATTGACTTGATAGTTTCCAGTTACCCGCGTCCCGATGGTTTCTTCGTCGGTCTGCGTTGCCGTCTCCGTAATGATGTAATAAGAGTCCGAATACGTTTGTATCAAGCCCAGCTGCCAGCCGCCCGCGTTCACGGATCCATTGAGTCCGAAACTTTGACCAAACTGGTCATCGTAGCGCCCGCCAGAATAGGTTCGCCAATTGGGGGAATAGGAAAACGTCGTGACCTCGCCAATAGCTCCGCTGAATCGCAGGCCATATTCATTGGAAGTAAAATCTCCGGCTCCACCCTCGCCAGATCCGCCTCTGATATCGTCCCCAGTCGTATATCGATAGTAGGCGGATGAATCCACCCCCATGGCCCCGATATTGCGGGCGTAAGACCTCGAAGATGCTTGGGCGGGGGTCATGGGCGCTGATCGGGATTCCCGATAGGCTCCATCGTTGGGAGCAACCAGATTTTGCGCCGTTAGCGAGGTCGCGGCGACGGAAAGTCCAAGTGCCGCGATAGGCAAGAAACGTGGATTCATAGCATTCATAGTTATGGCATTAACCTTTCCGATTCAAGCCATCCCATTCAATTCTTTTTATCACCTAAGAGAATCGCTGACTTCCCAATAGTGGAGTAGCCTGATTCTTAAATTTCATCCGCAAATCTCCTTTATGCATGACGGCGAGTCTACGAGATCGCAAAGCGAGCCAACTGGCGTAGCGCTAACTGCTTCGTAGTCTCCCTATGAGCAAGAGCTAGCTCTTCTGCGAATCTCTCTGCGAGGAATGGCGGATGGCATTACAATAGAAGGAAAAACGTTATGGATACACTGTTTAAAGAAAGCGGGCCCAGAAGATCGAGTTTTCATTTTACCTTCCAATCCCATACCGTTCCAGGAACTCGTAAAGTGTTGGGCGGCTGATTCCTAATTCACTAGCGGCGGTCGTGATATTGCCTAGATTTCGCTTCATGGCGGCTTCGATCATTTCTCGTTCCAGGTCCTCTTTGGCGGCTTTGAGGGTCTTCACGGGGAAGGGGCCCGAATTTTGATCGGCTAACTCCAAATCAGTGGGCGAAATCGTCACTCCCTCGCACATAACAACCGCCCGTCGTATGCGATTCTGAAGCTCGCGAACATTGCCGGGCCATGAGTGGTGGGAAATGGCGGAAAGCGCTCGCTTGCTGAAAGAAAGTCCTGGCTTGTTGTTGTCCGACCCAAAGCGTTGTAGTAGGGCTCGAGCGACCAGATGGATATCGTCTCCGCGGTCCCGGAGAGCCGGCAAGTTGAGCTCGACAACGCTCAGGCGATAGTAGAAATCCTCGCGAAAGGTACCGTTAGCCATCCCTTTTTTAAGGTCAGCGTTGGTAGCGGCCAGGATTCGGGAGTCGACGGATATGGTTTGGCGTCCCCCTACGCGCTCAATGGTGCCTTCTTGCAAAAAACGCAGGAGTTTCACCTGGGTCTGCAAGGGAACCTCGCCGATCTCGTCCAAAAATAGCGTCCCACCCTGGGACTGCTCGATTTTTCCGACGTGCTGGGCGTGAGCCCCGGTAAACGAGCCTTTTTCATGCCCGAACAGCTCGCTCTCCAGTAGATTCTCAGGAATGGCGCTGCAGTTGATCGCTACGAAGGGGCCCGTCGACCGATCACTCCGTTGATGAATCGCTCGGGCGGCCATCTCTTTGCCCGTACCGCTTTCGCCGAGAATCATGACCGATACTTGGGTGTTGGCTATCTTGCGAATGGAATCGAACAGGGCCTGCATGGGCTCGCTAGTCCCCAGCATCCCTTCGAAGGCATCTCCCTGAACTTGCTGCTTGTATTGGATAAATTCGCGCTCGAGTTGAGCGACGTTAAAACACCGTTCTAGCAGGATTTTGAGCTCCTCTATTTCGACAGGCTTGGGAAGGAAATCGTAGGCTCCTGCCCCAATCGCGGATAGCGTGTTGGATCTTTCATTTTGGCCTGAGGCGATCACTACCTTGGTTAGCGGGGCTTCTTCGAGTATTTCCGAAAGAGCTGCTAAGCCCTCCTCTGGCCCGTTTGAGTTTGGCGGCAAACCCAAGTCCAGCATTATCACCAGCGGGCGGTGAAGGCGAAATTTTTCCAGCGCGGTTCTTCGGTCAGCGGCTTGGACGATATCGTAAATATCCGTTAGCCCCCACTTGAGTTGAGCTCGAATTTCCTCGTCATCATCGACGATAAGCAAGGTCGGTTTCATCATGTCGCTTTTTAGCTCGTCGTTTTGGGCTCATTCCTGACGAGGTAGAATAAAAATGCAAAGAAAGCGGTTAATGAGAGCGCGAAGAATATCGGCCCTCCGCTGTGGTGTATCCAATGATCGATCATGTGTGGCCCTATGCGCTCGCACAGTTCGCCGAGAGTGAAAATACGCAAACCATTGCGTCCGATTGCCAGCGGAATTACGAAGATTACGAGCGAAATTTTTTTCCAAGCAGTTTTCAAGAAAAGTTGAGATGCGACCAGGCTTACGAGAAAAAGCACCAAGCTTGAACGAATACCGCTACACTGAGGCGCCACTTCCATGGTGATAGAGGGCAGAACGAATACGAGACCGTCGCGGTAAATAGTATTTCCGGCAAGTTTAAGCATCCAGTAAGCAGCCTCAGCTGAGGTGTATTGAAAGAAGGCTACCAAGGCATCTTTGAAGGGAACCGGGAAAGGCGCGGTGAAAAGCGCTACCGCCAAGGGAAAGGCGTTCCTCCGAAGTGTGCTGGGTCTGAGGCATAATATGGCGGCTGTATAGATTGAAAAAACGTAGGCGAAGGCCAAGCTACTCAGAGCATTCTCGTACAGATCGCCGACCCATACGCTCTGGTTTACCTGGAAAAGAACGATCAGAAGGACGGCAAAAGCGGCAGGAATGATGGCGAAGATACGAATTGAATTGCCGTGCCCATGGCTCATGAGGGAGCCTTTGTCGGCCCAGATTAAGTAACCGCTGACCAGCGGCATGAGCCAGCAGTGGGAGTAGAGCTCAGTTTCGAGGCCATATTGAGCCAGATTCCACAGGGGTAGGGCAAACGCGCCGGTGAGGGCTATCGCTGCGATAACAAACCAGCGCCAATTGTCGCCCCTTACCTTCGATCGGGGTTTCAAAGTTTTGGTCGTGGAAGTGTTAAGAGTAACCATTTTAACGAGGCGTACCGTTGTCGTGTCCGGTCCGCTGGCTTTCTATCGTCAATTAAACTTCCAGATGAAGGGGTTTATATGTCGCGCATGCCATTCCGAAGCGCCAGGGCCCGCGCGAAGGTGGCTGTCTCGCTCTCCACGGAACCGTCGTTTTTTGGCGGAGCTCGATCCCGAGCGCCCAGGCTCATTTCGAGCTGGCTTTGAGACGTAGATACTGTCCAGCCGGAGCCAATATGGCGAGTCATTTTTCCGTTTCTCTGTTCCATCTTAGAATCAAATATCATTAACGTTTAACTTTTTTAGGAGCTGATTTACGGGGCTACGCACAGTCCGCAATTCTTGGCATAGCCCAAAAGGAACACTTAAGCATCTTTACGGGTTCGCCAGTCCAGCTACTGAAGCGATGGAAACTGTGGGCCCGATCATCCGAGCATGCAAACGATTGCATCACTGGGCTTGGTTGTAGCTCGTAGGCAAAACCATTGTAAATGTTGTTCCTTTCCCCTTCTCGCTTTCCGCATACAGCTGGCCGCCGTGGGCTTCTACAATCATCTTGCTTTGGAACATGCCGATGCCAATGCCCTGCTGCTTTGTTGTTTGAAATGGTCGGAACAGCCGTTTTTCAAGAAACTCAGGAGTCATTCCACACCCATCATCCTTTACCCTCAAAAAGAGTTGTCTGTCTTCGACGCCAGTTTCTATTTGTATCACGCCACTGTGATTCATGGCCTCGTTCGCATTGATAAGAAGATTGATCAGCACTTTCGCCACCTGCTTTGTGTCGATGGGAACTTCACTAGGGCAATTCAGGGAGCTACGAATCTCTATTTCAGGGGAAGTCTCCCAAGTGGAAAGCGTGGATTGCACGAAGCTGTCGAATTCGTAGGGCCTGGGATCAATATCTAAATCTTTCCGGACTGCTCCGAGACGCTCGATCAGCTTATTGATTCGATCCCCAGTCCGAGAGATGCCCCTGAGAGCGTCCATCCGGAACTCAGGATTATCCCAATGCATTGGCAAGTTCTTCACCATGATGCCCAGAGTTGAGGCCGCATTTTTAAGATCGTGCACAAAAAATGCCGCCATTTTTTGAAAGGCCTCCATCTCTCGATTCTCGATTAGCTTTCTCGATAGCCGAAGATAGAGCAAACTAGAAGCTGCGTGGTAGCCGACGCTGGTCAGAACGTCGAACTCCTCCTCTGAAAAGGGAATGCCAGCCACGCGGTCCCCAAGGACCACCACGCCGAGAAGCGATTCTCTAGCGATCATTGGCACGCAAATTCTCTTACCGCCATGTTCGAATTTCCGTGGATTCAAACGAGCGAAATTTTGGACCCACGGCTCTGAATTGTCGTCGAGGTAGATGGGTCGCGAATCGCGGGCAAAACTCGCTTTCAGCCCCTCGAGGTCCCGCTGGCTAGGTTGTTCATGCGTTGCGCTGTGATCGGCGAGAATAGTCGATGCTTGCAGACGTAGATTGGCGCCATTTTCCTCGAAGAGCCACACGCTTACTGAAAGGGCCTCGAAGGTCTCGCTGCTGAGCTTGGCGATTGAATCGCAGATACCCTCCTGCGCAAGCGGCTTCGCGGTCTCGTCGGTGAAGCGTTTCCAAAGAGTTCGATAGTCGTACTTAGGGCGTCTAAAGTGGCGACTCACGAATTGCTTGATACGAAGTCGAAAGCGATCTGATTGCGTCAGCGCGGCGAGAATCAGAAGAGCGACGAGTATGCCCAGCGCCTTTAACGGAAAAGCGGTATCGCCAATCCCAATGTACGCCACAGCGTTTGCAAATAGGCCGATGGTAAAAAGGTAAGCTCCGGCCAATATGATGGTTATGGAACTACTGATGACTTGATGGGAAGGATACAAATCGATGTTGAAGCTGCCATCTCGTAGTAGGCCAACCAGAATCAATACTACGGAGATCGCAACAGCTGCAGTGCTAATCGTGTCTATCGAAGGGGCGATACTGCCGTAAATCAAGGCTTGGCTGGCAGTGTAAAACCGGGTTGCGAGAATGGTCGCGCAGCCCAGCATCACGTATTTTACTCGCCAGCGAAGGGTGCCGACGGCGGCTCTATAGGTTCGCTCCAAGTTCATCAGGGCCACCACTGAGCCTGCGATAACCATCACTTGGATTACCTGTCCGGCGAAGCCAAGGGTGATGGTGCCCGAGCTAGACAGACTCGACGGGCCCAAAACAATGTATTCGTGGGGCAGGAAAATGAAAACCAGAGGAGGTAGGGCCAGAACCATCGCGATGGAACGCCGCCAGTTGCCGATAACGCCTTGGCCGCGAGCGTAAAAGAGGCTGAAAAGGAACCAAGCGCAGGGCAAAAAAGACAGTGCGAGTAATTGAACTCGGTGCCAGGTGGCTATGGCGCTCGAATTGCTGGCGCGCTCGCCCGTAGCAATGGCCATAGACTCCACGAGCATCAAAGCGGCAGTTACAGCCAATATCAGCAAAGCGATGGGTCTTTGCCTTCGGAACCAAGCTACGTAGACGCAGGCTAACGACAGGCAGCCACACAGAACAGCAGCGGAGTATGCGATTATTGCGGGAAATTCAATCATAGGGGAGCCACAAAATACGGGATTTGCGTGTTATCTGCTGGCAGCAATAGCGCATCCATTTACGGACGAAAGATGAAGATATTAAAAGTTGAGGAAAATAAGGCCAAAATTACAGAAACTCCACCAAGAGAGGCAATCGTGATGCTTCTGTTCATGTATCGTAGCATCGCGCGAAGCAAAAAGGCCGCTGCGTAAAGCAGCGGCCTTTGTAAATAAGATTGGAATGGCCCTAGGGCTACTTCCTCAAGCGTTTTGCCAAGCCGGCGAGGCCGAGCATGCCGAGCCCGAGGAGGGCTGCCGTGTGGCCGGAGTCAGGAACGCTGGTGTTACTTGTGAATGATATCGAGGAGCCACTGGAAGAAGAGCTCAACCGGAATGTGCCCCCTGGGTTGTCACTCAAGGTGGAGCCGGTTGCCTTAGCCGTACCGGTACCTTGGATGACGAGGGTGCCGGCAATTACTTGGTTGGTGGTTATCGAAACCAAATCGAAGCTGTAAGTTACTCCGTTAACATTAACAGACCATAAATTTGTTATTGACAAAGCTCCGGTGTAGCCGGCTGTGCCCCAATCGATGTCCTGAAAATTGAAATCGCCCGGATATCCCGCGAAAAAGGCGTAGTCTCCGGTCGGTGTTCCATTTCCGAGAGAAGATGTGATGTTGGTGATCTTAGTGGCGAGGGAAAGGTCTGAGTTGTCCAGCGTTCCGGTGCCATCGATATTAATGTCCCCCTGGATCATAGCAGCGTTAGCGCTGCTAGCCGCGATTGCGCCGATGGCGATCGTGGCGATTAGT
>CAYOLG010000039.1:0-28422 GCA_964404745.1 uncultured Opitutaceae bacterium
GGTTGCTCCTGAGCGAACTCCAGCGGGGTTACATAGCCCAGCGAGCGATGGGGCCCGCTATATTTCCCATTTGAAGCTGAAGTATTCGGACGATCCTCAGGAGATCGAGGAGCTGGACAGGAAGATGTGCAGAGGCTGGGGGCTGGGCTCTTCGGATTTCAAGCAAGCGGTTGCGGATGATCTGGCAAAGGATCGCTCCTTGGCGAGGCTGGAGCGCGAGGACTTGGCGGAGCTGAACCGCTCGCGCTGGGATTCGGCGCTTGGCAAGTGCATGGATCTGCTGGGCAAGAATGCGTCCGACGCCGCTGAGGAGAGGCTGTCGGCGGCTTGGAAGCTGGCGATCGCCTCGAAGCTCAAGCGGGAGAGTTCCGTGACGAACGCCTGGCTAAGCGACCGGCTGAATATGGGCAAGCCGCGATCGGTGAGCGCCATTTGCGGCAGGTACGCGAGAGACAGGGAAGGGGCTTGCCCATGGGCGAGGCGATTGAAGAAGTTGATAATTGACCACTGACCCCATTTAGACCCAATGTTACAGGAGTAACGGGCGAGCGCATTACCCGCGTTTCTTGTTTGGGTTGGGGTACGGGCGATCATCCGTATTTGACCGACAATGCTTACGACAATCCGAATTGGAATGAGTCGGCGTTAATGCAGACCGACCAAGGAAATATGGTTCGCTGCAATGTCTTCTGGCTGTGCGCCGCTCATGGCGAGCGGGCGCAGTGGTTCGGCGACAAAGCCAGTTTCTAAATGGACAAAGTGGGCGTGCATGGGGCAGCGCTAAAATTCCGTAAGAAAGGTGACACGGCCAGGCGTTACGATTTGCCCACTCAGGAAGGCTCGGACATCGATATCCCTGAGTATTGGAAAAGCGATATGCTGCCAGAGCCCATGCGGCATACATCCGGTCATGGAAATTCCCATACATTCATTTCCGCGGAGTTTATTAACGCTCTGATCGGAGGCCGATCTCCAACTGTCAATGTAGACGACGCTTTGGCCATGACGGTACCGGGAATCGTCGCCCATGAGTCAGCATTAAAAGATGGCGAGCAATTGAAGGTGCCTCATTTTGGGTGAAGATAGGCTCATCCTTAGCATCGCTTACTTTTAGTCGGTTCTGTTGATTTTGTACAAAAGGTCGTCACTATCTTCCTAGCGGAATTGGGGTTTTCCTAGTAAATTAATGCCGTTTACAGAATTCCCCAAATGTGGCATTTAGAACCTCTCACCCGCAATGCTCATCCATTTCTTAGAGGAGACCCTTGAATCGAATTCAATTTAAACAGGCGGCTTCCCTTTGGAGAACGGTCTCCGGCTTTGCCGTTTTCATGCTAAATTGCCCACACATTTGCCAACGAATATGATTTCGCGTTATCTCAAGAGCTCCATGCATCGAGTTGCCAAGCTGCTGATTCTTGGCATCCTGTTCGGATCGCCATCAACCATTTCCCTGCGAGCGGATTCCTTCGAGTTAAAGGAGGGAGATCGGGTAGCGTTTCTGGGCGACGCGTTCTTTGAACGAACGGTTCGCTTTGGTCAAATCGAGACGGCCCTGGCGGCCCGTTGGCCCGATCGAAAAATCGTTTTTCGAAATATCGGCTGGGCGGGCGATGGCCCGGAAGGCAGGGCCCGGGCTTTTTTCGATCCTATCGAAAAGGGTTTCGAGAACCTGAAGATGCATCTGGGCCTAGCGGATCCGACCGTGGTGGTGATCCAATATGGGTCGATGGCCGCTTTTGAACGCCGGGAAGGTTTGGCTTCCTTCAAAGCGGATATGAACGCCTTGCTCGATACGATCGAGAGCGAGACGGATGCTCGCATAGCCATCCTTTCGCCGACTCCTCGGGAGTACAGGAGCTACATCCTTTCCGATCCGCGATCGCTGAATCGTGACCTGGAGATCTATGTCGACGCTTTGAAAGCGCTGGCGAAATCGAGGGGGGCTTTTTTCGTAGATCTTTTTAATACGCTGGAGACCAGTACGGAGAGAAATAACATAAAACCGATCACCACGAACGGGATTCATCTGAATGAATACGGATATTTCCTAGTCGCTGAGCGCATAGCCCAGGCCTTTTCCGAGTATTCGTCAGCGAAGGCGATCGAGGTGACGAAGGGCGGTGATGTAGCGGAATCATCAGGCATCAATCTCGTGGATGCCCGCGTTTCCAAAGACAGTATAGTGATCGAATTGCAGGACGAGCGTCTGAGTTTGCCGCCACTCGGCGGCGACTTTTCCCGGAACTTGACTTTGGCATTCGCGGATTTGCCGCGGGGCGAGTATCGATTGGAGTTCGAAGGTCGCGTTCTAGCGACTGGCAGCGCTGGACGATGGAAACAAGGAATCCAATTGGCTTGGGAGCCCTCCAATGATCAAGCGACGGCTCTACAGGAAACGATCAAGCGGAAGAACGAGCTGTTTTTCCATCAATGGCGCCCGCAGAACGAGACTTACCTTCGGGGTTTCCGAAAGCATGAGCAGGGCCAGAACGTCAAAGAACTGCCTATGTGGGACGCTTTCATCGAGAAAGAGGAAATGAAAATCGGGGAACTGAAAAAGCCCAAGCCCTATAGGCTGGTACTGAAAAAGGCGCATGGAGGTGAAGGATGAACATTCTTTTTAATTGGGTAGGGAGGACCGTCTCGGTCCTCCGTTTGGGTGAAGAGTTCGGAGGACCGGACCGGTCCTCCTCGCTAGATCGTAGGGCCGCTTGTCCTCAAGCGACCGAACGTAGACCCATTTTATTTCGGCTGATTGGGGATCGGTCTTCGCTAAGGCTACGCCCGACACGCAAGCAGCCCTGCCTGATCCCGCTTCTCGCATTGCTACTTGTATCCACCAGTTGGGGGCAGCGCGCGTTGACCGATATCCCGGATCCGGATCCGGAGTTTCAACAAAGCCTTATGGTTCCGGCCGAGGGATTCGAAATTTCCCTGTTCGCCTCGGAGCCGATGATCGACAAGCCGCTGGCCATCAGTTTTGATGGGCAAGGCCGTTTGTGGGTGGCGAGCACGACCACCTATCCTCAAATCAAACCGGGCGAAGTGGCATCGGATAAAGTTTACCGTTTGGAAGATACGGATGGCGACGGGGTGGCCGACGAGAGCAAAGTGTTTATCGACAATCTTTTGATACCAACGGCGATTCTAGCCACGCCTGAAGGCATCTACGTGGGTAACTCCACCGACCTCATGTTTTACGAGGACAAGGATGATGACGGGGTGGCCGACAACGAAGAGGTTTTTTTGTCAGGCTTCGGCACCGAGGACACCCATCATATTATTCACACTTTGAGAGCGGGACCTGCGGGGCGCATTTATTTCAATCAGTCTATCTACATTCATTCGTACGTGGAAACCCCGCGGGGCCTTCGGGAACTCAAGGCGGGCGGTGTATGGCGCCTGCGTCCAGAGACACTCGAGCTCGATATCTTCAATCACGGCTTGGTTAACAGCTGGGGACTTCAGTTCGACAAGTGGGGACAGGTTTTCCAATCGGATGGAGCTGGCTCTGAGGGTATCAATTACGCCTTTCCTGGTGCGGCTTTCCGAACTAATGTGGGGGTGGATCGCTTCATGGACGGCCTCAATCCCGGCCAGCCTAAGCTGAGCGGTTTGGAGATAATACAATCGAGTCAATTTCCAGATGAATGGCAGGGGAGGCTGATCGTTTGCGACTTTCGCGGAAACCGGATTAGCTCTTTCAAGGTCGAGGATTCGCAGAGCGGGGTTGTTTCCTTGCAGAAACAAGACTTGGTGACGAGCACGCACGGAGCGTTCAGGCCGATCGATGTTCAGCTAGGTCCGGATGGAGCCTTGTATGTGGCCGATTGGTACAATCCTATAATTCAGCACGGCGAGGTGGACTTTCGCGATGAGCGACGGGATGAGTCGCGTGGTCGCATTTGGCGAATTGCGGCAAAAGACCGGCCATTTGTGAAGGTTCCTGAGTTTAAAGAATCGTCGATCAAGGAGCTGCTCGACCTTTTGAAGGCGCCGGAATCGTGGACGCGGACTCAGGCCAAGCTGGAGCTCAAGGCTCGCGACGCTCGGGTGGTGTCTCGAGAATTGCAGTCTTGGCTAGCGACGCTCGAACCAGAAAACGAAGAGATTGATCATCATCGCCTAGAAGCGCTCTGGTTGATGCAAGCGATCCGTGGGGTGGATATGAAGTTGGTGGATACGTTGCTCCAGTCCGAGGATTTCAATGTTCGAGCCGCTACCGTGCGCGTGTTGGAAGAAAACCCTAAAGACAATGAAGATGCTCTCGAGGTGTTCGAGTGGACCATTGGCGATGAGCATCCAAGGGTCCGCCTGGAAACATTGCATGCCCTGCGGGCGCTGGGGGGATCTCGATCGGCTAAGTTGGCGATGAAAGCGTACAGCGAATCGATGGACGACACTTTCGAGTTTGGTCTTTGGCGCACGATGGAGGCTCTCGAGGAAGATTGGCTGCCGGAAGCCAAGAAAGACCCTTCGTTTTTCGGCGAGGACGCTCGCAAGCTGGTTTATGCTATCGGGTGTTTGAATAAACCGGATGCCCTATCCCCATTGGTGGCTCATTGGGAGGCGGGAAGCGTTTCCGAAGCGGCCACGCTACCCGCTCTCGAACTGATGGGAGAATTGGGAGACGATTCCGTCCTCGAAATCGTATTTGCAGCGGCGGCGGAAGTTGATCGAGCGGGCCGACCCGGAGGGCCCGCAATTCTGGATGCCCTGTTACGGGCATCCGAGGCTGGTAATCGCAGCCCGAAAATAGCTCGCTCAGATATCGAAGCCCTGCTGGGAAGCGCTCGGGAAGCCGTTAGAAGCAGAACGGCGAAATTGGCAGGATCTTGGAATGTTTCGAGTGTTGCAGGACGATTAGAAAGGATCGCCGCTGATTTAGAGACGGGTCCAGAGTTAGCCGAGGCTGCCGTTGAAGGCTTGGCCCTCATGGATGCAGAAGCAGCGGATGCGGCCTTGAAGCGATTGGCAAGCGACCGCACTCCATCCACTATCAGGCTCCGAGCAATCGCTGGCTATGCCCGTTCCAGTCCTGATTCAGTGGCCATGCTAGCAGCGGAAGGGCTGGCTATTGCCCAAGAGAGCGATGATCCTCTACCGCTAATCAGGCCGTATTTGACTCGAGCGAAATTGGCAAACCAGCTAGCCAGCTCTCTGCGAGGGAAGCGTATGGATACTGAAGTGGCTACCAAGGCATTACGCCTTTTGGGGTCCGCTCCCGTTGACACCAGCGAATTGAAACGGGCGATAGAAGACGCGGCTGGAATTGAGCCTGTCGATCAAGCTCTAGACGCGGATGAGATGGCTGAATTTATCGCTTTTACGCAGACGAACGGGAACGCTCGTCGTGGAGAAGAGGTTTATCGTCGCGATGCCCTCCTATGCTACACCTGCCATGCCATAGGCGGATCTGGAGGTTCGCTAGGCCCGGATCTAACCAGTCTTGGTGCCAGCGCCCCGATGGATTACATAGTCGATTCGTTGCTGCAGCCGCAAAAGAAGATTAAGGAGGGATACCACGTCGTGAGCGTTTCTCTCAAGGACGGATCGGTGATCTCGGGAACGCTATCCAAGGAAGATAGCCAATCGATCACGGTGAGGGACGCTTCCGACCGGAGCCTGGTAATTTCTAAAAGCGACGTCGCTTCCCAGACGATTAGCCCGGTTTCTTTGATGCCTCCCGGCCTGACAGCCAGTCTGCGGAAAGACGAGCTAGCCGATATGGTCGCATTCTTGTCGGAACTCGGAAAAGAGGGCTCCTACAAAGTGTCGTCTGGCCGGATTGTTAGGACCTTTCGGTACCTGCACGATCAGGATGGGGATAGCGGTTTCGCGGATCTTCTTCGTCACAAGCCTTTTGGATACGTGACCTCGGAGGATCCCATGTTCGAATGGCGTCCTTTGTACACGAAAGTGGATGGCGCGCTCCCCTTGGATGGCATTCCAGCTTTGAGGCAACATGGCCGTACGCGTATGCACTATCTCCGCTTCCAGATCGATATCCTAACTGCCGGCGCGGTTGGACTAAGCGTATCGGGCCCGGAAGAGAGCGTCCTTTGGGCAGGAGACAAGATGGTTGAACGCAAGAACGATATCTACGCGTTCGATGCGGAAAGGGGATCTCAGACGATTACCTTAGCAATCCAGGAGGATTTGCCCAACAAGTCGAAACTCAGTATAGAAATTGTGGATATCGAGGGGTCGTCGGCTCAGGCGCAGGTCATCAATGGGAAGTAGGAGATGATCGGCTGCAAAATTATCTTAGAGAGTGGCCGATCAGTCTGAAATTTGTAGGGTCGCCGCTTGCGGCGATCGCGTAAGTTAAGTATGAGGCCCTTCTGCGGTCGCCGCAAGCGACGCCCCTACGCTAAAATCCGTTTATTAATAGATTGAACCATTTCCCTGATTCACGACCATTGGGAAAGTAATTATGAAACTCACTAAATTGCCCCTTACTCTTTTACTTGGAAGTCTCGTCTGCTTGCTCACAGGCGCTGCCCATGCCGGCGAGAAGAGCGTGTCTTTTACCGCGAGATTGCTAGCCGTCGATGCCAACGAGGGTTGCGCCATCGTAGACGTCAACAATGACGGAAAACTGGATCTAGTCGCCGGCCGGAATTGGTACGCGGCCCCAGAATTCGTCCCTCGGGCGCTAAGGCCGATCGAAGACCGGAACGGCTACATCCATTCTAATGGCGACTTCCCTTACGATGTCGATGGCGATGGATGGGTGGATATTATCGCCCAATCCTTTTTTCAAACGGAGATAAACTGGTTCCGGAACCCGGGCCCGGAAGGGCTGGAACTCGGCCTCCTCTGGGAAAAGCATTTGCTCGTGGATACCCAGGTGGATCGGAATGAGGCCGAACTGATGGAAGATATTGACGGGGATGGTGTGGCTGAGTTTATCGTCAATTCCTGGAACAAGGAAACGTCGCTGCTAGCTTGGAGATTTACTTCGGAAATGCGGGAAGTTTCGGTTACCAAGGGGAATCGGACCATCAAGGAAATGAGAGAAGTTCCCTCGGCCGCTAAGATCACAATCGGGTCCAACTTAAATGGGCACGGCTTGGGGATTGGCGACCTGAATGGAGACGGACTCAAGGATATTCTCTTTCAATCCGGCTGGTATGAGCAGCCCAAAGACAATTCCTTTGGCCAAGCATGGAAGCTACACGAAGATTGGTTCTTGCACGCATCGATTCCCATGATCGTGCGCGATCTCAATGGGGATGGGCGCAACGATTTCATTTATGGGATGGGCCACGATTACGGTCTCTACTGGCGGGAGCAAATTGAGCCGGCAGCCGACGGAACCTTAAGGTGGAACGAACACCTGATCGATGATTCCTTTTCCCAGCCTCATGCCCTTCACATGGCGGATATCGATGGCGATGGCGAAGATGAGCTGATTACCGGCAAGCGCGTATTCGCCCACAATGGAAAAGACCCAGGAGGAAAAGAAGAGGCGGTTATGTATTACTATAATTGGGACAAGAAGACCAGCCGATTCAGTCGGGAAACGATCGTCAGAGGTTCCGCTGGCATTGGATTGCAGATCCGTACGGGCGACCTCAATGGAGATGGGCGGCTCGATATCGCTGTAGCGGGAAAGAGCGGGACCTATATCATATTCAATAATGGCTGAATTGAACTTCAAGCAAGAGCTCGTTGGTTGCTACGGGTTTCCGGTTGCGGAAAATCCGACACAGGCGATGATCGAGCCCGCGTTTCGCGATATGGGTCTTGACTGGCGCTACCTGACGCTGGAGGTTAAGCCGGAAGGCCTGAAAGGGGCTGTGGAAGCGGCCCGTGTTTTCGGTTTCAAAGGGTTCAATTGCACAATTCCGCACAAGGTGGAAGTGATCCAGTATTTGGATGGCTTGGGAGAGTCGGCGGAATTGATGGGGGCCGTGAATTGCGTGGTCAATCGCGATGGGAAGCTCATCGGCGAGAACACGGATGGGAAAGGATTCGTTTCTTCCTTGGAGGAAATCGAAGATCCAGCCGGTAAGTCAGTGTTGATTTTCGGGGCCGGCGGGGCCTCTCGGGCGATCAGCGTGGAGATGGCTTTATCTGGAGCGACCCATTTGACGATCGTCAACCGAACGGAGAAACGAGGTCGCGGGCTCATGGATCTGCTTAAGGGCAGGCTGAAGGAACGCTGTCCTGATTTGCAGACCGATTTCGTTCTTTGGTCGGGCAACTACAAGATCCCGGAAGGGACTGATATTGTAATCAATGCGACCTCCATTGGCTTGTATCCAGATATCGATGTTAGTTTGAATTTGGATACTGATACCTTAACGTCAGACATGATTGTAGCCGATGTGATTCCGAATCCGCCTAAAACGCGGTTGATTCGAGATGCCTACGAAAAGGGATGTCGCGTGATTGACGGGCTTAGCATGCTGGTCGGCCAAGGGGTAATCGGGATCGAGTACTGGACCGATAGGACTCCGGACCCTTCCGTTATGCGAGGGGGCTTGGAAGCGGTTTTCGGCAGCGTCTAGACTTGATATCTTAGAGAGTGTCCAACAAGCCAGAATGCGCGTCGCAGCAGGCATTTTTGGTTTTTGGCAAGGCGTAGGCGAGGGCCAATGCCCGTAGGGCCTTGGCCTTCGGCAGCAACGCAGCTAAAAGCCAAAAAGGAAGCTGCCCCAAAGTGGCTTCCGTCCAGAGGGGCCCGGCGCTGCGTTGAGGGCATCGGGGATATCTATTCCATTGATACCCCGCATTGCTCACGCCCTGCGGCAAGACCCTCTGGACGAAAACGACTCATATCCTGATTTATTGGACACTCTTTTACAAATTTTGCCGCGGGCCCGTAGCAGAAATCTGTGAGACGCCGCGGCTACAGGATTAAGCGTTTAAGGGTGGCAAGAAGACTGCATTTGAGCTTTGTCAACTGCTCAGGTTCTATCCGCTTTTTGGGATCCCTCGATTTGATATAGAGTTCGTCGAATGCTATTCCGCGTTCAGTATGTATGTGAGCGGCAGTGATGTCGAATCCGTGACTATGCACGACCTGCGCTAGCCGATAAAGCAAACCGGGCGTATCCGATGAACGCGTTTCCACGATGGCCTTCCGCTTAGAGATCTCTGCGTATACATCGATTTTGGGAGATAAGCGTTTAGCATCGGAGCTGTCGGTATCCCTATCTCCCGCTGCCAGAGTTTCAATTAGCTCATCGAGTTTGGATTCGCCGAAATCGATGCATGCGAGTTTCTTGTTCAAGCACTCCTCGAACATTTGTCGGGCGTAGCGTTCGCTGAAGCTAGCTGGATCTCGAGGATGAACCAAAAACGTATCCATGGCGATGTTGTCCTCCCGTGAAATGGCTCTCGCGGATTTAATCGAATAGCCCGCGTAGAAGAAAGATGCGGCCAATTTGTGGAAGAGCCCGGCCCGATCCCATGTTACGATAGTGGCTATGCTGTAAGTGGGCTCCATATCCGGCTGCCAGTTTACGATGGGGACTAGGGTTCCAACTGAATCAGCATCGGAAATCCGATTGAGGAGGTCGTGGACCATCTGTAGATGAAGAACTATGTCGCCAATGGCATTTTCTGCAAAATAGGAGTCAGGAAGCAAATTGAAGTGGGCTTCCTTTTCGCAATCGCTTATCCCCGGGATCGCTTTTTCGAGACAATGATCAGCTATCATCGTTGATTGGGATGTTGAATTTCGCGGTGTGATGATGGTTTTGCGTTCATTGGTGGCGACGAGCGGCGCGATTCTCGAATTAATTTCCAGGTCGGAAAAAGCCCGGGTGGCGTTAGCCAGTGAGCCTAATGCCAGATCCGCGCCAATCGGGTTCTAAGCGTCCATTTTGACAATCTTGCCAAAACTCGGTCATTCGATTGGCTAAAATTGAACTGCTACCAGAGAAGATCTGCTGAAAAGCGAGCGCTTATACTCCGGGCCTCTCTCGATTCCCGCTATTCAATCATTCTTTTTGGAATGTGATATCGCAAAACTTTTTAGGGCGGGGTATCAACCTGATTCGCTATGTTCAAAATGCCTGAGGAGAGCAGCCGTGCGAATTGATTCAAATGATAATCGTGGTATTACTGCTTCGCAATGAAGTTGATCACGTGATCAATTTCACTGCGCATTTTCCTCTAAGCGAGAAACACGGTTTATGATAGCTTTCCAGATGGTGTCGACCTGATGGAGGAAAGTCTTTAGAGATGCCTGCCGCGGCGCAGTTGATCGATGGCCGTTTGCAATTCTGCTGCTTTCAACTCCACCTCATCCACGCTGTCAGTTTTCACCCGCTCGCGCCGCTCGTAGCCGATGTATTCCAGCCAGCCTTTGGATCGCAGTTCCCGTCTGTCGCGGATCTTCGCGAAGAGCGGATCGGCTATAGTTTCAGCGAGTATTTCGGGAGGATCCCCTTCGATCGAAGTTCCCAGCGAATCGAGAATCGCCAAAGCCATAATCAGGTGTCCCAGTTCTCCCGGATGCACGCCATCATTGGCTAGGTGAAACTCGGGATCGGTTTTCCGTCGAGCCTGATTGTACTCCAGCATGGGAGTGTTGAGGTCCACTTTGGCGACTACCGGAAGATCCGTAAGCAGGATCCATTCCCCGTAAGTGCGTAAAACATCGTTGTAATTCTCATACGGAGATTTGTAGCCAAAATAGCTGGAACCGCCAGGGCTGAGCTTTTCCTTGGCGGCAGCATCGAACAAGGGCGGGGTCATCAATATGATCTCGGCTTCGATTGCAGCCACTTTCTCGATAAGGGTTTCGATACCTCTTTGGTATTGTAGAAAACGTTCGCCGTTTAAAGGATGGTAGATGCCGTCGTTCATGCCGTAGCAGGCGAATACGATTTCCGGTCTAATTTTTTCCAGCGCTTCGTCCAGACGGCTATGTACGCAAGGGCGGGGGAAGGGGTGGTCGGCCTCGCTGGTTCCAGCCACGGTTTCGCTGCCTAAACCGATGCTAATAATATCGTAGTTAAAATCCGGATTCCGCTTCTGCAAGAAATAGGAAACGAAGCTGGCGTATGCCCCGTTTTGGGTAATGGAATCGCCCAGAATGAGTATGCGTTTGTCCCGGAGTATGGGGAGTTGAGGCTGAGCGAGTCCGCCCAGCGCCAAAACTAGGGGTAGGGTGAGGAAAATGGAGAAGCGCAGTATCGCCATCGGGTAGTAGTAATCAGGGTTTGTCTCGTTTTGGGCGCTTTGGCTCGTTCGGTTTGGAAAAAGCTTATAGATGCCGTTGGAAGATTTCGATCATGTCATCCACCATAGGCGTAAACCAAGGGTGGTTGTTCCAGCATCCGTGCTTGCCATCCTGGTAGACCTTGAGGCCGTTGGGGATGCCTAGCTCCGATAGAGCGTCGCGCGTTGCTTGGTTTCGCTCGGGCTCATCGTGTTCGCCGACGAGAAAGTAGATGGGCGAATCGTCTTTGGAAACTTGCAGATGGGCATCGGCGAGGGCGTATAGGTCTGGATCTTCATCAACGGTTTTGCCTAGCCAGACATTGGCATTCGATCCGGATTTTGGATTGCGGGATTTCGCGGCAACGGATCCAGTAGCCATCTGTAAGGGCCCTGCCATGACGATAGCGACATCGAGGCGAACAGCGTCAGTTTCAAATCCAGCATTCCTTTGCAAACGGGAATTATCCCAGCCGGTTGCCATGAGGCCTACCAGGTGGCCGCCCGCCGATCCGCCAACCGCTCCAATTCGGTCGGCATCGATCCCGTAGTGATGAGCGTTGGCCTTGATGAATTTTGTTGCTGCATTGCAATCCTGGATACCGGCGGGGAATAGGGCTTCGTGTCCCAGTCGATACTCGATAGCTACTGAAACGTATCCGCGGCGGGCGATTTCGACTGCCAGGCCCCGAAACTTGTTTTTACTCCCATTTCGCCAACCGCCTCCATGAACGACGATTATGGCGGGAAGCGCTTCTCTTGTTGTAGCGGGCCGGAAGATGTCGCAGAGCAATTTTCGATCCCCGTCAGTGTCGAAAACGACATTCAAATGCGATTCTACCGATGACGGTATTTCGGTGGTAGGACGCTTGGTCGGGTCTTGGACGAGCTTTGCTTCGAAAGGCGGATTGCTGGGGACGCCGTAAGCTTTCATTCGAATGCGATGGAGCCCGCCGAATCCAGTTATGTAGAGGCTTCTCATATCGCTGTCACCAAAGGCGCAATTGATCGGCCGCTCAGGCGTTTCGATTTTTTCCAGAAGCTTGCCGGATGGACTCCAGACCCAAATGTGCTTGGGTCCGGCGCAATAGACGTTCCCAGTTCGGTCGACACACATGCCATCGGCCCCTCTCTCTGGACCGGAATCCATGGCGGCGAACAGGGTTCCGGGCCCTGTTTTTCCGGCGGAAAGAATGGGGTAAGCCCAAATCTTCTTAGCGCCGGTTGCGGCAACGTAGAGTGTCTTTTGGTCGGGCGATAGAATGAGCCCGTTGGGAGAATCTATGTTGCTGACGGCTATTTGCTGCTTTCCGTTTGGATTTATGTAGACGACTTGCCCGGGTCCGGTTAGCGTGTAGTAGATGCCGCCTTGATCGTCGGCGACGAGATCGTTAGGCCGGGCTCTGGGATTGATTGTAAGATCCTGGCCGGCTATGGGCTCGATTTGCTTGCCTAGATTGAGCCAGGAAATGCGTCCATGGGCGTTCTCTGACAAGTATAGACGCCCGTTATTGTAGTAGCTAGCGCTGATGCGTCCGGCATCGGGGACGAAGGTTTCCATCTTGTTGGACTTAGGATCGTAGGCGTAGATCGTTTCGCCTTTGACGTCAGGAACAAGCAGCCGCGAACCGTTCCAACTGGGCCCGTCAGCTAGCTGGAAGTCATTGGAGATGAGCTCTAGCTGGGCGCCTTTCTCGATCAGGGGGCCGGCGGAAACCGGTAGATAGGCAACGAATAGGGCGATGGAAGACGCGACGATGCAGTGTGAGCGCGAGGGCATAAGGGGAAACGGGTTCGGGTTGGGAGATTATCATAGGATTCATGGGCCCGAAGGACAGTCAAAAAATCCCTAGACGGCCATTCTTGGAATTCATTCTAGCATTGGGGCCCCAATTCCGTTTAGGCTCCATACAAATTAGTATGAATACCTCGATTTTTAGACGCGCCTTACTGGCGATAATTGTATTTGTTGGCGCGGCTGCTTGGTCCCTGCGGGCCCAGGTAGCCTTCCAAGCAGGCGACCGTATTTGCTTTATTGGCGACGGGCTTGCCGACCGGATGCAGCATGATGCTTGGCTGGAGACGCTGCTCCAGAGTCGTTTGCCTGGCCAGCGCTTGGCCTTTCGCAATTTCGGATTCACCGGCGATGAAGTGGATAAGCATCCTCGGAACCGAGGATTTACGCCCCTGGACTCTTACCTGGTTCATTGCCAGGCGGATGTATTGTTCGTTTTCTACGGATACAATGAGTCTTTTGGCGGGGAAGCGAATTTGCCCCTGTTCAAGCGGCGTTATGAGCGCATGCTGGATCGCTACATTGATTTGCGGCCGAATGGGAAAAGCCCGCCACGACTGGTTCTCTTTTCCCCAATTGCCCACGAGGACTTGGGTGATCCTAACCTTCCGGATGGATCGGAGAATAATGCTCGGCTCAGCAAGTATGCGGAAGCGATCGGCGAGATCGCCGCTGATAGAAATCTTCCCTTCGTCAATCTTTTCGAGGAATCGCAGAAGCTCTATCAAGCGAGCTCAGAGCCGCTGACCATCAATGGCGTCCACCTGAATAAAGAAGGCAACCGGCAATTAGCCGAAGTCATCGCTAGAGAATTGCTTGGCAAGCGGGCGCGGGCAACTGCATCCTTGGAGCCACTGAGGGAGGCCATTCTCGACAAAAATTGGCATTGGTTCAATCGCTACAGGGCAACGGATGGGAACGACGTATGGGGAGGTCGCTCGACGCTGACCTTCGTCAATGATCAATCTAACGCGGCCGTATTGCAGCATGAGCTCGAGATGCTGGACGTCATGACGGCTAATCGCGATAAGCATATTTGGGCGGTTGCCAAAGGGGATGTCGAGCAGTCGGTAGTGGACGACAGCAATGTGCCGGACGCCATTCCAGTTATCTCCAATGTAGGGGGCGGCAGTAAGAGCTCGAATCCTGACAAGGAAGGCTCGTTGGAGTACCTGAGCGGGGAGGCGAGTATCGTCAAGATGACGATTGCCGAAGGGTTCGAGGTCAACCTCTTCGCGGATGAGTCCCGTTTTCCCGAGTTGGTCAATCCTGTGCAGATGCAGGTTGATGGCAAGGGGCGCATTTGGGCGGCGGCTTGGCAAACCTACCCGAAGTGGGAGCCATTGAAAGAAATGGAGGACCGCATCCTGATATTGCCGGACGATGATGGGGATGGCGTTGCTGACCGGGCCATTACCTTTGCCTATGCCCACAACCCGATCGGGTTTGAATTTTGGAATGATGGCGTCATTGTCGTTAGCCAGCCGGAATTACTGTTCTTCAGGGATACGGATGGGGACGATGTAGCCGATGAGCGTATCGTGCTGATGCAAGGTATCGGATCTGCGGATACGCATCACGCGGCCAATAACTTGATTTACGGCCCTGACGGTGCCATATACTGGCAGAGCGGAATCTTTTTGCAAAACGCGTTCGAGCATCCATGGGGTCCCGCTTTGTCAACGGTAGCCTCTGGCATGTACCGTTTTGACCCTCGGCGATACGCGATCAGCTTTCACGCCGAGAATCGGCCCAACTCCCACGGTATCGCTTTCGATTATTGGGGCTACCACTACGCGACGGATGGAACATCGGGCAGGACCTATCAAGTGCGCCCGGAAGGGAATAGCTTCAAGATGTACGAGCTTTTCGAGAAAGAAGTTCGTCCGGTTGCCGCCAACGCCATCATCTCGTCGGACAACTTTCCCGAATCCATGCAAGGGAATATTATCGTTTGTAACACCATCGGCTATCTGGGATTGAAACAGTATGCCCTGGAGCGCAATGCGGGAGCAGGAACGGTTTGGGGCGAGCCGGCGGAGGATTTGCTCTTCAGCGAGGACAAGAATTTTCGGCCATCGGATGCTGTCTTCGGTGAAGACGGAGCCCTCTATATTTCAGATTGGCAGAACCTCATTATCGGTCACATGCAGCACAATATTCGCGATCCGAATCGCGACCACAAGCACGGACGGATCTATCGCATGACCTATACGAAACGGCCTCTGCAAAAACCCGTCCCGATCGCTGGGGCGTCGCTAGAGCAATTGATGGCGAACTTGGAGCATCCGGTTGATGGCGTCCGGCACCGGACGCGAGTTGAGCTGAGTGGACGGGATACGGTAGCGGTCATGAAAGCGGCGGAAAAATGGCTTTCCAAATTCGATCCGTCCAGGGAGGAGCACGCTCATCATTTTCTCGAAGCGCTTTGGCTGAGCCAGCAGCATAATGTCGTCGATACGGAATTACTGGACACGGTCTTGAATTCCCCGGTCGGTCACGCTCGCAACGCGGCTAAAACTGTAGAGCACCTCTGGTATGCAGTGAACACGACAGGCGGCGAAGGGTTGGTCAAGCCGCCTAGTCCGAGAGCGGAAAAAGTCGAAGCTCCTAAATCGGGTGTCGTTGCCGATAGCGCTGAGCTGACTGAGGTAAGAATTGGAACCGTTGTGGAGAAGATGCAGTTCGACGTTGCCGAGTTTGCGGTCAAAGCAGGCAAGAAGGTGCGGCTGACTTTTTTCAATCCGGATTTCATGAATCACAACTTGGTTATGGTGCAACCGGGAGCGGCTGATGAAGTCGGCTTAGCCGCTCTGGCCATGGGAGCGAAAGGATTCGAGACAGGGTTTATTCCTGAGAACGGCAAAATCCTTTTCGCTTCCAAGCTTCTGGAGAATAAGGAAGAGCAAGTGATCGAATTTACTGCTCCCGAAAAGCCCGGCGACTATCAATATGTAT
Source organism: uncultured Opitutaceae bacterium (assembly GCA_964404745.1). Classification (GTDB taxonomy): domain Bacteria; phylum Verrucomicrobiota; class Verrucomicrobiia; order Opitutales; family Opitutaceae; genus Pelagisphaera. The sequence continues at coordinate 15,938 of CAYOLG010000039.1, forward strand.
GCACCTTTCCGGGACACCATGTGCTAATGCGGGGCATCATGAGGGTACTGAAATGAAGCTGGGATTTCGGATTTTGAAAACGGCGTCAGCGCTGGCGGTCGCGGTTCTGGTAGCCGGTTGCTCTAAGGAAGCATGGTACAAAGGCAATACTCATGCCCACACCATATTGTGCGGCCATGCTGACACCTCCCCTGAAGGAGTGACGAAGTGGTACCATGATCGAGGATACAATTTCCTCGTCCTCTCGGAGCACAATCAATTCATAGATCCGCGGACGGTGGACATGCCGGATAACAGTCGTGAAGATTTTATCCTCATACCCGGAGAGGAAGTGACTGGAGGGCTGATGGCCCATACGACTGCTCTAAATATTGATGGCCTTGTCGATCCCCGCTTGCAGCAACCGCCAGGAGCTGGCAAGACGCAAGTCATTCAAGCCCATGTTCATGGAGCCAAGCAGCAGAATGGCCACACTATCCTAAACCATCCAAACTTCCACTACATGCATACCGCTTCGGACATACGTCCAGTCGAAGGGCTTCATTTGTTCGAGCTTTATAATGGCCATCCAGCGGTGAACAATTTTGGCGACGACGAGCACATATCTGTGGAGGTGCTCTGGGATCAGCTGCTTACTGATGGGATGCTCATCTATGGCGTATCCTCAGATGATGCCCACCATTTCGAGGAGATGAGCTTGGATCGCTCAAATCCGGGTCGAGGATGGGTAATGGTTCGGGCTAATGAACTGACTTCAGATGCGATTTCTGATGCCATTTACCGAGGCGATTTTTATGCCACGAGTGGCGTGATCTTGAGTAATGCTGACACCGCCAAGCAGCGGATATCATTAAGAGTCGACGAGCAAGCGACGACCCGCGAGTTGGCCAGCCCTTTTCTAGTCGGGCATAAAGTTGATGACGCGGAAACGGGCTATCTGATCGAGTTCATCGGACCAGGAGGGGAGGTGCTGGATTCGTCGCGAGGCACCGAGGCGAGCTTTTCGGTAACCGGTGTTCACAGTTATGTTCGGGCCAAGATAACCTATACGAGAACGGCTCAACGGGGCCAGGAGAGCTTCTATGCTTGGATGCAACCAGTGTTTACGGATGGGAGAAAACATGATAGCTGAAGTAAGTAATTGCTCAACTAACGGCTAAACCTTTTCGAATTCTGAATTACGCTATGCCGACAAAGAAATACCTGTCTTTCCTAGTTTCCATACTAGTCATCACTGTCGCTGCCGCCGCTGACCGACCGAATGTCGTAGTCATATTGACCGATGATCAGGGTTGGGGTGATTTAAGTATAAATGGAAACAAGAATTTGAATACTCCGCATATTGATTCGCTGGCTCAAGAGGGCATTATGTTCGATCGTTTTTATGTATGCGCCGTGTGTTCGCCGACCCGGGCAGAGTTTCTGACGGGCCGCTATCATGCTCGCAGTGGCGTTTACAGCACGTCAGCGGGAGGAGAGCGGATGGACTTGGATGAAGTGACGATCGCCGATTCCTTTAAAGCCGCCGGTTACGCGACGGGAGCCTTCGGCAAATGGCACAATGGTATGCAGTACCCTTACCACCCGAACGGGCGGGGATTCGACGAGTATTACGGATTCGCCTCTGGCCATTGGGGCGATTACTTTTCCCCGCCTCTCGAACGAAACGGCAAGATCGTGCAAGGAGAGGGCTTCATCGTCGACGATCTGACGAACAAAGCCATGGCGTTCATGGAGGCGAACAAGGACCGACCGTTTTTCGCCTACATTCCTTACAATACTCCCCACTCTCCTATGCAGGTGCCCGACGAGTTTTGGGATCGCTTCAAGGACAAGGAAATCGTCATGCATCATCGCGAGCCAGAGAAGGAAGTGATGTCCCATCTCCGCTCGGCGTTGGCGATGTGCGAAAACATCGATTGGAATGTGGGTCGCATATTGGAGAAGCTCGATGATCTCGGTATCGCCGATAACACTATTGTCGTGTATTTCCATGACAATGGTCCGAATGGAGATCGCTGGAACGGGGATATGAAAGGGAAGAAAGGCTCTACCGATGAAGGTGGCCTGCGCACGGCGATGCACATGCGTTGGCCTGCAAAGTTCGAAAAGGGAAAAGTGATCAAGCAGATAGGATCGGGTATCGATCTTCACCCTACATTGGCGGATCTAGCTGGCATACCGACTGTTAATAAGATGCGCCTAGATGGTCAAAGCTTGAAACCCCTCTTACTTGAGGACGATCCAGATTGGAAAGATCGCGTGATTATCAGCAATTGGAGGGATAGGATCAGCGCTCGCAATCAGCGTTATCGGTTAGGCGATGATGGAGGGCTTTACGATATCGATAAGGATCCAGGCCAGCGTAAAGATATTTCCCAGCAAAAGCCGGATGTCGCTAAGCGTCTGCAAGCGGCCATAGATCGCTTCAAGAAGGACGCTATGAAAGGCTATGGCGAGGATGATCGGCCATTTGTCATCGCCCATCCAGATTATAAATACACGCAGATACCCGCTCGCGACGGGACGGCTCAGGGAGCGATCGAGCGCTCCAATCGCTTTCCCAATTGCTCGTTTTTCAGGAATTGGGTAAACGTGGACGACACGATCGCTTGGGAAGCGGAAGTGGGCGCCAGCGGTGCGTATCGTGTGGAAATCGAATATGCGTGCCCTGCAGAGGATGTAGGCTCGACGATTCAGTTGCGCTTCAACGACTCTAAACTGAAAGGAAAAATTACGGAAGCTCATGATCCGCCCTTGCGGGGCGGGGAGAACGATCGGCATCCGCGGCAAGAGTCCTATGTCAAGGACTTCAAGACCATGGAGCTAGGAACGATCGAGCTTAAAAAAGGCAAGGGAACCATGACGCTAAGCGCTTTGGAGAAGCCTGGGCATCAAGTAATGGAATTTCGGTTACTAATGCTGACGCGAGTCGAATGAAGTGTTCAACAAAAGGACGCGACGCGTATCTTTCCAAGATGAGCGACATAATTGCGAAGAGAGGTAGGGAGGACCGGTTCGGTCCTCCTCCTATGATTGATGAACGCGGAGGACCGAGCCGGTCCTCCCTGCCTGAAAGCGTTATTCTGTATTGGAAACTCGCTACACAATGAAGTCATCGACGAACCATTTACTAGTATTGTTCCTGTTTTGTGCCTGGCAATCCGTCGCTATCTTCGGTGCCTCGAAAACCCCGCCCAACATTGTCCTCATCTTCATAGACGACATGGGCTATGCGGATATTGGTCCTTTTGGAGCACGCGACTTTCCGACACCCAATCTTGACCGATTGGCGGAGGAAGGGAGACGGTTTACCGACTTTGCGGTCAGCGCGCCGGTGTGTTCGGCTTCCCGGGCGGCCCTGCTGACTGGGACCCTGCACATTAGACTGGGTATCACAGGAGCCTACAGCCCGCGGTCAAAAGAGGGAATCCATGAACGCGAGATGACGCTGGCGGAGTTATGTAAACAAAAAGGATACGCTACGGCGATTTACGGGAAATGGCACCTAGGGCATCATCCCAAATTTCTGCCACTGAATAACGGCTTTGACGAGTATCATGGAATTCCTTACTCGAACGATATGTGGCCCTGGCACCCGAGGTACCACGGTTTGGCTCCCGACGATCCTAAGCGCCGAGAAGTTTATCCAGATTTGCCCTTGATAGAGAATGATCGGGTCATCGATGCGGATGTAACGGCTGAAGATCAGAAGGATGTAACGCAGTGGGCGACAGACCGGGCTTTAGATTTCATCGATAGGAAGCACGAGAAGCCCTTCTTTCTGTATCTCCCGTACTCAATGGTACATGTACCGCTCTTCGCGAGCGACGCGTTTCTGGGGAAGAGTGGAGCGGGATTGCTGGGCGATGTAATCATGGAGTTGGATGACTCGATTGGGAAAGTCGTAGATAAGCTTCATGAATATGGGATCGCCGAGAATACGCTGGTGATATTTACTTCGGACAACGGTCCCTGGGTGAGCTACGGAGACCATGCCGGGTCGGCGGGCCCGTATCGAGAGGCTAAAGGAACTTCCTTCGAAGGCGGAATTCGTGTGCCTACGATTTTCTGGTGGCCAGGCAAAATCCCAGCCAACACGAGTTGCGACGCCTTCGCGTCCACCATAGATATCCTGCCAACGGTGGCTGAGTTGATTGGAGCGAAAACGCCGGACCACAAGATCGATGGTAAAGACATTCGTCCACTGCTATTTGGAGATGCTGGAGCGTTGTCGCCCCACGAAACCTTTCCCCATTACTATCAGAGAGAATTGCAAGCGGTGAGAAGCGAGAGGTGGAAACTAGTGTTTTCCCACAAGTATCGCTCGCTCAATGGTCGGCAGGGCGGCAATGGCGGGTTGCCTGTGGATTACGATCAGAATTTGGCGTCGTTGGCGTTGTATGACTTGGACAATGATCCGGGGGAAACCAAGAATGTTATTAACCAGTATCCAGAAATCTATGCTGAGCTGTTGGATGCTGCCGAGGCGTATCGCAAAGCCCTAGGCGATCGTTTGACCAAGATCACGGGAAGCGGCGTGCGGGAATCGGGAAAACTAGGTCCGAACGATAAGCAGCTAATCTGGTACTGAGCTAGCTGGATGAGACGCAAATTGTTTAACTTCGCTCATTCTTCGCTAGATCCCAGCTTCGCTGGGCCAGGATCCCCGGCGAGCCGGGGCCGTGATTGATGTTGGTTTCGCAAACAATTCTTGTTGCCCACGCAGACGAGAGCAAAATACAGGCTAGAATCTTGATCAGCGATCGCGCTACAAATTGAAAATTAGGCAAAATGCACATCTGAACCTATTTCTGGCAAAGCCAGAACCTATTGGCCCCGCATCGCGGGGACTCCAGCGACCTCGCGACTGCGAGAGAGCGATGTCGAAAAAATAGCATACAACGCAAAACTCTACGTGTACCATTTAACCAAATACCTGATTACCCTTAATTTAACTTTAGCCGGCTTGTTGCCCATGTTCAGCGAACAGCCGAATATCATCTTTATCATGGCGGATGACATGGGGTATGGGGATGTGCAGGCATTGAATCCGCGGTCGACGATTCCCACGCCCAATCTGGACCGTCTGGCCCGGGAGGGAATGTCCTTTACCGATGCCCATTCCCCCTCTGCGGTGTGCACGCCGACACGTTATGGTGTGCTCACTGGGCGTTATTGCTGGCGAAGCGAATTGAAACGGGGCGTACTCAATGGATACGGAGCTCCCATTATCGAAAGGGATAGAGAAACCGTGGCCAGAGCTCTCAAAAGCCAAGGCTATTTCACCGCCGTAGTCGGCAAATGGCATCTCGGCTTGGGCTTTCAGAAAACCGATGGCGAGTGGGATTGGAGTAAGGCATTGGACTATTCGCCTCTGGATGTTGGTTTCGATCGTTCTTTCGTCATTCCCGCATCACTCGACTTTCCACCTTATGTCTATGTTGAAGGTCACCGGATTACCGGGTTGCCAGACCGGATTCAGCCAGCTCAGCGGTTTCCGGCCTTCCTCAGGAAAGGCGAACTTGGGTCGGATTTCTCCATCGTGGACTGCCTAGATCGGCTGACCGAGGAAGCATCCAGTTTCATCGAAGAGCGGTCCCAATCGTCGGCCCCATTTTTTCTCTATTTTCCACTGACGGCGCCGCATAAGCCAGCCCTGCCGCACAGTCGATACGAAGGTCGTAGCGGTTTGGGGCCCTACGGAGATTTCGTTATTCAAGTAGATGAGGTGGTCGGCAGTATTTTGGATACTATCGACGCGCAGGGAATCACTGACAATACTGTGGTTTTCTACACGTCTGACAACGGGTCGTATATGTATCGCTACCAAGATCCGGGGGTTGCGGATCATGTGAAGGATGCATCCGTCCAGGGTTATTTCGAAGGGCATCATATTGCCAACGGTCCGTTGCGGGGAACCAAGGCGGATATTTGGGAAGCGGGCCATCGGGTACCGTTCTTCGTACGTTGGCCGGAAAAAATAAAGGCCGGCTCGAAGAGCCGCGAGACAATTACTCATACGGATTTTTTCGCTACTGCTGTTTCCATCGCAGGAGGAAAGATCCCTGATGCGAAAGTGGCGGCCCAAGACAGCTTTGACTTTTCTCCCTTATTGTTCGGCAAGGACAAAGCTTGGAAGCGGGCTCCAGTCATACATCACTCGGGGGGAGCTATGTTCGCCGTTCGGGAAGGGAACTGGAAACTGATCCTCGGAAGCGGGTCCGGTGGACGGGAGCAGCCTCGAGGCAGGCGGTTTGAACGGCCGTATCAGCTGTTTAATTTGAAGGACGATCTTGGCGAACGGAACGACCGTTACCGCGAATTTCCGGAAATCGCTCAGGAGCTGGAGCTCAAGGCGCTCGAGCTTATGAGTAGCGGTAGCAGTCGGTAGAATCAGGGCTCGGTTTGTCGATACCGGCCCGCCCTTAGCAGGACGAAGGGTTAAGGATGTTCATGATGGCCAAAGGTAGCTCGTTGCCCGGAGCGCGGGCGGGCTGGGAATTCGATTCATTTACGTTGTAGGAAGCTCGCTTGCGAGCGAATCAGCGAGGCCGCATTCCAGAGAAACAATCGCGAGCAAGCGAGCTTCCTACACCAAACAGTCGGTGTTTGTTCTCTCCGGTTGAATGCCGCGAAGCCCACTTCGTTGCCGACTTAGGTAGCGACCGACTCTCCCGCGACTGCGCATCGGCGTCAACTTAACCCCAAAACAGGGAAATGAACTCGTCGGTACGTCGAGTTCCACCCTTGAAACCGACGCGAAAAGATGGAGCTCTAACTTGGTTCGACCGATCTCACCACCCTGAGCATTTCGAAGGGCCGGGCGAGCTTAAGCTGACGCCAATATGCGAATTTAGGCTCGCATCTAAGCCGCTCGTCCTAGTAGAGAAGAAATTCATTTCGGGCGGCCTTGTGCCAGGTCTCGAAGGATTCCATTTGCTGAATCACCGTGTCGATCGGCGCATTACCCTCGATCGCATTTCGGAGGGTTGGGCTACCGTAGAGTAGGTCGATTGCGGGGATGTCGGGTTTGAATTCGTAGGGTTCGCTCCGCCAGGCGAAGTCGTTCGGAAAGGCTTTAGCGGCAGCGATAAGAATGGCAATTCCACATCGGTAGGGTTGGAAAGAATTGCGATCCTGGATACGGATTTGAAGGCCTCGGCATTGCTGTCCGGCGTGTTTCTGAAAGGAGGGTGTGAAGGTTGTGGGTTCGAAAGTGGCGCCTTCGCTTGGCAGATCGATTGAACGAATCGATTCGATCCAGAGCTGGGGATCGGCATAGGGGGCTCCTATTTGTAGAAGGGGACTTTCGGTCCCGCGCCCCTCGGAAAGGTTGGTGGCCTCGAAGAGACAGGTTCCCGGGTAAGCGATAGCGGCTTCCATAGACCGCATATTTGGGGATGGGTTTATCCAAGGAATGTCCGTATCGTCCAAATACAGCGCTCGCTGCCAGCCTGCCGTCTTTATTATTTCCAGATCGCAGTCTCTGGTTTCCAGAGCATCGGGACCTTCGCCAAAGCCCTGTCGGAACATCAAAGCCAATTCCCCGAGCGTCATTCCGTGCCGATTCGGGATGGGGCCGATACCGCAGAAGGAACGACAGGATTTTTCCAGGGGCGAACCTTCAATGTGGATTCCCCCGATTGGATTGGGGCGGTCCAGAACGATGATCTTCGTATCGGTTTGGCCTGCTGCCTCCATGCAATAGGCTAGCGTTTGGGCATAAGTATAGTAGCGGGTTCCGATATCGCGTAAATCGACGACAAGTATGTCTATACTGGAAAAATCCTCATGGCGAGGTTTGAGGCTGTCCTCGGAGTCTCCATACAAACTAACAATCTCGATACCCGTTTTGGCATCGGATCGATTAGCTACAGCTTCCATATCTTGAGCTTGACCGTGAAATCCATGTTCCGGAGAGAACAGTTTAGTAAGCTGGCAGTTACCGCTGCTCTGCAGCAGATCAACTAGTTGGCGCCCCGCTTTGTCTACAGAAGCTTGATTGCCCAATACGCCGACATTGGCTCCCTGCAAGCTGGCGAAGTCGCGAGCGGCTGCGATGTCGATTCCAGAAAGCGTAGCTGCTAATGGATGATTCAAGTCAGGTAGTTCTGAAATCGTTGTCGACGTTCGGCAAGGGGAATAACCTGCTTCAAGTCGTGGAGTCTGGCTTACGTAGGCGCCAATTCAGCCAAATCCAATGTCGCCTTTTCCGAATAGGCCATTTGACTATTCGTCATGAACTACCCACGCAGACATTTTTTGAAACAAGGTCTATTCGGAGCAGGAGCTTTGCTGGCCTCCGGTCCATTTGCCGCTTACGCTAACACCAAGTCTGGCATTAAGATTACTAAAATAAGCCATTATCGGGATCCGCGCTACACGAAGCCCACCTTGGCCCAATCGAGAGATATTGTGGTGGTGGAAACGGACGCAGGCATTACCGGAATCGGAGAGGGCGGCTCTCTGGATATGATCCAGAATTGCGCGGAAATGCTAATTGGGCGAGATCCTTTCCGCATCGAGCACCTTTGGCAGCGGGTGTATCGACAATACTTTTATCCTTCGGGCCGGGAGCGGTTGCATGCCATGGGCGGCTTGGACATGGCCCTATGGGATATCAAGGCCAAGTATTTTAAAACGCCAATCTACGAGCTTCTGGGGGGGCTAACACGCGACTATATCCCTTGCTATTCGACCGGTTTTCCGGACCAAGGCTCGGTTAAGGAAACCGCTCGGGCCTGCATCGAAGCAGGATTCTACGCTTACCGGGTAGGCACGGTTTCAGATGGGCCGATTTTCGACACCCACAAGTTTCTGGACGAGAACTTGCGCTTCTACGAAGAAGTGAGCGAGGGCGTTGGGGAAAAGGGCCAGTGGGCGACTGATTTCCATACGCGTTTCGATACCGCCGAGGCGGTAACGATGGCCCGCATGCTCGAACCCTTGAAACCCCTCTTCGTTGAAGATCTGATTCGCTCGGAGAATCCGGGCGTGTATCGAGCTTTGCGCGACCGGATCAACGTACCGATTGCGGTGGGCGAGCATTTTGGCGATCGTTGGGATCTAAACGAGTTGGTTGAAGAAAACCTCATCGACCATGCCCGGGTGACGATTCCCAACGTGGGCGGTATTACGGAAATGAAGAAGATCGCAGCCATTTGCGAAACCCACTACGTGGGAATGATTCCCCACTTTACGGGCCCGATATCGACGGCGGCTTTGGTGCACGTTCTCGGATCGTCCTCAGGATTCGTCATGGCGGAGCTGACCAGGGATGGCCCGGCCAAAATACCGTATCTAAACGACGACTACCTGAGCTTCAAGAATGGGAAACTTTACCCCAACGATCGACCGGGGCTAGGGGTGGAATTCCGTCCCGATTTGGCTGAACTCGTCAACGTCATCGATCAGCCATCCGCTTACGATCATCCTGAATTCCACCGAGGCGATGGTTCGATTACAAATTGGTAGATGGGTTGGTAGAGGCTCTGCCGTAATCTGACTCAACTTGTTGGGGAGCCCGTTGCCAGTTCTTGTTGGAGATCTGATTAGCGCGCCACAGCGATTGCGCGTTGGCGTCAACACTTGAGCTCGCCCGAAGGTCGAGCTCCACCTTTTTACATCTTATCTGGGGGTGGAACGTGAAGTCCAGGCGCGTTTTTCAGGCAAAACTAGTTAAGTTGACGCCTATGCCCAAGCGCGGGCTCGTGTTGTTCGACTACTTTCGTTCGATTGAGGTGGAACCCGGCCCCTGTGCGGGCTTAGCATGCTAATCATGCGAATCACGGTATTTGTACATAGACTAGCTCTAAAATCGATTTTGCTCCGCGCGTGGTCATTGGTTTTCGGTTGCTTCACCCGCGGCGATGTAAAGGCCTTCCCGCAATCGATGCCTATCTAGCCCCAAGGTCGGAAGACAACGAACTGTTCAGTCAATTCAAATACACGGAGCTAAAAGGATTCGATTACAGCGGAGGCTATGGAACCATCACGCGAAGAGATCCATCGAAAGTGATATTCCGCGATGGCAAGTACTACGTTTGGTACACTTATCGGAATATGCCTTTGCCGCCGCAAGGCCCTGAGAATAGCTCGGATATCCTACATGCCAGAGACTGGGATCTGCGCGAAATTTGGTACGCGACCTCGGAGGACGGTTTAGTCTGGGAAGAGCAAGGGGTCGCCATTCCTCGGCAAACCTACCTCAATCCCGGATGGCTAACAGTATCCAATACCTAAATACTATTTTGGAAAGGGAGGTACTATCTCTACAATCAGCCTTTCCAAACCCATCCTTCTAAGCGGGGGGACGATTGTCCAGTTTACCTGTCTTATGCTGATTCGCACGACGGCCCGTGGACCCACACCGGGAAACTCGTAATCCCCAATGGGGCCGAGGACGAGTGGGACGGATTCTCGGCCCATGATCCGTACCCATTGGTTTTCAAGGGCCAAATCTACCTTTACTATAAATCGGATTTTGCCCGTCGAACGGAATGGGTGCGCACGCATTGTCTTGCCATCGCGGACGATCCCTTGGGGCCTTTCGAGAAGCATCCGCTCAACCCGATTAGCAATTCTGGTCACGAAACAACCTTGTTCCCCTTTAAGGAAGGTATGGCTTCGCTGATCATCAAGGATGGAAACGAGCGCTTTACGGTTCAGTATGCTCAGTATGGCGTGAATTTCGAAATTGCTGCCATTACCGAGCTGATGCCTATCGCTGCGTGTCCTTTCGTTCCCGATGCATTTACCGATACGGAGCACGTAAAGAGTATCACATGGGGACTGTTCCACAGCATCAAGCCTAGAGGTCACAGTATCCTCATGCGATTCGACTGTGACTTAAGCTTGGATACGCATGATCCGGAAAGTGGTATTTCGATAGCGGGCTTGAACTGAGGGCTAATTTTCTGACGGGGCATCAGTTCGGCCCTGAGTGGTCGGATGGTTTCCTCGTAGAGACTCGGTCCCAGGCCACGGTTCCGGTGTCTTCGAATCTGAGGTTTGGACTGGAGGTGTTCAACGACTTCAACAACACAAAGTCTTTTGGTTCCTTCGATGACCAGGAGCACCAGATTGGCCCCGTGCTCAAGGCGAAGATCGGTAGCGATTGGTCGCTTTTGGGAAGCCTGCAGTTTGGGCTTAGCGATGGAGCCGCCGATCGCGACTATCGCTTTCACTTGATCCGCTCGTTTTAAGAGGGAGAAAATGTGTACCCGCATTACGAGTATGGTTTTACCAAGCGGCACCGAGAGGGGATTTCTGCTGAGAGGGATGCCTTGAAAGGAAGTAAGGGAGGACTGGCGTAGTCCTTTGAAAGTTAGAACGTAGAACAGGCGTCTTGTCTATTTCAACACAGGTTAGTCGTCGCTCTCCGAGCTATGCCCGGTACCACTAGAAGCCTGAGATACTCTACGAGGTCCCTACACCATCACCTTCACTGGCGCGCTGGCCTGATTGCGGGCAGATTCGTTAGCTGCTAGAGTGGCTGCTAGGGTTTTCAAGCTATCCTCGTAGTTTGAATGAATTCCGCTGCTATCTCCGGTAGCTATAGCATCGAGAAAGGCTTTGTCCTGGATGGCGAAGATATTTTCTTCTCGGGGAATCGATTCTTTGTCATTTTCCCCTGAATACACGATTCCATCAAAATGCCAGCCGGTTAAGTAGATGCGATGTTTTCGGGAAGACAAGTGCAAGCCAATGCCGCCATCGGGACTTTCCGAATGCCCGCCAAGAGGAAAACATCCCGTAGAGAAGGAGGCCAAGGCCCCGGAGGCGAAGCGGGCGTTGACCACCATGGCATCGTCCACGGTCTTCCCCTTCACTTCGGGCATAAAGCCTCGAGTCGCGTAGGCGCTTACCTCATCGATGTCCCCCATCGTGTAGCGGCAAATGTCCAGAATATGGGTACATTGTTCTACGAATTGGCCGCCGGACTGGTCAAAGCTGCGCCACCAGAGGGGTGGTGGCATCTGCGTCGTCCACCAGCCATTGGCTAGGATTCCTTGATTGCCTTCCTCGGAAAATAGCTTGCGAGCGGTCTGGACGGATTGTCGATAGCGGTTTTGGTAGGCGACGGAAACGATCGTTCCCGCATTTTGGAAATGACTATGGATTGCCTGAGCAGTTTCCAGGGATCGGGAAATGGGCTTCTCGATGAGGACGCCTTTCACGTGTTCGGAGCAGGCCCGCTCCAACTCGCCATGCAGATGGGGCGGGAGTAGGATGAAGACGGCATCGAGGGTTTCCTTGGATAGCATCTCCAAAGGCTTTTCGTAGGTCTTGGCTTTCCAAGGCTTAGCTAGTTTGGCGGCTCGCTCTGGGTTGCGCCCAGCGATGGCAACAACTTCGGCTCCATCAATGGTTTTCAAGGCGGCGAGGTGCAATTCCGTTACCCAGCCCGTTCCTATGATTCCAATTCTTACGCTCATCAAAAACGGGTTAATGACCGAGGGAAGCTTTGGCCACTTTATATT
>CAYOLG010000039.1:28522-35351 GCA_964404745.1 uncultured Opitutaceae bacterium
CTACCGTGTCGTGAAGCCCTCGACGATGTCTCCTTGCAAGAGAGTGACTCGGGGCTTGCGCAGCTCGCCTAGGGTGTTGTGATACAGGCGCTCGGAAACCATGTCGACCGCTACTTCCGCCATTTCTTCGTGGCACTGGCGATAACCGGAACAGCCGTCTGTTTGCGTTGACCAGTTGAGAACCATGTATCCGAAATCCTTCGGCGCTTGAAGTCCTTCGGATTGGAAAAAATCGAGAATATTGGATCGGAAGGCGATGATGACGTCTGGCTTGTTGCGGTTTCGCCAATCGAGCATGGCTTCATAGTCGTCTCGAACGAAACGCAGTTCTGGCTTTGGTATCCGCAAAATTGGGACGCGTTCTCCCTCTGGGATAAGTCGGTGCTGGTACTCAAGGAATCCGGCGTTCCACAAGTGGCCTCCCCGCATCTCATTTTCCGAATCGGTTATGAACCCAAAGCGACGGTACCCTCGGTTCGACAAGTATTCCAGCACGTGCTGCATACAGCGGAAATTGTCGTAGTAGACGCTGGGGATGTTTCCCAGCTGGTCTGAAAAGCCGATCGAAGTTACGGCGAATTTCGACCATTCTAGTCTTAGCGGCGAGTCAGAGAATCGGAGGGGAGTTAGCACAAGGCCAGCGATATTTCGGCTCTCCAATACTTGCTGAATACGGCTACTCGAATACTTGGCCAAATCGAACTCCAGATAGTCGAAAGCGAATCCCAACTCCGACGACCTCCGTTTGGCGCCTTCGAGAAATCGCGACTGGATATGCCATTCCACTCGTTTTCGTTCATCTCCATCCTCAACCCAAGTGCTCAGCAGCCCAACGGTTGGTGTCTGAAGGGTTTGCTGGCGAGCCTTGCGGATTTGCAGCATATTCGCTGTTACCAAAGGGTTTTGATGATAACCCATTTCCACAGCTATTTTCTTAATTCGCTGGCGGGTCTCTTCGGAGATGCGGTTGCTGTTGCGAAGGGCTAGCGATACCGTAGCTTTGCACACGCCAGCCTCGCGGGCAATGTCTGCGAAAGTGGGTTGTTTTCTTGGAGAGGGGTCCTCCATACCGACGAGCGTTTCTGTTGGGTTTGGGGTTTGAAGTTCAAAGACTTGCAGTGGTGTCAACCGTTTCGGGCAGATCAATTGTCAAGGTAGACAAAGGGCAGGGTAAATAGCGTATTTATATTGCTAAACGCGTTTAGCGCAAATCATTTCTCGTTGACGGGCCTGTTTCCCAGTAGCAGATTTCAGTCACTGATCAAAGTTATAGGGCTTGCTAACTGAGTAACTAGGAAAGCAAGTCTGCCCCGCTACCTCGAGCCGTTCAAAATACGGCATGGCTTTCGAGCATGACTTATCAAGATGATCAGCTTTTTTCCTAACCCGGATCGGCGACCCCTCGTCGTTCTGAATGATCGTGTCCGGAGGGCAAACCGTAGCCCGGGAACCGCGCTTAGATTTCCGGCTTATGCCAATTTCAGAAGCGGTGAGCCGAGTTTATGCCATCTGCCATTTGATGAATCTTTTTGGCGCTCGGTATTGGTACTACTTGGGGCTGTTTCCTCAATCGCACATCGCCCGAACGAAAGAGTCGCCGCGTGACGAGGTTTTCTCCGGTCCCTCCCCATTATTTTTGTACAAGCATAACTAGCAAACCCATGCATATTATTAAAAGCTATCGAACCCGAACCGAAGCCATCGCTATTGCTCTTGGCTTTGTCTGCGCCGCCAATCTTGGCTGGGCGCAGGAAGAAGAAGGCGAAGTTTATGAACTCAGCCCATTCCAGGTGGACGCCGCGGACAGCGCAGGCTACAGCGCGACGAGTACCTTGGCCGGAACGCGTATCAAGACAAACCTGAAAGACCTTGGCGCGTCTATATCGGTCGTCACGGAACAGTTTATGGATGACGTTGGCGCAACGGACGCGCAGACTCTCTTATCCTACATCTCGAATACTGAAGTCGGCGGCTTCCAAGGGAACTTCACCGGCGCTGCTGAACAGGCTCAAAGCCGGTATTACCAAACTGAGGAGCGGACCAATCCGCAGCGAAACCAGCGCATACGTGGACTGGGAGCGGCGGACCTGACTCGGGGCTTCTTCCTCACCGATATTCCTTTCGACAGCTACAATACCGAGCGGGTCACGGTGAGTCGCGGCCCCAACTCGATCTTGTTCGGAATTGGCAGTCCGGGAGGGGTCATTAACAATGCCACCAAGCGGGCAGTCCACAACAGTGATTTCGGGGAGTTCGGGTTCCGTCTGGATAGCTTCGACAGCCTGCGTTTCACATTCGACTACAACAAGTCGCTTTTGGAAGACAAACTCTCGATCCGGATAGCGGCGCTAGAGGAGTCCCAGAAATACAAGCAGCGGCCGGCCTACGAGGACCAGACCCGCTTTTATGCTGACGTTAACTGGACCCTTCTCGAAGGAAATGGCTCTCTGACTCGATTGCGTGTTAACGGGGAGGACGGCAAGCAAAACGGATCCCCTATCGAAGTCATTCCGCCTACGATAGCCTATCATAACTGGTTCGAGCCGATTTCCGCGGATATCTCTCAGTACACAGGAGGCACGCCAGATCCTTGGGTGATCTCCCCCAGCCAAGGCGGCACCTGGGAATTCCAGGCCTTGCATGACGACCCTATTGGCACCGGCAGCAACGAATCGAAGGTCCATACCAATGTGCACCCGACGATTTTCCGTCATGTAGGGATTACCTATTCCACTCGCGGGGCATCGGTCCCGGATGTTGGGGGTGGTCTGGGCTTAGGTGGATACAACGGATTAATCCCTTGGCAAGCCAGTCGCGACACCTTGGCCAGCACTGGATTGGCTGGTACGCCAATGGCCATAGCCTCTGGGCTTCCGGACGATGCTCCTGTGGGAGATATCCGCGATTTCCATACGGTCAGTCCATACGCGGAAGGCTACTCGGCTGGTTTCGTGGCCCCTACATTGCAAAACCGCGAGGTGTTTGATTTCTACAATCACATGTACAGCAATGGGCTCGACCAAATCGATCGCGAGTTCGACGCTTTGAACTTCGCTTTGGAGCAGACCTTTTTCGATGGCGATGTCGGATTTGAGCTGGCCTATGATACGCAGTCTTACTTCACCCATCGGGATTTTCCATTTTCAGGGGGTGAGGGGACTAGCTCGGCAGGGCCATACGACATCTACGTCCATAATTCCGTGTACTTGCCCAACGGTCAGCTCAACCCTAACGTGGGTCGGGCCTATACGCGCGTTCGAGCGCCGCAACAGCAATTTTCATGGTCGGATCGGGAAACCGTTCGCTTCACCGCCTTCGCGGAAAAGGACTTTTCGGAAAATGATGGCCTCGTCAAGCACTTGGGACGCCACCGCTGGACCGGCCTCTACAACG
The DNA here is from genome assembly GCA_964404745.1 of uncultured Opitutaceae bacterium. Taxonomy (GTDB): domain Bacteria; phylum Verrucomicrobiota; class Verrucomicrobiia; order Opitutales; family Opitutaceae; genus Pelagisphaera. The sequence goes on from CAYOLG010000039.1 coordinate 31,916, forward strand.
ACTATACCTTGGATACGTTTGCCCGTACGCTCAAAGACCAAGGGGATAGCGATGTGATCGACATGAACTCCACCCAGCAAACCGCGGGTCAAGGGCTCCGTCATGGACGCCGCAATGTGAACATCATGGCCTATACCAGCGACAGCCTCATTGGCGTGCAATCGATGGACGATGTTCGTCTCCACCCCATTGATTTCCAGATGTATAATCCAGGAATTCGCTACAATTACGCTTGGGTGGATACCACAGGGGCGGGCGACCGCATGATCCACACGGATGAAGTTTTCATAAACCGCATGTTGTTCAATGAAACCATCGGCCAAACGAACATCGAGGCGAAGGCCTTCGCCTGGCAAAGCTACTTTCTCGACGATACTATCGTGGCTCTTTACGGTTACCGAGAGGATGATACGGAAAACTTTGCCCGGAATCCGGCCTCCGAAGCTGGCGTTCCTCAATATACGGCGGAGGGGGCCTACAATCCGGATTTCACCAAGCTTTCCGCCACCCCGGCCTTGACCGAATCGGGCGATACGCAAACTTGGAGCGTGATTGCCCGCTACCCTGAGCAATGGCTCGGCGAACTGCCCTTCGACATTCAAGCCCATTGGGCGGCGTCAGAGAACTTCAACCCAATCGGATTGCGCAACAACGCCCTTGGTGTGGCTATTGGCCAGCCAACCGGCAAGACAGAGGAGTATGGATTCCTGATCGGTACAAAAGACCAGAAGTATTCGATCAAGTTCAACTGGTTCACGACGGAGCTAAACGATGTGAACGCTGGGGTGAATTTCAACCTCGCTAACCACGTGTTTGGCCGCATCAACGCTCACCGTGACGGGGAGCTAGCGGGCGTTCTCTGGTCCGAGCATTTGATTCGCTTGCCGGGCGGGGCTAACCCTGATGGACACCCGATCCAAACTTATGATCAATGGTACGCCGCCACATTGAACACCGTTCCTCAAGTGTTGAAAGACATCGTTAACCCGCGTCAGGTGGATAACGACGGCGACGGTCAATGGGACGAGTATCAATGGGACGGTATCCCTAATCTTCGTTCCACTCGCGACCAAACCGCAGAAGGCTTTGAAGTCGAGCTCGTGGCCAACCCGACCTCCAACTGGCGCCTCATGGCCAACATCAGTAAGCAGGAAACGGTCTTTTCCAACACGGCTCCAGTAATGGCTGGGCTGACGCTCGATTATGTGGCTGACATCAGAGCGAGCCGTATGGACGAACTCCAGGAAGATGGCGCCTGGCAGCAAGACGAGGAGCATTACTCGGTCACCCTAGAACGGAGCATCTTGGGTAGCATAGTCGCGGCCCGAGCCTTGGACGGAACGTTGTCCAATGAGCAACGGACTTGGCGTTTTACCGGCGTCTCTACCTATAGTTTCCAGGAAGGCGCCTTGAAAGGATTCGGCGTTGGCGGCGCGGCCCGTTGGGAGGATGAAGCCGCTACGGGGTACGTTACCTTCCTCGACCCGGAAACCGGCGCTGTGGTCCCAGATGTGAGCCGTCCCCATTTGGATGACAGCTTATTCAGTGGCGACGCTTGGATCAGCTACGAGAAGCCTATCATGGATAACAAGGTGCGATGGAGTACCCAGCTGAATATCCGTAATCTCTGGGGAGAAAGCGGCAACATACCCGTCAAAACGAATCCTGATGGACAGGTTGCAGTCATACGCATCCCGAATCCCACGACAATAATCTGGTCGAATACCTTCCGCTTCTAGTCCTCTAGATCGGTAGTCCTTATCCGATTTGTCACATAGCATGGTGGCCGCCTCTGCCCAAGCCAGAGGGGGCCATTTTTTGCGCGGGGGATGATTACACCTGCGACAAAACTTAACAAAAGTGGCGTAAGTATCGGTCCGGATGGCGGTAAACCTCGCCATTCCCGCCCCCGTACCTTGAGGGGATGCGGCCGAAAAGGCTGCACAATGACGGTTTTTCGCAAAAAGTTGGGGATTGCTAAACGCGTTTAGCGCAATAAGTTTTGAGGTTAACCCCAAAACAAAAACCATAATGCCGTGAAGTAGCCCTAGTATGCGGTGTTCGAGCAGAAGCCCGACCATATTGAAATGGCGCGGTCCTGCACAATACGACAGAAAAGCTAGGGTTGGAAGTAAAGCTGATCCTTACCAATAACTATGACACCCCTATACCGATACAAACTAGCAATTGGATTTCTATCCTTTGCCTTCGCCGGATTGGTTTCCGGCTTGTTTGCTCAAAATGATGAGCAAGAAGTGTTCGAACTCAGCCCATTTAGTGTAGATGCTGCCGATAGCGCGGGCTATCAGGCCACGAGCACGCTGGCTGGGACGCGTATTAAAACCAACCTTAAGGACTTGGGAGCGTCCATTTCAGTGGTCACCGAGCAATTTATGGACGACGTTGGAGCAACCGATGCCCAGACCTTGTTGTCCTACGTGTCCAACACGGAAGTCGGTGGCTACCAAGGGAATTTTACGGGAGCTGCTGAGCAAGCCCAAAGCCGGTATTACCAAACCGAGGAACGGACCAATCCGCAGCGAAACCAGCGTATACGCGGTCTTGGCGCAGCGGATTTAACCCGGGGATTCTTTCTTACCGATATTCCTTTCGACGGCTACAATACCGAGCGCGTTACCGTGAGCCGTGGTCCTAACTCCATTCTTTTCGGGATAGGTAGTCCCGGTGGTGTAATCAACAACGCGACGAAGCGAGCTGTTCAGAATAGCGATTTCGGCGAATTCGGATTCCGTCTGGATAGCTTTGATAGTCTCCGCTTCACGTTCGACTACAATAAATCGCTTATCGAAGACAAGCTCGCGGTTCGGATCGCGGCGCTAGAGGAATCCCAGAAGTATAAGCAGGATCCAGCCCACGAGGACCAGACGCGATTTTACGGGGACCTCAATTGGGTAATGCTGGAAGGTAACGGCTCTTTGACTCGTTTACGAATCAATGGCGAGGATGGCAAGCAGAGTGGGTCGCCAATAGAGGTGATTCCTCCAACCGTTGCCTATCACAATTGGTTCGAGCCAATCCCTCTCAGCATCTCCCAATATACCGGGGGCACCCCGTCAGCCTCAGTAGTGGATCCCAGCGAGGGCGGTACTTGGGAATTTCAAGCATTGCATGACGATCCAATCGGGACGGGCAGCAACGAAGGAAGGGTTGGAACGAACATTCACCCGACCATTTTCCGTCACGTCGGCATCACCTATTCCACAAGAGGAGCCTCCGTACCCGACGTGGGCGGTGGCCTCGGCTTAGGGGGATACAACGGATTGATCCCATGGAGCGCGAGCCGGGACACCCTAGCCAGCACAGGTTTGGCAGGAACGCCTATGGCTATCGACTCAGGTTTGCCAGATGATGCCCCTGTAGGAAATATCCGGGATTTCCATACGGTGAGCCCCTATGCGGAAGGCTATGCCGCTGG
>CAYOLG010000040.1:0-13473 GCA_964404745.1 uncultured Opitutaceae bacterium
GGCCGAATGAACGGATGTCCATGATGTTTTACGCCCACCCCGGGGAGCAACCGGGCTCGCAATGGCAGGAAAGCTTAGTCGAAACGCGAAAGGTCGTTCACTCGAATGACCTTTTGAACTTTCGTCAGATAGTAAGCCCCTCCTTGCGAATGCGTCCTTAGGCCAGGCAATAAATCATCGCCAGCAAAAGCGATTTCCTTTTCTCGATGGGCTCGCCGAATGGAGCGCATCTCCAAATAGCTTTTGTTGGTATTCAAATTCTTTAGATAGGCTAAAAAAGACTCTTTCGGAGAATCGTAAGTAGCTACTCCGTAAACTTTCACGGCCGGCAGTTTGCGGGGCACGATGCCGCAATCCGAATCATAGCCCAACATGCCAAACAGATTGTTGCCCTCCTTAGCGAATCGAGACCTTCCCTAGGCGCTTTCCAAAGCAGCTTGAGAAAGGGCTGAAGAAGGAGGAACCTTATCGACGCGAGCTAGCAAGTAATCGAAGGTCCGCTCCTCCAGACTCTCGACGGAATGGAAGCGATATTCCTCTAAAAGGGCGTCAATCCGGGATTTATCCTGGCGGCCAAGCTTGCCCCGCTCCCTAAATTGGTTGCGAATCCTCTGTATCTCTTCAAGTTTCTCAAGCACCCGATAGTTGGCTTCTTCCACGATAGGAAGCATGTATTCGAAAAAAGCTGACTTACGCTACTGGACACTACCTATTAGAGCGAAATCGGGCATGGCCTCGTCGTCTTCCGAGATCAGCGAGTCCAACCCGACTGACTTCAATATTAACAGTAGGCATGCCCCTGCTATCAGAGCGGCCAAATCCTTTTGAGACCCGTTTTCCCAATCGATCCCTCGGATCCATCTTAAATTCGGTTTCCGTTCCATAAGTTTCCCTTCCCGTTTCAACCCTTTTATCTACAAATCCCTACGCGTGAGATGGAGGAACAACTCGCCATCTACCCAATACTCCTTGTATTTGGCCTTCGTCTGCGCACAATCCGTCCATCCGAATGCGGACTTATCCAGCATTCGCTGGCAATATGAGTTCGCGGCCGCCTTGGACCCAATCCCGATGGCTGGAAAATCTCTCATTGAAGATCTTGACAATTAGCTGTTTGTCTTTGTGAGCCGGAAAAAGTTGCAAATGAACATTCAGTTCCTCGTCAACCTTCGCGTCATTTACGACTAAATGATTTATAGCGATCGCCTAGTAAGGACCAAAAAAGGGTATTTCCGAACGAACCGCTGAGCTACTTCTACTAGAGTCGGGCTGCGATGGCTCGGACAGCTGTTGGCCCCAAAGCGACGCGCTGAGAGCGCCTGAGCATAAGAGCACTAGCATTGTTACAATCCAAATCATACCTACCACCCTGTAGGGACTCAAACTCATTTTTCAAAGCTCGAGATATAGGAAATTAAATCTGTCGAGCGCCTCAAACCCTCCAACTTCGGCCTCTGATTAGACCAATGCCAGCCTTGGATTCTCCTTTATCAGCCTTAACCAGAGACCCTATACGCCCATTTGGGGCCGAATTTCTCGTTTTCCTTCTGTTGCTAGTTTCCCGAGCAAATGCTTTGGCCTACCATCAGCTATGGAAAACCGCTCCCAAGGGAACTTCCCTGAACGAACGCCCTCGTTACGACTGCGTCACAACAGGCTTGCAAATCGTCTCGATTCGTATGATCGACGGAATCTTGAGGCATGATTGGGCGTATTGGCAGAAAAGGCATTTCTTTCGTCAGCGAGCTGGGAGAGTTAACTCTTTTCAGCGCCTCATCTTTGGGCTCGCTATTTAGAGGCCGACACCTGGTGGAGAAACTCTTTCGGGCTATTTACGAGATCGGCGTTCGCTGCATCCCTATCACCCTGATTGTCGGCTTGTTTACTGGTCTGGTGCTCGGTCTGCAGCTTTACTACGTCCTAACTAAATTCAGTTCCGAGAGCTTGCTGGGGCAAGCAGTCGCTTTGTCCATTATTATGGAAATCGGTCCGGTTTTCACAGCCATTATGATTGTCGGCCAAGCGGGATCCGCACTTTCGGCAGAGATCGGCATTCAGAGAAATGCGGAGCAGATTGACGCACTTAAAACAATGCGGATAGATCCGCTCGCCTTTCTCGTATCCCCCAGGCTTTACGCGGCCTTGATCTGCTTCCCTATCCTGACCGCGTTTTTTGACATTGTCGGCATTCTCGGCGGGCATCTTACAGGCGTCAGTATGCTGGGCGTTGATGAGGGGGCTTATTGGAATCGCATCTACGAGAGTGTTAGCCTGAGGAATGTCAGAGACGGCTTCATCAAGGCATTGGCCTTTGGCCTGATCACAACAGCAATCTGCGCGTTCCAAGGTTATTTTACCCACGTCAAAGCCAGTGTTCCCGGAGCTCGAGGCGTTTCCCAGACGACAACTCGAGCTGTGGTCCTCTCGAGCATCGCGATACTGGCTACCGACTACTTGCTAACCTCCTTTCTGCTCGAAAAATGAAGAACACCTACTTGAGGATTCGAGGGCTTAGCAAGCGGTTCGGCGACTTAGTGGTCCTCGATGCCATCGATCTCGACATCCCATTAAATTCGCACACCACCGTTATCGGCAAAAGCGGAATCGGAAAATCGGTCCTTCTGAAATGCCTGTCTGGCCTCCTAATGCCAGACTCGGGAGAAGTGTTCCTGGACGGAACGCCCGGAAAATTCCCCCAATGCGCTTACATGTTCCAGCAGAATGCTCTCTTCGATTCGCAAACCGTGTGGGAAAACGTGGCCCTCCCTTTAAGGGAACGAGAACGCATCTCCCAAAAGGATCTGTCGCATCGGGTGAACTCGCTCGTTGAACAACTTGAGCTCGAAAACGCTGTCGACAAATACCCGGCAGAAATTTCTGGCGGAATGAAAAAACGGGTTGCCTTAGCTAGGGCGTTAATCACCAACCCTGAGATCATCTTGTTCGACGAGCCAACAACTGGCCTGGACCCAGAACGCAAATTCTCCGTTTTCGACATGATTCGCTCTTACCGAGAACGCTTCGGATTCACCGTCATCATGGTCAGCCACGATGTTCCCGAAGTTTTCGGAATTACCGACCAAGTAGCCTGGCTCGACGCGGGAAAGATCAAATATTGGGGATCCCCAGAGGACCTAGAAATATCTCCACCTCCCGAACTAGAAGCCTTTCTAAATCCTAAACTTTCATCCCAATCGTCAGCCGCATGAATCAAAAACGAACCGAATTCGCCGTTGGCCTCTTCATTCTCGTAGGCATCCTGGCTATCCTCTACCTCGCGATTCAAATCGGGAGCAGTCGCATTCTTGGCTCCGAAACGAAGGTCGTAGAAGCCCGCTTTTCTAATGTCGGCGGATTGAACGAAGGAAGCAACATCACGATCGCAGGCGTAAAAGTCGGAGTTGTGGGAAATATCAGGCTGGATACTGAAAACCTCGTGGCCATGGTCGAGCTCAAGCTGAACAACAACCTAGTCATATACGACGACGCAATCGCTTCCATCAAAACCAACGGCCTCATCGGGGACAAGTACGTCGCCCTCGACCCAGGCGGCGGTGGATTCGAGCTAGAGAAGGGAGAACCTATTGTAGACACTGAATCCGCGCTTGATATCGAGAGCCTGATAAGCCGGTTCGCTTTTGGATCCATCGAAGAAACCGAGTAAAGCGCAAATGCGCTGTGCACGCGATCTCGAGCGGCCCAGCTCCCTCGAATCCCTATTTGGACCACTTCTGGTCGGTAAAATCATTTAAAAATTGTCCATTGGATCACTTTCAGGAAATATTTGTCGCTATCTCCGCAAACCTTGGTCGCGTTGCCCGCGTATTTTATCCGACAACCACTCCCTTAACATGATCAAGCTATCTAAGGTCGCTTTAATGCTTCTGGCCCTAACCACGGCCACTCAGAGCGTCTGCTCCGATGATGAGTTGGCAGTTCCTAAATCGGAACTGGAATCCACGATTCGCGAACTCCTAGAGGTTATGCATGCCGACAACAATCAACTTCCCTACGAGGCGAAGCGAGAAGAGATCTTCAGCATACTCAATCGGCAATTTTCTTTCGACGTTATTATCCAGAGGGCCCTCGGTCGCAATTGGAAGCAACTGGATGAAAAGCAGCAGAATCAAGTTTCCAGTCTGGTCACGGATCTCGTCCTGCAAGCCTACACAAGAGAGCTCCAAAATGGACCCAAGCCTGTTCTGACCTTCGATGAACCCGAAGTGCTTTCCAGCAGCAAGATTGAGATCGATTCGACTGCTACGGTCGACGGGAAGAAAGTCAATTTGAGCTATCGCCTAGCGAACATCAGAGGTCGCGGCTGGCAGGTTTACGATGTCCTGGTTGAAGGGGTGAGCATGGTGAGCAATTATCGAAAGCAGTTCGACGAGCATTTCCAAACGAAGGACGCGAGCGATCTCATCAATCTCCTAAAAGATAAGCTCAACAAGGCTTAATAAAATGAGGATTTTGCAATCATCCCTTGTCGGAGCTATCTTGCTGATCTCTCCTTTAGCTCCAGCTGAAGATCTCATCGATATGGAAGATCTTTTGGATATCGACGATCTCTCGGACGAGGCCTCGTCTGGCGCCTCGCCCGATATCGCCGATCCTTTCGAAGGAATCAACCGAGCCATCTTCGGATTCAACGACTTCGCCTACAATGAGATTTTCGAGCCCTTCACGAAGGGCTACGTCCGAATCGTGCCTCAACCCACTCGCAAGGGCATCGGCAATTTCTTCAATAACCTCGAGTTTCCCACCCGATTCGCTGGAAGCTTATTGCAGTTCCGCTTCGGCAGAGCCTCCCAGGAAACCGGGAAATTTCTTGTCAACACAACCGCGGGATTCGCTGGGTTCATGAATGTGGCTCCCGATTTCGAAGGGCTCAATCCGCCAATCGAGGATGTCGGACAGGCCTTTGGCTCCTGGGGCGTCAGACACGGATTCTACTTTGTCATGCCTTTCATCGGCCCTACCAGCTTGCGCGACTTCGTAGGTCGATTCGGAGGGCGAGCTGTCGATCCCATTCCCGAACCTTGGACCCAGGTGGATGACGACGGAGCCCGCTTCGGTATGCAGGCTACTGATGTGATTAACGATCTTCCAGGCATTATCGATGTATACAATTCGATAACCGAGCCCGCTATCGATCCCTACGCAGCCGTTCGCGATGGCTACGCCCAACTGAGAGCCGCTCGTGTGGCGGAATAACCGCCCGCAAATTTCGTGCTATTCGCCTGCTCTAACTTTAGCGTCCTCCAGTATAGCCGCCTTCAACGATTCCAAACGAGACTTTGTCCTCGCTTTCGTTTTCGGCAAGCTGGCAGCATCGGCAACTGCGTCATTCCCGAAGAGGTAGAACTTGATTTTCGGCTCGGTTCCGCTTCCCCTTACCGCATAGCGGTATCCATCTTCCAGCTCCACGAAATAGAGGTCCTGCTTGGGAATCTCCTTGCCGTCTGGATCGTTTACCGTTTCCCGCCCGAAATCGGTAAATCGATCTACCTTGGACCCTAGGAATTCGGATGGCGGACTCGATCGATAGCTCTCTAGAATACGGGCGATTCTCGCTGCTCCCGATGCCCCTTCATAAACGATTTGCCCGAGCGATTCCAAAAAGTAGCCGTGTTGCAAATACAAATCGTCCAGATAATCGAGAATCGTCCGCCCTTCTTTTTTCAAACTAGCTGCCAATTCGCAGAATATCACGCTGGCAGCGTTGCCATCCTTATCTCTTACCGCGTCTGTCGGCAGATAGCCATAGCTTTCTTCGCCGCCGAATACATAAAAAGTGCTATACTTCTGCAAAATGGATGCCCGCTCCTTCTGACTCAAGGCGTCGTAATCCAAGGATTCTCCCGTTTCAGCCTCATAGGCCTCCTTTAGCTGCTCTTCGTATATCTTCAACTTCTCCCCAATCCACTTGAATCCAGTAAGCGTATTGATAACCTTAATACCATGGCTTTTAGCGATTGCGTCTTGCAGAGGCGAGGTAACGTAAGTCTTGATGAGAGCCGCCGACTGAGTGCCTTCTTTCGGAATCCATCCCATGGCTTTGAGCCTCTTTATCCTGTAATCCGCCAGCACCGCCCCAATTTGATTGCCGGTGATTAGCGTCATGCTTCCTTCGCTGTTTCGCACCGCAACTCCCATTCTGTCGCAATCGGGATCCGTCCCCATCAAAACGTCTGCCCCTTCTATCGATGACAATTGTATCGCCATATCCAAAGCTTCCGCGTTTTCCGGGTTCGGCGACTTGACAGTGGGAAACTCGGGGTCCTGTTTCATCTGCTCTTCTACGACTATGGGTTTCAGTCCCAGTCGCTCAAACGCGGGTAGCGTCGAGATAGCGCCCGTTCCGTGAATCGGCGTAAATACCACTTTCAAGTCCGAGGCCTCAAAAGCTGACGGATCGATAACCGTATCCACAACCGCTTCAATGTAGCTTTCGTCAACATCGCTTCCCAATTCCTCTACGCCCTCTAAATCGATTTCCAGATAGTTCTTCAATTCGCTCAGAGAAATTGCCTCCACCTCTTGAATGACTCCTGTGTCATTCGGGGGAACCAATTGGCCCCCATCGCTAAAATAGGCTTTGTATCCGTTATCATGCGGCGGATTGTGACTAGCTGTAATGACGACGCCGCAGGTCGCCCCTAAATGCCTCACCGCGAAACTCAGCTCTGGAGTCGATCTCGCACCGTCGAAAATATAAGCTTGCCCGCCGCATTGGTTCCAGACCGAAGCTGAAAGCTCGCAAAAAAATCTGGAAAAGTATCTAACGTCGTGAGCGATGAGCAGCTTAGGAGCTTCGCAGCCGCTCGCTTTCAAAGCGTAGCGATACAGCCCCAAAGTCGCTTTGGCCACAGTATACTCGTTTAGCATATTTGAACCTACACCTGGCTTCAAAGGACCATCATCTCCTTTCTCCGATCGCGTAGCAGTAATCCCTATCGTGCGGCCCCGTAAGCCTCCCGTGCCAAAGGCGATATTCTGGTAAAACCGGTTGTTTAGCTCCTCAGCATTTTCGGATTCAATAAGCTCAGTCAGGCTGTCTATTGAAGGCTGGGAAAGGAATCCCCCCTCCAACCATTCATTCAAATGGGAAGCCGCATCCGGCAACAGCCCATGATTCTCGAGCAATTTCGCTATTGAGTCGGCAAGCGTGTCATTCATCGCCCCCAACTTGTGCCCGATACCAATCGAGAATCAAATTTTTTTGTCCACGCCGCGATAATGTTTAAATAACAATTGCCGCCCATTCGGGAGTGGCCATCGTCCTTTCGTCTCGCAATCCTTCGCGCCATAAGACTTTAAATCTGCCGCGAGAAACCGAGTACTGAAAGAGAGCTCATGTCACACAACGCATTCACTTATATAATCGGTCATAAAAATCCTGACGCCGACGCGATTTGCTCGGCGATCGCCTACGCCAATCTCAAGATCCTGCAAGGCCACAAAGGATACATTCCAGCCCGATGCGGCAACACCAATGCTAGAATCGACACAATACTGTCAAAATTCAGCCAGCCCACCCCGCTATTCGTTGGAGATGTTGCCCCGAGAGCCCGCGATATCATGGTGCGCGACGTGGTTAGGGTAAACGAGGACGCTACCATATCCGCGGCCCTTGAATTGATAGACGAACATGATGTACGCGTGCTCCCAGCCGTCGATGCTGAAGGAACCTTGAAAGGGCATGTATCCATTTTTCAGATGGGTGACTATTTTGTCCCTAAGTTTCATGAGCCCCGGGCCATGAGGCACGTCTATACCAGCATCAAGGACGTCGCCAAAGCGCTAAAGGCGGAGATAAAATACGTTCGGGACGATGACAGCCTACAAGACATGTATGTCAAAATCGGGGCTATGGATATACGCTCCTTTGGAAAGTTTTCCAGATCCGATGCCATTCCCGCTAGCGAAACGATCATAATAGTGGGTGATCGCTGGGACATTCAGCAACGTTCAATCCAGATCGGCGTAAGGCTCCTAGTAATTACCGGAAACCTCGGCGTTGATCCAGAAGTGATCGAAGCCGCCAAAGAAAAAGGGGTCTCGTTGATTATCAGCCCCTTCGACTCAGCAACCACGGCTTGGACCATCCGGGCGGCATCCCGCATATCCAAGTTGATCGAGACTGATACCGCAACGGTAATGCCCGACGAACCCCTTAAAAACCTTAGGAGGCGCATCGCGAACTCCAATGCTCAAGCCTTTATGGTTACCGACGACAAGAATCGACTGCTTGGGCTGTTTAGCAAAACCGACATCCTCAAACCAAATAAAGCCAAGCTGATTCTCGTCGACCACAACGAACTGAGCCAAGCGGTCCCCGGGGCCAACGAAGTAGACATCGTCGAGGTGATAGATCACCATCGGCTGGGGATCAATACGGCCCAACCCATCCGATTCATAAACGATCCTGTAGGCTCGAAATGCACGATCATTTCCGATTTGTTTCGCCAATCCAAGATTGACCCCTCCCCGGAAATCGCCGGTATCATGATGTCCGGAATCATTTCTGACACACTCAATCTCACCGGTCCCACCTCAACTCAACAGGATGTAGAGGCTATCGCCTGGCTCGAGAATCTCGCGGGAATCAAATCAGACGAGCTGGCCCAAGAGATTTTCAACAGCGGATCCATTATCCTGACCATGGACGCCGATCAAGTCATACGCTCAGACCAAAAGTTTTACGAAGACAATGGGTTCAAATTCTCAGTTTCGCAAATCGAAGAGCTCGGCTTTCAAAACTTCTGGGACCATGCCGAATCCATAGCCGATACCCTGGAATCTTTCGTCGCTAAGGAATCCCTAGACTTCGCGTGCGTGCTCATAACGGACATCAATACGCACAACTCTCTTCTTGTAGCCCGTGGCGACAAGGAGTTTATTCGCAACATTTCCTACCCCACTATCCAGACCGGGCTAATATTCGATCTGAGAGGCGTCGTAAGTCGCAAAAAACAACTGATACCTTTCATCACAAGCTCCCTGAAAGGCATGGCTCCGGCGGCCCAATAATCGCCTCTTCAAACGATCTTGGCCATCGCCAGGTCAACGATAATCCGCTCTCCAAACAAGGTGTAGCGGAATCGCAGGTATAGGCTAACGCCTATCGATGACACATACAGATCGCATCCGTTTAGCACCGTGGGTATTGTTAAAGTCGACACATGCCCCTTGTCCGCCAAGGCATTTTTAAAACCGCCGCCAAGCATGTTAGCTATTTCACCACAAACATCGGAAACCATCTCCGTTCCAGCTTTGTCAGAGCCGGTAATTCGAGCGGTAGCTTTTTCCATAACCGATTGACTAGCAGTTAAATATACAACGCCATTAATGTCTCCAACGAATCCGACTGAACCCACGTAAATCGGTTTTTCCAACGAATCCAGTTCGATGGGCATATCCACCTTGGCCTCGGAGAGGTCTTCCGGCTTCGCCGCTTCGATGGATTGGGACAGCATTGTATCAGATACTTTGGCCACCGATCGATTCATACAATGCTCCAATAGCTCTCGGGAAATTTCAGGCGCTTTCATTAGATTGTTTACGGTTCCCGATTAATCGTCTAACCCTCTAGCAATACAATGCCAAAATAGGAGCCCGAGGGTCGGGCAAAAGAGTCCCATGGCCGATCAAGCTACGCAAACGAATTTCTACGAAACCGACAAAGCAGTATCCGAGTATCTGCTTTTTCACTACGGTGATCGCGACGATCTCCTTTATAAGGGGATAGGGCCTCAAGAAGCCTTGAATTTCGCTCAGCGTTGTGGTCGGCTTCACCAGAATTTCGATATCGATAGGTTGCGAGCTCTAGATTTGGGCTGCGCTGTGGGTGGAGCCAGCTACGCCATGAGCGAATCCTTCGCCGAAGTTATCGGTATCGATTTCTCTCGCGCTCTCGTTGAAGCAGCCACTCTGCTTGGCCAGGAAAAGGAAATGGAAATCAGCGTTTCGCTCGAGGGCGATTTGCAGAGAAAGGCCGCTATTGCCCTGCCGCAAAATTCGCGACCCGATCGAACCCGCTTCCATCAGGGGGATGCCATGGCCCTCGATCGCCGATTAGGAACCTTCGATTTCATTCTAATGGCCAACCTAATTGATCGTCTACCCGATCCTGCCAAATGCCTTGAGTCGATACCAGATTATCTTAATACGAATGGCCTGCTTGCCATCACATCCCCTTACACCTGGCTCATTGAATACACGCCGAAAGATAAATGGCTAGGAGGCTACACGGAGAACGGCAACCCATTACGGACATCGGATAGGCTCGGACAGCTTCTCTCGCCTCGCTTTCGTTTCGCTGGAGAACGCAATCTACCCTTTCTAATTCGTGAACACGAAAGGAAAAACCAATACTCCATTGCCCATGCCACTCTCTGGCAGAAGCTCTAGTCGCCAAAAAAACTGACCCAATCCCTAAGCTACTACAAGTGAAACGAAACAGATTGAAGAGGATCTCGACTGGTCTGGCTCTCATCGCCATACTATGGGCATTCGGTTGCTCTTTGGAGAGAGACCACTCCCTCCTCGTAGTGGGAATGGAGTTGTCCTATCCACCTTTCGAGATGACCGATGAAAAAAACCAGCCCACCGGGATAAGCGTAGAGATGGCAGAAGCCTTGGCTCGTCAACTGGGCAAGGAACTGCGTATCGAGAACATCCCCTTTGCCGGATTGATTCCATCTTTGAGGACTGGAAAAATCGACCTAATCATCTCCTCGATGACGCGCACGGATGAGCGAGCTCAATCCATCGATTTTTCGAATTCCTATTTGGATACCGGTCTATGCATTCTGGTTCCTCAAGACTCCAATACGAAGCACATCGGAGATATTAACAACCTGGGAATGACAATAGCCGTTAAACAGGGAACCACTGGGCATATCTACGCAAACCAGCATCTTGAAAACGCCGAAATTCTGCTCTTCGAAGACGAGGCCGCGGCCGCCCTCGAAGTTGCCCAGGGCAAAGTCGACGCCTTTGTCTACGATCAAATTTCAGTCTACCTCAACTGGAGAAAGCATTCCGAAACCACTCGAGCTTTACTTAGGCCATTCAACCAGGAATCGTGGGCGATAGGGGTGAAAAAAGGGAACACGGCTCTGCTAAACGAGGTTAACGCATTTCTGAATACGTTTGATGCTAGCGGAGGTTTTGACGCATTGGGAGACAAGTATCTCTCGGAAGAAAAGCGGATTTTCAGAGAGCTGGGATATCCCTTCTTCTTTTAATTAAAATCGATAGCCTTTCGTGCAATTCGCTTCCCTATTCCTTGAACCGCGAAATGGCGATACCGCCAAAGATAGGCCTATCCGAAAAGCGGCCAGCCTACTGGTGGCCATTTTAATCCTCTCCATCGTTCTCTTCGCCTCATTCGCCGCCCTTCGTTATCAATGGAATTGGGAGGCTGCTTACCGATACCGCCTGAAGTTCCTGGAAGGCTGGCTCACGACTTTAAAGATATCTTCCGTATCATTCATCTTCGCCTTCATTATTGGCGCCCTATCAACATCATGCGGACGATCGCGCCTATTGCCCCTCAAATACCTTTCCTCAATATACGTGGAACTGATACGAGGAACGCCGCTTCTCGTTCAGATCTTCCTATTCTACTACGTTATTGCTGACGCGGCCAACGTGCAAAACCGCTATGTGGTTGGCGTCGCTATAATGGCGATTTTCAGTGGCGCCTACATTTCGGAAATCCTCCGAGCCGGTATTGAGGGAGTCAGCAAATCGCAGCTTCTCTCTGCAAAATCGATTGGATTCACGGAGTATCAAACCTTTCGCTACGTTATTGCCCCCCAAGCTCTGCGCAGCAGCCTTCCGGCCCTAGCCGGACAAACGGCCAACCTGATCAAAGACTCCTCACTGCTTTCAATTATCGCTATCAGCGAATTCACACTCAATGCTCAAGAAGTTAACGCCATCACCTATTCATCTTTCGAAAGCTTTTTCCCCTTAGCTATCGGCTACCTAATCATAACTCTGCCAATCATGAGGCTATCCCGCTATATCGAAGAGCGCCTCAAGTTCGATACATGAAATTGCTATTGCAAGACGTGGTAAAATCCTACGGCGGTATAGAAGCTTTGGCCGGGCTGAACCTCGCTATCGACGACACCTCTTGCCTGGCATTGATTGGACCTTCCGGCGGAGGAAAGTCGACGACGTTGCGACTCTTGTCGGGACTGGAAGCGCCGACCTCGGGGAGCATACGCATCAATGGGCAAGAAATTGGACGCGACGCCGATCAGAGGCGGCTATTTCGCAAACAAGTAGGGATCGTTTTCCAAGCTTACAACCTATTCCCGCACATGACAGCCCTAGCCAATGTCGCTCTACCGTTGGAAAAGGTGCACGGCTACTCTAAAACGGATGCGATCCAAAAGTCGGAAAACCTTTTCGAACGCTTCCAACTGGAGGACCACATGAGGAAGAAGCCCGCTGAGCTATCCGGAGGACAAAACCAGCGAGTGGCCATAGCCAGAGCCATCGCCCCGGATCCTGATATCGTGTTTCTCGACGAACCCACCTCAGCACTCGACCCGGAGATGACAGCGGAAGTTCTCGACGCAATCTACACTCTCATCGAAGCCGAAAAGCGAATCGTCATTGCTACCCATCAAATGGGATTCGCCCAGAGGGCGGCCGATACCGTGGCCCTGATTGCAGAAGGAAAGCTCGTCGAAAGCGGAAGCTCGAAACAAGTAATAGAAAACCCCGAAACGCCCAGGGCTCGCAAATTCCTAGAGGTCTGTCTCGACCGCCAATAAAAAGGGCGATCAACGAGGCGGCAGAAAGCTCGCTTGAGACACCTTGCCCATGCTCGCAGGAGAAAGTGCAGAACGCTTCTTCGTCACGGTATCGAATAAAACGATACGTTCCGATGATTGCGTCCGCCACGTATATAACAAATGACGTCCATCGTTCAACCAGCAGGGCTGAATCGCATCCCCTCTCTCGTTCGTTAGAAATTCGCTTTTCCTCTGGCTAAAACTGTATTGGGCAATTTGGAACTGGGATCCCACTCCCACGGTAAAGGCAATCAGGTCCGGGTTCACATGGTTCCAATCGGGTTCCGCGCAGTAGCCGCTTATCTGCGTGGGAATGTGCCGAAATTGCCCGCCAGAAGCTGAACCCCGGTAAAGAGCCAGTCCTCCATTGCGATCCGAGGCGAATACGAGCTCTCGCCCATCGCCCGACCAGCAGGGCGTAGCCTCTAGCCCATTCGAATTAACCACTCGCCTCAAACCTTTGGCCAAGTTTGAACCAACATAAATATCCGCATTTCCAGGTCCCGTAAGCACCATAGCCAATCGGCTTCCATCAGGGCTGTAGCGGGCGCTGGTGTTCGTTCCCTTGAAGCTAACGAAAACCTCAGAGCGCTGGCCTTGCAAATCGATCCTCCTGATATTCGGAAACCCTGACAGATAAGACGTGTAGACGATG
>CAYOLG010000040.1:13483-35001 GCA_964404745.1 uncultured Opitutaceae bacterium
AATTGCCATCAGGCGACCAACGCGGACGGACGGCCTCGACCCCGTGGCTAGTCAATCGCTTGCCTTCGCCAAAAAGGAAATCGCGATAGTAGATCTCCATGCCTCTTCCTGCTTTCGCCACGTAGGCAATCTTTCCGGCGAAAAAGCCTTGCATGCCACTCGTCTTGCGGATCGCCAAATCGATGGCTTTGAGAATCGAACTGCGCTGCGATTCTCCTGAAACCTGGGTGTTGAACTGCAGTTGCTCGGGAATTCCTGAAAATATTTTCAGAGACGAGTGGGTCGAGCCAATCGGATCTACATGGATGGCAAATGAAGCCTCTTGCATGGTAGCGGCTACTCGATAGCGGCCATGCACGCTAAATGCCGTCTTCAATATGCTCAGCGCCTGACCGTCTTGAGACCTAACCACCACGGGAATGACGTCCCTTCGAACATTTACTTCCCCTACTCCTAAATCGCGTTGAGCAAAGCTGAAAGCCGAGAACAGGCAAAGGGCTATGGCAAAAGTTGACGTTGATAAGCAGGTTCGGATATTGAGATAATTCATTCGCCTAAAGGCTGGACTTAACAGATAACTCTATGTTTCAGGTCTTTTTGAAGTTGATTGGAGGACGCTTAGAGCCCGATCGAGTAAAAAGGTAAAGGGAACTGACCGCAAACATCAATATGCCGTGAGTAAAGAAGCTATCAAAAACGCGCTATCGAACGTTAAATATCCTGGTTTTAGCAGGGATATCGTATCCTTTGGATTAGTACGGAGCATCGAATTCCAAGATGGAAAAGCCCGCGTAGGAATCGCCGTTACTACCAACGACCACAGTATCGCCGCTCAAATTCGAGACGCCGCGGAATCCGCCTTGAATGCCATCCCAGGGGTCGAAGACGCCGAAGTCAGCGTATCGATCAGCGCGGGAAGCAAGCCGACCGGAACGACTGGCTCCGACCGTTCAAACCCACTAAGTGGCGTCAAACATGTAATCGCCGTAGCAAGCGGCAAGGGCGGCGTCGGCAAGTCAACGTTCTCTTCCAATCTAGCCTGCGCCCTTTACAGTATTCTCAAGAGGGTGGGAAAAAACGTAGGTCTGCTAGATTGCGATATTTACGGGCCTTCTATTCCCTTAATGATGGGCATTAACGAGCGCCCGGAAATCGAAGGTGAATCCATAGTCCCACTGCAAAGCCACGGGATCAGCATCATGTCTATGGGCTTTTTGATCGATGAAGACACCCCCGTCGTTTGGCGGGGACCAATGATCCAGAAAACCATCAGCCAATTCGCCAACAATGTTAAATGGGGCGAACTCGAGATTATGGTTGTCGATTTGCCGCCTGGAACCGGCGACGCCCAGCTTTCTCTCGCCCAAACCATTCCGCTTAGCGGGGCCATCATTGTAACGACCCCCCAATTGGCTTCCACTCAAGTCGCCAAAAGGGGCGCCCGTATGCTCGAGAAGACGAACGTGCCCATTCTCGGAGTTGTGGAGAACATGAGCTACTTTTTGGATCCCAATGGCCAAAAACAGGCGATCTTTGGGGAAGGCGGAGGTGAGAGGACCGCATCGGAGCTGGAAACCCAATTGCTAGGAGCCGTGCCTCTCGATCCGGAAATCCGAGAGGCCGGGGATCTCGGCATACCGCTCTCAATAGCTAAACCCAATTCCCCAAGCTCAGAGTCGTTTCATTCAATCGCAAAACGCATCCTCGAGAGCCTAGGACAATCTTAAACGGGCATCAGGACAAAACCTTATTTAAGAGAATTTTTGCCCGGATCTTTTTCGAAAACAGTTGGCGCCAACTTGTAACTGGGCAAATTGAACAAATATCGAATCAAACGCTCGGGACTAAAAGCATTCGAACTGCCAGATTCCACTATTGGGGTTGCATAATCCAGAGATCGAGCATGAGATCTACCAGAGTCGCAAAAAGAGAACTAAGACCGAGAGGCCAAACGCTATTAATGTCTCAAGAAGATCCTAAGTCTAACGGACAGCACGATTTCGTGAAGCGATCTAGTCTTTACCAGGAGTTTCTCGCCGAGCGGGAAGAGATTCTCCGCTACAAGTGGTTGGAATCCGAGCGGCTCGGCAGGGATATCGGCTTCGAAAGGGCTCTTTTGGATTGGATTCGCAAGCATCGCGACGGTTGGCGTTCGGCCAGACGTAATCCTGATTCTGAAAACGCCAGCTCTCCCTAGAGCTCCGCTACTTAAGATTTCGCTGAGCCGGGGGCAATAGGATCGCGGGTAGTCTTTGGCCCCCGCGATGGATCCCAATTCCGGGAACGAACCTACTTGATCTCCCGATGAAGAGTGTGCCGTTTCAAGTGGGGATTGTACTTCTTCTTCTCCACCCTCTCGGTCACGGTCTTTTTATTTCGTGAGGATAGGTAGCGGGATACGGGTTTTCCTTCCGCTTTGGCTTCGGTACACTCTAGAGTAATTACTTCTCGTGGCATGATTCAATGGATTGCGAGGCGTGGAGAATCAGCGCTTCCGCAGAAAATGCAAACGAAAAGGGATATGATTTCTAAAACGCCCGCAAACCCAACCACGTTTAGCCGTCGAATGGCTTCTCCATAAGCGGCAGGGCTATACCGTTTCGAAACAGCGTGACCTGCCCGGTACTCGCGGAAACAACGATAGCCAAGCAGTCAGCTGCTACCGAAATTGCCGCTGCTGCTGCGTGGCGTGAGCCAAATCCGCTCGGCAGCGAATGCAAATAGTCCGGCGCGTGAATGAGACTTCCCGCGGAGATAAGGACTCCATCCCCTCGAACCACAAAAGCGCCGTCCAGCCCCGAATACTCCTTGACAGTCTCATCCATAAACGGGCTAAGGACGTTCCGATCCTCATTTTTGTATCCAAAAAACGGATTTAGAACCAATGGTTTGGTCATTTCTTCGACCTTCTCGGTATCGCCCAAGACAAAAAGGGTCCCCACCGGGCGCCCTTCTCGGCCTTCCACCGAGAGCTCCATCGCTATTCCTATGACTCGCTCGAGAACTTCTGGGGACACATCCGCGGGCAAGAAGTCCTCCTGGTCGGCAAGCAGTGCCCGGAATTCATTACGCATATCGATTACGACAATCGTATCGAAGTGATCGCTACTAGAGATACCACCGATGCAGCAGATCTTGTCATTGAGACTGAATACACCACGAGTGATCCCTACCAAGAAGGCGGATCGAGCTTGAGCAAGCCTGCCTTTCGAGAAAGATCTTACCTGAATCACGTTGTCGAATGGAGAATCGTCAAAGTCTCCCTCCTTGGCCCGGCGCGTCACGAGAACTGTCTTAAAATCGCTAAAGCCATCTGGCGGAACAATCGGATTGGAGATCATGGTGTCCCCGAACACGGCGATAGAGTCGCAATCCGCTCCCTTGGCGATCTTCGCTGCCTGATTGAACATCAGCTTGTTGATCGAGCTTTCGCGTTGCTTGCCCGGTGGCGTCTGCAGTCCACCAAAGCCAGCCAGCAGGCGATCGCAGAGCTCGTTCGCGCTCTCAGCCTCAATCAGGTTCTCGATAAAGGTCTTGTCTTTGACCAATCGGGCCACCGCGGCGAGAACATTGAGATAATCTTTTGCTGACTCTCCCGCCAACAAAAGCAGTATCAGATGGACTCTCTCTTCTTTCTTCGGTCCCTCATACTGAATTCCCTTTTTGCTGCGGCCTACCGCAAAAACGTAACGGCGATTCATTTTTACCCGCAAATGCGGCAAAGCAACCCCATGACCTAAATAGGTGGTCATCGTGTTCTCCCGCTGCAATAGACCTGCTAGCAAATTCTTCTTGCGACTTAGATCCTTGAAGCTCTCGACCGAAACCTTAACCAACTCTTTAAGACAACCTTCAAGCGTCTCGCTTTCGAGATCCAGTACGCGCCTGCGTGAAAAGTATCGATCTAACCGCATCTAATCAGGGGCGGAATCTGCCATACCCAGTTGTAGGGGCTATCGACCGCTCACTTCTCCCACTCTAGGCCGCCTTTTTTGATCTCGTAAACTAGACCTATCACCAATACTGCCAGGAAAAACAGGATTGGTCCTAAGATTGGAATGCTTTCAGCTAAGAAGTCTCGATAAATCAAAGCCCAGGGAATCAGGAAGAGCACTTCGATGTCGAAGAGGATAAAGAGCATCGCTGTGACGTAGAACTTGACGGAAAAACGCGTGCTCGTCTTTCCCTCCGACTTTATGCCGCACTCGTAAGCCGAGTCCTTGATGCTGCTCTTTCGGCTACGCTGGCCAAAAAAATGGCTCGCTACGATAATAACTCCCGCGAGAACAGCCGCGAAAATGATTTGGATCAGGATAGGCGCGAAATCGGATACCTCCATAGCTTTGTCCAAAGTCCTAAATCCGATCCTCGATTTCAAGGCAAATTGCTGACCTTCAGGATATTTCCGATATTTTGATAAGCGCTCTAAAACCGAATTTACTCAAAGAGCATTCGCTCTCTTGCAGGAAGCATAAAAAGGCGGACCCTTTTCCTGAGGGCCCGCCCGTTCAAAAGTATTTGATCCTAGAATACGATCTACTTGGTAGCCTGGTCGAGAATATCTCCCAGATTCATCAAGTCTCCGCCTTCCTTCATATTGTCGTAGGTCTGCGTTTCCGCCGCCAGCTGCTCTTCGTCGTAGTTGGCCGCCTTGATACTTAGGCCGATGCGACGCTCCTCGCGGTCGATCTTGATTACCCGAGCTGTAACCTCGTCTCCCACATTCAAGACATCCTTGATTTTCTCGACGCGATCCTCGCTAATCTGACTGATGTGCACCAACCCGTCAATATGATCCTGCAATTCGACAAACGCCCCGAAAGAGGTGATTTTGGAAACCACTCCCGTAACAACATCGCCAATACGGAAGCGACCATCGATATCTTCCCAAGGATCTTCAGCAAGCTGCTTCATCCCCAAGGAGATCCTCTGATTACCCGTATCGACATCCAGGACGATCGCATCAACTTCGTCACCCTTCTTCAGAACCTCGCTTGGATGGTTAACCTTGCGCGTCCACGACATATCCGAGACATGAACCATTCCGTCGATGCCTTCTTCTAGTTCGACGAAAGCTCCGTAGGTGGTGATATTCCGGACCTTGCCGTGAACATGGGCCCCAACCGGGTAATTGTGAACAACCATATCCCAAGGGTTCGGATCAAGCTGGCGTATTCCCAGGGAAATCTTTTCTTCGTCTTTCTGGATTCCCAGAACCACAGCCTCGACATCATCTCCAACCCGCAACAGTTCGCTAGGCTTGGTAATACGCTTTGTCCAAGACATTTCCGTGACGTGCACCAGACCTTCAACGCCTTCCTCGATCTCAATAAAGGCTCCGTAAGGGACTAGGTTGACTACCTTGCCTTTGACGTGAGCCCCAATTGGATACTTGTTCTCGATATTTTCCCATGGATTGGATTTCGTCTGTTTCAATCCTAGGGAAACCCGCTCTTTCTCGCGATTGATTTCGATAATCATCACCTCGATCTCTTCGCCTTGCTTGAGCATTTCACTCGGATGAGAAATACGCCCCCAGCTCATGTCTGTGATGTGCAACAGGCCGTCCATCCCATCAAGATCGATGAAGGCCCCGAAGTCAGTGATGTTTTTGACCACGCCCTTAACCAGATCGCCCGGATTGATTTTCTCAAGCAGCTCGCGACGTTTGGAAGCGCGTTGCTCTTCGATCAATTCGCGTCTCGATAAAACGATGTTCTTCCTATCAAGGTTTATCTTCAGCACCTTGTAGTCATAAGTTTGACCAATGTACTGATCCAAATTTTTGGGAGGCTGAATATCGATGTGAGAGGCTGGCAAGAACGCGTCAACCCCCATTGCCACAATGAGGCCACCTTTGACTTTCGCTTTGACGCGACCCTGAACAATTGAGCCCTCTTCACACTTAGTGATTATGTTTTCCCAATTCTTCTTTTGCTCGGCCTTGTCGAAAGATAGGACTGGGTTACCGTCGCGATCTTCCAATTTCTCGAGAAAGATCTCGATTTCCTCTCCGATTTGAAGATCGCCTAGATCTGCGAATTCAGACGCGGAAATCATTCCTTCCGACTTGCCGCCGATATCGACAACCACTTCGGTTTGGCGAATTTCGGTAATCGTGCCCCTTATGATTGAACCTTCTTTGAGTTTATCGAAGGTCGTTTGGGCGAGAAGTTCTTCCATTACAGAACTCATGATTTTAAATGCGCCGGATGCGCCGGGTCCGCTTCCATTCACTCGGAAATCCAGCTATGATGTTGTCGCCCTGAAGGACGACTGTGTTTAAGTTTCAAAGGGTCCATTCGGAAGCGAAGCGGCTGAATGGACAGTAAAAGATTGCCGCGAGAGTGACGAACAGTGCGGCAACTCTCGATGTGGGCAAGCGAATTCTCGATTCTTATACCATGCGTCAACAAAAATGAGTGGTTAACCCTGGCTAAAGTCCCAGCAGAACCAGGCATTCGCGAGCGCTGCGAATTTGTTCGCTAGTGGTATCGCCCGAACCGGGATAGAACTGCGCCGGACTGTCGAACAAGATCAATAAACCACCTTGTTCAGCGGATACTCGATGATCCCTTCCGCTCCCATTTGCTTCAACTTGGGGATGATATCCCTCACGTTTCTCTCGCTAAGAATCACTTCAATCGCAGACCAACCTTCGTCACTCAACCTGTTGACCGTGGGATTCCGTAGGGCAGGCAGTATTGAGAGAATTTCTTCCAGATTGGCCTTCGGAGCATTGAGCTTCAATCCCACTTTATCCGTCGCCTCTAGGGCAGCTTCCAGCATCATGGCGATATTCTCGATCTTCTGGCGCTTGACAGGATTCTCCCAACTCCGCTTATTGGCTATCAACTTCGTGTTGGTTTTAAGGAGTGTATCAACTATACGCAACTTATTTGCCACCAATGAGTTGCCAGTTTCCGTCAAGTCGACAATGGCATCGACCATGTCAGGCACTTTTACCTCCGTCGCCCCCCAAGAAAACTCAACTTCAGCTTGAACCCCTTTACCTTCCAAAAATTGTCTGGTTAGATTCACCACCTCGGTAGCAATCCGTTTTCCCTGAAGGTCCTCAACTGTTTTGATCTCCGACGCTTCCGGCACCGCAAGCACCCAGTAGGAAGGGCGATTCGACGCCCGACTGTAGACCAAATCGCAAACCTCAACCACATCCGAACCATTCTCCACAATCCAGTCGTAGCCGCAAAGCCCTACGTCAAAATATCCATGGTCCACGTACCTGCTGATTTCCTGGCTTCTGACAAACCGGCCTTCGATTTCCTCGTCATCGATGCTCGGCTTGTAAGAGCGAGAGCTTTTTCGTATATTCCAACCCGCCTTGGCGAATAGTCGAATCGTCGCTTCTTCTAGGCTACCCTTGGGCAACCCAAACATTACTACTGGAGCTTCTTTAGACACCCCACACCTCGAAATCCAAGCGCACCCAAGGCGCAAGCCAATTCTAGCTAACTTTTTTGGCTTTTTTTACATTTTTACATTTTACACACTCATAAATCGCATTTGTAAATAAAAAGCGCGAAAGTAGACAGATACCGCTATTTCCAGAGACCATACCCACACCACATTAAAAATTAGTCACCACAAATATGCCTAGCAAACCGAAGCCTTTGGTTTTAATCGTCGAGGACGAAGTCGAACTCGCAAACGTCATAGCGGAGCACTTGGAAGCTGCCGGGATGCAAACTCAGGTGTGCAATCGCTGCGCATTGGCGATGAGGTTCCTCAAGAATAATTTCGCCAACATCATTTTGCTCGATCTCACCCTTCCCGACCAGAACGGCTTTGCCTTCATGGAGGACCTGAAGAACGAGGATATCAATATACCCACTATCTTCCTGACCGGGAATGATTCGGAAATTTCCAAGGTGAGAGGACTCGAGTTGGGAGCGGATGACTACGTGACGAAACCCTTCAGCGCCCCAGAGCTCGTCGCTCGTATTCACGCGGTACTGAGAAGAGCCGAAGTAGCCAACGATTTCAATGTTACCAAAAACGTCAAACTGACCGACGACCCTTTCACATTCAATACGGCTCGCGTCAACCCAACAACGATGGAGCTAAACTTCACGGATGGCGAGGTTGTCACCATTGGCCGCAAGGAAATCGGAATTCTCTCTTACTTCCATGACAACCCCAGCACTATAATCACGAGAAAGAACCTTATTCACTCGGTCTGGGGCATTCATGCGGACATTCGCAGCCGTTCGCTTGATCAGTATATTGTCAAGATTCGCGATCTCTTTAAACGGAAAGAAGTTCCGCTTGATAACCTGAAGACCATTCATGGAATCGGCTATCAATACGAGCCGATGAAAACCCCCGAAGCCCCGCTAGAGGCTTAGTTAAAGGTTCAGGGTTAGACACGCAACCCCAAGATCGTTTCAATTCCCTCGACATGTGGAATGATAGCTCTGCTGTCTCTGCATCGCCGCGGCACGCCCAGTCGACAGGTTGACCCCAATAAAACTAGGAGCTGAAATAGCCCCACCTTCTCGATCTGATTCTAGTTTCGAGCCAAATCGAAACCCGGAACTGTCCTGATATCCCTCCGGCGCTTTAGCTACGTAATGCAGCAGCGCAGCGACGCCAATCGCTGAAATAAATGCAAAGACTACCAGAATGCTTACCATGTAACCAAGATCGACTCGCTTTCGCTGCTATTAAGGTACGGCACGGGGAAAAGCAAAATTGTTAACGGGGCTGAAGACCACATCCGGGCCATTTTAACGAATAGCCCCCAGATAATGGATCCCTCTACAGAATCAAACTCGATCGACTCCTGTTAAAATTGTAACTGAAAATTAACACTAGCTAGAAGCCCTGCGTAAACCGGGTTCGAGGAATTCCTGTAACGAATTCGCGAATCCCGTACTCCGCGCGGCTTTCCACTCCTATGGTTAATCTTCTCCCGACGGCTAGACCGTAGGAACCGCTTTTTGTTCGGCACCAGCAACAGCAGCTACCGCTGGTTTACCTCAGACGATAATAGGAATCCGGATTGTAGAGGTAATAGAAGTCAAACGGCTCAAGCCTGGGTAGAGCGACAAAAGGCCGTCCATCATCATCCAATTCCTCTTCTAGCAATTCATCCTGGGCAAATATTACGCTTGAACCGAAGCGGCCCGGATTCTTGTCTATCGACATTTCCCATATTCTATCAACCAGATGGTCTACCCATTTGAGCTTGACTGCCTCGTCGCCAAACTCTCTCCAATCGCCGTCCGAATTTTTCTCGTACATCATGGCGATGAACTCGTCCAAATTGAGTCCCATTTTCTCGGCGATGGGCCTGGCGACGCGACGCCACCACTCTTCCGCTTCTTCCAAAAACTCTCTTTGCTGAGTGAGATTCCCGATTCCACCCCAACTGATTTGATGATGAAGGACTACGGCATTTGGATAGCAAAACGAGCGTTCCGCTAAAGTAGCGATGCCCGCGGCCATGCTGGCAGCATATGACTTTACTACGACGTACACGGGGGCCTTGCTTCCTTGCATCGACTTTAGAATTTTGTAGCCAGACATAACCGAGCCACCAGGAGAAGAATCGATTACCAGAAAGATGGGGTACTCTGTGCTCTCGTTATTGTAAAAGTTAATTCGCTCACTCACATAGTCAGCTAGACCACTCCAGATCGGTCCGTTGAGCGGGATTCTCCGATCACTCACATGAAGAACACCATCGACGAAAGGTTCCTTCAGATACATGAGCTTGCGGTCGGAATAGATGAGATCCTCCACTAAATCGCTCTTTTCTTTGACAGACAACTTGGCGGTTAATTCCACGACCTCTAGATCCAACTTGGCCCTACGGTTTTTTAAGCGGGCATCCTCCAACCTCAATTCATTGATTTCAGTTTCGATTTTCTTCAGGGCTACAGAATTCGCGAGTTGCAAACGCTCTTCTTCCATTCGCATGTCCGCGAGTTCCTCATTCATGGCTTTTTTAGCCTCTAGACCCGCCAAAGAAATCTCCTTGTTTAAGGAATCTATTCTCGCATTCAATCGATCGGTTTCCGCTTTCAACTCCGAAAGCTCGCTGGACAGTCGCTCCCTCCCGATCGAATTTTCCATCGCCAAACGCTCCTTTTCTTCGCGCATGCCCTGAAGCTCTTCCTTGAACTTTTCCGACCTCAACGCCATCCTGGCTTGAATCAAATCTCGCTCGTTTCGCAGACGCTCGAGCTCCTCATCTCGAGCCTTTTCCTCCGGATCTTTTTCCGGCTCCTCAGACTCAATCGATTCCAAATCGCCAATTTCATTGTCGGTCGCCTCCGCTCCATCCGAGTCTCCGGCATTAACCGTCAACGGGGCTAGTTCGTTCAAATCCGACTGGGCAAACGCAGGCGACACCAACGCTCCGCAAACGATCAAAATGCTCGCTAACTTAATTGTTTCCAACCGCATATCTTTAATCCTCTATAACTTAACATGCCATACCTAGTCTTCACTGAAAGGCAATTCTCTGTGAATGCGAGGAAAACCATCCACGCCACAAGCTCGAAACAGCGTTTCGAAATGCGCGCAGCCCTCCATTCCCGTTCACCGCTCCTCGTTGATTTTCACAAAATAACTAGATCTCGACAGCTTTCCGCATAGGAATGTTTCCGTGAACCTCGAATCATTGGACCTGGTAACTTCGTTTATGCGTTCCTTGCAGTCTCGTATCTGCAGCGAACTCGAATCCGTCGAGGATAGCGGATCAAGGTTTTCCTCGGATTCCTGGAGTCGCGACGAAGGTGGCGGCGGCGTTTCCATGGTACTTGAGGGAGGCGAAACCTACGAAAAAGCGGGAGTGAATTTTTCCCACGTCACGGGGACCCAGCTACCCCCATCAGCGACCGCTAGCCGTCCCGAGCTGGCCGGACGGCCTTTTTACGCCACTGGGGTCTCGATCGTCATCCATCCTCGGAATCCATACGTCCCAACATCCCATGCCAACGTGCGATTTTTTTTAGCGCCATCGAAGGAGAAAGACCAAGTTCCGGTATGGTGGTTTGGCGGGGGATTCGATCTTACGCCCTATTACGGTTTTACGGAGGATGCTATATTTTGGCACAGGACGGCCAAAGCAGCGTGCGTCCCTTTCGGCGAAGCTATCTACCCCAAATTCAAACAAGCCTGTGACGACTATTTCTACCTAAAGCATCGCAACGAGCCGCGTGGAATTGGCGGACTCTTTTATGACGACTACAACGAGGGTGGCTTTGAAAACGCGTTCGCTTTAACCCGAAGCATAGGAAAACACTACCAAAAAGCCTACATCCCCATCGTCACCAAGCGAAAATCAATGCCGTACGGCGATCGCGAGAGGGAATTCCAGCTCTATCGCCGCGGCAGATACGTAGAATTCAATCTCGTTTACGATCGTGGCACTCTCTTCGGTCTCCAAAGCGGAGGGCGAACCGAATCGATTCTCATGTCTCTACCCAGTCTCGTTTCCTGGAAATATGACTACAAGCCGGATCCTGACACCCCTGAATACGATCTCTATAAAACTTTCCTAGAACCTCGCGACTGGATCAATGCTTGCCCCTGAGCAGCTATTGGGATTATTACCGATCGTCCTTAATAAGTTCATACATGAATTCACGGCAAAGATTCCTTAACGCCCTCAATTGCCAACCGCTTGAACGGCCCCCAATCTGGGTGATGCGGCAGGCTGGACGCTACCTTCCGGAATACCGGGCTCTCAAAAAGAAGTATTCGTTTCTTGAGCTCGCCCAAACCCCTGAGCTTGCTCTTGAGGTTACGATGCAGCCTCTGCGGCGCTTCCCCCTAGATGCGGCAATCCTCTTTTCCGATATTCTCGTTATCCCAGAAGCCCTTGGGCAGGGTTACCATTTCCGAGATCAGGGCGGTATAGCCATGAACTACAAACTTGATTCGACCAGTAAAATCGAATCCCTGGATTCCAGCTCCATCGAAGAGAATCTGGGCTACGTTGCAGACGCTTTGAAATTGATCAAACGCGAATTGGCTGGAGAAAAGGCGTTGCTCGGATTCGCCGGATCTCCGTGGACCTTGGCCACCTATATGGTCGAAGGAGGGAGCTCAAAGGACTTCAAGAAAATCAAGTCCCTTTTCTACGCGGATCCGAAAGCCTTCGACTTATTGATGGGAAAATTGACGCAAGCTTTAATAGACTATCTACGCATGCAACGGGCCGCGGGCGCGGATGCTGTACAAATATTCGATTCCTGGGGAGGCATCCTCTCAGGCGATGACTACGAGGCCGCTTCCCTCCGATGGATTGCTGAGATCGTAGATGCTCTGAAAGATGAAATCCCCATCATCATCTACGCCAAAGGAACAGTTCCTCAACTAAAGAAGCAGGGCAATACAGGAGCTAGGGCCATAGCCGTAGATTGGACCATTCCTATACGAGAGGCCGCTAACGAGATTCCGGCCAGCGTTGCAATTCAAGGCAACTTGGATCCAGTGATTCTCGATACGACTGCTGATATCGTGGTCAGAAAGGCAAACGCCATTCTCAAGGCCATGGTCGATCGGCCTGGCCACATATTCAACCTTGGGCATGGGATACTTCCTACCGCTAGTATTGATAATATGGAGGCGCTCGTGGAAACCGTCCTCAATTTTAGGAGCTGACTAGCCATGCAGGACGCGATAATCATAGGAGGGGGCATTTCTGGTCTAACCACCGGTTATCTGCTTCAGCAAAAAGGCATGGATATCGCTGTCGTGGAAAAAAACTCCTTTCCCGGAGGCCCCATCCAAAGCTCAATCAAAGACGGCTTCCTCTTCGAGAAGGGCCCAAACTCCCTGCTCCTATCCGATCCTTGGATAGAATCGTTTATCAAGGATCTTGGCCTGGAAAATGATATCGTTGATAGTAATCCAGCAGCGGCTAATCGCTACGTCGTTCGTAACAGCCGCCCGGTAACCGTGCCAAGATCTCCGCTACAAGCGATTACAACTCCGCTCTTCTCCCTCAAAGCGAAAATGGGCTTTCTAGCAGAGCCGTTTCGCGGAAGAATCACCGAATTAGGCGAAGCAAGCGAAAGTGTCGCCGATTTTATAATACGCAGAATGGGTCGCGAATTTCTCGATTACGCGATCGATCCATTCGTCCGAGGCGTCTACGCCGGCAACCCAAGCGAACTCATCCTTAACCACGCCTTTCCCTTAATGAGGGAATTGGAACACGAAGGAGGATCCCTGGTTCGCGGAGCACTGAAGCGAAAACGGCGCCTGAAAAGAGAAGGGAAAGCCTACACAAAGCGATCAATCAATTTTGAAAACGGCTTAGACACGCTCCCAAAAACGATCGCTCGCAAGCTAGGCAATAGACTTTGGCTCGGCTCCGAAGTCGTCGCTATAAACCCTGTCGACGAGGGGTGGCAGGTTACTTGGAAAAAGGAAGGAGAGAATTTCGAAGGCTTTTCCAAAAACCTTTTCGTCTGTCTGCCTTCAACATCTATCAAGGCCCTAAACTGGGCCAGCCCCATGGGAGAATGGATTGCCGAAGCTCCCAATCTTCCCTACCCAGCTGTGCACAGTCTAGCCCTTGGATATAGGAGAGTCGACATCGCTCACCCGCTGAATGGATTTGGCGTACTCGTTCCTAGCAAAGAGCCCCATCGAATACTCGGAGCCTTGTTCAATTCCGAGCTCTATCCCAACCGCGCTCCGAATGGGCATTGCTTGATCACCGTAATGCTCGGCGGAAGGCAAAGCCCTGAACTGAAAGACGCATCTGACGACCAGCTTCTGGAAATCGCCCAAGAGGACTTGGGCAGCTTGCTCGGAGCAAGCGGCGAACCCGTGTTCGTCAATCTAGCACGATGGCCTCATGCGATACCGCAGTACACGGAAGCTTTTGGGCCCTGGAAAAAAGCCATCCGCGCCTTGGAAGAAGATCTCCCTGGCCTTCATTTCGGAGGACACGCCATAGATGGAATCGCTATGGGAGCGAGCATCATGAGCGGGAAATCCCTATCCGATCGAATCGCATGAACGTCTACTGCAAGGCGGCCGCTTTAACTTGATCTATCAGCAGCTTGAGCTCGCTTGTCGGCTGCTTGTTCAGAGCCCTTTGCAGCAAATCAAGGGATTCGCCAAATCTTTTGGAGCCAATGAGAACTTCCGATGCCAATATCAAAGCATCGTATTCATGATTCTCGGACGAGTACGCTCGCTCGAAAAAAAACATGGCTTTTGCTTTTTCTCCTCGCTCGGCATGAATTGAGCCGAGACGCACTAGGGCTTCACCCTCAGTAGGATCGTTTTCCAAAGCTTCAACTAGCTTAGCCTCTACCAACTGACTTTCCCCAGCCCTGGCGGCGAAACTCGATTCCAAGAGCAAATATCTCGTTCGGTTTTCGCTGCTCCAGAGCGGACCCAAAGGCCCCAGGTTGGCGAAAAGCCGCTTCGCTTGCTCCAACTCCTCCATCTCAAGCAAATACCTCACCGTCGTCAGAACTTGCGGCAATAGCGAAACCAGATCCGCGCGTTGAGCTGCGACGAATGTATCTACCGATAAATCATACATTCCCTGAAGGCTGTATATATTCGCCAATTGCAATCGGGTGGCCATGTCGCCCTCCCCCATCGAATGCATTAATTCAAAGACCTGGGCCGCCTTTAAAAATTGCTCAGTCTCTACGTAGACATTGGCCAAAAACGTTCGGTAAATCGCCCTTTGCGGATTTCGCTTCAACAGCTCCTCCAATAGTGGCACCGCCTCCCGGAACCGCTTACCGGAGATCATAGCCTGAGCCTTACCCTCGATCCATTCGATATTATTGGGCTCCAGCATAACGGCAGCATTATACGCCAATTCAGCAGCCATTAGATTCCCCACTCGAAGGTGACCATAAGCGGCTGTACCATAAGTATCCGGGCTAGTATCCCCGAGCTCGATACACCTTACCAGCGCTTCGACAGCACCCTCGTAATCAGCGTTTCTCGTCTTGAGCATTCCCAGATTCTTCCACGCCCTTCTGAAGGTTGGAAATTTCTCTATCGCCCGATCGTACTCAGCTAAAGCGTCTTCCAATGCTCCTCCATTGAAATACAGATTCGCCAAAATGAAATTGAAGGTCGCGGTAGCTGGAGTTTCTTCGCCAAGCATTCCCTCGAGCATCGACTTGGCGAACTCCGGATTCTCCTCCACCATTGGGCCGATCTTTTCTAATAGCGAAATCTCCAATTCCTGCAGTTCTGGCTCTCGGTCCTCCAAGACGCCATAGCTGGCGACGAAGCGCTTCTGAAACTCGGGGCCGTACAAATCGGGCTTACCCATTTCATCGGCTTCTTCCTGAGCCCAAAGGACCATGGGAAAAACGGAGAAAATCGCGATAACCGTTCTCAAATTCATAAGCTAAAAGGCGACGTATTCGATTTCTGGTATACAAGAACAAAACGGACCCAGCACTTAACTTTTTGGCCATTCTTCTTGGCCGGCTTAAACCTCCACCGCTTCAAGTCCTCGATAATATGGGGACGGGCTTCCGGGACCGGGGGATTCAGCACCATGACGTGCATGGGTCTCCCCTTTTCGTCGATCGACAGCTGAACAATCACCCGCGCATCGCCCATCTCCTTTTTCATCCGAGGCGGCAAGCTCGGCATCGGCGAATAGTTCCGGGACGGCATTTCGTCCACCTCATCTTTTTCGAATACAATAGCGCCCAAATCGACTTCAATATTCGGCCTTTGGAACTCAGTCAGGTTCACGTCGATCTTGTCTGTGATGCTAGGCGGGCCATCTAGAGTCACCTCAATCGGAGTAACGTCGAGCTTAACTGGATCGCGCTGCAGGGCGACATCCACTTGGATTGGCACCTGAGAGGTCTCCAATTCTTCGACCTCCTCAGGCGGTGGGGGCGGCGGAGGTGGAGGCAGGAAAACTTCGAGCTTGGCCGCCTGAGCCTCTTCGACTGCTTCAATCTCGCCCAATCGCGATAGAGACATTCCCGAGAACAATATCGCCGTTCCCACTATTGCTACCGCCATCGCCCGAATCGAATTCGTCGACTTGCTAAGACTTTTCTCAATCGAAATTGAACTCATTCCTTCGTGGAAAAATGGATCTCCTTCCCTCCGGCCGCTCTGACCTCTCCATAAACCTTTGCGAAAGTATCATGAACCGATTCCCGGTCAGCCTGAATGATGATCGGGGCATCCTCGATTGCTAAAATCCGATGGACAATCGGCCTCACCCTCGCCAAGGAAATCTCTTTTCCGCCATGAAAGATCCGACCCGTCTCCGTAATCGCAATGAGAATACTGTTTTTCGGCAAGGGCGTTGAGTTGCTCGCTTCCGGCTTATCCACATCGATACCCGCTTCCTGCACGAAAACCGTAGTTACAATAAAGAAAATTAGCAAAATGAAGATGCAGTCAATCATGGGAGAAAGATTGATCTCCGACTCTCCACCCATTTCCAGATCGGCAATATCACGTTTCATCTAGTCACAATCTCCTATCCATGAGTCGCCAACAACTCCTCATGCGCCATTTCCTGCTGACGCGCGCTAGCGACGCGCTTTATCCACAGAATAATGAAGATGGCCGGAATTGCTACCATCAGCCCCGCCTGAGTGGTAACCAAGGCGAAACGCACCCCGCTAGAAACCTGAGTAGCCGTTTCTTGGGCCCGCTGGGAAAGGCTTTCGAACGTCTCCAGCATACCTATCACCGTCCCCAATAAACCTAGGAGGGGAGCCGCGGCCGCTAGCATCCCGATAAAAGCCACTTGCCTGGAGACCAGCTCCCCAAACTCCCGACGACTCTGAGAGAAAGCGATTTCCCATTCGGTTTTGCTAGCGTCCGCATCCAACGCTTCCCGAATTCGCTTCGCGGAAAATCCTTTGACAAAAAAAAGGGTTCCAAACGCTGAACGATAGAGCACCAGCGATAGGGCAATTAGAGCAGCCATAACTACGCCGCCTTCTCTAATCGAATCCCAAGCTTCTAACAGAATTTGCTCCATTTTTCCTTGGCCCGCCCTTACTTCGCTAACTTGCTGACGATCTTCGAAAACTCAGTCGCCGCTAACTCCATCGCCCCAATACGCTTTTTCGCTAATCTCAAGAGAGCGCCGTGGATGATTAAGGTTGGTATCGCTACGATCAAACCCAGTTCCGTAGTAACTAAGGCTTCAGATATTCCAGAGGAGAGGGCTTTTGGATCCCCTGAGCCAAAAATGGTAATCAAGGTAAACGTCTTGATCATTCCGACGACAGTTCCCAATAAGCCCATAAGCGGAGTCGCTGCCGCCGTCACCGCCAACCAAGGAAGAAACCTTTCAAGCCGGGGCTTTTCCTTCAGGATAACGCTAACCATGTAGTCCTCCATCAATTCCCGATCCCGCTGGGCATGGGAGGCTCCCTCTTCAAGCATGTCACGCATCCAAGGTCGACTTTGAGCTGCTTCCGTCTTTGCAGCTTCCAGCTCGCCTTCCACTGCCTTGGAAGCAACCCTGGCCAAATTGGAGGGAATCGACACCCTTAAGGCGGCAAAGTCGATTAGCTTAACCGATGCTAAAAACAACGCTAATCCACCCATCGCCAATATAGCATAGCCGACATATCCGCCTTTCTCCAGATGCTCTTGCCAGCTGTCGCTCGCTTCTTTCAGCGAGATGGCCTTGCCTAGAGACGCGTCCAATGGCAAGCTAGCCGATCCCGAACCGAAAAAGTCCCGCAAAGGAACTCCGTATTCACCTTCAAATGACACTAATCCTGGTTCCAGCGCTCCCGACCGGTAGTTCAACATTCCGACCGAATCGCCAGAGCGGCTTCGAAAATAGGCAGCCGGACCGAATACGACGATATCGCCGTCTAGGATTTCGCCGGTGGAGTCAATTGCCTCTCCCGGAAATACGTAGCCACCCATGATTAGCTCTAGACGATCTAGGCAAATACTGACCGCTTCAGCCCTTTTTTCAATGGCGGCCTCGGTACCAGGTCCTGCCACTTCGATCGCTTCCCGAAGCGGTGTCAATTTAGGAGAAAACAACTGGTCTTCGGCAATCTGCAGACGCCCTTCAAACGTATTCAGGTATTGGGCAAACAATCCTGAGACGTAGTCGTTCTGCGTACGCGTATCGGCAATGCGCATCTGCCGTTCTCTCAATTCGTCCAAAGCCTTTTTTTCCTCGCTACCCTTGGCTTTCAAGAGGGCTCGCAACTCGATCGTCTCGTTCTCAAGCTCGTTGATCTGCTCCAATAGCGGGATCTTGCTTTCCGCGATCCCGTCTTGCAGGGCTTCGTATTTTCGCAAACTCGCTTCTACCCTCGACTCCATTTCATCAGCGAGGGCTGCTATATCCCTCTCTTGTCCCCAAAGAGAGGCCCCGAACAGCAAAGAAGACGCTCCGATAACGAACAAGAACCAACCCTTTCTAGACCCTCTATCCATTAGTTTCGCCCTCCGCGCGTTGGGTCACTTTCGCAGGAACTACCTGCAAAGATGGCGGCCTCAATTGTTCGTAAATGCGCACCAATTCCAAAATGGGAGCAATCGAGTCCCTTCGTTCGATCCATTCCCATCCCTCGGGGCCAGGCTCCAACTCCCAAGCTATCGTGCCCTGGGGATCCACCGCATAGGCTCGGGCCAAGCCCCAGTACAAAACCGAGACCATCACCTCTCGACCGTCCTCCAGCTCCCGGGGAACATAGTCAATAGTCACCGTTCGGTTGAATTCCTCGATTCGGGTGAAGGCCGCGATCATTATCTGAGCGCGCTCGCCCAAAGCCGCCGGATCAGCTACCTCAAGTTTTTCGGAAGCCGTTTCAAGTTCGGAATCCAGGAAGTCAGGCCCCTTCTCTCTAAACTGGACAAACTGCAATTCCAATGCCTCCAGCTTTTCCACGTAAAATGCACGTGTCTCTTCCAACTCCGCTAGCGTTGCATCGTAATTTTGGATCTCGTCCTGCCGAATGCCAGATGCTTCATCCAGGTTTTCCAAACTCTGGTTGAGTTCTTCTAGTCCAGCCTCCAGGGCCAGTACCCGCTGCTCAAGAATCCCTTTTTGGGCTTTCCAGGAATTTCTCTCCTCGGCGATTCGCTTCTCCAAATCCACCCAACGCTCGGTCGCCGCTTCAAGCCGGTCGTACTCGTCAGCTTTGGCAGCCAAGTTGCTGATCAGCAAAAAAAGACTTGCTGCCAAAGACACTCCGGACCGAGCAGCCCGAATGCGATTTAGGGGGGGGATCGTTATCATCTCGTGCGGGAAGCGGGGGGCAATGCCCCTGTTGTATCCAATCAGCAAGCGAAGATTTCAAAGCGAATCCCGCAGGTCAAGCGCGTTCAACTAGAAGAAGCAGCCGACATCGCCAAAGCTTAGCCGACCAGTCGAGCTTGGACTCGTAGCGCTAGAAATCCCTCCCCTTTGAACCGGGGTTGATACAGCCATCTGCAAATTTGATTGCTCTCGATGAATCTCGCCTTCACTGAGACGGAAAATGGAATTCGATCTCCAAATCGTTAACCGCCACTTTCCCAGTTTGAGCGAGTCCCAACGACGGCAGTTAAATCAGTTCAGCGAGTTGATCGCCGAATGGAACGAGAAGGTGAATCTCGTTTCGCGAAACGATGTTCAAAACTTGCCCATTAGACACATTCTCCACTCATTGGCCATCGCAAAGACTGTGGACTTCCAACCGGGCACCCGAATTCTGGATGTCGGAACTGGTGGCGGCTTCCCCGGCATCCCGCTAGCCATACTCTATCCTGAATGCCAATTTCAGCTCATCGACTCGATCGGTAAAAAAATCAGGGCGGTGGCGAATTGCATCGAATCGCTCGGGCTGAAGAACGCGAACGCGCGACAGATTCGGGCAAGCGCCGTCGAGGAAGCGTTCGATTTTGTCGTCGCTCGGGCCGTCACGCAGCTGCCTAAATTTATCCAGTGGGTGCGAGGCAGCATCCGGCACCCCAGTTTCAATCCCTTGGAGAATGGAGTACTCTACCTAAAAGGAGGCGACCTAGCTGAGGAGTTCGCTGACTTGATCGAAAAACCTACTTTGTATCCGATAATCAATTATTTCAATTATCCAGAATTCGACAGAAAGTTTGTCGTCCACGTTCCCCTCCCCGAAAAACGGTGTTCCGAGCTTAAGAATCGTGCGCATCAAAATTAGTCTACCACCCAATTTGCATGCCTGCGCTCCTCGCGACGCGATACCCACCAAGGTGGAAATCGAGGATGACGAGCGAAACGTTCATCGGCCCGAGAACCTGAATGAATCGGATTTCGCCAATCTAGACGAAAATTCGCGTATAGCCACTTTCGCCCTTCTCCAATGGTGCGGAGGATCATTGAGTTCACTTGTCCAACTCAAAAAGGAACACTTATCCGAACTCCTGACGATAATGGAAAACGCTCCCGTTTTCTACTGGGCCAATGATCCCAATAAATCCATCCCGTGGCAAAGCAACAAGCTCGAAGGGGTGAGTGAACTCGTTTCCGAGCAGACCCAACCCATTAGGCCCGCCAAACCCAAGGAGCCTGTCCACGCAGAGAAGGAACGCTTGGATTCGCGTTCGCTCTACGCGGGTCCCGCAATGGTGGTCGATGGCTCCACCCACTTTCTCGCTATCGAGCTCCCCTCACGCGAGCACCCCCTGTACTCGGAAATGAGAGCGTTGGTCGACCACTATCGATTCAAGCTCGAACCGAGAAACCGCAAGTGGTGGCTCCGCGACCGGCACCAGACGCTGAATTTTCTCAGCTCCCATTGGGAAGACCTTGAAAACCGCTATCAAGCGGAATTCACCGAAAACTTTAAGTCACGAATCTCTGAAATCAAAGAGATCGATTTCAATATTACCGCAGAGGAGGAGTCCGACGGATACCGCATCTCATTCTCCCTAGGCGCCCAGGGCGCCGACGAATCTACCTTGAACCAATGCATAGCTTCAGGCCGCGGATACCTCGATACGGGAAAACAAGTGTATTTGTTCAGAAAGGACAAATTGGAAAAATGCGAGGCGATGCAAAAGGCTCTGGCTATGTCGCCAACGGCCCCTTTCCTGCATCGCGGCAGCTTCCGAGTCCCCGCCTCACGCCTGCCGGAGATCGAAGAGGATCTGATTGAAGCCAATCCGAACTTCAAACCGCCGGAAACCTGGAAGGCACGGTCAGCTGCCCTGCGAGACTTAAGCAGACTGCCCGCCCCGCCACTAAATAAGCGCTTGCAAGATCGACTTCGCGACTACCAGAAGAACGGGGTCTCTTGGATGCTCCATCTCTTTCACAACCGGCTCGGCGGGATCTTAGCAGATGAGATGGGATTGGGTAAAACCGTACAAGCCTTGGCCCTGCTTTCGCTACTGAAGCAACAGCAATCATCGAATTCCCAATACAACAGAAGACGTCGAGCCCCCAATAATGGAGACGAAAAACCCCGCCTATTCCTAGTCGTCTGCCCCGCATCGCTCGTCGAAAATTGGCGACGAGAAGCTAAAGCCTATTGCCCCGAGCTTAGGGTGTTCGTGAACCATCGGGAACAGCGTCTCTT
>CAYOLG010000041.1:0-34681 GCA_964404745.1 uncultured Opitutaceae bacterium
GGTCGTAGATAATCAAGGGCACTCGCTGCGATTGCTCGTGATGCGACCACTTGCCCGCAAAGCCGCGATCGCCCATGTAGTAGCCATTATCGGCTGAATAGACCACAATCGTATTGTCGGCCAGACACTCCTCTTCGAGGACCCGCAAGACACGGCTCATCGCGTTATCGATTCCCGAGAGCATACGGAAATAGGCTCGCATATTGAGTTGATACTTCTCGGGAGTATCCCAGCGCCAATGAAACCGTTCGCGATGGTTGGAAGTTTTCAAAAATTCCGGGTGGGCCTCCCATATCGCAGGATCGGACAAACGCGGCTCCGGGATTTCGATGTCATCATACTTGCCATCCATCGCCTTCGGCCAAGGAAAGTGTCCCGTACCGGGAACGCGATCGTTGTCTTCGGCGTGCCCAGCATTGAACCAGAGGTTGAGGCAAAACGGCTTCCGATTCTGTCTTTGAGATTTTAGGAATTCGATGCCGCGATCGGCGATCAATTCCGTCTCGTGCCGTTTCGACCCGTCCGGCATTGTTTTGAAATAAGGCCTGCGAAAGATCCGCTCGTATTCATCGAAATGTTCCTCCGGCTTGAAATCCTTCGGCATCTTGGCGTGCCACTTCCCGAAGAATCCCGTGCGGTAGCCCGCTTCTCGCAATAGGTCTGGAAAAAGTTCAGTCAATGCCTCTGGCTTTATCTGATCCGATCCGTCCCCTTTGACCGAAGATCGCGAGGTCAAACCGGTTAGGATCGTAGTGCGACTCGCCCAGCAGGTCGAACGTGTGACGAACATATTGGTGAAACGCGCTCCTTGCGTGGCCAACCGATCGATGGTCGGCGTTTCCAAGATCGGATGCCCAGCGCAACCCAAGGTGTCATGACGCTGGTCGTCAGTGAAAAAGAAGAGGATGTTCGGGCGATCCTCACTGATTGCGTCGCTCGAGATTAGGAGGGCGATTACAAGAGAGATAAATTTCATGAATCTAAAGATGGTTAGAGGTGTTAGAATCACAGATACCACGGATTTTCACAGAT
The DNA here is from genome assembly GCA_964404745.1 of uncultured Opitutaceae bacterium. Taxonomy (GTDB): domain Bacteria; phylum Verrucomicrobiota; class Verrucomicrobiia; order Opitutales; family Opitutaceae; genus Pelagisphaera. The sequence continues at coordinate 1,033 of CAYOLG010000041.1, forward strand.
TTGGTTCCTGAACCACATCCATCAATCCCTGAACCGAATCATATGTGTTCTCTGTGTAATCTGTGGTTCAACATCGTCTCAATCTAGAAATAATGGGCTAGGCCACTGACAACTAATTACAACGCTCGATGTTTCAAAACATTGGCCCCTGCATTTCGCCGTTCATCTTTTCCCAGATGGCGACTAGCTCTGCGAGGCGTTCAGGGTGCGTCTTGGCGAGATTTTTTTCTTCGGAAATGTCATTGGAAAGATCATACAACTCCCATTTCGCGTTGCCGATAGCTCTTCTGCCGCCCATGCGAACCAGCTTCAGGTCGCCATAGCGTAATCCTGATCTACCACCCTGGCGCCAGAATAGGGTTTGATGCGGTCGGCCGGAGTTGTCCCCAGTAAGGTAAGGCACTAGATCGACGCCTTCGATGTTCTCAGGCGCCTTCGCATTCGCATTCGCCGCAGCGGTCGCGTAGATGTCGAGCGAGGTGACAGGGTAGTCGTACACTTTTCCCTTGGGCAGAGTGCCTTTCCATTGAACCATATACGGTACGCGCAAGCAGCCCTCGTACATAGAGCCTTTTCCATCACGCAAAGGTGCATTGGACGAAGTCAGTTCCCGAGTCGCACCTCCATTGTCGCTGAGGAAGAAGATCAGCGTATTCTCTTCCAGCCCCGATTTTCGGACCTGTTTCAAAATGTCTCCCACGCTATCGTCCATATTGGCCGACATTGCTGCGAAGATTCGTCGTTGAAGTACTCCTCTTCTTCGACCGGTTGGCCGCCACGTACGATGGGGTTGTTGGCATCGTAGTCCGGTTCATTGCTGCCCCAGGTGTGGTAAATCAGCTTCTTCTTGCCGACCCAACGTCCTTCGCCCCCGCCAGGAATCGTTTTGCTTCGCAGCATTGTGGTTACACCCTTCCAGGGTGGCGGTACGAAATAGTGGCCTTCGTGAGTGAGCCGAAGAATTCTTCGAAGCCGTGCCGAAACGGATGATAGGCCGCGGTGCCGCCCAAATGCCACTTGCCGATTATGCCGGTGACGTAGCCAGCGTCCTGCAAGGTCTCGGCTATGGTAGCCTCTTCCGCTGGGAAGCCAATCGTCGGGTCTTAGTTGCGATGTCCGATCGGATTGTTTTCGTAGCCGAGGTCATCGGCGAGAAGGACGATGAAGTTGGGTTGTTTAGCGGAATGGGCGAGGCTGGCAAAAGCCAAGGCAATCAAAGATTGCCGAGAAGGGAAGTTGGAACACGATTCATGAAAGTGACTTTCATTAAGGGTGTGAGGAGCGGTTTTACGCCGCGATTGTTGCAGCGCTTTCGCGGGATAAACCCGCTCCTACGAAATCAGTTTCATAAGATAGCTACGTCGCTAGGCAGCGTGGTTTGAGACGTTTCTCGGATTAGATGCTATTCGAATACTTTGATGACTTCGCGTTCCGTGACCGGATACCAACTGTCGATCTGCTTCACGAGTCGCTTCACGACATCGGGGTGGTTCTTGGCTACGTTTTTCGTTTCGTGCGGATCCTTTAGAAGGTCGAATAGCTGCGGACGTTTCTCGTCGCGCGGATGAGTGGTTTTGTAGTGAGCCACCTCGCCGTCGTAGGTGAGCAACAGCTTCCATGGCCCCTCGATTGTCCACCGGTAGAGGAGGGTTTCCTGAGGGTTGTGGAGATCCGCGATATCGTGGGCGAAGCCTTCGCCAAAGATCGCCTTGCGTTTGATCTTCATGCCGCTCTGCAAATTCGACCAGAGATCCAGCCCCGGAAGTCCCTTCGGCATGCGAGCTCCGGTGGCTTTCACGATGGTTGGAAACAGATCGATGCTGCTCACCAGCTCGTCCCGGTCAGCCGGTTTTAGCTTCGCTGGCCAATTGAAGAAAATCGGCTGACGAATACCCGTCTCGTAGGGCGTTTGCTTTGAGCGGGGAGCGTAGCCCTTCGCGTCCGGTTTTTGAATCCACCCATTGTCGCATACGTAGACGATTAAGGTGTTATCTCTAACCTTTTTGTCTCCGAGGAATTCTACCAACTGACCGCAGGTTTCGTCGAGCCATTCGCACATCGCGTAGTAGCGGGCCACGTGGGGCGAGTCGACTCTGTCCTTGTACTTGTCGAAGAGACGAGCGGGCGGATCGTGCGGGGTGTGCGGAAGCTTAGGCGCATACCAAACGAAAAAGGGTTTTTTCTTGGCCACAGAATGATCGATGAAATCAAAGATAGGTTCCATGCTTTCGCGACCAATCGTTTGCCCGTCATCGCCGGCTCGACCGTTTGGATGCGGGAAGCCGCGGGTCATCCCATGGGTGAAGCCACCGTGCTGAAAACTCCCTTCCCACCATTTGCCGCTCTGGTGGCTTAGGTAGCCTTGCTCGCCCAGCAGGCCCGGCAGCGTATCGTGATTCTTGATAAACGAGATCAGTTCCGCTCGCAGTTCATTGTACTTTGGCGAGTTTCGGTCGTTCCGGGCTCGGGAAGGGTCGTTGCCGGTCACGCCGTGCTGGTGGGCGTACAGCCCCGTCGCCAGCGTCATCAACGAAGGACGGCACAGGGCGGTGGGCACGTAACCGCGACGAAACAGAACGCTTTCCTTGGCCAGTTGGTCCAGATGCGGGGTCTGAATCGTGTCGTGGCCCATGAAACCGTAATCGGTCCAAGCCTGATCGTCCGAAATGATTAAGACCACATTGGGCTGTTCCGCGAGCGCGAATCGAGCGCCTGTCAGGATCCCGGCGATAACAGCGAGAAAGGCGCAACGGAAAATCCGATTCGAAAGTAGAGGCGGCATAGAGAAGGTTGATTGAGTTACAAAGCTATATCTGGAACCGGATCGCACTCTGCCTAATTTTCCTGAGAATGCTCCTTTATTCGACTCAATCCGGAGAGAATTTCATGCGCAAGACCGCCGCGCCCTATACGGCCAAGCGCTATTCGGTTCTCTCGAATGCTTTAAGAGATTCTAGCGATTCTACGTTGGGGCAACGACCTTCAGACACGCTCCCAGCAAACCTTTTCCCGTGTGGTATAACATCAGTGTCGAGCCCACGAAGGGATTTCACCATCCCCGGTTCGTTCACCCTTTATAATCCATGACAGATTGAAACGGGCCATCTGCATGGCTGCGTATGGCCCCTCGAGTCCGCCCTCGAAGAGCAGAAAGACAAGCCCCTCAGTCTGCGTACCGGGACGTGCCGCAACCAGAGAGGAATAGGCGCTGAAAGATTCGTAGACGAGCCGTTTGACTGGCCAGGATTGACCCCCATCAAAGCTAGCCCAGACAGTCATTCTACTCCTGTCGCCGCCAGCAGTATCAGCGTTGCTGTAAATCAGGATATCCCGGCCCTTAACGGGTAGGCGAGTCAATCCGCCCTTCATTCCATAGCCTCGGTCGAATCCTCCGCCATCCGGCAATAGCTCGCTAATTCTGAGATTCTTCCAAGTCCGGCCGCCATCGTCGCTCCACGCCTCCCTGCGCATCGTCTCGTCCGGCCGCAACTCTCGGGCCAAATCCTCGTCGTAAAAACCACTGTGGCTACGGGAGTTGTAGTAGATGCGACCGTCGCTCAACTCCACAAGGGCAGCTTCCTCGGTAAATCCTTCCGGAAAGAACTCGCTGATCTGCCAAGAAGATCCACCATCGTCGCTGTAAACGGCGCAACTGTAGATTACATCCTCAGGCTTCCGATCGGAGGGATGTTCCACGGCATGAGGTCGGTAAGTCGCGGTCACGATCAGCCGTCCCTTGTATTCACTGTGACGAAGGGTGACCCCCGATTCGCTAGCGTTGGCATGCAGGAAATAGGTGCCCGCTTTGACGGTATCCTTGACGCCCCGCAATTTAACTCCCGATTCAGCAAGCCGCGTCATCGTCTCATTGGGTATTACTGTGACAGCTTCCTCAGTCCAGGTCTTGCCATGATCCTTGCTACGGAGCGTCCGATCATCACCGGACCAAATTCTTAGGGACAGGATGTGTCCGCTGTTTTCATCGACGATGAAACTGCTGTCGAAATAGCCGATGGCGACCTGAATGATGTCCCCCCAGCTCAGCCCTGCATCCTCACTGCGCCTGAGGTGCCCTCGGTTGTTGCGTACCGCCAGCAGGGTCCCGTCGACAGCGATACCTAGATACGGTTCGCGTACCTGATTCTTCTCGTCGCTGAAGATCTCCTGCTGTTCAAAAACAGGTTTGCCAAGAAAGGGCTTCAAGTCGCCCTCCATGGGTCTATCGGTAACCGCCCGTCGCTCTGGCGCCGATAGGCAGACCGGTGACGATAGTAAAAATACCGCCGTCGTGAACAAAAGAAAGCGCCGACTCGAGGGGATAATATTCCGGGAAAGCATGGACACTTCCACTAGGAGCCGGAGACCGCGTTTTTCAAGTACCAAAGTGGCGGTAGATTTTACGCCGTCCAGTTTGCGCCCCCCACTAGTCAGGTAACTGCGAACAACAGCTAACAAGGCCCTTCCCGCGCTCCGTGCCTTCGTTGATAGGTTTGCATAACATTCAAGATCATATTTTGTATCTATATTTTGTATACGACTTGAAAAGGGGAGACGACTTCCCTCATAGTCGCTCGAAGATCACAGCCTTGATAGCAGGCATTTGCTCTCCAGTTTCGTTACGGGATCCATTCGAGGAATCAAAGATTGAGAATATTTACCAACATTATTGATAGAAAGCATCCATGTCTATCTAACTCCAGAGCTAGAAAAAGCCGTCAGGAAAAAAGTGGCTTCGGGACTCTACAGCAATGCCAGCGAAGTTATCCGGGAAGCGCTTCGCTTGTCACTGAAACAGGAAGCCGAAAACGAATGGCTGAAACGAGAAGCAGCCACTGGTTTCGCCCAATTGGAGGCAGACGAAACACAGCGAGTCAGCAGCAAAGAGGAATTCGAAGCGTTGGCGCGAGGCGAGGAATGACCCTGGAATTCACGACGGCGGCCGTTTCGGATCTTCAATCTATCCGCAGTTAAACCCTAAAGACATGGGGCGAGGAGAAGGAACAGCGCTATCTCGATTCGCTTTGGCAAAAGTTCGAAGAAATCCTTGCCGATCCGCAACGTTGGCGTCGGCGCGACGATCTTTTCCCAATTGCCAAATCGCAGCCCATAAAAAGCACGTCATTCTCTTCCGAATCGAAAATTCAGGCCCCCAGATCGTGAGGATTTTTCGTAGCTCCATGGATTTTTCCCGGCACCTCTAGGAAGACAGCAATTCCTGCCAAGTTACTAAGAGAGGCAGCCGAGGGCCAAGGCCCTCCGGGCATTGACGCCTCGGCTACGCCTTGCCAAAAACGAAAATTGCCTGCTGCGACGCCCATTCTGACTTATTGGACACTCTCTAAAGCTTGTAATACGCTTCCCAGCCCTTGCGCGGGGCGGGATCCAGCAGGGCGTTGGCGGCCTTATTGTTGGTGATCTTGCGGGTCTTGGGATTGAAATTGATCGAGCCGCCGAGCCTCTGGGCGATCACCCCAAGGTTAAATACCTGGGTGAGCTCCCCGCTAACGCGGAATGGCGAACGCGACTCTTCTTCCCCCTTGCAGGCCAAGAGGAAGTTGGCGTAGTGGTTCGAGTTCTTGCCAGTAATACGGGGCAGCGATTCCCGAACCTCCATGAATTTCTCCTGAGGAACAACACGCAACGCGTCCGAGTGGCTGCCACCGGCAAAGGTCAGATCTTTTCCGTAAATAATCTTCCCTGGCTTGCCGATGTTAAGGGGCTTGTGCTCCATTTTTCCTGTATCCGGATTTTTGGCATATTCTCCGAGCTCCTTCTCTACTTCGGGCAGATTTGCAACACCGTCGTACCAAGTGACGTCGCAAGCCGGCATGCCCTTTCGTTTGGCAAACTGGAACTCTATGGTCGACGCTTGGGGAAAAACGAGATCGTTAGCCCCTTCGCGCTTCACGGCAGTGATCTTGCGCGGCAATCCCAATTTCAAGAACCGATGGGCTGTATCCAAAATATGTGGGCCCCAATCCCCGAAGGCTCCGCTTCCGTAGTCGTACCAACTCCGCCATTCCTGCGGATGCAGCCGATCGCTGAAGGGATTTTCAGGACCGCTGCAAAACCAGGTGTCCCAATCCATGCCTTCCGGGAGGGGCTGGCTTGGGTATTTCTTCACCGAGGCTCCCCAGCCATGCCAGCGGCGATCCTTGTTCATGAAAGCGCTGATGCGCTCCACGTCCTTAATAACTCCCGCTTCAGTCCAGGCCTTAAATTGGAAATAGTTGGCACCGGAGTGCCCTTGATTGCCCATTTGCGTGACCACGCCGCTACGCTCCGCTAAGTCGATCAGGCGTTCGCATTGTCCAAAAGTGTGAGCCAAGGGCTTTTCCACATAGACATGCTTGCCCAGCGACATAGCCAGCATGGCGATACAGAAGTGGGAGTGGTCAGGCGTGGCGATCAGCACGGCGTCGATCTCGTCGCTCATCTCGTCGAACATCTTCCGGAAATCGGTAAAACGACGGGCATTCGGATGGTTCGCTTGCGACTCTTGCGTGTGCTCGCCCTTTAAATCGACGTCGCAAAGGGCCACTACGTTGCAGTGTCCCGAGGCAAAAAGGTTTCTCAAATCGCCCCTGCCTTGGTTGCCAATTCCAACGGCCGCTAGATTTACGCGGGCGCTCGGAGGAAGTTGCCCGTCGCTGGAATTTTGGCCAAAAACGACATGGCTCGGCAAAATAGAAAACGAGGCGAAGAGCGCAGAGCGCTTCAGAAATTGTCGCCGATTGTGAGGGTTGGGATGATCCGTCATCGTGATAGCGCTAGAGACTCAAGTGAAAATCGCAAGGTCAAGGTTCTGGCTCCGTTATTAACTCAAAGGATCACCTGCCGATAGGAGCGCAGCGTTCACCCTCTACGTACCGTTTCAGAAGTCTGCGCATGCTTTCCACTTTTTCGGGAAATTCCGCATAGCGGTTACTGGACTGCCGAGGGTCGTCCTTGAGATTGAACAAAAGGCCCGAATGCCCATCCCCATAGGCCTCCAATCCGAAATGCCGCAGGTAGCTTTCCTCTTCTTTCCTAGCCGCTCCGGTCGGGGCATCGATCAGAACCCAATCCCCCTGCCGCAAGGCGAATTTCCCTGGCGATGTGTTCTGTACCGTCGCGGTTCGCAAGGGACGGTCGTAGTCCTCGCCTTTCAGCACGGGTAGCAAATTGTAGCTGTCGATGGCTACGTCCCTGCCGAGGGAATAGCCGATGATCTCAGCGAAAGTCGCCGCCAAATCCACCTGGCTAACCACTTCATCAGAAACCGTACCTGCCTCGATTTGGCCAGGCCAGCGGACTATAAACGGCACCCGGTGTCCCCCTTCGTAGATATCCCGTTTCACGCCACGAAATTTCCCGGAACTCCATTGATCGAATTCCTCCAGCCGTTCGAAGGCATGAGTTTCCGCTCCGTTGTCAGCCGAGAAGATGACCAAGGTGTTGTCCGCCAAACCGCCCTCCTCTAAAGCAGCCAGCACCTTCCCCACCATGGCGTCGGTCTCGATAACAAAATCCCCATAGTATCCGGCCTTCGATTTCCCGTGGAACTCCTTGTTGGGCACAATGGGATAATGGGGGGAATTAAAAGCAAGATAGACGAAAAATGGCTGATCGGATGACTGCTCTGCTATCCACTCGACCGTCTTTTCGGTCATGGTCGGGAGGATATCGTAAGGATTCCAACTCTCCGCCATGGGCCCGGGACGGAACGTACCGCCCCCAGCCAGCGGCTCCGATTTGATTACTGGCTTGGTCGGGATGGTTACGAAACGGTCGTTTTCTATCCAGCAATACGGCGGGAAGTTGATCGTTCCATCACCAAAGTATCGGTCAAATCCTTGGTCGATAGGGCCGCCCGGAAAGCGCTTGGTCCAATCGTAGGACTCGGCCTTGATCCAGTCCTCCTTTGCCACACCCGGTTTGCGGATCGCATCGAAGTCCCAACCCAGATGCCACTTGCCAAAGGCGGCCGTACGGTAGCCCTTTGCCTTGAACATCTTAGCGACGGTAAAGTCGCCTGGCTCGAATACAGGCCCATCGAAAGCCTGAGCGATTCCGTGAAACCTACGCCAATGATGCTGCCCCGTCAACATGGCGAATCGGCTGGGCGTGCAGATGCCCGAGGAACTGTGCCCATCGGAAAAGGTCATGCCTCCCGCCGCTAGCCGGTCGATATTCGGAGTCTGGATCTTGGCGTCCGGATCCCCGTAGGAAACGTCGCCAACACCCATATCATCGGCATAGAGGATAACGATGTTGGGACGCTGATCAGCCAAGGCCGCTAGGCCCAATAAGCAAAATAGGGTCGTTAGAAACTTCATGTAAGATAAGGATTATTGAACATCGCTTCACTGAATCCCCTTCTTCGCGTGGCAAGGATCCTCGCGATGCGGGGGCAGGAGTTTAATTGGGAACTTGAAGAGGATAATCTGAAGAAACGATCAAACATGCCACCGATCGGTAGACCAACTACATAAATTCTGGTCTAGTAAAATAAAGTGGACATCAGATCCATCCTGCCGCGATTTCGCAGTGCGCAACCGCATCAACTTAAGCTCGCCCGGAAGTCGAGCTCCACCTTTTTACATCAGTTTCGTGGGTGGAAAGCGACGACCCGGCGCGTTTATTACAATAGAAATTTGGTTAAGTTGACGCCTATGGGCAAAGCCGGAGAAGCGATCCTAGCCCCGCAGCGGATCTCCTGTCACGCCGTATCCCAAAGGGCCGGTAGCGAGATTAATTAGAACACCTAAATCAAATCCATTTTAACATCGCTCTCTGCGCGAGCGCAGGACGTAAATTTAAGTTTAAACAACGTGTATCCCAAAAACTAGCGCACTACACTTGTGAATAGGAAGCCATGTTGTTGTTCAGCTCCCTGCTACGGATAAGAACCTGCCCCGATTTGTCGGATTCCTAGCCCCGCGACGACGGGGATTCAGCTATCCGGCGATTCCCGGAGAGCGATGTTAAGATATGGATTCTCAGGACTCCGCGAGCTCCGCAGCCGATTCCTCGTCACTTGAACGTAGTTGTTTCTACCGATTCTCGAATTCCTTATAAAGCGGTGTACCCGAACCGTTGCTACCAGGCGGAATGGCGGCGTTGTGTTCAGGAATCCACCGACTAAGATCCCTGATGAGGGAGCGGTACTCTGGATTTGAAACTAGATTCACTCGCTCTCGCTGATCCTTGCGATGGTCATACAATTCCTCCGATCCGTCATCATAGCGGATATAACGCCAGTGTTCAGATCGAACGCTATGGTTATTGGGACCGAAATTCGTGATGGCAGGACGCTCCCAGATGGCGTTAGCCCGTGTCAGCAAGGGTCTCAAGCTGACGCCGTCTAGGCCGAATTTTTTCGGCAGCCCACACAGATCAACCAAGGTAGGATAAATATCGATCAGTCCCACTGGTTTGGATACCGGATTCTCCTGGAGTAAATCCGGGCCAGCAATCATCATGGGAACGCGGGTAGATTCCTCCCAAAGGGTTCGCTTGGCCCAGTGCATCTTCTCGCCCATATGAAAGCCGTGATCGCTCCAGAGAACGATGAGGGTGTTGTCGACCGCCCCACTCTTCTCGAGTCCGTCCAGTACCGTGCCGACGCAGTGGTCGACAAAGGAAATGCAGGCCAGGTAGGACTGGACTAAGGGCTTCCATTCACCGGCCTCGACAACCCAATCGTGCTTGGGAGCCACGTGACCCCAGGTCAGCGTCTTGGCGTATTCAGAAAGTTGATCGCGATCCGTGGAGAGCACTTCTGGGATTTCCAAGGTTTCTTGCGGATACAGGTCGAACCACTTTTGCGGCACGTATAGCGGGACGTGGGGATTGGAAAACCCGATAGCCATGAAGAAGGGTTTATCTTTCTTCGCCAGCTCCTGCAAACGCTCCGCGCCCCAAAGAGCGGTCTGAAAATCCTGCGTATCCTCGTCTTTCTCAAAATAAGGCCCCCAGTCCCACGCTCTACTTCCTTCAAAGGAGGCCAAGCGTTCCTTTGGACGCGGCACGGGCAACGAGGCTTGGACGATTTCATCGAAAGAGTCCTTATCCTCTGCTAGCCCTCGCCCATGGAAGATCTTCCCGCGGGTCGTCAGATAGTAGCCCTGACCCTTGAAATACTGGAACATCGTTTCCGCGTCGGCGTTCTCGGAGGCCCCTCTCAATCCCGGAGCCAAAAAATAAATACCGGTTTTCGAAGGCAGCAGCCCCGAAATCATGCTGACTCGAGCAGGATTGCAAATGGGAGCCTGGCAGTGGGCATTTAAGAATGTCGTCCCCCGTTCTGCCAGCCGATCCATGTGCGGCGTTTTAGCCTGGGGATGCCCCCCGTAGGCGCCAATCCAGTCATTTAAATCATCAATAGCGATGAAGAGAACGTTGAGCGGTTTGGCCTGTAGATGAAAACTCCCTGCTAGCACGAGAGCTAACAGGATTAAGTGAATATCCTTAAATCGGGGCATAAGCATTTTCTAACAATCTTGAGTATCTTTCCTATTTACCACTCAATACGTCGCAATGTCCACACAACGAATACCCCTACTAGTAACTTTCGCAGCTGCTTTTTCCACGATGGTCCAGGCTGCTGAGAAGCCGATTGTCTGGGATCTTTGGCCGGGCGACCCACCCGGAAACTTTGTGACCTTGCCGCCCGAATCGGATCGGACCAAAGAAGAAGACCGATTGGTGGCGGGGAAATGGGTAACGCGTCTGCAAAACGTTTCCGCTCCTACCCTTACTATTTACAAACCCGATCCGAAAACTGATACGGGCGCTTCCATGATAATCGCGCCTGGAGGGGGCCACACGATTTTAGCCTTCGACTTGGAAGGGACGGAAGTCGCTGAATGGGCAACCTCGATTGGACTAACCGCGATCGTCCTTAAATATCGGGTACCGGGAAAGGCCCGCAACCCGGACAAGAATTGGCTGGCAGCCGCCCAGGACGGCCAGCGAGCCATGAGCCTCGTGAAGTCTCGAGCCAAGGAATTGGAGATCGATCCAGACCGTATCGGAATTATGGGGTTTTCTGCCGGGGGAACGCCTGTCAAATACACCGCTATGATTTCCAATCGATTGTACCAGCCCGTGGACGAACACGATAGCTTCAGTTTTCGTCCCGCCTTCGCCGCCCCTATCTACTCCAGCGGCATGCCGATAGGCGAAGACCTTTTTGAATCGTGTCCTCCGGTTTTCATGGTGATCGCCCACGACGACAAAGACCGTTCCATCGAATTGGCTGAACTCTACATCGCTCTCAAAAAGGCCGATGTATCCGCGGAGATGCATATCTACAGCGAGGGCGGGCACGGCTACGGCATTCGCCGCACCGAGCAACCGGTCACCTCCTGGACAGACCGAATGGAGGACTGGCTGAAACTCAATGGATTTTTAGATGAATGACTGTATCCAATAAGTAGTTTCTCTCAGCTGAGGGCAACGACCTTTTGCGCGAAACCCGCCTGTTTTGATTATTTAGACAATGGAACATAAGGCCGTTCGGCGGCCCAACGTCTGTACAGCTCGACATTCGCTTTGACTGCAGCATAGGCGTCTGGATTTCTCAGATTCCTTTCAATCTGATAATCCATTTCGGCAGCATAATCCTCGGGAGATTCTGGGCCCGGATCCTCGGTTTTCTCCATCCATACCTTGAGACGCTGTCGAAGAGATCTTAATACAGTCTCATATTTCGGATCTTCCGCCAGATTCAGCGTTTCGTAGGGATCGGCTTCGATATCGTAGAGTTCTTCGAGCGGCCGCTTTGGGGCGAACAGGAGCTCCTCCTGCAGGGTGTTCAGTTTGCCCTCAGCATGCAGTTCACGCAAACGGATAAGGATCGGCTTTGTATCCTTATAGTTTGTCGGTTGAAGATGGGGCCGGTCTGGGAAGAAGTTGCGAATGTACTTGAACTTTCCGGTATGCACGGAACGCGTCATGTCGACGGTCTCCCCGCAGCGATCTCTGGCCGCAAATACTGCGTCCTTCGGCGTATAGTCTCGGGCAAGAATGTCATCTCCTTGCATCCACTCCGGAACGGGTTCTCCAGCCAAGGCTAGAGAAGTGGCAGCCAGGTCGATATGCTCAACCAAATCATCACGCACCTTGTCAGGCTCGATTCCCGGACCTCGAATAATCAAGGGCGTACGAATGCCTTCATCGTAAACGAACTGTTTGCCCCTTGCATGGCTAATACCGTTATCCCCGAAGAGGATTATGACGGTTTCATCGAGGATCCCTTCCACTTCCAGTTGGTCGAGAATCTGGCCAATCAACAGATCCGTGTATTGAACTGTATCCAGATAGTGAGCCCAGTCCTCAAGAATCAGAGGATCTCTGGGATAGTAAGGAGGCAATTTCACTTTTTCCGGTAGGGTCACCTTTTCCAAGACCTTCGGTCGCACTTTTTCGACCCACTGCTGGCCATGGCGGTTCTTGCCTCCCCAAAGTTGGAGCTGGGCAAAGAACGGCTGGTTGCTGTCATCTCTTTCCCCATGGTAGGGAGCGTCGTACATGGATTCATCCCACTCAAAGTTGTAATCGTTTTTACCCAGACCTTCCCGCTTCTTTGGGTAATCCCCGTTTGATGTAAAGTATCCCGCTGCTTGAAACAGGACCGGAACAGGGACGACCTCCCCCGGCACGTGGATCTTCCGCTTACCCCGCCCGCTTTGATGATTGTGGGCGCCAATCGTGGTTTGATACATCCCGGTTATCATCGCGGAACGGGCGGTTGAACAAACGGGGGAGGTCAAAAAAGCATTGGTGAAGCGGGTACCCTCTCGAGCCAGTCTATCGATATGGGGGGTTTCTATGAGGTCCTCGCCATAGCAGGAGAACTCAAGCCCCATGTCGTCAATGACCAGCCAGAGAATGTTCGGGCGTTGGGCCGCGTTCGACTCAATCGTCGTCGAGGTCTCATGCTGGGCGCATCCCGCCAAGTTAGTGAGCAAGGCCGATAGAAAGAGTCCTAGAGGATAAGAGATCTTTGCGTGGATTTTCATTTTTGCTCCTAAGTTGTTAAGAGAGTGTCTATGACTCGTCATTTGTTCGTCTCGCCCTTTCCGCCACTGCCGCGCTCGATGGTAAGCAAAGCGCTATCGATCAATTTAAGGGAGGAGTCGAAGGTTTCATCAACGTAATAGAGAGCCCATTCTTCCTTTCCTTCATCGTCGTCCTCTTGTCTTACCGGGTAGCCGACGAGATCGAGCAGCTGGTACGCCCGCGGGTAGGCATTGTCGATGTCAACGCCGTACACTAGCGAAGCCTGATCATCATCCGCCTGGTCGATCTCGATGAGCAGACGGTAAGGCAGAGATTCTTCCGCTTCATCGGGCAGAATGTAGTCGGCTGGATCGAAGGAACTGTTCTGAGTTGCCCCTGCAAGAGCATGAACCTCGAGCTCCTCCTCGATTTCCTTTCCAGAGGCATCCGCCTCCCGCTTCGCTTCCTCCCAACCGCGCCGCTTGAAGTCCCAGTAAGGCAAAGTAGCCGATGCGCTAGTTGGACTCTGGGGCGTATGCAGAGTCTTGATATGATAGTGCGAAGCGTTCTCCAACCAGATGGCGAAGTCGGGAGGATTGCTCCCATCGAAAGCCGAACCCCTTCGAACGTTCAAGGCCATCCGGTAACGCGGATCGGGGACGTACTGGTAACGCATGCCTTCGTCGGTAATTTCAAAGCGGTCCAGGGCTGGACCTAGGTTACCGCTTAGGCGCAACACGTTTCGAACGGGGGCGGGCTGCCAAAGAAAAATGGCGACCAAAATAAGCGTGGCCACTAGAGCGCCCCAGACGACGCGGCTTCTCAGATAGCCAGACAGCTGTCGAAAGTTGTTGAATACATGGAAGGCAATCAGTCCGACGAAGCCAAAGCCGATAAGGGCATGCAAACCGATGATTCGGATTGAAAACGGTAAAATGAAGGCGAGCACACCCGTCACCGCCAGCACGATGAAGCTAAACGCGACGAGCAGGGAAACGGCGCTGCGCTGACGACTCATTTACGCTACTCTGGGGACGATGGCGCCGTGCTCCTTTAGCTTCGCTCGAATCTGATCGAGCGGAACTTCGCTGGGCGTCACGCCGAATTTGGCAGCCAAAGAAGCGGTGACTGCCGCCGCTTGCCCCATACCCATGCAAGAGGCCTGCACGCGGGCCGCCGAGTTGGCAAGGCGATCACTGGATAAGCAGCGACCCGCTACCATGAGGTTTTTTGAGCCCTTCGGTATAAGGGCGCCTCTCGGGATGGTCGGCACTTTGCCATGAGGGAGCGGTTTGGGTTTCACTCCTTTTTTTTCCTCGTGCAAATCGATTGGATAAAATGAGTAGCATAGGGCGTCGTCGAAAATCCGGCCGGTAGTGTAGTCCCGTACCGTGACGATGCTTTCCCCTTTGATGCGATAGGTTTCGCGACTGGCGGTTTCGTTCATCATCCGATCGATGGTTGCGTTTTCGCCCCCAGGGATTGACTTGAGGAACTTGAGCATGCGCAGGACGTGCTTCCGACCGGCCAAATTGGTTTGGGTTTGCGTAGCAGCAGTGGAGGAGTCGGCGCCAAAGATGTGGTTGCTACCACTCGATCCACTGATCGGCGCCATCGCATTGCCTCTCCACGTATCCCCTTGCTGGAGCCTGCCTTCTGCGATCGCTTCGTCGTACATCTTTTGGATAAGCGCCTTGTTCTCTTGCACAACCGCTTCGTCGAACCCCTTGAAGACAACCATTTGCGTTCCGGGTTGGCGAACGTCGCTCCACATTCGCTCAAGGCCTAGCATGCCGACCACCGAAGCGCTGCCTGTGCAATCGATGATTTGGCGGCAGCGCAATTGGTATTGTACCCCTTGCCCCACTACACTGACGAGCCAGCCGTCTGAGGTTTTTTCGATCGCTTGAGGAAACTGATAATAGGCAAGAGAGACGCCTGCTTCCAAACAGGCCTCCTCCGCGAGCAAGGCATACAGATGGGCATTGACGCGTACCTGGTGCTCAGGATGGCTTTTGGGGACTTTGGAAAAATCTTGCAGCTTCTTGCCATCGACCTTCGTCGTCTTCGCGACCAGTTCCCAGCCGATCCCGGAAATGTACTGCTTCCCCCAGGCGTGAAAGAGGCCGGGGAAATTGACGCCCCCTGTGGTCGTCGTTCCGCCGAGCTGAGAGTTGCGTTCCAGCAAGACGGTTTTCGCGCCAAGGCGCCCCGCTTGAATAGCAGCAACATGGCCCGCGGATCCACCTCCCACGACGAGAACATCGACGTCGAGGATGTCAGGGTTTTGCGGATCAGGAGAAGGCAGGTTTTGAGCACTCGCTTTGTGCACAAGGCCAGAGGCTGCTAGGATGGCTGTTCCCGCTACTTTGCGTTTTATAAAGTGGCGACGATTCATGATTCTTTATGTATTAAAAGATTAGTTACGATGCAGAAGTCGTAGGCGATCGACCTTTAGCTGCTGTTTGGGGACTTGAGAACTGAAACACAGCAAATGCAAACCTGATTGATCAAAGCGGACAAAGCCTGCCGAAACAAGATCGAAAGTTTCTGACTGGGTTTTCTATATGTTCATGAGTTTCGTCATCGGATATCCCGTATCCGCCTGTCTGGCGTCGTCGACAACGGGAGCCGTCAAAAGCTCGCAGGAACCCTCGGCGTGGAGCGAGAGGGACAGATCGTAATTTCCCGGCCGGTCGATATTCAGAACGAATTCAATATAGCTGCCTGCTCCCTTGATCAGATCGACGCAGACGGCCACCCCTTGGGATGCATCTAGGTGACCTTGGGGGTAGTGAAAGTTGCCGCGCTGCTCGAAGTCGGACGAGGTTTGATGAGGCAGGTCCTCCGCTTCCAACCAGCCCTCCGCATCGGGTTCAGGCTGTCTTAGGCTAAGGCGTTTGCTCAGTTTCGCGATGACGCCTTCGTATCCAGGTTTGTCCGCTAAGTTGGTGAACTCGTGTGGGTCGCTGTCGAGATGGTAGAGTTCGGTCTCTCCGGTGGCCATTCGCGTCATGCGATATTCATTACTCAAAGCCACGTCGTAGCGGATCCCCTCCTCTTCGCTCGACATGAGGACGGGCTTGTCCCAATCGGCCTGGGGATTCTTAAGCAAGGGAACCAAACTATTGCCGTCCAACCCTTGAGGGGGCGCGGCAAGGCCCAGAAGGTCGACCAAGGTAGGATAGAGATCCAACAAGGATACGGCTTTGTTGCAGAATGCCCCTTCGGCAAGACCCGGACCGGCGATCATGAGGTTTACTCGCGCGGAGTCGTACCAAGGCTTCATTTTCGACCAGCCTTCTTTTTCGCTCAGCTGATAGCCATGGTCGCTCCAAAGGATGACATAGCCGTTCTCAGCGTGAGGGCTTCCGTTCCAGGCATCGAGAATGCGGCCTACCTGATCGTCGGCAAAACTGACGCAGGCGAGGTAGGCCCGGACTTTTTCCCGGTCATAGCCCTTGGCCACGAGCATCTCGTGATATCCGGGACCGAACTTGGCGGGGGCACGAGCGATTGTTTTGAAACGTTCGGGCAGATCGTCCAAATCGTCCTCCTGGCGTTCGGGCATGAGCAGGCTTTCAAGCGGATGGCGATCGAAGTATTCCTGCGGCACGACCCAAGGCACATGGGGACGATAGATGCCAAGGGCCAAAAAGAGCCCGGTGCGATTCGATTCAAGGGCTTCGATTCCTTGGCTGACCGACAGGTAGTCGGGCATCTCATGGGTGGGAACGGATGCTACGCCCAATCTGCCGGATGGATTGACGTTCCGGAACGTTTCGGGAATCGGTTTTGGCTCTTTGGCGCGGCTCGTGTACTCGTCGAATTCGGCTTGGTCGCCGTTGTGAAAGTTCTTTCCGATCCCCACGCTCTTCCAACCGCGAGCGCTTAATAATTTGGGCAGGGTGATCGCATCGGGGACATAGCTTCGCCAAGGTCTACCCCAATTCCAATTGGACTTCGCTCCCGTTCGCGCGGGATGCAGACCCGAGAAGATTGAAGTCCGGGAGGGAAAGCAGACCGGCGAGGAACAGATCGCACGGGTGAAGGTAACGCTGCGTTCAGCGAAACGCTCTAGGTTGGGCGTGATCGCCTGAGGATGCCCTTCCAATACGCTGTTCCAGTCGTTCCAATCGTCTATATTCAGAAAGAGCACGCTGGGACGCTTAGCTTGGGCCACCTGCAAGAACGATAATGCGACCAGAAAGACCAGGAGCAGTCTGAGCGTTTTGGCGGTATATATGAGGAGCTGTGAAGTTCGCTTCACTGAAAACATTAAGAGCGCGTTGACAGAAAAGAACGAGAGCCTTCGGATTCAATTGTTGACCGTTTTTGAAACCTTAGCAGCTCGATACGTTTAGACACTCATGGGTCCGTTTTTAGCTAAGATTATCGCTGAAAAATTTACTCCCAAGAAATCGGCGCTGAGTGGAGCGGTCTTCGCTATGCGAGGTCTAGGCTTTCCAGATTTGACCAAATAGTTATAGGCGACAACTCCGGTTGGCCGCAAACCGGGCCGGCGTGACGGTATCCATAAACCGCTCCAGCTCCGGACTCGAAAAGGGAAAAGATACCAGGCATTCAAAATACTCGACGCGCTTATCTCAATAAGCGCGGTCACAAGCGAGGGATTCCGAAGCTTCGATAGAACCTTTAAATTCATTGATCTACTACAGATATGTTCCATTCAATGGATACAAGTCTTTCTCTAATGCGGGCAAGGCTTGCACATACGTCTGAATCACTGGGAAGCTCCCCGAAAACGAGGTTCGAAAAATCACCTAGATATACCGAACGCAACTTTGCCCATGTTTGCTCTAGATCCGCAAAGATAAGCGCCTCTTGCGGAGGTATTGAAAGCCAGGCGTTGTTGTTCTTGAGGCTAATCACGTCGTTTTCAGCGACTGAAAGCAAAAGCGGTTCAAAGTTCGCCGATTCGAAGAAGGCTTTCAATTCAGTGTCATTCGCCACAGTCTTTTCACTCGCCCTTCCAGAGCCTGACGTAGTCGATCACTATCCGACTAGTGGGACCATCCAGGGCCTTGAAGGTGAATTCATCACGCGCCTTCATCGAAACTTGCTCGTGTTCTAAGAGCCGTTGGTGGCCGTTGAGTTCGATGAGAAGCTTACCTTCTTTCAGCTCGATGACGATGTCCGTCCATTCATTGAGCTCGAAACCGGATTGACGGTCTTCGATCAATTCGCCTCCGGATAGTTTCAAGGAGTATCCGCCCTTTCTGAAAAACAGGTTGTTGATGTGATGACCGATATCGAACTTCGGCCGAGCGGCTTGATAAGACTCCCCTTCGTACTTGAAACGCATGTGGCAAACGAAGCTTTCAGGCAAATGATTCAGACGGATGACCGGTCCCAGACCAAGATGATGGTCACGTCCCAGAGCCTTCTGGGCCTCTTCCGCATTTTTATAGTCCGGCACCCCGATCAACACGCCATCCTTTACTTTCCAGTTCTTGGTCCGAGGCTGCCACCACTCTCGATTGAACTCGCCATCAAAGTCGTCTGCATAAACCAGGGTTCCTTTTGAAAACAATTCCGACTGAAATGCAGGTGTCCCTGCATGGAGCTGCGCTGCAAGTATTCCGATACCTACATAATAGAATATCCTGAAAATAAATATACGTTGCTTCATTTGCTTCGAAAATCCTCGCTTTGCGCGATCGCGTGTATGAACGCATTCAATACATTGTTTTCACGCTTCGCCGAGTGCAGCACCTCATCCGCCAAGTCTTCATCAGTAAAACCAAAGGGTCGGCCCAAGGCGTACTCGATCAGGTGTTCGGTGAAACCACGGGCGAAGTCCCCTTCCCGATCGGCGATAAGCTCGCGCATCTCGTGGTAGTCCCCGAAGGCCGGCCCGTTGTAGAATGCTCCGGACGCATCGATGTCCCAAACTTTCTTCTGCTTGCCCTCGCCATCCGAGTCTGTAGTACGCCACTTTCCGGCAGCATCGAAATTTTCCAGACCGAAGCCGATCGGGTCGATCTTGCGGTGGCAATTTGCGCACTGGGCCTCTTCCATGTGGGCGGAGAGGCGCTCGCGGGTAGTGAGGATCTGGTCGTCGAGACGCGAGATTTGCGGGACGTTGGGCGGCGCGGGCGGCGGAGGATTGTTAAGCAAATGCCGAAGCACCCAGGCGCCGCGCTCAACAGGGCTACTGTTGACGCCGTCGCTGCCCATCGCGTGGATAGCAGCCATACCGAGCAATCCGCCACGCGGCGAGCCATCGGGCAAGTCAACCTTTTGGAACTGATCGCCAGTGACGCCGTCAATCCCGTAGTAGGTGGCGAGCAAGCCGTTGACATAGACGTAGTCGGTGTTGAGCAGCTTGCCGAGCTGTCCTTCTTCTTTGGAACGCAGCAGGTGGGCGAAGGAGTGGTAGACTTCCTGTCGGGCGGCGGAACGGGCGCTCTCGTCGAATTCACGATGCAGCTTGGTATCGAACTGGAAGAAGTCGAGTCGTTCCATGTCGAGCCATTGGTGGACGAAACCGGAGACGAATTCATCAGAACGGGGATCAGCGATGAGGCGGTCGACCTGCTCGCGCAGGATCTTCGGTTCGCGTAATTGGTTTTGTTGGGCGAGCGCCAGCAACTCCTGATCGGGAGGAGCGCTCCAGAGGAAGTAGGCGAGGCGCACGGCGAGTTCGCGATCTGAGAGAGTTCGGCGTTCGGTTTCGCTACCGGGCTCGTTGAGATAGAGGAACCCGGGGGAGGCGAGGATCACGCTAAGCGGGGTGCGGATGGCGACGTCGAAGGGCTCGCCGGCTTCGCGTCGGGTTTGATGGATGGCGAGGAGCTGATCGATGAACTTGGGATCGGGCTGCGCGCCACGGAAGGCGCGTACTGCAAAGTCCGCCAGAATGCTTCGAGCGCTTTCGAGTTCGGAACCTCCCTGCGAGTGGGCGGCGAGAACATCCGCCAGGCCAGTGTCTGACTCGGCTTTCTGAGGGGATGAGCCAAGGGGTCCTTCGAGTTCCACCCAGTCGATCCAGATCGCCGGATCGATGCCGTAGCCGTTCTTGCGCTTGGCGATGTCGTGCTCCCCCCAAAGTGCCTTGAGGTTGCCGTTGTTGGGTTGCTTCTCCTGGATCGCGAATTCCCTGGGCGTATCGGATCCGACCGATAGCGGGATTTCGATCGTTTCCGGGTTGTCGACGGTTCCGGAAACTTGATGGGTGCTTATGGCCGGGCCTTCGAGCCCCCAGTTTCTTTGCGGGATCAAACGTTGGGGATGCCCGACCTGGATGAATCGTCGAGAAGCGGGTGCGTCTTTCGTCACCCCGACACGGACGCGCATGACGTAGTTGCCGGGCGGCAGGTTCTTGCGTGAGACGATCACTCGGCCGGTTCCGTGGGCGAGCTTCAGGTACGCCCCGCGATCGCGGTGCGGCAGCCCCGCAACGTGCTTGTGATACGCAAGGTTGGCGCGGTCCCAAGCGGGGTTGGCAGCCGCGGCTTTGCCGTAATCCCGGAAGCCATGCTCACCTGGATCGGGCGTTCCCTCTAACTGGTTGGCGAGGTAGTAAAAAAGGTGCGGGTGATTGACCTTTGGTTCTGTCTTGCCGATCTCGGCGATCTTCGCCTGGTTCGCGGGTGTTTTGGCGGCTTTATCTACAAGCTTTTGGTAGGGAATGAAACGTGCATAAGCGTCTTCGATCTGTGCGATCTCTTGTTCGTTTGCCGGATTGATGGTTGTTTCCGGCTCGACGCGCGTCACCTTGGACTCGGCCAACGCGGCCGACTCAAGCGGGCCTTCCAGTTCGATCCAGTCGACCCAGATGGCTGGCGGGGCGCCGTAGCCGTTATCTTTCTTGTGAGCGTTGTGGAGATTGCGACGCGCTTTGGTGTTGGTCGGTTGTTTTTCCTGGATACCGAACTCGCGCGGGGTGTGAGCGCCGATCTTGATTTGCGTTTCGATGATCTCCGGATTGTCGATAGTTCCGGTGACATGGTGCCCGCTGATCGGGCGGCCGGCGAATCCATAGGGAACACCATTCACGCGTTGCGGGTGACCGAGCTCGAAGAAGTGGCGCGAAGGATCCGACCCCTCCACCGTTCCGGCCCGCACACGCAGTTTGTAGGTTCCCGGGGGGAGATCCTTCGGGTTCGGCGAGATGTCGAGGCGTTGAATCCCCCAGGCGACTTTCAGATAAGTTCCACGATCGCTATGCGGGAGTTCGGAGTAGCGCTTGATCAGGTGGTAGGTGCGTTCGTAACCGCCGTTGTAGGAAAAGACGGCTTTGTTGTCATCCGTGAATCCAAAATCCGTTGGATCCGGAGCGCCCTTCAACTGCTGGGCATAGATGTAGAACCTGTAGCCCGACGCCGCGAAATCTTTCGGGTCCAACCTCGGGTCGTCTTTGAAGATCTTGGCCACGATCTCCCGGTTCTCGGGAGCCGCGATGGCTTTGTCGACGCCGGCCTTCCAAGCCAGGAAGCGTACCCGGGTATCTTCCAGGGCGCGCATCTTATCGTGGCTTTGAGGGTTCACCGTGTCTTCAGGCTCAACGCGGATGACCTTCAAACCCTGTTGCCGCGCCGCTTGCCGCGCGAACGATTCATCAATGGCCGCGCGCCCGATCTTCAGGTACTGCTCGAACTGATCGCTGGAGATGAACAGCGACGCGCCGACGGTGTCGAACGTGCCCCCGCCACCGTCGGCCGGGAGGTTGCTGACATCGACCGAGGCGCCGGTGAGGTGTTCGATGGTGTTCGCGTACTCGCGCCGGTTGAGCCTGCGCATGGCTATCTCGCCACCAGAGTCGCTCAATAGCTTCCGAGCGACGACAAGCTGATTCGAAAGATCGTCGAGAAAGACCGTTTTTTCTGCGTTCGGGATCTGCGGCTCCTCCTCGGGAGGCATCTCGCCGGAATTGAGGGAATTGAGTATCTTTTGCCAGAGCTCTGCCGACGCAATATCCTCGCCTATGTTGAACGAGATCGTCTCAAGATTCACTTCCCCTTCCTCGATGACCGAATCGTGACATTCGTAGCAGTAAGTTTCGAAGAGAGAACGGTGCGACTCGGGCAGAAGAGCTTCGGGAGGGGCGGCATGCGCGAAGGCGCCAAACCAAAGCGCTAGAAATCCAGTGATCAGTAATCGGTAAGCGGTATTCAGTAATCGGTGATCTGTATTCAGTGTTCGGTCTGACTGATCACTGAATACCGATAACTGATCACTTTCAGCCGACAACTGTCTCCTGTCCATCATCACTAACCCTGCAATTCCTTCACCACACCCGTGCTGTCGCCGTGACGCTCGGCATCGATTCCCATTCCGCGCAACATGGTGAGCCACACGTTGCACAGCGGCGTGTCCTTCGACAGTACCAGATGCTGGCCCAGCTTCAGATTCGCTCCGCCACCGGCAAGGACCGTCGGGCAATTATCGAGATAGTGGATACTACTGATATTCGAGCCAAAGGCCAGCGCGACATGATCAAACAGGCTCGACCCGTCCGCTTCTTTCGTCGCTTTGAGCTTGTCGATCAAGCCCGCGAGCATGTCGGCGTGCGCCTTGTCGCGCGCCTGGGACGCTTGCATGCGCTCGCCCGGGGAGTAGTGACTCACGTTGTGGGCGCTGGGGGTGAAGCCCATACTCGACAAGAGTGCCTGGCCGGGCATGCGGTAGGTCATGACCCGAGTGCTGTCGGTTTGCAAAGCGGCGACGATAAGATCATACATCACCTCGATTTCAGCGCGGCCCTTAAGCCCCGACTTGGGTTCCGACATCGGCGATTTGGCCTTCGGAACATCCAGCCAGTCTTCATCTTTGCTCAGACGGGTCTCTATATCGCGGATGCCCTGGAAATACTCGTCGATCTTGTCGGTGTCGGTCTTCGTCAGCCCACGCTGCACGCGCTTGGCTTCGGTGAGGACCGCATCGAGCACGCTGCGGTTTTCGGCGATGGCGGCCTGGCGTTGATCGAGAGGCAGCTCGTCAGCGGAAAACAGCTTGTGGAAAACCTGCACCGGGTCGTTGAATCCAGCGACGGGCTTGCCCCGCTGGTCCCAGGCCAAGGAGAGGCCGGGCCCATGACCGGAAGCGCTGCCATCGGAGCTGTTGAGCTGGATAGAGGAGAAACGCGTATCGCGCCCGAGCAGCTGGGCGGCGACCTGATCGGCGGAGATGCTGTTGGCCATGTTTTGCCCGGGGATGGCGTAGCGATTGGCGCCAGTCAACCAGTAGGTGCTGCCCCAGTGGGCCTCGTTGCTGTACTTGTTCGAGCAGCCCTGCACTACAGTAAAGTCGTCCTTGTGCCGAGCCAAGGGGGAGAGGCCTTGCGACAACACGTAATCCGCTCCCGTTTGGCTTAAATCGGGAAACCACGTTTCCTTGGTTACGCCAAACCCAATTCCCATGAAGGCCATCCGCTTTGGGGGTGCGACCGGCGCGTTAGCGGCGGCCGAGGCGAATCGGCGGAAACCAATGGATTCCAAAGCGGGTAAGGCGATGAGCGATCCCGCACCACGAAGAAAGTGACGACGATTAAATTGGTTTTTCATAACGAGATTCCCACGAAGGGAAAGCAACACTGTTTTCGATATCCATATATCCTGCGCGAACTGGCTTCTAGACAAAAATTGGAGTTTTTAGACAACGCATTCACCGACTGTCTAGAAGGTTGCGTAGACAAATCGCCAGCTCAATACCACACATCCTCACCCGGCCTAGACCTGGCGACTCGCCCTCCATTCGGATCGATGGTTTCGAACCCAATCGATCAACGCCCGATCGAAACCGATATCCTTCCCGGCCTTCTCAGAATCGAGCCATTTGTGCCTCAGAATCTCTTCCCTTTCCGCCAGAAATTCTTGATAAACGCTTGAGTTATTGGGGAAGTCTACGGCTGTTCGTTCTTTTCCGTTTACACGGAACGGGCAATCAAGCAGCTGCGAAAGCTGGGGCCACAGGCCAGCCAAAGAGTAATCGCCTTCCTCGACGAAAGAATCAAGAACTGCGAAGACCCTCGCCAATTCGGCAAAGCTCTGCGTGGCGACCTTGGCGAATTCTGGCGCTATCGAGTCGGCGACTCTCGCGTTCTCTCCCAGATAAACGACGGCGAACTCATCGTTCTAGTCGTCAATGTTGGCAACCGCAGCGATATTTAACGATGAAGGCTGGACGCCCAAGCGGCTCTTGACCCGACACAATTAGCCTGTCCCCATCAATACTCCAGACTCGGAAGCCTATCGAGAAGGCGTAGATACTGAAAATGATCCAAACGATCGCTTGGACAGAGGTTGCCCGATCGAATCCGCATTGCCAAATTCCCCTAATCCTGCTTGAAACCTCAACTGACCATGAAAGCCCACCCCATCCATCGCCGTCGCTTCCTGCAAGGAGCCGTCGCCCTGCCCTTTCTTCCATCCTTGATGGGCGCCGCCCAGGCCAAGAAGGCCGCCCCCAGGAGGCTGGTCTGTGTGAGCGCCCAACTGGGCTGGTACAAGCCCGATTTCTTCGCCAGCGATCCAAATGCCCGCCTCATCAAACCCTTAGATCGGGCCGGGCTCGGTGACTCATTTACGACCATTTCCGGACTCGACCACAAAGGGCCGACCGGTAATGGACACGCCCTGGTCTACACCCTCTTCACTGGCCAAGTTCCGCGGAGCATTTCCTTGGACCAGGTTGTCGCCCCCCGGCTCGGAGCCGACACCCGCTACGAATCGCTCCAGCTTTCCGCCGGCGAGTTGCGCAACAATGCCCCCGTTTCCCACAATGCGAGCGGCATCCCCTTGCCCCCGATCATCCGTCCGAGCTATCTCTTCGCGAAACTGTTTGGCAGTGGCGAAGCCGACAAGCAACGCCAGCAGTACATCCTCGATTCCGGCCGCAGCATTCTAGACGACGTTGCCGCCGATGCCAAGAGTTTGGGCAAACGCGTCGACCAGGAAGATCGCGACAAGCTCGACGAATACTTCACCAGTGTCCGCCAAGTGGAGGATCGGCTCGCCCGACGCCGTGATTGGTTGGACAAGCCGTTCCCCAAGCCGGACTCCCGATTCTCGCTGCCACCCGAGGAAAACGTAGCCGAGACCATGCTGCTCCAGAACGAAGATCTGATGTGGGACCTCATGGCCCTGGCCATCAAAAACGACTCTTGCCGCGTATTCTCTCTTACCATACCGCTGGGCGGCGCCGCCTTGATGCTTGGCGACCAACTCATGTCCGCCAGCTACCACCAGTTTTCCCATCACGGCAATCGCAAGGACCGCATCGATCCACTCGTGGCTATCGAGACCGCCCATATGACTGGGGCAGCCCGATTCATGAAGGCTCTGAAGGAGACGGCCGATATCGACGGGAGCAATCTCCTCGACAACACAACCGTACTGATCGGCAGCGCCATGGCCGACGCTTCTAAACACCGGCGAGTCGACTACCCGCTAATGGTAGCTGGAGGCGGGTATCGACATAAGCGTCACCTTTCTTGCGGAACGGATGAAATGCACAAGAACGAGATGGCCTGCGACCTTTACGTGACCGTGCTTCAAAAGCTCGGCTTTGAGCGAGAGTCATTCTCGTCAAGCAAGTCGGACCTCAACGCGGCCCTATTGTGATCGTATCCAGTATTTGGAAATTCCTTCTGCCGCTCGGCTCACTCGCTCTAGCGCTCGCCGAGGGACAAGCCGCCGAGCCACCGAGCGACGTCGTCGACTTCACGGAACAATACTGCGTGTCCTGTCACGGGCCCGATAAGCAGAAAGGCGATTTCCGAATCGACCAGCTCGCTTGGGATCTGGGAGCGATCGATTCGCGCGAGAATTGGGAGCTCGTACATGACTACATCCTGGAAGGCGACATGCCTCCCGAGGAAGCCAAGAAGCATCCCAAAAGTGGCGACCGCCAAACCTTTCTCTCAGCCCTCGAAGAAGCCTTTGTCCAAGCGGACCGGCAAGCCAAGCTAGGAGGCACCCCATTGCGTCGCCTAAATCGTGTCGAGTATCTGAATACCGTTCGGGATCTGTTCGAACTTCCGGAAATCAAGCTACCGCTATCGTTTCCGGAGGACGCGACTAGCGCCGAATTCGATACCATGCCCGAGGGGCTCTATCTCTCGCCCGCGGTCATGGAAGCCTATCACGAGACCGCCACCAACATCGCCAACCTCGTGGCCCCGCTTCCGAGACAACCCACCTACCAAGCAAGCTATGGAGTCACTGAGATTGGCGGTGATGTCATCCGCCGCTGGTTCGGGCCAAAACTAAAGAAACTGGAGGGCAGATTCTGGGATCGGTACGAGAAGCGCGACTACCTGATGTTTACGGGCTTCAACAACTCGGGTTGGACCGGGGCTCTGTGGGACGCTCTCTTTCTAGCGCCTGCATCCGGCGTTTACCGCGTTCGTCTGCTCGCTAATGCCCAAGCCGATGCCGGAGCGGATGGCAAGCCCCTGCGGCTCGGGTTCTATACCTTCGATCCCTCCAACAATTCGCTGCCAAAGCGCTATCGCCGAGAATGGGCCAAGCGCGTCGCGGAAGTCGAAGTGCCCGCGGGCGAGCCGACATGGATCGAATGCCTTGTTCCCGTAGAGGCCGGCCGAACGTTTCATATCTACTGCGAGAACCGCTTCTCCGATGGGAAATTCCCTGCTGATAACGTAGCCGTTGGCAAAAACGACATCAACGTCTGGGTTAGGAAGGCGATGGCGGACCCCGCCCCGACTGTGGAACTGAGGGGAATGGAAGTGGAGGGATTAGTCGACGTGGCGCCACGGGTGCGAGATTTCTTCGAAAGCTGGCCTCCCAAACTAAGCCAATACGAGCTCGAGTCCAAGCTGATACCACTCGCGAGTCGGGCCTTTCGCAGGCCCCTATCGGACAACGAGAAGGAGAACCTGATCGATGCCGTCCTAGAGCATGGCAACGAGTCGGGATCGCCGGAATTCGCCTGGCACTACGCCATTCGGCGGATTCTTTGCTCCACCGAGTTCCTCTACCGGGAGGCAGACGAGACCGATATTCTTGACGATTTCGCCCTCGCCTCCCGTCTTTCCTACTTCCTCTGGAGCTCAATGCCGGACGAGAAACTCTTCGAGCTGGCGGAAAGCGGATCGCTTTCGGACCCCTACGTCCTAGAACTTCAAATACAGCGCATGCTGAACAATCCAAAGTCGCAGCGGTTCGTCAAGCATTTCACGGGGCAATGGTTGGGCAATCGAACAGTCGCCAATATCAATGTCTGCGACATTCGCTATCAGTGGGACGAAAACGTGCGCTACGGCTTCATGCGTTCAACAGAGCGTTTCTTCGAGGAAGTCCTCCGCGAGAACCTACCCATCGCGACCTTTATCGATTCCGACTTCACCTATGCCAACACAGCCATGCTAGCAGCCTGGGGCGTCGAAGGGGCAGCGACGCTCGCCGATGTCGCCGCCCGTCAACGTCACAGCCAAATCTGGGCTGAGCCCGAACGCTTCTCCCTCGATAAACTTCCCGCTGGCATGCCCGTCCACGTCCGCGATCGCGGCGGCGTTCTTGGACTCCCTGGTGTCCTCACCGTAACCGGCGACGGAGTCGAGTCCTCGCCTATTCTGAGAGGCGTTTGGGTTCTGGAAAAACTCTTTGGCGAACACCCGCCACCGCCCCCAAAAGATGTACCGGCCCTGGACATTGACACCAGCCAAGCCACTAGCGTACGCGAAACGCTCAAGGCCCACACTGAGTTGGAAACTTGCGCCAAATGCCACCGAGACATCGACCCGCTCGGCCTGGCATTGGAGAACTACGATGCCATCGGAGGCTGGCGTACGGAATACGTCGGAGCGAGCGGAAGCATTATCGACGCCACCTCCACCATGCCCGACGGTACCCAGCTAGACGGAGCCGCATCAATAAAGAAACACCTGCTAGAGAATCGGGAAATCTTCACACGCAACCTGCTGACCAAGCTTCTTGAATACGGAGCCGGGCGCAAACTATCCGTAGGCGACCGCCGCGTCGTAGACGAAATCGTCGCTAACGAACCCTCAGAAGGATACCGCTTTCAGGATCTAATCATCGCGGCCATCAACAGCGACGTTTTCCGAGCGAAGTAGGAAAGCCTACACGATTTCCCCATCTAATGCCCAATACACGAAAGTACTCGCCTCAATTAACGGGACTGGCTCTAGGAATTCTATGCATTATTGCTTCGATCCTTTCCGCCCAGTCACAAACCGGTTCGTCTAAACCAAATATCGTCGTCATTCTGTCCGACGACGTCGGCTGGGGAGACATCAGTTGCTACCAGCCCTCCAACAAGTTCAAGACGCCAGCGGTAGACAAATTGGCGAGAGAAGGCACGCGTTTCACCAACGCCCACGCTCCGCACTCGGTCTGCACCCCTACCCGCTATGCCCTGCTGACGGGCCGTTATTGTTGGCGCACGTTCCTTCGAGAGGGCGTTTTACCCGGGTACTCAAAACCGCTCATCCCTCCAACGCGGATGACGTTGGCTAGTCTTTGCAAGGATCAGGGATACGCCACCGGAGCTTTCGGAAAATGGCATATCGGGGTTGGCTGGCAACCTATTGAAGAGGACCCCGGAGATTTTCACTACGGTTCGCAAATCCATGCCGCCAATCAGGCTTTGGCAGACATCAGTAAGCGGGTGAACCATTTTGCTCCCATTGCAGGAGGACCCACCGACATCGGTTTTGATACGTTTTTTGGCACGCCATCCAACCGCAGCCGTATTCCGGTATTCATAAGGGACGATCGCGTCGTCGGATCGCCTGTTCGCGACAAAACCGGCCTGATGCGCGATCCGAAAATGCGTGGTGACGCCGTTGACGATCTCTACGTGGATGAAGCCATTGCTTTCATAGAAGGAGCTATAGATAAGAGGAAGCCCTTCCTCTTGTACCTGCCCATAAATGCAGCCCATGGAGCCGTGGATGTGCCCGCAGAATTTCAAGGGAAGAGCGGTGTATCCAGTCGTTGTGACAAAGTACTGTGGGTCAACAAGAGCGTGGAACGAATTGACCAGGCCTTAACAGATTTGGGCCAAACTGAAAACACACTCTTTATTTTCACATCCGATAATGGGCCCTACGCCTTCCGCGGCCAGGATCTTGAGAAAGGCCATGATGCTTCCGGACCTTATCGGGGATTCAAGACGGATGCCTGGGATGGAGGAACACGCGTTCCCTTTATCGTCAGGTGGCCGGGAAAAGTCGAATCGGGCGCGACCAGCGACAGCCTAGTATCTTTAACCGATTTGATAGCCACTGTATCAGCTGTATTCGGAAAAACGCTACCAGATTGGGCCGGTGAGGACAGCTACAACCAGCTGCCTGTTTTCCTTGGCGAATCGAATGCGAAAGGCCGCCAGTCCATGATAACTCAATCCTACACGGGCATCCTCTCCATTCGCAAAGGCAAGTGGAAGCTCATTTTGGATACCAAAGGATCGGGCGGGTTCTACCGTTATTCGCCCGAGGTGCAGCGACATCAAACCATGTCCCCCTGGCGAACCGACATGAGTGATATGGGCCAGCTCTACGACATATCAAACGATCCATACGAATCGACCGACCTCTTCGACCAATATCCGGAGGTCGTAGACAATCTTAAAAATGAACTTAGAGGCTACATCAACAATGGCCGAACACGACCCTTGGGATAACTGGGCGAATCTCGCGCTTTCAACAATTCTCTGAATGAAACCATTTTCCCAACCAGCCATTCTAGTCTTTCTGCTGATCGCGACCCCAACTCTCTCCTTCAGCGCCCCAGCTGTCGGTATACAACTCAGCGATCCCAACCTGGAAGCCGAGCTAATCGACACCGACGAAACGGAATTCTTCATCAGTCACGCCATGGATTTCTCAGGGCGGCTTTATGTCGGTTGCCGGGAAGCTCTCTTTATATACGAGCCGGCCTCAAGAGGCGGATTTGGAGCACGGCAAGAACTGTATCGATTTCCCAAAGACACTTGGCTATACGATCTAGAGACGCATGGAGACGACTTGCTCGTCTTGACCAACACCTCGCTTTACCGCATGCCAGGCATCGTTGCCGGAGAAACCGACGTGATACCCGAAAAGATCCTTTGGGGCTCCCCGTTGGGGCATCACCATCAAGGCTTGCATGCCATCGAGTTCGGACCCGATGGGGACCTATATCTTTCTTTCGGCGATCCCCAGCCTCATTTGCACTGGGATCGCGACCGTCCCGATCACCTTTGGCATTGGACTTTCTACATGGGGTCGGAAAACAAGCCCATCGTCTACAATGGCGTGGGAGCGATACTGCGGTTGAAACTAGCAGAAAACGAGCTTTCTGTGCACTCGAGCGGGCTGCGCAATCCCTGCGGCATCTCTTTTGATCCAAACTGGCGCCTCTTCGCCAATGACAACGATCAAGAAGGCGGCATCGCGTCTCCTTGCAAACTCGTCTACGCCCCAGCTCACAGTTGGCAAGGGTGGGTGCGAGGATGGGCTCAACGGCACAATCCCAAACGCCTGGACATGCTTCCAGTTGCCAATCTCGAACTCGATGTCCCCGTCGGCCAGTGTTGGTACGACGATACCGCTCTCGGTGAGCAATACCGAGGATCGCTAATGGTGGCCAACTGGGGCAATCGGACGATCAGCTGGCATACGCCCGAGGCTGATGGAGCCGGTTTCGTCGCCCCTACCGAAACGTTTTTGACTGGAGAGGGTGTGATCCGGCCTCTCTCTGCAATGCCCACGAATGATGGGCGATTGATCGCAACCGTCTGCTACATGCAGGGCAATGAGAGCTCACCCGTCCGCCGTACCGATCTGTTGCTGATCAGGCCCAAAGAAGGTTCGTCTAATCACCGAGATGTCTTAAAGGAACCACTACGCGAATTGCTGGACGAGCCCTGGCAGCTACGAGCGAAAGCTCATCAAGAAATCCTGCGACTGAGTGGAGACCAACTAGAATTGGCGGCGAGCGATTTCCTGAAGTCCGATCCCGCCGATCCCGCTTTCTCCAGTCTAATCTTTCTAGCAGCGCGAAAAGGAGCGACCGAGGCGATTGACCGAATCAAAGAGCTAGCCCATTCCGGAGGCCCCAATGCAGCTCTAGCTCTGCGAGTGGCAGCTTCCTATCCGAATAAGTTTCCCCAAATAGACGGGGCTCGTATCGCAGCTGAATCTAGTGAGCCGGAAACATTGCTCGCTCTGCTGGAGTACCTTCATGCGGCAAAAGATGAGATCGATCCTACCGCCGTAGCTCTGGCGACTCACACAGACCCTTTCGTTCGTCAATCCGCTATCCGCCTTCTCGCCAAGCGTGCCTCTGATCAACAACTCGCCGAGTGGATCAACGGCGAAGAGAGCCAGCGGCTTATAGCCGTACTCGCAGCAGGATTCCGCATCTGGGATGGAGCGGAACAAGCTACCGGCATTCCAGCGGCAGGCGTGTCTGCTCCACTACGGCAACTTCAGTTTTCTCAGGCAGATGGCAAAATCGACCTAACAACACTCGGCAAGCCTGTGGGAATATTCACCCTTTTCGATTGGTGGCAGGAAGATCCAAACCAGAACGCATTTTCCGAGGAATTCGCTATTCTGGAACGCGGGATCGGCGATAGCCAGGATCAAGTTCGAACTGCGGCAGCAGTGAATCTGTTCTTTTTGAATGACGATCGGGTCGATCAAAATGCGTTAGCCATTCTCCGGGAAGAAGAGATAGACCTTCGCAGCAAGAGCGAACGGTTCGCTAATCCGGAGGATAGAAGAAAAGCCGAACTTGTGCTAGCGGATGCGCAACTATCCACCGATGAAGAAGTACCATCCTTGTTTTCCGGATACGACTGGGAGCAAGAAGCAACTAATGGAGATTCCGACACGGGCAAACAGCTTTTTGCCGATCGCGGCTGCATCGCTTGCCACCTTACTCCCGATTCTCGCCGAGGAGGCAGCATCGGTCCCTCGCTATTTGGAGTTATGGATCGTTTCACCCCTGCTTACCTTGCAGAATCCATCCTGCTCCCCAACCAGGTCGTTTCGCCAAATTTCCACCCCGCAACTCTCACTCTAACTGACGGTGCAACGCAAGTCGGATTCATCGAAGCCGAAAACGGAGGCGAGATCAGCCTGCGCATCATCACTGGCCAAATACAGAAGATTCCTGTCTCTAAAGTTGAAAAACGCGACATCAGCCAACACTCCATGATGCCAGCAGGACTAATCCAAACTCCTGAGGAAATGCGGGACCTGCTGGCTTATTTAAAGCAGAACTGAAATTTAATGCAAACGGACTGGGCTAATCTCGTCAAAGCAAGCCTTAGGTGGGATCTTGCAGCTCAACGCATTCAATATATTCATTTTTTCACTACATTCTCATGAGACGCGTAACGGAAAATACTCACTCCCTAGATTTTATCCCACATTAGTTTAGCCATGAAACCTTTTCCAGCCGCCTTCCAAATCCTTCTGTGTATTCTGTACGCTTCCTTGTCGGAATCGCTCATCGCCGACTTTAAGGCCTACCTCCCCAGCCGAACCACCAATCAACTCTGGATCGTCCAGGCCACGGAGAAAGGCAATCAGCTCTCTTTCGATGTCAGCGAAAAAGTCGCACTGGGCTTCGTCCCCGCCACCATCGTCGCCCACCCGAAGGCTCCCTTCCTCTACGTCTCCACCAATGTGGGCGACGAAGGGAATTCCCCGGCGGCAACCATTACCCTCGACGCCGAAGGCGGCTATGAAAGCCACGTGTCACTAACCCTCGATCACGGCTACGCCTACCTTTCCCTCGATCGCGACCAACGGTTTCTCCTCGGCGCCGATTACCGCGGCGGTCACATTGACGTCTACCCTCTCGACAAGCAGGGGAACGCTGGCTCCCGGATCGCCTCTCTCGACGAAGGTCGTGCTGCCGCCCACGCGGTCCTACTCTCGCCAGACAACCTATTTGCTTACATCCCCTACGTCAAAGATTCCAACGCCATTCTCCAGTACGCTTTCGACTCCAACACCGGAGCTCTCAAACCTCTAAGTCCGCCTAATGCCGGCCCACCCAAAGGGACCGGGCCCCGCCACATTGCTTACCATCCCACACTCCCATTCGTCTACTTCAGCAACGAGCAAGGCCTCGGGGCATCCGTTTACGAAAGAGATCTTCAGAGTGGTCAGCTCACCCTCCGTCAGGTCGTCGACGTCATCCCCGAAAACCAACGCCCCGAAAGCGGCGGCTCCTCCGCATCCGACTGCATCATCAGCCACGACGGCAAATATCTCTTCACGGGCCAACGTAGCAATGACGAAGCCGCCCTTCCCAACGGCATCAACCGCTACCGCATCAATGACGACGGCTCTTTGAAGCACCTTGGCCTCACTTCCACTGGAGCGATCCCCTGGGGATTCGCATTCTCCCCCAAAGGCAACTACCTCCTCGCCACTTCGTTCGGAGACGGTATCCTCCACGCCTTTCGCCTAACAACGGAAGGCGATCTCGAGCCCGCCGCGAATCTCCCTATCGACGAGCGCATTTCGGATCTCGTCACGCGTTAAGGACTATCCGTTTCGAAGCAGACTGGTTTAGGAATGGTAGGGCTAAACCTACATTCGCGCATCAACGTCAAACTAAGAGATAAACCCGCTCCTGCAGCCCACGCTAAAAATGGTAAGGTTACCATTTTTAGTGGCACGGAAGATCTGAGAGGATCCCTGCAAAAC
>CAYOLG010000042.1:0-34142 GCA_964404745.1 uncultured Opitutaceae bacterium
TAATAAATTGTTTTTATAGTGATACTTAAAAAATTTTGAGTTCTACTACCTAAGATTGTATCCGCAGTTTTATTCAATAAGCCCCGATATCACTGGAGCTTTCAACGCAGTCCCCGATGGCGTAGATTATCTACACTGAAACGAATGAACCTACACCAAAAATTGAAATCGATCGAATCTCAGCGAGGGCGATTGTCTAGGCGTCCATCGGCAACCGTTGCCGCAAGCTGGGGTGACCCAACGATAGGCCATGCTACGCGGGGTCGCCTGAAACTGGAGCCAAAACTTTCCACCGAAGGACAACCGCTCAAGCGAGGCCCACTGGAAATTGGAATTATCAACCAGCGCGGCGGCTACGATTCGCTAGTCCAACGTTCTCTGAGTCATCAATTGAACCGTTTCGAGAAAATTCTAGATTCGCGAATAAAAGAGATACGCGAGGAGATCGTATCAGGTCATTAGTTAAGAGACCCGTCCCCAGATTCGTCTCGGGATCTGTTGCCCGAGGGCTCCCAGACTTCCAGACGGACCATCACCCTTCCCATTTAAAGATCATCGTCGTACAGGGAGGGAGGACAAATTCGGCCGACTGATCGAGGTCGTCGAAGGACAGATTTTCGGAATGGATCCCGAAGCCGTTTCCGACGTCGCTACCGCCGTAAAATCGGGAATTGGTATTCAGAACCTCTCGCCAATAGCCTGGCCTCGGCAACCCAATCCGATAGTCCTTACGCTCGACCGGAGTAAAATGGCCAACGACCATAACCACATTGTGGCCATCGGGAGCGGTCCGAGAGTAACTAATGACTCCCGCCTCGGCATCCCAGCAGGCAATCCACCGAAAACTGTCCTCTATGAGATCGGTTTCCGCCAGCGCAGGTTCTGACCGATACAGCCTATTGAGATCCCTGATGAGACTCGCGATCCCCGAGTGATCTTTGTATTCATTCAGGTGCCACTGCAGGCTGGTGGCGTAGTCCCATTCCCCGGACTGCCCGAACTCGCTGCCCATGAACAAGAGTTTTTTGCCCGGATAGGCCCACATATGCCCATACAAGGCTCGCAAGGTCTGGGATTTCTCGGAAATCGAACCGGCCCCCATTTTCATGAGCATCGAGCCTTTCCCGTGAGTCACTTCATCATGGGAAAAAACGGTGATGAAGTTCTCGGCATACTGATACAGCATACCAAAGGTAAGATCGCCCTGATGGAACTTTCGATGAATTGGGTCTTTCTCGAAATAGCGCAGGTTGTCATGCATCCATCCCATGTTCCACTTCAGATCGAAGCCAAGCCCTCCGTCCTCCGGAGATTTGGTAACACCAGGAAAGGAGGTCGACTCCTCGGCAATCATCAGAGTGCCTGGATGCAGCTTATGAACCAATTGGTTGGTCTCCTTGACGAAGGCTATTGCCTCCAGATTTTCATTGCCGCCATATTGGTTGGGAATCCACTGCCCCTCTTCTCGTGAGTAATCCAAATAAAGCATCGAGGCTACTGCGTCGACACGCAGACCATCGATATGGAAGTACTCGATCCAGGCCAAGGCATTGGAAATCAGGAAACACTTAACTTCGTGCCTTCCGTAGTTGAAAATCAAGGTCCCCCAGTCCTGGTGAGCTCCTAGTCGGGGATCTTCGTGTTCGTATAGATGCGTGCCATCGAATCCAGGGAGAGCGAAAGCGTCCCTAGGGAAATGCGCGGGTACCCAATCGACAATTACCCCCAGTCCACGCTGATGCAGATAGTCGACAAAGGCCTTGAAATCGTCCGGCGTCCCAAAGCGCTGCGTCGGGGCAAAGTAGCCGGTAACTTGATATCCCCAACTGCCATCAAACGGATGCTCGGCAACCGGCATCAATTCGATGTGAGTGAAGCCATGGTCCGAAACGTAGTCGGCCAGCTCTTTGGCCAATTCCGAATAGGTCAGCGGACGGTGATCCTCTTCCCATCGCCGCTTCCAAGAGCCCAAATGAACCTCGTAAACCGACATTGGCTTGTTCAGCGACTGCCGATTCAACTTCTCGTCCATCCATTTCCGGTCGCCCCACTCGTAGTTGTCGTGATCGTACACGATCGTAGCATTGTTCGGTGGGGCTTCGAAGTGCGATCCATAAGGATCCGTTTTAAGGAACGGCGTTCCTTCGGAGCCCACGATCTCATATTTATACATCTCGCCCTCGCGCAACCCCGGTATAAATAGCTCCCAGACACCACTGGCTCCTAAAGTTCTCATCGGGTGATAGCGTCCATCCCAACGATTGAAGCTCCCTACTACGGAAACGCGTTTCGCATTCGGGGCCCAAACCGCAAAGCTCACGCCAGGTACGCCATCAACTAGCCGAATCCTGGAGCCTAGCTTCTCGAAAATGCGGCGTTCCGTGCCCTCGTTAAACAAGTACAGGTCAGACTCCCCCATTGTCGGCAGAAATGAATAAGGGTCATAATACTGCCGAATCTCCAACTCATGAGTCTCGATGCGAAACCGGTATTCGAAGACCTCATCCCTATCTTCGATAAAACCCTCGAAAAACCCGTCTTCCGTTAGGCATTCGAGCGGATAGCGTTGACCGTCCGGGTCGTTTACATCAACTACTTCGCAACGCGTTGCCTCGCTCAGGAATGCTCGGGCCACCAATCCAGATTTGCCTTTAACCACAGCAGGATGAAGCCCCAGCAAGGCATGAGGCGCGCTACATACGGCATTTCGGATGGATTCCAGTTCTTTCTTTTTTATAATCATAAAAGTTGACCCTCCTCCGGAGAACGAGAGTCCAATGGATATCCCCGTCCATCGACGCAAGCCTTAGACATCACAGGGGGGCCCCTGTTATCAAAACAATTCTCTCTTCTCGCCCGATTAACCTGGCAAAGCTGGCACAGGATCAGCCTTGCCAGTCGTATTTCGCCCCTCTAGAGCTTCGAAAACAATATATGCCCAGGTCTCTTACTAGCTGCATCTACCGCCTAAGCGCGATTTCAACCGCCTTGCTTTGCCTGGACCACCTATCCTACGCTCAAGAAGAAGAATTCGAAGCGACCCTCAGTACCCCTGTGGTAATAGATACCAATACCGGTGATCTGGTAGCCAGCGAAAACGCCCAATTGACATATGGCGACTGGCTCGTGTCCGCCGACGAAATTCGCCTGAATCGGCAAACGAATCGAGCCATCGCAACCGGAAATGTCGTTTTCACGCGCGGAGATATTCGCTTGGTAGCCGATCTGCTCGACTACCAAGTCGACGAGCAGCGAGCCCGAATCGAGAATTTTCGCGTAGGCAATGGCAAGTACTTCGTTTCCGGGGCCTTGCTAGAAGGAAATCCAGACAATTTCCGATTCACGGATATCGACTTCCATCCAGGCGAACCGGGAACCTACCTTTTCAAAGCCCGAGCCGATGAACTCGCTTTGATCGATCAAAACGAAATTCAAGGAGAGCGTCTTTCCTTCAAGCTAGGTGTCGTCCCCTTTTTCATCATACCAAGCATTTCTCAGCCGATCGATGCTGAGCGCAATGTTTTCAAGGCCAACCTGGACTACTCGGGCCACATTGGAGGCGCTATCGGGAGTGAGGCCCGTGTTCCCCTGAATTCCAATTTCCGAGCCGGGGCGAATCTAGTCCTTACCACCAAGCGGGGAATCTTGGCCGGGCCCGCTTTCGAGTACGATTTTGGCGACGAGGAAAACGAAACTTTCGGGTCCTTTACCTCAGGATATATCGAAGATGCCGCCTCGGAAATTAGGCCCGACTTGCTCACCGGAAATCCGATTGATGACGAACGCTTTTTCGCCGAGTGGGAGCACCGGCAAAACTGGGGAGAGAACGGGGCCTTGACCGCATATGGCCGCTGGTGGTCCGATCCGGAAATCACCCGGGATTTCTACGAGGACTCCTTCAACACAATGCAGGAACCCGACACATACCTGGAAGCCAACTACAGCGGCAACAATTGGCAGGCTACGGTTTTCAGTCGCATCAGTCCTAACGACTTCCAGTTCTTTACGGAAAGATTGCCGGAAGTTCGGTTCGATTTGTTCCCAACCCCCCTAGTTAAAGGGCTAACCCACAGCGGCAGTATTTCCTTTGCCAAACTGAAAAACCAGGAAGCTCTAGATCTGCCCATCGAATCGGAAGCTGACCGAGCAGATGCCTACTACGGATTCAGGTACACGCAGTCGCTGAAGCCGGGAATCACCTTGACCACCAAAGCCGGCGTAAAGGCGATCCACTATTTCGACAATATGGTCGGCTCCGAGGCGGGAGATTTCGGCTTGGAATCCCCATTCCGATTCACTCCCCTATCCCTTTTCGATGACTATACCCGCATCTTTCCTCAGCCCTCGGTCAAGGAAGGCACGCGCGGATATGGCGATCTCGGTGTAGATCTTAAATTTACGGCGTATTCTCAATCCGATTACAAGAATGAAGTTTGGAATATTGATGGCCTGCGCCACATCTTCGAGCCTGTCATCTCCTACCGATATGTTCCTGACTTGGACAGCGCCTACGCCAACGCGATTCACGACGTTCCCGCCTTCTCAAACTATCTCACTCCTATTGACATAGAAGACCGGAGAGATATCGACACCATTGGCGAACATCACATAACTCGGCTGCAGTTTCGCAACCGCATCCAAACGCGGGACAAGGAGTACGGATCCCGCGATCTCGCTCGGTTCGATTTTTCCATCGACTATCTGATTGACGACTACGATACGGGAATCGATTTCTCTGATTTCGTTTCCGATTTGGAAATCACCCCTGCCAAATGGCTGGAAATCGATATTTTCTCACGTTGGGATGTCGAAAACAGCGTTACCCGAGAAGTGAATACAAGCTACGCAATCACGGATCCAGGGTACTGGAAATTCGGGATGGGCAACCATTTTCTCAAAGGCCAGTTAGAACAGTATTTCATATTCGGAGAGTATAATCTCAACGAGAATCACAAGATTTATGCCGTGGCCAAATTCGATGAAAAGTCGGACACCTTCTACGAGCAGCGTATCGGGTTCATGCAACGGGCGCTAGAGAGATACGGGATAAAGTACGAACTGAGAATCTTCGAGGGCAATCGCCGCGAAAGCGATTTCGGAATACGCATCGGAATTGATCTCTTCGACGAATAGATGGGCCACCAAACTATCGTTCACGCAGGCTGATAGAGGAGCGATGGCAAACCGACTCGGCAAAGACCGTTATCCCGATTCGCGTCTCGCCAATCAGCGGCGCATCGCCCTGGACATAGTCGAGAGCGCGGCGAAGCTCCTCGAACCGAAAATAAACTTTCCTAAGGCCCTCAACCGACTATTTCGCCAACACCCCAATTTTGGGTCAAGAGATCGGCGACTGTATCGAGAAATCGTTTACACTTACCTCAGGTATTTACCTTGGCTGGATCCGATCAAGAACGATCCAGCCCATTTCATCGACTGCCTCATACTGCTCGCCAATCCCTGCAAAGAAATTACGCCCCTCTACCCAGCCCTAGAATCGAAGCTGGCCGAATTCGTGTATCTACCCGATCGCTACCGGCAGCTAGGAAAGACATCCGCGGACTTTCGCGATCTGCTTCCTGGCTGGATGCTTGATCGTTTTTCCCGCGACCCCAATACAATTGAGTGGCAACGATTTTTCACCAGGCCACCCATTTGGCTTAGAGCATCCGGACTTGAGTCTGCAACCGCGGCAACCCGATTGAAGGAAGCCTTTCCTAGCCAAGCGGTGAATATTCAGCTCGCCACAGAGCTGGGCGGATCCTTGTCCTGCCCCCCCGACCTGCCCGTCAATCAGTCTTCTTTGTACGAGAAAGGGCTCATCGAAATACAGGATATCAGTTCGCAAGCGCTTCTTCACCTTCTGAATGCTCCCATTGAAGGCCAATGGTTCGACGCCTGCGCGGGCGGAGGCGGCAAGACGCTGCAGTTGAGCCAGATGCTTGGGGAAAACGGAAAAGCGATCGCCTACGACAAGCGGCCCGAGTCTCTCGCCGAGCTGAAGAAACGAGCTCACCGGAATCAGTGCCAGAATATCGAGATCGTCGACAAAGCTCCCACGTCTGGAAGTTTCGACGGCGTGCTTGTCGACGCGCCCTGCTCAGGGTCCGGCACGTGGCGACGCCATCCCTTTTTGATGCGGCAGACAACCGAAAGCATGGAGGCCGATTTCGTCTCCCAACAGTTGCGACTGCTGGACAGCTACGCGACGCTTGTCCGAAGCAGAGGCCTCCTGGTTTATTGCACCTGCTCCCTCAGCAAATCGGAGAACGAGGAGGTAAGCATGGCGTTTCTGCATCGCCATCCAGAGTTTGCCCACTTTCCGCTCGCTGAACGATTCGGACTCCGGGAAGCGTCCATAGGGATCACGATATATCCACAGGATTTCGATGGGGATGGACTGTACGTAGCCAGTTTTCACCGCAGCGCGTAGCTCCTCTAGATCTCAACACAAACCTGTCGCGGTAAATAAACTCGGAGCAAGCTCCGAGACATTCCTGAGGGCAGGGAGAATCGTCTCGATACTCCGAAACTTGAACACGGAGGACCGCTTGTCTAGACATGCACTTAGCGACGGCTAAAGGCGGTCCTCTTTACCGAAAAGCTGAAGCTACCGACATATCGGGGCCTTCGACAAGCTGGAGGATTGCGGACCCTGAGGGGACAAAGAGCGAGAAACGAATTATTCACAATACGCCGTTTGTCATTGCCGCCCGTGAATTGCTACGCGACTTTGATGCGTGGTCGCTGAAATTGATCCTAGAATTAAGCTGTCCGTTTTTGAAGGACCCCTCGATCTATTGCTGTTTCTCATTCGAAAGCACGAGATCGATATTTACGACATACCTATCGGACTCGTCCTAGATCAATACTTGGATGCCCTCAGTGAAATGCAGGAGGTCAATCTCGAGATCGCTGGCGACTTTTTCGTCATGGCCGCCACCTTGATGGAAATCAAAAGCCGCCTGCTGCTCCCCAAGCAGCAACGAACCGTATCCGAAGACGAAGACGATGAGAACCTGGATCCCAGATGGGAATTGGTGCACCAACTACTGGAGTATAAGAAGTTTAAGGAGGCCGCCGATTCGCTAGATTCCCTTTCCGATCACGCCTCTCTCCAACTCCCGCGCGACTACGATTCCGTCAATCGAGCCGAAAGTCCTTTGCGCCCGCTCAAGCCAGAAGACCGGATATCGGTTTGGAATTCCTACAATATCGTACTGCGGAGGCTGTCCGAAAAGCTTATCCTAGGGGAAATCCAGGATGACGCGGTCACTGTGGTCGATCAAATGGAAGCGCTGATTGAGAAAGTTCAAACGGAGCCGAGCTTCGAATTTTCCAGCCTTTTCCCAGGCAGGTGTAGTCTAAAACTGCTAGTGGTTACCTTCATCGCCATCCTCGAACTTGTTCGCCTGAAACGCCTCTCGATCACCCAGAACCACTCCTTCTCCGACTTCGTTATCGAACGGATCGACGAGGAACCTGGCGCGGAAGAGCCCCCTCAGGACCCTGAAAACGAGCTTGAAACCGCGCCCGTTTAATCCACGGTGGAAGCTGTGCCAAAGAAAGATACACAGCAGGCTTATCTGCTCGGCGTGGGTCTAGACAACGACGACGGGCATAAGCGAATCACTCAAGCGGAGGATTTCTCCATCGTTGGCGGCTCCGAAAGCACCCACGAGCGTATGACCGAGACCGTTATCAAAACCTTCGAGGACATGAAAAGCGAGGGCAAAACGCTTTCCAACATCGAGCCGGAGCGTCTTTCCGATCTGCTGCAAAAGAATTGCCCAGCGTAATCCATTTTAGGGGCAGCTACTACCCTATGGACACCATGTCGCATCCCAGGCAGTCGCAAGAAACGACGTCATCCAAACTTTCCTTGAAAACCAAGGAACGCGAAGAAACGTTGATTATCGAATCGGGGGAGAACGAAGACGAACGCGTGTTGTCCAGCAAAGCCGATGGCAGTTCATTGACATTACTGGAGGAATACTCCATCCGGAAAAGCAGCAACCGAAAGTGGCAATTGGCAATGGCTATGGCCAGTGCAGCCATTTCTCTCTACTTCGCGTTTACTATTTATAAAACGCTCTAATCTCATGGCAGAAATAACTACACTCAACGAACAAAACTTTAACGACGCCATCAGCTCGGGAGATATTCCCGTGCTCGTGGACTTTTGGGCC
This sequence comes from uncultured Opitutaceae bacterium, assembly GCA_964404745.1. Classification (GTDB taxonomy): domain Bacteria; phylum Verrucomicrobiota; class Verrucomicrobiia; order Opitutales; family Opitutaceae; genus Pelagisphaera. The sequence continues at coordinate 8,190 of CAYOLG010000042.1, forward strand.
CCTTGGTGCGGACCCTGCAAAGCTATCGCTCCCATCCTCGAGGAACTGGCAGGCGAGCTGGACGGCAAAGTGCAAATCTCCAAGGTAAACGTAGACGAAAACGGATCCGTGGCCGCGAAATACAATATTCGGGCCATTCCGACTTTGCTCCTTTTTAAAGGGGGCGAACTCATCGACCAATTCGTTGGCATGGTCGGGAAAGACGATCTGAAATCCAAGCTGCAGGCTCACACCTGATTCGATTTCACGACCGCTAGACTAGATACGGTTAGATTTTCAAAGGTCCTCCACTTTTTGTGGAGGGCCTTTTTCTTCGCTTGAAGGTAGCGGGCGATCTCACGCCTGCTCCCGCAAATGCGGGATATGGCGGCCAGGCCGAGCGGCCATTGTGGAACATTGTATGATTAAGTCAGCAACGGATTTACCCGTAGAGATTAAACTACCAGCTACGATAAGACGATCCCCAAAGCCAGCAAAGCGCTGAACATTAGCAACAGCCTAGCGGACTTGGCCAAATACTCGTTCAGAGCCTTGCCCTCTTTGGATCGCAATTCGACAATCAGTCGAGCTCCAATCGGAATTGTGATTAGGGCGAGCAAAGGCCAAAGGGACCGATTGATTCCCCCGTATGCGCTAACGCATAGATAAGCCACTGCTAATTGCCAACCGTACTGTTGACGAGCAAACCGACGGCCTAACCGCACGACAAGCGTTCGCTTCCCCGCTACTTCATCCGTTTCCTTGTCCCGGTAGTTGTTTACGACTAGGATGTTGTTGGCCAACAGACCTAAGGGCAACCCTAGCAAGAGAACGGCAAAGGACAGGTGCCCCGTAACCACATAGAACGTACCCATGGTAGCGACCAATCCGAAAAACACGATCACGAAAACGTCCCCAAGGCCATGATACGCCAACGGGTAAGGTCCACCCGTATACGCGTATCCAAAGACAATCGCAGCGATCCCTACTATCAGCATTTCGCTGCCTCGATAAGCGATCATCGATAAGCCGATGAGAAAGGCGGCGATAAATATGCCGATAGCCGCCCGAAACATAGCCGCGGGCGAAATGCGCCCGCTAGCCACCAGGCGTTCGGGGCCGACTCGGTCAATCGTATCCGCACCGCGAATATGGTCAAAATAGTCATTGGCCATATTGGTAGCTATCTGGACCAGTAGAGCGAACGCTAGACAAATAGCCACCGGCCACCAATTGAACTGATCCAGACGTGTCGCTTCGGCCGCACCAACGATCACAGGGGCCACCGCAGCAGGCAAGGTTTTGGGCCGGGAAGCGGCGATCCAATCAGCAGGAACAGTCATCTATGGCACATGGTACAAGTTCTTCGTTACGTTTACTTCCAGATTTTGCGGATAGCATTGGTGGCAGCCGATCTCCGAACGGCAAATTCGAGCGCTAGCCGCATCCCTCTACTGAATGCGTCTCGCTTCCAAATAATAGCGCTTTTCGTCCGCCTCACCCATAGAAAAGGTCTTTCTGGGCAAAGCGCCATCCAGTACGACCGTCTTGAACAAATCGCTTTTCCCAATACCTGGTAGAATAAATCCGATATTCCCTTCCTTGGATCCAAGACCTTCGACCACGTCTTCTCCATGGATATAGTCCAACTCGCTTTCGCTCCCTTCCAAGAAAGCGTCCAGAAACGCCTGTAGGTTTCCCACCTCTAAGTTGCGACTTGGATTGCTCAAGCGAATCAATCCATGTTCATTCGGGGCGACCCATAGGACTCGATGCTCGCTTGGGTTGGAGTCGAGATTAGCCAGTCGCTTTTTCGCTGATTCCAAGCTGTCGAATAGCTCTAAAGCGACTTCGGAGCCTTCATCAGCGAAGAACTGTTTCATCCCAAGTAGCAATTCATCGGCATCCACGCCAAAAGCCACCCGGTGGATGGGTTCGAATTCGAGTCCCTCGTCGTGGACATTCATCAGCTCCACCAAAGCGAAACGAGCGGGATGATCCATTACGGATTCCGGCGAATCGGCTTCCGCTTTCAGGCTTTCCCAAATGCTCTTGGCGGTCGCTAAGGAATGGTTGCCGTCGCCCATAGCATAAAGCAGCACGCCTTTCCCTAAAACGCCATACTTGCTGTCAAATACACTTTGATCGCTCAACGCTTCCAGCGATTGGAAAACCGAAGCAATGTCCTCCTGGGCATCGACTCGCCAACCCCTGAGGTGTCCACCGCCTGCATTCAGCTCGAAATCGTAAATCGGGGACAGATCCTTTTCAAATAGCGGCTCGATAACGGTACGATCTGGATCATCGATCAATACCATTATGTGAGGAAGCTCGATCTTAGCGTTTTTCCTGATTTTGATACGAGGTGGCAGCCGATCTTCGATCGTCCCTTCCGTCGCCCTGATTAAGCTCTGAGAACCCGGCTTATAGTCGTACTTCTCCAGGTCCAAGGCGACTATGAGTCCTTTTCTGGAGGGCGCGTGGCTCGTTTTTCGATCGAGCAAGACGAAACCAGGCTCTAACTCCTCAAGGACACCCTTCTGTAAATAGGCTTCCATCGTGGCGTTGATACGGTCGACACGCTGCTCACTGTCCGCATCTCCTAGGTAGACCTCGGGAAAGACCAGGTTCAGAGTCGAAGGATCCTCGCCAATCTCATCGGCGAGCTTCTCCCAATATTCCGGCTGGGAGGTAAATTGGTCGCAGGCGACTACCGACCAAAGGGTTAAATCTACTCCACTATTGGGGAGAAGTATATTGGGAGCTTCGATTCCAAGTTCACGGTTTCTCATAGCAAAGCGATAGGGAATCTCCCGATAAAGCGCGGAAGCATGGGCGGAGCGATTCTGCTAATCACTCTGATGGCGGGATCGAAAAACACTGGGCTAATCCCATCTTTCGATCCTGAGTCCCGAAAGTCTACCGTCTGCGGCGACGGAACTTGTTTTGGAACTTCTCGACTCGGCCTGCTGTATCGACGAAGCGCTTTTCACCCGTGTATACAGGATGGGAATCCATGGTAATGTCGCGTACTACTTTTACATACTCGACTCCATCAATGGTTTCCGTCTGGCCGGTCTGGATGGTCGACATCGTGAGGAATTTTTTTCCCGTAGAAACGTCTACAAACGCTGTGGGGTGATAATCTGGATGAATGCCTTGCTTCACGGTTCGAAAATGGGTTGCTAGCCTTGTCTGGCTTTGTATCGCGGGTTGGTTTTGCAAATCACGTAGAGACGTCCCCGGCGACGTACCACTTGGCAGTTCGGATGACGCGTCTTCGCGGACTTCAGTGAAGAGACAACTTTCATAAGGGGCGATAAAAGATACGGCGCCTCGATTTCTGTCAATAACTGTTTCCCTAAAAAATCGGCAAAAGGAATGGATCGGGCATGGTAAGGAAGCTCAGTTCACCTCTGGGTGCTCGGGAGCCAAAGACATCAAACCCAGTTCGAGATTGATATTGATGATCACATGACGCCAAAGTTCGTCACCCTCTAATTGAGACAAAGCTTGGCTATCCATTTCCGAGACTACCCAAGCATTATTGGATAACTCATCCTCCAATTGCCCTTTGGCCCATCCCGCATAGCCACGAAACGCCCGCAAGCTGATGTTCGGATCCTCTTCCAGTTTCGAGGCCGCCAAAGCCGGTTCCAAGCCAAAGAACAATTTGAAAGAGCCCAATACCGGATCGATCTTCCACCCGCCCAGTATAACCTGGTCCGTAGCCACGGGACCACCGATATATAGCGGGATATTTTCCAGCCCATACTCTCTGAAGGATCCGTCGACTTCGCCCAACTTTTGACCGGAGAATTTGTTGACGACCACGCCTAGCGATCCGGCTTCTTCATGGGCCGTCATCAATATGACGCTTCGCGCGAAATTAGGATCGGTCAAGTGAGGATGGGCCAACATCAGGGAACCCGGAATCCTAAATGAGTCTTCTTCGCTTTCGTGGAACATCGGTTACGACAGAAATCGGTACTCGAATCACTGCTGATCTTCACCCATAAGTTGGCTAAAAGATCGACTCTTGGCAACATGCCAAAAATATTTCTTCCATGAGATCGCTAGACGAAATCGTATCCTACTGCAACGAACGGACCCGATCCCGGGAAATCGCGGATTTTCCCGGAGCTCTAAACGGACTGCAGTTTTCCAATAATGGTCAGGTCAGCAAAATCGGGGCAGCCGTCGACGCAGGGCTCGTCCCCTTCAAAAAGGCCATCGATGCCGGCATCGATTTTCTCATTGTCCACCATGGCATGTTCTGGAACGCCCCCAAGCGAATCGTCGGGAGCGAATTTGAAAAAATCCGAACCCTAGTTGAGGGCAACTTGGCTGTTTACTCCTGCCATTTGCCGCTGGACGCCCACCCTGAAATCGGAAATTCCGCCTGCCTCGCCAAGAGAATCGGGGCGCCTGCTTCAGGTTCGTTCCTACCGCACGAGGGCACCGATATCGGTCTGGTTTGCGATTGGGGCAAAAGCCGCGACGAACTCAAAACAGCCCTCGAGAACGAATTCTACAGCAGGGTGGCTTCCATCGAATTCGGCTCCAGCTCTCCAGAAAAAATCTGTGTGGTGACCGGCAGCGGAAACAGTGTCGTCGATCAGATCACATCCACTGGATCGGATACGCTAATCACCGGTGAACTGAAACAGCACTTCTACAACGTCGCCCAGGAAAAGGAACTGAACCTCTACGCCTGCGGCCACTACGCCACGGAAACCTTCGGCGTCGACGCCCTAGCTAGGGAGGCTTCCTCCAAATTCAATCTTCCTTACGAATTCATTTCAACCGATTGCCCATTATAGCGAACGCTCCGAAAATTCGTGCAATCGGCTCCAGCAACCAATAAATCCTCCAATCATGAAACGAATCGCCATCTTGAATGGACCCAATCTCGACCGCCTTGGCAAGCGCGATCCTGAAATCTACGGAACCAATACCTTGGATGATGTCGCGAACCGATTGAAAGCGCAGTTTCCAGAGGTGGAATTCGATTTCTTTCAATCTAATCACGAAGGAGCGCTCGTTGACAAAATCTCCGAGTTGGCCGAAAGCGACTGCCAGGGAATCGTGTTCAATCCTGGGGCCTATTCCCATACCAGTATCGCTCTGAGAGATGCTATCAGCGGTTCGAATATACCCACCATCGAAGTCCACATCAGCAACATCCACGCTCGCGAACGCTTCCGGCATCACTCTCACACCGCGGCCGTTTCCCAAGGCGTCATCGCCGGATTGGGAATCAAGGGCTACGGGCTCGCTACACAATCTCTGCTGGATCAAGCGTAGTCTGGCTAACCGAACATTCGCATCAAGTCGGTAGAGCGCTCGCAGAAGAAGCAATCCGCGGCCTCATCTTGCCGCCTATGGTGGGTGGAGCTAGATCCCGCGACTACACATTAGCGCCAACGTAATTGAAAAAAGAAATGTAAACGCGCCGGGACGTCGCGTTCCACTCCTGGAGAAGGTCGAGAAAGGTGAAGCGCTAGGGCCTACCTCGGCGTAGCTTAAAGCGAAGACGGAACCCGGTAGGTTCAATATCTGCATCTCGAGCTAAGTTGGCGCCTGCTCTCGAATGCGGGAGCGAGATCAAATGGAGCCTGTTCGCCCAAAAGATAAGGGCGGCTGTCCTGCCGCCCTTTGACGCTCCCATCCTCTGGATGCTCTCTCGAGCGGCGCCAGGCATCGCTTCCTGGAATTTTCTGCTGGATAGGCTAGCGGGAGGGCTCATCGGGCCAACAAATATCGATCCAAAAGCAGCCGAATTTAAGCGATTTTTTGAAGGAGACTAGGACGCCTGATAGCCCTTTTTTTAGCAGCCAAAAATGGTCCTAACACCTCCTAGGAATGGCTTGAGCATAGCGTTGTACCATCCCCGAAACGAGAAAGACCCGGCGGTCCCACATCCGCCGGGCCAAGCAACGACTCAGTTTTGGAACTAAAGTCTGAAATTTTCTCGCTAAGCTCGTCTTTTTTCGCCTCGACCTTTCGATCTCGACTGTCCACACAGTTTATCAAACGGGAGAGAGAAAAACAATCCGTGATGTATACCGAATTGGGCGCGGATTTCCGCTAACTACATGGGTGATAGCGTTCATTTGCCGCCAGTTCCGTAAATATCTTGCGAAGGAGGGAAAAGAATGGCGATTCTGCCTCAAATTTTGGTTGGACACCATTTCCTGAAAAGCTAGAACCCGTTTTGTTATGACAAAATTAGACAGCGGATACAAAGTAACAGCCAAATCTGCGGTCATCGACGTTATCCTGACCGTGATCGTTTGGTACCTATTCGCATTGTGGTTTAAGCCGCATGTTATGAGCTATGAGCCAGCGAAGGTTTTCTTCTGGGCCGGCTTCTCTGCCCTACCTGCAGCAGGCACCTTTTGGCTTTGCCTGCAAATGTACAAGGTCACCGCTGCCCACCAACGCAAGCTGAAGCAAGAGCAAGAAGCAGAAAAAGAATAAGGCGAAGCGCAAATTCGCTAATCGTTAAGGAGTGCTGACTCAGCCCTCCTTTTTTTTCCGAGGGCCGACGCCTCGAAGCCTGAGCGTGTAAGCGGACGATCTCATGCCTGCGCTGAAGCTACGGCGGCGCAAGCCGAGCTCCCACATTGAACTATATCCCCCTAAAACCCGAATTCCGACTGAAGGTCCTCCGCCTTCGCTTCCAGGATTTTCTTAAGAAACAGTGACCTATGGACCGGCGATGGCCCCTCTTCTACAATAGCGTTTCGATGGGAAGGGGTCGCATATCCCTTGCTTGCTGCGAAGTCATATTTTGGATACTGGCAATCTAGAGCCATCATCGTTCGATCTCTAGTTACCTTGGCTATGATCGATGCCATGGCAATACAGAGCGAACGGGAATCGCCCTGCACAAAGGCCTGGTGCGGGTAGCCGAGTTGCTTCATCGGTTTTCCATCCACGAAAATACGCCATGAAGATAGATAGTCACCATCGATCTCTCCATTGAAATCAGCATCGACAAATAGCGGATCCGGTTCATGGGGCTCGATCTTGGCGCTAGCGAACACGCTTTCCAGAGCCCGCTTCATGGCCACTTGAGTCGCCCCCAGAATATTCAATTCCTCTATCTCCCCAAGTTCGCCCCAACCGACTCCAACGTACAACAATTTCCTGTTTTCCAACCAGCGAAATTTTCCGTAAAGATACTCTCTTTCCTCTGGCTTCAGGAGTTTGGAGTCATTGATTCGCGAAGCATTCCGTTTGCACCAGTCCGTATCATAAAACTCTCTATGCGCCGCCACTGCAGCGGCTACAACCGGCCCCGCCAGTGCCCCCCTTCCCGCTTCATCAACGCCGATCAATCCCGTCAACTCGGATAGACGGGCTCTATCGAACGCCCTAAGCCGCTTCGATTTCATAAGACGAATCGCATTTGCTTACGAGGATCAGGGGCAGTCATACAACTGGGAAACACGGCGATCCAAGCGAGTTTTCCAGAAAGGGTCAATTTCAGCTTCTGACTGATTTCCGGGTCTGAAGCTACTTTTGCCACTCCTTTTTCTCTGGCGGCGCCTTCAATGGGATTTCGCTCAGCAATCCAGCCTCTTTAACCACTTCATACGCAGTGCGGAAATGCAGTTTCACGAACTCGCAAAATTTTTCAGGACCATACCGCTTTAATATTTCCGCAGCCTGCTTTTTCACTTCATTGCTAGCACCTTTCTTCAACGTCTCGCCATAGCGTTTGGAAAGTCCTTGGATATAACGGACATATTCCGCCCGAGCAACCACCGAAGCCGCGGCAACCACTGGGTCCTCCTCCGCTTTGGTCTGCATCCGAAGATCGAAGCTCTCGTCCTTAAAATAGCGTCCAACTAGATCCTGCTTGCTAAACTGGTCGAGCATGCCCCACGGAGCCCGCTTTCGCTTGAGAGCCGCCGTTAAGCTTTTCGAATGCTGCCATGCCAGCAGCAAATTTAGATTGGCGCGAGGCTTTTCCATCAACTCGTTGTACTTCCGCATCCCGCAAAAGCAGGTTTCCACGGCGATGCCTTTGGTAGCCCGAATGATCTTATCCAACTTCAGGATACGCGTATCGGTTATCTTTTTGGAGTCGCGAATCCCTTCCTTCACCCATTCGTCAATCTGCGGCTTATCAGCAACAACGCAGGCGGTAATCACCGGCCCAAACAAGTCGCCCTTGCCGCTTTCGTCCATGCCTGCGTGAAGCTCGAACCACTCCGGGTGATAGATCTCATCGTATCCATAGCGGGCCTCTCCGAGCACTTCCGGTTCGAGCGTATTGATGACAAACTCTTCCATCTCCTTTCCCTGGACCACTAGCTTGCCACTGTTGTAGCCCACCACATTCACCTTGTTTCCTTTGAAGGCAAATCGGGCGTATTCAACATCATAAGGCTCCCAATCCTTCATCATGCAGATGCCTTCAAGCTTCTCCATCTGGTCTTGGGAAAGCTTGTTGGTGTAGATTGTCTTCTTTTTCGTCTCTTCCGGAAGATCTATTTTCTTTTTGCGTTTAGCCAAAGCGATTCAAACGCTACCGTCCCACTTTGGCTGATCAACTAAATTAAAGCCGGTCTTCTTTTACCTGCCCAAATCTTATGGACACCACCAACCTTTCCCGCCAACCAGAAACGTTTCGAGCCAAGCTCATCGCTTGGTACGACGCCAGCCAGCGGGATCTTCCCTGGAGGCGCGAGCCCAGTCTCTACAAAACGGTCGTGTCCGAGTTCATGCTCCAGCAAACTCAGGTGAAAACCGTCCTTCCCTACTTTAAGAAATGGATGGCTGCCTACCCGGATTTTACAACTTTGGCAAAGGCCAGCGAAAGCCAGTTACTCAAGTCGTGGGAAGGTCTAGGCTACTATTCAAGGGTAAGCAATCTGCACAAACTAGCCAAAACCATCGACAATCTGGACGCGATTCCAACGGAAGCGGCGAGCTGGCTCGCCTTTCCCGGAATTGGGCCCTACTCGGCCGCAGCTATCTGCAGCATCTCCTTTTCTGATCCCAGCGCGGTAGTAGACGGCAACGTCGTTAGAATCCTCGCCCGCCTAGTCGCCGATCAGAACCTTTATAAGTCAACGGTAGAGGCAGCCAAGGACTACCGCGACCTTGCTCAATCGCTTGTAAACCGAGATCGCCCCGGCGACCACAATCAAGCCATGATGGAACTCGGGGCCACTGTTTGCCTCAAACACAGCCCGCAATGCCTGCTCTGTCCGGTCAATGAACTCTGTCAGGCCCGTTCGCGAGGAATCGAGTCTGAACTCCCTCAATTCCAGAAGCGGAAATCGAAAAAGCAAACAGTCGCCCGAGCTTGGGTAACCGGCGATCAAGGGATTCTCGTCCATCGAATACCCAGTTCGGCTATACGAATGAAAGGCCTCCACGAAATCCCCACTTGTCAGCAACTCGGCCTCAAAGCTCGACGGAGCGGGCCGATCTTGGAAAGGAAGCGCTCTATTACAATATATAGAATAACCGAGCAGTTTTTCAGGATCGACCCAACTAAAGTCGAGGCCTCTAAGCTTGGTCCTGATTTCAAATGGATCCAACCTAAGGAAATCGACGAATTTCCCTTCTCCGGACCACACCGAAAATGGATAAACGAGCTCATCGCGCTATCCCAATAGATCAAATTCAAGCAAGTGGCCGGCTCACTGAAGGTTGGGAGAACCGTCTCGGTTCTCCTAATTGGATTGGACTTCGGAGGGCCGAGCCGGTCCTCCCTACCCATTACGCAAACGCTAAAACCTCGCACCCCTACCCAACAGGCCCTAAAAAAGCTCCCTCCGAGAAAGAGGAAGCCTAGATCATTTCAACCCATAAGGTTAAGCCGTAAGCCCTAATTGTCCCACTTGTGCCGAAGCATGTTGTTGAACTTCGCGATCTTGTTGCGGCGGCGCTTCGCGACCGAAGGCTTTTCAAAATAGCGGTTGCCGCGCACGTCTTTGATAACGCCTTCGCGATCGAGCTTCTTTTTCAAGCGGCGCAACGCTCGCTCTACGGGCTCACCCTTGCGGATCTTTACTTCTATTGCCATAATTTGAGAGAAAGACGCGTACCAAGACGACAATCCGAGCCCTCGTCAATTCTTTTTGAGGGTATTCGGAACCAAAAAACGCGCCGGGACGTCTCGTTCCACCTTTAATTCTCTGGAGCTGACGCTGTTCCCGCAATTGCGCATATAGGTCAACTCAACTAAAACATTCCGATTAGTTGATGTGGGAAGCTCGCTTGCGAGCGATAATTCAGCAGGAACAGCTCCAGTCGATTCGCTCGCTAGCGAGCTTCCTACAACGCAAACGACTTAAATTGACGCGTATGCGCAATTGCTAAACCAGCCCTACCTTCTCTAACAAATTTAGAACGATAAACAGAACTGCACCTCAACCGCCGTCCGCTTTCAACTGCGATTTCCTAGGGAATCTCTGGCTTCAATATCCTTCCTGACCCATCCAATGCCAAGGGATACTGAGCATCCGCTTTCTCCAAGCCCTCGACCATCGCTCTCATCATTCTCCGAAGTTCGTCCCTGCGGCTTCCGGCAAGGTTGTTTGATTCGCTCCGGTCATCAGCTAAGTTGAACAGCTCGAAACGCTCCAGACCTTCCTCATGATAGTGATAAATCACCTTCCAGTCGCCCAAACGGTAGCTGGTAAAATAGCTACTCCGATGCTGATGAGGGAAGTGCATGAGAAACTCTGGCGTCCGATCGAGCGACCCGCCTTTCAGCGCCGGAGACAAATCCATGCCATCAACCGTCTCCTTGGTTTCGATTCCTGAGACTGCCAAGATCGTCGGGAGAATGTCGTACACGGCTCCCACTTGATCCGATAAACGGTTGGCGGGAATTCTCAGCTGTTTCTGTAGTTGGGATGCTGCGTCCCTCTTGGCCCAAGCGGCAATGAAGGGAACCCGCAATCCACCTTCATAGTGCGTAGCTTTCTTTCCTCGCAGCGGGGCCGCGCAAGCGATAGCGTGGGCATCGCCGAGCGGAGCATCCGTCCCATTGTCACCCAAAAAGAAGACCAGAGTGTTTTCCCCCACTCCCAGTCGTTCCAGCTCATCCAGCAGGTCGCCTAGCGATTTGTCCATCCCCTCGATCAAGGTCAAGAAGGCCTTGGCATTCGCCTTCAAATCCAGTTGCTCATAATTAGCCGCAAAACGCTTGTCAGGCTGGAATGGACTATGGACGGCATAGTGGGACATGTAGGCGAAGAAGGGCTCTCCATCTTCTACCGCATCGCGAATCGCGTCCTTCATTTCTAAAGTCAGGGCTTCGGTAAGATGCGTATCCGTTCCGTGATATTTCGCCAAGCCCGGAACCGCCCGCTTTTCCCGGCCTTTCTTGGCGTATCCAAAATGGTCCTCGCCATAATAGCTTCCCGGCTGGCCATAAGCGCAGCCAGCGATATTGACATCGAATCCGAAATTCTGAGGAAGCTCGCCAAACGAACCCACCGGGCCAAAATGGGCCTTGCCCGAATGAATCGTTCGATATCCTTGGTGGCGAAGTACGCCTGGCAATGTAACGACACCCGGAGCAATCCCTTCCCATTGCCAGTCCCGGGGGCCGAACTCGCCCGCGTTGTTCGAATCGGGCCCTATGAATTGCGTTACCCGATGACGGGCCGATGACTGGCCCCGAATAATCGATACTCTAGATGGCGAGCATACGCTATTGGCGTAAAACTGGCTAAAACGGATTCCTTGTTTGGCCAGGCGTTCCATATTCGGCGTTCGGTAGAGCTCATTCAGAGCATGCCTCTCCGGCTGCCCGTCGGTATCCGACATAAAAGCTACCGACGTATCCATCATCCCCATATCGTCTACTAGAAAGACTAGGATGTTGGGACGCTCAGATGCTTGGATCGCAACTCCGAATACAACAAGGAAAGGAAGAAAAGGGTTGAACTTCTTAGCCTTGAAAAATGTTAGCATTTCAAAATATCGTGGTTAAAAAAACGAATCTGATTAAACGGATTCAACGTTGGGCGTGCTCTGCTCAAACGCCGCATTTGCCTAGAGCATCGACATCGACCAAAGCCAAAATTTGCTGGCCGTTGCCGGCGTTGCGGATCTCCCAGACATTGTCGCTCCGAAAGTCCCGGATGGATCCAGCCACAGCTTGATTCACGTAACTCAAAACTACCTCCCCGAATGTGTCCCCTAGAATTTTACCGGCAAAGGCCCCTTGATTGGCTCCGAGGGATTGATACCGCATTCGCGTCACACCCACGCGTGATCCATCTGGTAGAGAAATCGCCAATACGCCTTTTTCTCCCTCGCGCTCTACGCTGGCTTTCAACTCAGACAGGCTTGGCTGCATTTGCCCTTTCAACTCTCTAAGCTTATGCGAGTGCTCCGCCATAGACGCGGTTAAGACTATCTCTTCCACGCCCGAAACCGTTAGATGCTCGAAGGAGATGGGCTCTAGGGCCAAAGTGGCCAAATTCGTTTCTTCTTCAGAGAGCTGTCCCGCCTCGGAAACAGTTGAGGCGCCTATTCTTTTCTGCCATCCGTCCCCGACCGTTTCCGTCTGGCCTGCAGCTGGCGTATTCTGAATCTGTTCGTCGATCTTTGGGACCACATTTCGCCGGAACCACGACAGCCCAATCAAAACTAGGATGAGAAGAATGGCTAAAAGTACAAGAGATCGGGGCTTCATAGGATTCAAAAACACGAGATTCGTGGCCGAAACCACTGAATCGAGGAACATCAAATCCTATCCAGCTTAGGGCTTCAACCCATTTTTGTCGGGCCAACTTCGTCTAAACCGCCATTCAACCCGCTATTTCTGTACCTCTGGAAAAATTCCTCAGATCCAGGCTTTGAATCTTCGGGAAGCTTGTTTTCAATGGTTGCTTATGTCCGCATCTGGCCCGTTTGTTCATCTCCACAATCACACTCACTACTCGCTGCTAGACGGTTGCGCCAAGCCAGCCCGGGCGGCCGCTCGAGCCAAAGAACTGGGCATGCCGGCACTGGCGATGACTGATCACGGGAACTTGTTTGGGGCCATCGACTTCTACCGGTCCTGCAAGGCTGCCGATATCAAGCCGCTCATCGGCTGCGAGCTCTACTACGTCAACGACCACAAGCAATCGGAGCGGCCTAAAAGAGAGCGCAAGCGCACTGACGACATCGGCGACATTCCTGAGGACTACGTGCCGTCCCCTGAGGACTTTCCCAAGTACCAAATTCACCACAAAGGCGTCATCGCCAAAAATTTCGAAGGCTACCAGAACCTTTGCAAACTGGTTTCCGACGCCCACGTGAACGGGGTCTATTACCGGCCGCGAACGGATATCGAAAAACTAGCCCAGTACTCCAAAGGGTTGATCGGCCTCAGCGGATGCATTAACGGAGTCGCCGCACAGTATCTGATTTATGGTGACGAGGAAAACGCACGCCGCGTAACGGCTGATTTCATCGATATCTTCGGACGTGAAAACTACTTCATCGAGCTTCAGGATCATGGCATGCCGGTTCAGAAACGGATCAATCCGGGACTGGTTAAACTAGCCAAGGAATTCGACCTGAAGATCATCTGCGCCAACGACTCCCACTACGTTTACAAGGAGGACGCCGAGCCGCACGATGCTCTTCTCTGTATCCAAACGGGCAAGATCATTTCCGACCCGGACCGGATGAAATACCCGTCGACGGAATTCTATCTCAAGAGCCGGGAGGAAATGCACGAGATTTTCAAGGAGATCCCGGAGTCGCTCGAAAATACCGTTCTCGTCGCCGAGATGTGCGACCTGGAGATCCCTTTCAACGAGAATCACTACCCTGTTTTCGAAGCTCCGCCCGAACTGAAATCCTTCAAGGAAGATCCCCATGCCTTCGACCAGATCATCGACATCTACGAAGTCGAAAAAACGAAGGTAAATCAGCAGAATGGTTCTGACGAAGTTTGCAAACTGACTCCCGATCAACGAGCTGAAATCAAGACCAATGGAACGTTGCTCCTGGAGCTCTGCAAGCGAGGACTGCTGGACCGCTACGGAGTCGACTACGACGACCGCGAGATCTATGTTCCCAAAGAAGGCCAACGCGAAGACTTCGCCGAGTTCCTCTGCCAGCAGCTGGATTACCAGCTAGCCATCATTTCCGGGACAGGCTTCATCGATTATTTCCTGATCGTCTGGGACTTCATCAACTTCGCCCGCGGACGAAAGATCCCCGTCGGTCCGGGACGCGGCTCGGGGGCGGGTTGCATCGTGGCCTATGTATTGAAAATTACCGACATCGATCCGCTCCGATTCGGTTTGCTATTCGAGCGTATGCTCAATCTGGAGCGAGTTTCCCCTCCTGATTTCGACATCGATTTTTGCATGAGGCGACGCGAGGAAGTGGTCAATTTCGTCCGCGAAAAGTACGGTGAAGAAAGCGTCGCCAACATCATCACCTACGGCACCTTCGGGGCCAAAATGATCATTCGCGACCTGGCCCGCGTCAACGACGTGGCTTTTGCCGACGCGGACCGGATCGCCAAAATGATCCCGGACGAACTCAATATCTCGCTCAATGCCTCGGTAGAGAAATCGAAAGAGCTGCGTGAGGAGATGAAAGTCAATCCTGTTGCCAAAAAGATCGTTGAGCAAGGCAAGATCATAGAGGGAATGGTGCGCAATACGGGCAAGCACGCCTGCGGTATCATTATTGGCGATCAGCCCATTCACAATCTTGTTCCCGTAACCTTGCAGGAAGGCGATCTCACCACCCAGTACGCCAAAGGACCCGCCGAGGATCTGGGACTCTTGAAGATGGACTTCCTCGGCCTCAAAACCTTGACGGTAATTTCCGATGCCGAAGCCAACGTGCGGCGACTGCCTGGCATGAAGGAGTTCGACATCGAAAAGGTCCCCTTAGACGATCATAAAACCTATGAGCTGCTCAATCAGGGAAAAACGATTGGGGTATTTCAGTTGGAATCCACGGGCATGCAATCGCTCTGCAAGCAAATCGGCCTCTCCGCCTTTGAGGAAATCATCGCTTTGGTCGCCCTTTATCGGCCCGGTCCAATGCAATTCATTCCCCAATTCATCAAAGGGAAAAAGGACGCCAGCACTATCGAAGTACCCCATCCGCTTCTGAAAGATTTGGTAAGCGAGACCTATGGCGTCATGGTTTACCAGGAGCAAGTTATGGAGGCCGCTCGTATCATCGCTGGCTATACGCTTGGCGAAGCGGATATCCTCAGGCGGGCTATGGGCAAGAAGATCGCCTCCGTGATGGAGGCTCAAAAGGAAGTCTTCGTGGAAGGGGCCGACAAAGCTCACGGGATGAACCGAAAGATGGCCTTGGGAATCTTCGGCATCCTAGAAAAGTTCGCCGCCTACGGATTTAACAAGTCCCACTCTGCCGCCTACGCCATGCTATCCTACCGGACTGCGTATCTAAAGGCCAACTACCCGGTCGAATTCATGGCGGCAATCCTCTCCAGCGAACAAGGCAATGCCGACAAGGTCGCCCATTTTATCGACGAAGCGGAAGCCATGGGAATCCGCGTTCTGTCTCCGGATATCAACACGTCTCGACAGTCTTTCACTTCCGTGATCGATGATCCAGAAGACAAAGCGGCCGGAAGGCCCGGCTCAATCCGGTTCGGAATGGGGGCTATCAAGGGAGTTGGCGACTCGGCGGCTCTGAATATCATCGAGGAACGCGAGGCCAATGGGCCCTTCGAGAATTTCGACGATTTTCTGGAGCGTATGGATTCCAAGGCAGTCAATCGGCGGGTGATAGAATGCCTCGTCAAAACGGGAGCTTTCGACTTTTCACTAGAGCCGCGCGGGGCCATCTACCATCGACTAGAGGAAGCCATTAACTTCGCGGCAGCTCAACATCGGGATCGCGAGGCCGGCCAAAACTCCTTCTTCGATATGCTGGAGCCGGACACTGATGGCGGCGGCAATGGCAATGGGACCAATGGATACAGTCGCGAGGTCGACATGAGCAAGCAATTCCCCCAGCACGAGATGCTCGCCTACGAAAAGGAGTTGCTAGGCTTTTATGTATCCGGACATCCCCTTGATGAATACAAAGGTCTAGCAGAAGCCTTGACCAACTTCGATGTAACTAAAGTCGATGATCTCGGCGACCGTATCGAGTTTCAAATTTGCGGAATCGCTTCCGGAGTAACCAAGAAGCTATCTCGTCGCGACAATCGAATGTGGGCCCTTTTCAACGTTGGCACCAAACAAGGAAACGTCGCTATGAACTGCTACGCGGATGCCTTCGAAGAGTATGGCCAGAATCTAGCCAACGAGAAACTCGTCGTCGTCAAAGGCAATGTGTTCCGCAATGAAGAAGGTGTACGGCTCAGCGCCACGGAAGTCTATCCGCTGGAAAGCTACTTGCCCGATCAGATCAAGCACATCACCTGGATTTTAGATTCCGAAACCAATATCGAACCCTTCTTTTACCAGTATCGGGAAGCTCTCGACCGCACCCGCGGCAGCACAACTAGCGACATCGCCTTCAAAATGGCCGACGACACCATTGCCGCCGCCCCCACAGCCTCCTCTCTAAAATGGCGAGTAAACAGCGACGAATGGAAAGCCCTACGCGCTCAACCATGCGTAATTGGCTGTCTGATACAAACCGCACCCATACAGCTGAAGAAAACTCAGAGACGCTGGAATCGAAGGTAGCGATTATTCGCCTGCTCGAATTTGTAGACGCGGCCTAGTTTTCTTCCTTATCCAGCGTTTTATTCAGACCTTTCAGTAAGCCGCCCAATCCCTTTTTCGTGGCTTCTTGAACATTCTTGAGCTGATCTCCAACCACTTTTCCCGAATTACCCACCGACGTGATAATCCCCTGGTTGATCGCCTGAAATACGATCTTCATAGATTCGCCAAACGTCGCACCGTCATCGTCCGCTCCGATATCCCTCAATTCGATATCCGGCAAGGGAACTGTCAGCGCCTGACCAGCCAGCAGCTTGTTGGATACTTTTACTTTACCACCGGTTATGCGGAGCAAATCGATCTGCACGTTCTTCGACGAACCCGACTCTTCGACAGCCTCCGCCTCGCTGGGACCGGTAAACGCCTCTATGTTCGCCAAGATTGTACCGATGTTGCTTTTTCCCAATCCAACACCGGTCTCAAAAATGAACTCGGGGCCATCGATGATAATCTCGTCGATGACGATCTTGTCGGACAATACCGACATAGGCTGCAATTTCAAATGGAACCCTTCCAATTTGATCGCGTGCGGCGTATTAAACCCTTCCGGATTGCCAACCACCAATCCAGAAATCGCTCCGCTACCCGAGAAGGCTGACAAGTCAACCGATTCCAGAGAAATGGGCGTCTGCGTCACTTCGGGTCCGAACGTCTCTACAACCGCTTTGATTCCCGAACCGATGGCTTTCGAAAAAACCAACAGCACTACCACCCCCACAATAACGAGCCCGAAAACGATCCCTAGTAGCTTTTTCATAGTCTAAATATATCCTCCGCCAGCGGGAAAACTAGACACGCGATCAGGCTTTGCGACAAAAAAATTAAAGCAAATTTACGCCCAATACCCGAGAAAGCCCCCTCCCTTCAGATCTATGGATGAGCTGAAGAGCCGCAAATTATGATAGCATAGGCTTCTATTTACACGTGGATAGAGTTCAGTAGCGAAGCGCTTTTGGAAACCATCCAATAAGTCGATTTCCGCCCTTCAAATCGTAGGGCTGACTGTCCCCAGCCAACCGTGTTGGGAACGGCTCACTCTCGCTGCTGAATGGGAACAGTCAGCCCTAACGTCAGCAAAGCATTAGATACGCGATGTCTGCACCCCACCCTGAAAGTGAAACTGCCTGAACGTCGAGTTATAACTTTAACACAATGATGTTCAACTAGTTTCCTTATTCGATGGAATGCGCCTATCGCTGGTTGTAGGAAGCTCGCTTGCAAGCGATCGTTGATACAACAGATACAGAAAAGGTTTACTAGAGCGACTCGTGGATCATTCGCACGCAAGGGAGCTTCCTACAAGCTTAAATACGAACTCAGTTGGCCGCGAAAAACAGCTCTCCCTCATCATATTCGTAAACCGTCGGGACCAATGAAGTTCGGATATCCTCCATCCCAGAGAAGATATGCAATAGGTCCGGCATCTCATATTAACGAAAATATTGAGAAACTGCTAAACGTAGCCTCCATTTATGGATACTAATCGGCGAGGTTGGACAGCATCATTATCTGTCTAGACAACGCTCGCTATGTGAATCACTCATTCGAGCCAAACTCAGGAGCCCCCACAACGGGGATCCTTTGTCATCCGTAACCCTCAGGCGAATACAAACGGGCGAGGAGATAACAGAGGACTATTCCAGCTATGATACGTGTTCCTGGTGCAAAATCACCTGCTCGGAACCTTTTCTGCATCTCAGCCAAGAGCCATCAGGCAGCTTCAATTGACGGTTTCTAGTATCGAGAAAGACCGTTGGATTTGAGAGAGGCCAGCCCTTCAAAAGGCTGGCAATCGCCCGGGCTGCTCTTATATTCCTCCTCTACGAAGGTATGATCCTTCGAAGGAATACCGCCATGCCCCAGATTCTGTCAGCCATTTTTCTCTCTCTATCACTATTCGGGTGCCATTCGGCACGAGCAGAACGAGGACCTCTTCCCGAATTCACATTCAAGGGGATCGCCCTCCATCCTGATGACCTCGTCTACACCCCCACGGAGCAACTGATTCACCCGACGATCATCAAGACCGAAGGGCGGATCGACAATGCCATGGGCAAGTACTATCTGTACTACGCGCCCCACAAGCACGTGGCCATCAGCATGGCCTATTCCAACAGCATGGACGGACCGTGGATTGAATTTGAGAATAATCCTGTTCTCGAAGGGCCTTCCGCGCCCGACATACGGTGGATCGAAGATGCAGGGAGATTCTACATGTGGGGCCACCGCAAAAACGGTCGGACCGAGCTATGGACAACTTCCGATGGTATCCATTTCAAATACAACAGCGTCAGTGTCGATTCCGGCAATATCGGGACACGCAATGCCAGCTACTCGCGGGTCTATGAATATCCACTTTCTCGTTACGGCAGCAAATATATCATGGTCTACTCCGGATTCATCGAGGAAAGAGGCATTCGCTGCGTCTGGCTGGCCCACTCTAAAGACGCCATTAGTTGGACCCAAATCCAGACGCCTCTGGTAGAGCCCATCGAAGGCGAGAAAAACGATCTTTACGGACCCGCTTTCTTTCAGTGGAAAGGCCGCAACTACATTGTTTACCAGGATCACACCGCCTGGAGAGGGGGCAATCTGAAGTACGTGGAAGTCGACCAGGATCTGAATCCCGTCGGAGATGGAGGCCAGCGTTACGTCCTCATCGATCCACCATCAGAGCCGCCCCTCAATGACCGGTACCGAGGCGCAGAGTTCTATATCGAGGACGACACGATCTATCTGTATTCAAGCGCCTCTTCTCAACCACGGCTGATCGTCTACGCGACTGCGAGGATTGGTCGATCGTCTCGAACACCACAGGCCAATCTTTGAAGAACGATCCCAGGACCTTCCCTCTGATAATGAGCTGCTCTATTGCTTCGTAGTGGATGCTCCTTTCCATTCCTGGTGATCGTTGAGCTCAAAAGTCCTCGCTATTCGATCCTGGCTATCTAAGCCATTTGAGGTAAGTCTCCATTTCCAGCACGGGGTCTTCGGTTTTCCTCAACTGGCCAATCAACGCATCAGTCATCCTCTTCCGGATTTCAACGTACTCAGGATCCTCAGCGAAGTTGATCAGCTCCTCGAAATCCTTCTCCAGGTCGAACAGCCAGGGATCATCCTCGGTCGAATAGACTAGCTTGTACCGATCGCTTATCGCCGCCACCCATCGAGCCTCGCAGCCGGTAGCGCGCGCGTAAACGATTCTGTCAGGATCAATCTCCTCTCCACCTTTGCGAAACTGGCTCGAGAGGTCGCTGCCGTGAGCATCAGGCAAGGCTCCTTCGAATCCCATAAGGCTGAGTACCGTGGGGGCAAAATCCGCGGAGGTCATCGTTGAGCGTATCACCTTTTTGGACGCAACGGCTTTAGGATACTTCAGCATAAAGGCAACGCAGGCTGATGTTTCGTAAGGAAGACCTTTGTTGTGCCGGCGATGCTCGCCCATCAGGTCGCCATGATCAGAAGTGAAGACCACGATGGTATCCTCCTCAAGATTGTTGTTACGCAAGTAGTCCAGCAGCTTCCCTACGTTGTCATCAATACACTGAACCATACCGAAAATAGCGGACATGCTATTTCTTTCCAAAGTCTGGGCCCAAATGAAATTGTTCCCATTAGCGGCCGCCCAACCTGGCATTTCCGACTCGCTCTTGAACATGGTTCGCGGCGACTCGAATTCTAAATGATCGAAACGGGTGTCATACGGTGGACGCACGCGATTCGGACCATGTGGATCCGGGAGGCTTAGCATCACGCAGAATGGCTCGCTTTTATTGGTATCGATAAACTCGATAGTCCGATCCATGAGGAAATCCGTGGCGTACGTTTTCTCATCCGCCGCATCCAGATCATAGGAAGGGTTTCCCTTCTTGTCCAAGGCAGCGACCCGCGGGCCCTCGTCCGTTTCCTCGAACTTCTTCCAATGCCCACGATTGTACATGTAGCGATTGTCTTCAAATCCAAATTTTCGCTCTGGGGCCCATCCAGGCTTGGCTTCGCCGTCCAGATGCCATTTGCCGATAAAGCTAGTTGCGTATCCATTATTTTGGAGCGCCTGAGCAAAAGTGAGCACGTCGGCATTCATAGGCAAATCATTGGTGGGCACACCCGTAGCGTGAGGATACAAGCCACTGAGGATTGACGCCCGGGACGGAGAACATACCGGAGTCGCCACGTAAAAGCTCGTCAGCAAGGTGCCCGAATCAGCGATAGAATCGATATGAGGCGTATCCACCTTCACGCCCTTCCCCCAGACATGCCCCTCCTCCTCTGATAGTAATTCCCGATAGCAACCGAGCGTACGGAAATTGTGCTCATCCGTGTAGATGATGACAAGATTGGGCGATGTTTCAGCGGAGAGCAATTGAACCGCTGAGCACAGGCAGAACAGAGCAAGAATGATTCGGAAATGCGTCATAAAGTGGATATGTTGTATTCGTTTGCTAGCGGCCGATCTCCGAGCGGCCAAGACTTTTCACTCGCAACGGCCGTTGTAATAACGAGTTTTATGCAATCATCAAAGCAGCCGTTATAATGTAGTCTTTCCCGTTAACTTGGAGAGTTTCCAACAAGAGCATGATATCGGAATTTCGCCGTAGGGTCGTCGCCATTCGACTGAACCCATGGCCCTCAGCCTATCGAACGGGCATGCGACGCCCCTACGAATTTAGAGTTTACGGGACACTCTTCCAAATTGTATGCCGATCAAGAATCTAAATCCCGCACTCTCTGCATCCTCCGCGGTTAACTTCCTTGCTTCACTGTAAGATTCTCCGTTTGAAAACAATCCGATGACTTCAACCGATATTAATCGACTTCGAAACGTCGCCATCGCGAATACGCACTTTCCAACCACGACCCTGAAAAGGGCCATCGAGAAACTAGGGTTCCTACAGGCGGATCCCATTCGCAGTCCCGCTCGAGCCCAAGATCTGAATTTAAGGCATCGCGTAAAGGACTACCGATCTGGCTATCTTGAAGCTCAGTATCCAAATATTAATGTCGTTTAAGACTCTCTTTTCGCCTACGGGTTTCCTTCGCGGTCTGTGTCGCCTCTGATGCACCCGAGTGAGGCGTATCGAATCTCTAAACTTCATAAAGCAGTACTCAACCACGTAGGCGACAACGGGCCCGTCCATCCTCAAGATCTGGAAGCCGCTTTAGATTCCAAGTGCGCCCGCAATGGCTGGGGAGGGTTTTCTAAAGCCACCAAACGAGCCCTGGAGAAACTACACCATTACGGCCATCTGCGCATCGCGGGGAGAAGGAAGGGCTTGCGTCTCTATCAACGCGCTTCAAAACTAGATCACGACCAATCTCCCGAAGAGCGCTTTTGCTCAATCGCCCTCCTAATAGCTCGGTTTCACGCTCCAGTTGAAAAGAAGGCGCTAAATCGCGCGCTCAACCGTCTCAGCCATATCGTACCCAAGCTTTCGCGACGCAAAGCCCTGCTGGAAGAAGTTCTGGAATCCAACGGTTAACGACCAGAAACCATCGATGGCATCGAATACATCGGGCACCGGCCGAAAGACGAAATAGATGAGCCAGACGACCAAGTCCGTTTTCTCGCTCACTTCGACCCAATCGTCCGCGACCGCGAACGATTCGAACACCTCTGAGGCTGGGCCTACCAATTCGAGGCTTATAATCCCCCTGCAAAGCGAGAACACGGCTACTACGCTCTGCCTTTGCTCTGGCGAGACGATGTCATCTGCTGGGCCAATGCCAATGTCGTCGATGAAGTCCTAAATCTCCAAATCAGTTACATTGGCAAGGCGCCCAGGTCGAAGCCCTTTCGACAGGCCCTAGAAGCAGAAGCAACGCGAATAGCGACATTCCTCCACTTGCCGGAAAGCAATCGGGAGATTTTGAAAGCTGAATAAATTAAACGCGGAGGACGCAGAGATCGCCGAGGTGTCCAAGACTTGAAGCGCTTATCGACAAGTCGAATGTAGGAGCGTGTTTATCCCGCGATTCGACAAAAACGATCGCGGCGTAAAGCCCCTCCTACACGCATTGTGTCTCAATTATTCACCTATCGATCAAGCCCTACCATCTCAACCTGCAATTCCTCCGCGCCCTCAGCGACTTCAGCGGTTAGCAAATATTCATTAAATCCCACTCCGAAGAAAATTGACACCCCACGGCTTCTACCGGGACCATAGTCCTCATGCAACTTCTCCCTCTTCTCCCCCGCTTGGCTCTGGTCGCTTTTAGCCTTAGCCTCCTAGCCATCAGTTACGGGCAATCTGGCTCAATTCAGAAAAAGAACGTTCTCTTGATCTGCGTGGACGACCTTCGCCCCGAGCTAAAGTCTTTTGGCGTGGACTATATCCACTCGCCAAATATCGATCGACTCGCGGCAAGCGGGAGAGCCTTTCATCGTCACTACGTCAATGCCCCCACTTGCGGCGCTTCGCGCTACACCATGCTGACCGGGCAGTACGGTTCCTACGGAAACCAAGCCCTCTTTCAGCGTGCCGAAAAGCTTGGATCTTCCGATTCCGCTATTCCCCCGAGCATGCCGGAATGGTTTCGGAAAAATGGATACAAGACGGTCTCAGTTGGCAAAGTTTCTCATCACCCTGGTGGCTGGGGCGGCGAGGATTGGTACGATCACAACGTTCTGGAAATGCCCGGGGCCTGGGATCGCCAACTCATGCCCACCGGACGATGGAAACATCCGCGAGGCGCCATGCACTCTCTCATCCACGGAGAGATCAAACCGATTGGGTCCTTCTCGGAAAACAAAATGGACGTCATGCAAAGCGCCGAAGGCGAAGACACCGACTACCATGATGGGCTGATCGCCGTCGAAGGTCTCGAGCAGCTCGAAAATTTGGCTGAAGCTCACACGCCCTTTTTCCTCGCCATAGGATTCATCAAGCCTCACCTCCCTTTCGGGGCTCCCGCGCGCTACATGGATCCCTACAAAGGAATCGAACTGCCTCCCATTCCTCATCCAGAAAAGCCGCGGGGGCAGACTACCTGGCACGCATCTGGGGAATTTACCAATCAGTACTTCCACCACGGAAAGGATCCAAACGTCGACAAAGACTACGCAGAGGAGGTGCGCAAACACTACGCGGCCTGCGTCAGCTATGTGGATCATCACGTGGGGCTAATCTTAGCCAAACTCGAAGAGACCGGCCGCGACAAGGACACCATCGTCGTGCTATGGGGCGACCACGGTTGGCACCTCGGCGAATATGCCATTTGGGGTAAGCACTGTCTCTTCGAAGAAGCCCTACGCTCCCCGCTCATCATTTCCGTCCCTGGTATGAACAATCCTGGGACAAAAACCGACGCGGTCGTTGAAACCCTGGATCTCTTTCCCACACTCTGCGAACTCACCGGCTTGGAACTCCCAGACTTCGCCCATGGCAAGTCGCTGGTCCCCCAGATTAAGAATCCGAACGTCGAAGGCCATACTGCTTATGCCTACACGAACAGGGCGAAGACCATTCGAAACGCCAGCCACCGACTCACCCTGCACAATGATGGCTACGTCGAACTGTACGATCACACCACACCCGAGAAGGAAACCAAGAACGTTGCCCAACAAAACCCAGCTGTGGTCAAAGCGCTCGCAGCTCTGATCAACCAAAAAGGGCCGGAAGACTAGAGGGCTATTCAAACAAGTCTGCTGGCTTGAGGCCCTTTTTATATTTATCTCCGAATCCCGAATTGCTGGGATCGTAAATACCGACGATGTCTGCCTTGACTCCGTTTTGCGGGATCAGGTCCTCGCGACCCAAAGCCCACAATATTCCCTGCAAAGCGAGGCGCCGCATCATCGGATTTTTAAAATCGTAGGGATGGCCGAAGGTTGTGGTAAATACTCGCGCGTGGTTGAATCCATGGTTATGAGTTTTCGTCCAAGCCACCGGATTGGATAGGGGAAATCGATTCAACTGCCCTCTCGCTTCCTTGTTGGACTGCAGCGATTTACCATTGAGGAGAAACTGGGGATCGCCCGCAACGGTATCGCCTCCCCCTTCCACGTGATACAAACATGGCAATTAAAAAGACTATTGGTAAACCTAAACACCTAATAATTAGATACTAATGATATTTTTTTGGGCGTGTTTAAGTGATGCAATAAATGCGTACT
Organism: uncultured Opitutaceae bacterium; assembly: GCA_964404745.1. GTDB lineage: Bacteria > Verrucomicrobiota > Verrucomicrobiia > Opitutales > Opitutaceae > Pelagisphaera. Next base: position 32,994 of record CAYOLG010000042.1, read on the forward strand.
GCCGTATAACTGCCACTAAAACCCTTTTGTTAGCACTCTGATCTTGGTGTTCTGAGACAGTTGATCTTGATGAAGGCAGGCAAGGGGGGTCGGGGTCGCGGGGGGCGGCGGCATCGCAATGTATATGAGTCAACCGCCCCCAGAAAAAATTGTCCTTCAAAGGACTTCTGAAGCTATTCTTATCCCAGTCTCCGTCTAGCAAAGCCTAATGCAATGACCCCAGCCCCAAGAAGAGCTGCTGTGGAGCCCGTGTCGGGGACAGACTGCGCAGTGGCATCGAACTGAATTTCGGCCAGCCCCCCATAACTATCCCAACTGGTACCATGAGTGCCGCTTGCTACGATTTGAAAGTATCTTACATTCGACAAGAGGGATGCAGTTTTTAAACCAGTTAGATCGAGATCGAAACCCGTATATGTGCTTGACCCGGTTGCTTCGGCAAACGTCCACCCACCAAGGTACGCTAGATTGTTTGTATCCGCGTCAGGGGAAACGTTAATTATGACGTCTTTTAGACCTCTGCCCGTCTGCCCGCCCTCGTTGTAGTTCCAAATGTGAACCCCAGTTAGTGAGTAGGTATCGCCCAGATCGATTGTGATCTGGGGCGTTAACGTTTGTGACCACCAATGGTCTTTCCATGTAGCAGAGTGTGCCCCAGTCAAAGCTGGGGTGCCGCCGGGCAATCCTGTACCGTCGATCGCGTCGCTGGAAGTCATATTGTCGTTTGTACCTTCATCAGCACTTACGATGGTGAGACCCGAGACTAGGACGGCCTTAACCTCGAGGGTGGAGCTGGTCAACCCGACTAAGAATAGTGCGAAGCGTGCCGTGGTACGCCTCAGATAAGATGTTTGGAACTTAATCACAAAAACTGAACGCAAGATCTGTGCCGATAGTGCTGCAAGAATTGCAGATGATAACGTTAGTTTCTAATAATTAGTTACTTATAGAATTTATAAGTATTTTTACTAACACTGGAAAACGGGTCCAAATCTGTAAAATTTCCTTACACTTGTCGGAAAACTTTACACTTCTTAACTCAAAGACCCCCCCATCCTATCCCTAGCCCTAGCTAGGACCTTTTCATACTCTCCCTGAGTGACAACGTTCCTAGTGTAGCCAGCTTCCTTCTTTCTCTCCTCAATGCGG
>CAYOLG010000043.1:0-34017 GCA_964404745.1 uncultured Opitutaceae bacterium
CGGAGTGCCCAATTCTGCAATGACCAACGCCCTCGCGGGAAAACCTGTGCGGGCGAAGACGATGAAGAAGTTGATGACCTATCCAGACCTCAACTCCGTCCAGTCCATTTTCCTCGCGATCGCGTCGATCGAGGACCGGCGGTCCGACATCGGAATGTCCACCGAGGAATTCCACATCGTTCCGTCAAAGGGAGAGACCATCATGCGAATTGACCTGCTCCCCTTAAACAGTGCCATTTAGATTGAGAGTCTTCCGCTAGTAAACATGAAAGGAAGACCATATGAGCCGAAGCAAAGGCAAACGCTACAAGGAATAGGAGATCATCCGCATTTTGAAGGAGGCCGAGAGCGGCGTGGCTGTGTCGGATCTGCTGCGCAGGCACGGCATAGCGGCGGGGACGTACTACCGCTGGAAGAGCCAGTACTCTGGGATGGATGTCTCGCAGCTTCGCCAGCTAAAGGAGCTGCAGGCGGAGAACGCCCGGCTGAAGCGGATAGTGGCCGACCAGATACTGGACGTCGACGCTCTGAAGGAGATCAACTCAAAAAACTGGTCAAGCCCGTAGAGAAGCGTCGAGCGATCGACCATCTTCGCGAGGGCCGGGGCTTTAGTCTCCGGCGCTCCTGCGTGCTGATCGGCATGTCCCGCTCCAGCTACGGGCGCCGCAGCCGCCACGACGACTCCGCTCTTGCGGGCCTGCTTAGGGCCAAGGCCGTCGAGCGCAAGAGGTGGGGCTAACGCAGGCTGCACGTGCTTGTCCGCCGCGAGGGCATGGAAATCAACCTCAAGCGAACGTATCGGGTTTATCGCGACGCCGGCCTTCAGGTGGGGCGCCGGAAGAGGAAGCGCCATCGCCTGGCGCGCGTCCACGAGATCTTCGAGTCGTCCAAGCCCAACCAGAGATGGAGCATGGACTTCGTGCACGACGCCACGTGGAAGGGCCGGCGGATGAGGATGCTGGCCGTGGTGGACGACCACACCAAGCGCTGCCTCTGGATCGAGGTGGACACTTCCATATCCGGCCATCGCGTATCCAGGATCCTCGACAATCTGGTCGAGCTTCACGGCAGGCCCGAACGAATCCACACTGATAACGGCCCCGAGTTCGCGGGTATGGCCCTGGACCAGTGGAGCTACCTCAACGGAGTTCGGCACATCTTCATCCGGCCGGGAAAGCCGCAGCAGAACTGCTACGTGGAAAGCTTCAACGGGAAGCTTCGCGACGAGTGCCTCAACGAGCACTGGTTCGACAGCGTCGGCCACGCTCGCGAGATCGTCGAGAAGTGGCGAATCGACTACAACGAAGTCAGGCCGCACTACAGCCTAAACCAGAAGACCCCCAGCGAATACGCCGACGAAGTGGCCGCCAGCCCCCTAGGGGGCTCGGGAAAGAACCAAATCATTGACCAATCAACCAATAACCAACACAAATCAACCAAAGGAAGCTCTCACTAACGGCGGTAATAAAACGGGGAGCAGGTCAAGGGTTCTAAGTGTTCAGGAATGGTAGAATTTTTTCTTTCGCTAGTCTCTCTTTACTGTCGCGGACACCATTAGCCAAGGGAATGGATTATAGGCTCGCTTAATCGCGAAACCGCATTGGTCGAGCAATTTGGAAAAGGTCTTGAAGGACCAGTGGTTGAGATGGCCCGGAGCGTTTCCCCATTCGCCCCAATACTTCCCTCGCGCCATGTTCAACGCTCTCCAAATCGGCTCTCTGGGGACGGAAAGCAGGTAGCCTCTTCCTCCTAGGGATTTCAAGGCATCCAGTCCGCGAACAGGATCCTCCAAATGCTCTAGCACTTCGCAGCAAACGATAACGTCGCGCGCATCCGTTTCCGGATTCAATTCGTAGATGCTTTTATTGACGTATTCAATACTTCGGGAATCCAACCTATCGCGATTTGCTTCTATGATTGTTTTGGAAAAGTCCGTACCCAATATTTCAACACCATAACGACTATCGATCATTCTAGTAAGCCTGCCTTCGCCGCACCCCACTTCGTGAACAGTCCGCGGCTTCCATTCATCCAACCCTTCCAGCAATGCCTGGTCGAATCCTTGAACCAGCCTCCGGCTAATCGGGTTTCGAAGTTCCGATTTGTCCACCTGATTTCCAATGATGATGCCCTTTTCCTTCTGTTTTTCGTAACTGTTCATGAAAGATTCAGTCCCTAACCCGGCGGGCAATCGCTCCTATTCCCAAACTGCCCAAGTCACCGACCAACGAAGCCACCCTCATTAAGGCGGCGATCAAAAGCAGTTCGACCCGCATTTCTTCATTCTGGGCAAAAACAGCAAACGCTGCCTCCCTGACCCCCAATCCGCCCGGCGAACCGACCACCACAAAGCCCGCCAGCCAGGTGATCGTCACAATCTGCAAGGCGCCCACCCAGCTCAATCCCCAGTCCAGCGACTGAGAAGAGCCAATCAATGCGAACATCACTGTTTGAATGACAAATACTGAGCCATAAGCGGCTGTAGACGCCACCAGCCAACCCATCAATCGAGGCCCTAGCCCCGATATCATTGGTATCAACCTTTCGCGATTTCTACTATACCAAATTGCAGTAGCGGACAGCAAAGCCAGAACGATAAGCCCTGCCAAAGATACGCTCACCCATGGTATTGCGGCCTGCTGCAACAGCCAAGGAAGCCCTATAAAAACGGCAACAATAACCAGAAGGCCCATTTCTGCAGCCGTGGCTATCGCCGCCAATTTTCGCTCTATCCCAAATTTCCCCGCCAGCCAGACCCGGCCAGCCAAGTGGAATACATTTCCTGGCAAGTACTTGCCAGCTTGTGCCATCAATGACAAGATCACGGCGTCTCCAACGCCAACTCGATTACCCGTAGCTTTGACCAACGATCCCCAGCCAAGACCCAGCATAGCATTGAGAATCATCCATAAGGCTGCAGATAAACCGATCGCGATTAGCGTACCCGGCGTCCTGATCGTCGAAGCCAGAGCTGGCCCAGATTCCCTCAACTCCCATCCGATATAGACAAGGCAGATCACCGTCAGAACTATACCAAGGTACCGAGCGAGGCGTTTCCCGCCCGAGACCGATATCTCGCCTCTATTGCTCGCCATCGTCAGCTGCACTGCGATTCCGCTTGGCGATCGTGTCTTCAAGCTTACACAATCGCCAATCGACTTTTTCCAGCAGCTTCCGGTTCACCGCGATCAAATCCGCGATCAAACCGACGACAACGAGCAATAGCCCCGAGCCCAATAAAAGGGCAGCCAGGATCACCGACTGAATGTGCCCACTGCCTTCACCGATATAGGCAAAATAGAGGTACCTAATGGCGATTACCAGACCCGCGAAAAAGGACAGTCCGGCCAGCGTCATGAAGAATCGCATCGGACGGTACACGACGAATATCCGCAACAGTGTAATCATGGAGCACTGCACGTATCCAGCAACGCTCTTAACCAGCCGGGACTCCCGAGTCGCTGGATTGACTCCAACTGGAACTGAGTGAATGGCCAGCCCTTCCTGTCCGGCCTGAATAATGGTTTCCAAGGTATAAGTGTATCGGCTGAAAACATTCAGCTTCATCGCCGCCTCTCGGCTAAAGGCCCTGAATCCACTCGGAGCGTCCTCCACATCTGTTAGACTCAACGACCTGACGACCGAGCTGCCGAGCCGCTGCAACCCCTTCTTGATGGCGGAAAAATCTTTTATCGACTTGATCGGGCGAGCCCCCACGGTTATCTGCGCTTCCCCCGCCAATACGGGGGCCACGAGTTTCTCGATGTCTTTACCTTGGTACTGATTATCCGCGTCCGTGTTGACAATCACATCAGCGCCTAGAGCTAGCGAGATTTCTAGCCCTTTGGAAAAAGCCCTTGCCAGCCCCCCGTTTTGCGGGAGTCTAATTACATGATCCACTCCGTTCGCCTTGGCGATTTCCGCGGTCCCATCTTCGCTTCCATCATCGATGACTAGCCACTCGACCGAATCGAATCCACTGAGCTTGCGAGGCAGGTCTGAGAGCGTGAGCGGCAAGGTTTTTTCCTCATTGAAGCAAGGAATCTGTATTATCAGTTTCATTCCGAAAGTATCACGCTGTTTATGGTTGGCTCCCTCCTCGCGCTAGGCTATTTGCCGGCGGTCGTTCTGACTGGCTGGTGGGTTGTTAGCAACCCTTTAAAGCAATCTACTTCTGAACTAGGTCTGACAAGCAAACTGGCGATCGCCGTAGCCGCTGGAATCCTTTGCTGGTTCCCAATCCTCTTCGCCTGCGCGTTTTTCAATTCGTTTAGCCCAGCCGCGATCGGGGCCGCTGGCTGGCTGTGCAGCGCTTTGCTAGCAATTAGGTCGCTGAGCGATTCTCCGGTCCACTTATCAGCTAATGACGGTAAAGCCGATCAAGGCATCATTGTATTCGCAATTGCCTTATTCGCATTCAACGGCTGGTTTTCAGCCGAAACTATACTCGGAGGAAGAGACCAAGGAGTCTACTCCACTCACGGCGCCCATATCGCCAATACAGGCCAGCTGCGGTTCGATCTTCCATACGAGCGTTTATTCGAAAGCCAGAACTTCGGCATCGCCGAACCCACGAGCCCCAATGGCTATTTCTATGATGTCGAAAAGGGCGACGTCTATTTGCAATTTCCCCCCACCTTCGCCCTGCATTTGGCTCAGTTCTTTGGAATGGGAAGCTATGAAGGCCTCCTGCTGTTCAATCCGCTCGTTGCCAGCATCAACCTTTTGCTGTTTTTCGCTTTGTGCCGCCTTTTCATCAGTTCGAAATGGGCCCTTCTCGCCGCTCTATTCTTCGCCTTGAACACTTCCCAAGTTTGGAATGCCCGCTTCACCCTGAGCGAAATGATGGCTCAAAATTTTATTCTTGGGGGCCTGGCAGTCGCAATTGCCGCTTATCGGGCGAGATCTCGACTCGGTTTTGTCCTCGGCTGCGTACTGGCTTCGTCCGCGGCTTTCGTACGAGTAGACGGCTTCCTGCTAACGGCATTTATCCCCATGGCGAACGTGGCCGTCGGAGTCTTCTCGGCAAGCCGCTCCCAGGATCGCATAACGCTCCTCCCAGGATCTTTGGCCGCTTTGGCCACGGGCATTCTCGCCTACGGTTATAATGCGCTAACCAGCCCCGGTTATTTCGGCGACTTCGATGGCAAGGTTGTCATACTGTTGATCGTGGCTGTGGCAGCCATTGCCTACGCGCTTTTCATCGCCAGCTCAGCCTTTGCAGATCGGGTCCATTCCTTCCTCAAAAAGCCCGCATTCCTTTATCGCGGCGCCGCATTCCTAATCCTTCTGGCAATATACGGCTACTTCATCCGCCCTCACATAGAGCCCTTTTCCCAGTTCGAGAATCCTCATTACGGGACTCGCGACTTCAGAGAAAATTCGCTCATCGATCTTTCCAAATACATCTCTTTGCCAATAATCGCGTTGGCCCTCATCGGGACCAGCATCGCCATCGTCAATTTCTCCAAAAACCGTGACGTCGAATTGGCGTTCATCTTATTGCCCTGGCTTGGCTATTCGCTTGTTTACCTTTACGATCCGCAAATATCCGCTGATCACATTTGGAGAATCCGACGATTTACGCCGCTATCGATTCCGGGCTTCGTTTTCTTCGCCTTTTGGGGACTGGCTTTTATCGCCAGTAAATTGAAATCGGATCAATGGAGACGACTGATCTATATCGGGAGCACTGTCGCCAGTGGGTTTTTCTTGCTGATCACGCTCAGGCCTATCGCCACGCTCAAGGAATACCACGGGTCTGTTGAGACGATTCGAGCAATTTCTGGAGTCCTGCCCCAGGGCGCCCTGACCGTAGCCAATGTCTCATCAGAAATACTCGGTCCTTTGCAACTAGCAGAGGGGCACAAGATGATCCGAGGAGACCACACTGCGAGAATGACCGCAGATCTCAATACTACGGTGCAGAGAATTATCAATGAGGAATTCGCATCTGGAAGACCCGTGTTCGTTTTATCGCAGTCTCGCCAAAGCGGCCTGGGCTTCCTTCAATCCGTTGGCGCGTGGGAACAAAATATCCCTCGGCTGAAAGGAGTTACCAGCGCCCCAGCCAGGGAATCCCATATCCAGAAACGATCGCTCTTCCTTGGCAAGATCGTTCGGAGTATCGATAGAATATCGGCAACCGAGAGCTTTTTCACTTTTGGAGGGACTCCTGCCTGGAACGTCGAAGAGTCCGGGCTGCATGGGCAGGAGTACAATGGTTCGGAACCTTTCAGGTGGACCGATGGAAACGCGCAGTTCAATATTGGATATACCCTTAGCAGAAAACCACTCTCAGCTATCTTGGATATCTTTTCCACAAAGCCCGGTGGACAGCCTATTAAAATCTATGTTAACGAAGCTCTTGCGTTCGACCAGTTTGTCCAGGAAAACGAAAAGTCCCTAACTATACCGTTAAAAGACGCGCCCTTGACCGACACGCAAAACTCCATCCGCATCGTCTCTGAAAAATGGATACCTATTAACATCGATAGCCAGTCGACTGATGAGCGTGAGCTTGGACTAGCTATCAGCGGCATCACTCTAATGTTCGACGAAAAGTTTAAATTCGGCGATACGCGCTTTGGCAACGCTCCTGTCCGAGGCATCACAGAGTCTGGTCTTCATCCAGTAGAGGATATCGGGGGTCGCTTCATGCGATGGACGAACGGACACGCTAGCTACTCGCTCGCATTGAGAGACAGTTACAAACCGCAAAAATTGATCCTCGATATTGCTGGCGGCTTTGATCAAGAAAGGGCGTTGAAAGTCAAATGGAATGGAAATCTTCTTCATTCTGAACAACTAAATCCCCATCCTCATCAGCTGACTATCGACTTGTCGCCCATTCAGACGGAGGCAAGCAAAGTAGTTCTCGAATTAATCTGCGACACCTTAACCCCGTCCGAACTGGCGAATAGCGAGGACTCTAGAAATCTGGGGCTTCAAGTTTACGGAATAGAGATTTCCGAATCGGGAGAGTAATACCACGTGCAAATAATGCCAATCTTGTCAGAGCGCCTTCTCCGGTCTTCGCCTTACAGCTTTACCGGATCGGCCTTTCGGCACGGGATCGTATCCAAATCCCCCCCACGGGTGGCAGCGGAAAATCCGTTTTGTCGCTAGCCAAAGCGCTTTATAGAAGGGATGCTCCTCGAAGCAATCGATTGCGTAATTCGAGCAAGTCGGCTGATAGCGGCAACCCGCATTGGGGCCAAAGAGAACGTATTTCAATGGCGACAAAAATAGCTGATAAATTTTAATCAGCTTCACGAATAGTTGGGAAAGAACCGACATTTAGACTAACCCTCCTCCGGAGTCCCCGGCCGCGACGTCTCCCGGCCCGAATAGCCCGGGTTTAGAGCAGCGCACTCTTCCTGCAGGCATCCCGAAACTACTTCGATTCCCGCGTCCCTAAGAATGCTCAACCCTCGCCCCCGATGCCCTGAAGTCGGGTCGATCGTCCCGACAACGACTTTCCCCAATCCTGATGCCATTATGGCCTCCGTGCAGGCTCCCGTTCTCCCGTGGGTAGAGCAAGGCTCCAAAGTTACGTACAGGACGGCATCGGGAGCTGGATTTCGCCCGAGAGCGGCTAAAGCCCGCCTTTCCGCATGCATCCCGCCATCTTGTTCAAACCGGCCTCTGGCCACGATCGCCCCATTCTCCACGATTACAGCTCCCACTCGTGGATTCGGATAAACGCGACGCTCGTCTACCGATTGAGCTTCGGCGATCGCTTCTCTCATGAACGCTTCTTGTTCCTGGCCTTCCGACATAAAACTAGGCCACCGTATTCCATCTCCACGCCACTGCAAGCAACCATAACTTTTCCCGAGCCCTGTCCAGAGATCCCGCAATCCGCGAAAAGGGTTTCTTAGACTAAAGAGTCGATTTTTAGTCGCCTTGGCAGCCAAGCTCGCTACCCAATTTCAGCTATGAAACGCAGTCCGGATACTATCGAATTAATCTTGAATCGCCGATCCTTGCTCGCCGCGAACCTGGTTCCACCGGGACCTTCGCCAAGCGAACTGGAAACCATCCTTCGTTGCGGCATGCGAGTACCGGATCACAAAGGCCTGAATCCTTGGCGCATCCATGTGGTCGATCGAGCCAACCAGGATAAATTGCATGCCAAGCTGCCGGAACTTCACGAGGGCGATTCGGCTAGCTTGGAAAAGACCAATAGCAAGGAGGCCAAAACGGCTCCCCTGCTACTCATCGTTTCCTCGAAAGTCGAATCGGACAAGGCTCCGCGCAGCGAACAGATCCTTTCCGGAGCCGCCGTTTGCCAGAATATCATATTAGCATCCGCCGCTCTCGGATACCGCAGTCAGTGGCTGACCGAATGGTTTGCCTACAACAGTAAAGTCAAAGCCTTGATTGGAATTCCCGAGAACGAGGAAATTATCGGCTTCCTCTACATCGGTAGCGAGCAAGAGCCCCCTCGCGAGAGGCCACGACCCGAGCTCAGTGAAATCGTTACCCGACTCGCGCTCTGAAGCTGGCTTGCTAGCTCTCGTTCTGCAAACAAAACTCCGCGTAGGCTTTGATCTTGGCCCGGACATTGGATAGCCCGTTTCGCCGATTCGGCGAGAGGTGCTGAGTGATTCCCACATCGGCTAGGAAATCAGGCTCCAAGCGAATAATGTCTTCCGGAGTCTCTCCACTGTAGAGCTCGCACAGCAGCACCGCCGTTCCTTTGGTGATAGCCGCGTCCGAATCCGTGTGGAAGTAGCATTTCCCAGCTTTAAACTCTGGGAAAATCCACAGCTGCGACAAGCAGCCCTCAATTAGGAAAGTGTCGATCTTGTAAGCCTCGTCCAACGGCGGATGGTTCTTCGCCCGATCAATTATGTAGGCAAAACGCTCAAAGTGATCCTCGAAAGGCATCAGCTCTTCTACGATTCGGTCCCTTTTGTTTTCTATACTCATCAAATCTAAGGCCACACGCCAAAAAGATCGGGCCCATGGCACAAAACCACGAATAGTCTGGAGCCTTCACTGTCAATCAGAGCCTTTGGCTAACCCGCCCTTTTCTTAACGAAAACCGGTTCAAAACTGGGTCCTCATTGCGTTCAATCGAACTGTGGCCTTGCCAAGCGACGATCCGCCTTACTCGATTGATCCAGTGGCAAACGACTGCGAAATGAAAGCTCGAGCTCCCAAAGGATTTAGACCGGAGCCCTACGCCTACCATCAGGAGATCGAAATCGAAATCGAGTCTCTGACCAATATGGGGCAGGGAGTGGGACGGGACAACGGCTGGGTCGTCATGACGCCGTTCGCCCTTCCCGGAGAGCGCGTCCAGGTTCGTATCTATCGAAACAATAAGAGCTATTCAGAGGCCGATCTCGTGCAGGTTCTCCGGGCCTCGCACGACCGAATCGATCCTGTCTGCCCCGTTTTTCAACAGTGCGGAGGCTGCCAGTATCAGCATCTTAGTTACGAACGCCAGTTAGAATGGAAGACTCGCCAAGTAAAGGAATTGCTCTGGCATATGGCCCGAATCGAGTCAGAGGTTCTGCCTGCCATACCGTCCCCCAAGACCTACGGATACCGATCCAAGATCACGCCCCACTTCCCCAAGCCGAAACCGGGAAAACCGATAACCATCGGATTTCTCAAGCAAGGCTCTCGATCCAAGTATATCGAAATTGAACAATGCCCTCTCGCTTCCGAGGGCATGAATCGAGAACTGAGACGCCTTCGAGAACAAACGCAGACCCTCCAAGAGGAAAGGCCTTTCAAGAAAGGGGCCACGCTCCTTATCAGGGAACATCTGGACGGTATCGCTACCGATCCCAAAGAGATCATTCGTGAGCGAGTCGGCAGCGTCATATTTTCTTTTCCAGCCGGCGAATTCTTTCAGAACAATCCTAGCATACTCGAGAGCTTTGCCGGCTATGTTGGCCGCCAAGCAAGCCAAGGAAATACAAGACATCTAGTCGACGCCTATTGCGGCAGCGGCCTCTTCAGCCTAACCTCCGCCCATCTATTCGAATCCGTAATCGGCATAGAAGTATCAGAACTTTCGGCACAGTATGCGGCTCAAAACGCTTCTGCCAAAAATATAGAAAATGCCACCTTCATTCTCGGCGATGCCGCATCCCTTTTTCATCAGATCAATATTGACGGAGCTCGCTCGGCGGTAGTGATCGATCCGCCGCGCAAAGGGGCGAGCGAGGAATTTCTCCACCAGCTCTTGGACTTCGGTCCAGCCAGAATCGTCTACGTTTCCTGCAATCCAGCCACCCAGATGCGCGACTTGCGGAGCCTGACGCAGGGCGGATATGTGATCGAAGAAATCCAGCCTTTCGATCTATTTCCGCAAACCAAGCATTTGGAATGCGTGGTCACGCTGGCCAAAGGCGAGCCCAGCTAGTATAAAATTCTAGCTCTCCTTGGATGCCTCTTCCGCTCCCGAAATCTCTACCTTTTCTTGAGAATCGACAGCGGCTTCCGCTTCCATTGCTTGAGTTTCGATGGATTTCTCTACTTCTACCTGAATCGCATCTTCGACCGCCGGGTCGCCAGCCAAACGTCTAACAATTTCGATCAAAACGGCCGGATCAAAGGGCTTCGCGAGCGCTGGGTAGTTAACTCCATCCAATTTGAGCGTTTTTTCTTCGTTACTCTTCACCTCGCCCTTCTTGTCCAGCAACGATGTCAAGAATAGCGTCGGCAACGTTTCGCCTGTACTCAATCTCAGCAATTCTTTAACCACCTCTGATCCGTTCATATCCGGCACGAGAACGTCGGAAATAAGAAGCGACGGACGTTCCTTGATAACCAACTCAATCGCGGAGCGACCCTCCAAAGCATGTAGGACATTATAACCCTCTTTCTCAAGAATTACGGAAATGAGGGCTCCAGTGGAGCGGTCATCTTCCAAAACGACAATTTTTCGGGCTGTTGCCATAGTTGCTGATTAAAATTTCGGGTTCGGCCAAACCTTAAAATTGGCAATATTGGTCATTCCTTCAGCCAATCTAAGTATATTTACATAAGATTGATTGCTGCCATCAGCCCGAATCTTATCATCGGAGTTCCCACTATTCTAAAGCTTGGATTCAAGCTCCCAAATCCGGTCTCTGAGTTCAGCCGCCTTCTCGTACTCCTCTTTGGCCACGTGGGCTTTCAACGACAGCTTCAATACTTCAATCTCGGCAGGGTCCACCCGATGCTCATCCTTGCCTTCGGGGATTTTTCCCTTGTGCTGCGTCCCGCTGTGAGCTTTTCGGAGTACCGGCTCCAATCCGCCCGAAAATACATCGTAGCAGTGGGGACAGCCCAGTCGCCCAAACTCCTTGAAAGCATCTTCAGAGAATCCGCATGATGGACAGGCCAGAGAGCTCTTCTGAATCTTGACGCCAGTTTCCGGGGGAACGGTCGGCGCGGCCATCTCGCATACGATGTCCATCGAGTCCGGACTGCCTGCTTCCGTCGCCAGCTTGCATGAACTACAAACATGGAGCTTATTAACCTCTCCACCAACGATTTGCGTCAAGTGAACGGTCTTCAAATTTGGGCAATCGCTACAATCTTTGGGAAGCTTGTCAGGCATTTAAGGCGTTCCGTAGTTTCCTCTACATTCGGCAGCAAACTCCGAAAACGTAGGGAAAATGAGCATCCTGGAGGCCAGCCCTGATAAAATTAAGGTAGCGGACGGTCTAGCCCGGAGGCTTCCGCTACGCCCAAAAACTGCGGTTTGCGCGCTTTGTGAATGGTAGGGCTGGCTGGGTACAGTCAGCCCTACCATTTGTGGGAACTCGGCATTCGGCGCCTTAGCTTCAGCGTAGGCACGAGATCGCCCGCCACCTCATTTCGGCGACGAAGCTAGTCCAAGTGCCTTGCCATCGAATCTTCCCGGCCGACTACAGCATTCTGCCCGGGTTTATTTTAAGGGCTTCCGGAAAGCGCTTGGTCCATTTGGAGGCATCCCGCTTAAACTGGTCCACCTGTTTAGGAGCCGCTCCAACAAAGCGGCTGGTCTGGGAAACCAGCGATTCGAGCCGCTGCAACGACAAAGGTATCCGCTTGTCAGCGGCCAATCTGCCCAGCAAGTCCGCCTCGGCTGGCCGCCCTTCGCGAATCTCTTTACTGGCCGCCAGAGCGTTTTCCTTGATTGCCAAGTGAGCCTCTTCCCGACCGGCTCCCGCTTTTACTGATTCCATAAGAATCGTCGTTGTCGCCAAAAATGGCAACTGGACGGAATTCTCGGATTGTATGGCCTTTTCGTATACTTCGAATTGGCGAAGTACCGTCATGAAGCCCTCCAGCAGTCCATCGATCGCGAAGAAGGAATCCGGCAGCATTACTCGACGCACAACGGAACAGGAAACGTCCCCTTCATTCCATTGCCCGCCGGCCAGCCCCGACGCCATGGCTACATAGCCTTTCAAGATGGTGCCAAATCCGTGTATACGCTCGCTCGTTCGACAATTGACTTTGTGAGGCATAACCGAGGAGCCTACCTGCCCCTTGGAAAAGCCTTCGCTCATCAAGCCCTGCCCAGCCATAAGGCGAATGGTCGTCGTCAAATTGACGGCAGGAGATGCCAATTGCTCCAAAGCGGTTACCGTATCCAAATCTACACTTCTCGGATAGACCTGGCCCACGCTGCTCAAGACTTCGCCGAAACCCAAATGCTTGACTATGCTCTTTTCTAGCTGGGCCACCTTTTTGGCATCCCCCTCGAACAGCGTCTGCTGATCCAGCTGCGTTCCCACCGCTCCTTTCAAACCTCTGGCCGGATAGCGTTCCACCAAATCATGTAGCCGGTCAATGCTCACCAAAAGCTCCTGCCCCGCCATAGCCAAGCGCTTGCCCAGCGTGGTGGCCTGAGCCGGTACGTTATGGGTGCGGGCCGTGATCATAAGATCGCGAAATTCCACCGCTCTCTCAGCCAATTGGCTGAGGCAAGCGACCGCCTTGAGTCGAACGAGTTCCAGGGAGCGGATCACCTGCAACTGCTCCACATTCTCGGTCAAATCGCGACTCGTCATTCCCAGATGGGCCAGCTCGTAGCCAGCCAGAGCTGAAAACTCCTCAATGCGGGCTTTCACATCGTGCAGGACTTTGCGCTCCCGCCGATCGATGGAGGCCAAATTGACCGTGTCCTTGACCGATTCATACGCCTTAATCGCTTTCAGCGGTATTCTAAGCCCCAGCCCTCTTTGAGCTTTCATGACCGCGATCCAATAGTCGCGCTCGATAATGACACGGCCCTCGCCTGACCAAATCGATTTCATGGCGTCCGACGCATAGCGATCGGCAAGAACGTTTCTGATGATAGGCTTGTTTCGCGACATAGGCGAAAATGAACCTGCGCTTGAAGGAGAGAATTTAAAGCATTTTCCGCCCGGTAGAAGCCCTCTAATCTCAGCCTCCGGATTAGCCCAGGGAATTTTCTAGTTGTGGCTCCGCGCCGGCCAAGTTTGCATGCGGCTTGGCTATGACCCATCCGTCCGAAGCTATCGCAAACAAGACCATCGCTCTCGAGTTGAGCGTGATGCGTTCTGGTTCCACATTGCTCAAAGCATTGATGGCCGCCGCTCCGGACATCAGCAGTCTGCCGGAAACCAATTTCCAGAAATTCCAATCCGCCGATGCGGAAAGGGAAATCTCGAACTTGAGCGGAGAGCGGATCATCGTTTTAAAGCGCCCCGCCTGGTTCAACGAGACCAGCTCCTATCCTCGTCTTCCCAATGTAGCGAATCCCAAGCGAGTCATTCTCGCCCGCGATGTCCACACCACTACCGCGTCTCTAAGAAAGATGGCGTTTAGAAAAGCGGAGCCGCTCATACCCAAGCGGGTAGACAACTGGCTGGCCAATGGCTACTGGGCCAAAGTCTACCTGAATCTTCATAAACGTTTTCCAGAAGATGGAGTTTCCAATTTCTGGATACGATACGAAGACTTGGTGGAATCGCCTATCGAGTGGACGGGCAAACTGTTTCAATTCCTGGGTTCGGAACGGAGCGAGGGAACGGACTCCTACCCTCCCCCCGACGGATACGACTGGAAATGGGGAACGGACGATGGTGGCGCTAAAATCAAGTCTCTCAAAGTCCAAGCCCACCGCATCCCCCAAAGCAGCCTAGAAATTCTTGAACGCGTCAAAGATCTCCCACTGGTAAAGCTAGCGCGGGAGAAATTGGGATACGCGTAACGGGCCATTCAAATGAGAGTTTTGCGGGGCCAAGCGCAGATACTTCTCAATTCGCTTGTTGGTCAATCTTTCTATTCCAGGCTCAATTTCGCGGCTCTCCTGCAGGGGACTTAAGCGTCGCTATAAGGTAGTCCGTGGGGTCTTTATATCTTACACTAGAAGCGCCGGGATACACGACCTCACATTGAACACCAAGCTCCTTGCAGCGCTCCTGCAGTTTCACTCCAAAGTTGGAGGTGTGGGTTGGATCTTTCTGGTTCTCGCCAATAGCTGGGGCGCTACTGTAGAAAAGAGCGGATGGGGGGTCCCCGACGGTTACAAGCGCATACGGAGAGTACTCGGCAATCCACGGTAGGATTTCTTTGCGCGCGGCCAGGAATTCGGCGAAGTTCTTCTTTCCAAAAGCATGCCCTCCGTAGCGACTGTTTGGAGTCCATTCTTTCATCTGCTTCGGGTCGAGGGTGGTCTGGGGACCCTTGACGGCGACGCACCAGAGCCTGGTGGATTCTCTAGAGACAGGATCCGCGCTTTCCGGATCAGCTAGATCATCATGATAGAGCAGCCAGAGGCTCGAGCAGGCGCCCGCTGAACCGCCGGCAGCTCCAATACGAGCCCTGTCGATATTCCATTCATCCGCTTTGCTGCGGACAAACTGCAGAGCGCGGGCCGCATCGCGCAGAGGCGCTTTGACGGGAGGTTCGGCGCCCTCAGAGTGGGCCATCAATCGATAGTTGATCGCGACCACCGAGATGCCCTCCCTGAGCAAGGCTTGGGTATCGGCAAACTTGTGGAGTCTCTCTTTACTGCCACCCCTCCATCCGCCGCCGTGAATGACGAAAACAAGCGGTGTCGGCGTGTCGGATGGCGCTTTCCAGAAATCGAGGATGTGCCGCTCGTGGGCGCCATAACGAATGCCACTCAACGTCGGCTTCGGAACGGATGCATCGTAACTTGGCGCATTGGCTCTCGTCTTCGGCTGACCGGCATCTTGAGCGTGGACGGCAGCCGCCACGACAAAACAGCAGATGGCGATGAATGTTTCGGTTCCTATTTTCATATCATGCGTCTCCTGACGCTCTCTGCGACCAACGCTAAGTTGTGGCGATGGCAGTGGATTGGAACGGAACAGCCATTGCCACGAACGACTGGTTAAAGATTGTTTTTGGATATCTCAAAGTACAATTCCTTACCATTCCGTTGAATTGTCATTTCCACGGAATCCCCTGAAGCATCAATGTTCTTATGAACATCTAGCACTCCGCTCTTACCAATTTTATTCCCGTCGATAGCGGAGATCACATCTCCTTTTTTTGAGACCCGCTTCACAGCGGGTGATTCATTAATTACCCCAGATATTACTACGGACGAATTGATATAGTCCTCGTCTAACAAAATTCCAATCTGTGGGCGTTCCATCGGAACAATCTCTACATCATCTCCAATCCAGCTTACGAGTGGCGCAGATATAAGGACTATTGGAACAAGCCAGATAAGAACCAGGCGTTCTTTGAGAATCCTGGGAATCGCCAAGATTACGGATACTAGCATCAGAGAACTGAACAGAATATCTCTGGCGGTCAGGTATCCCACAAAAACATCTATCATCGCCAAGTCGCCACTCTTGAATGGTATCGGCGCACTACCAACGCCAATAGCCACGCAAAAGACTATGAGCGAACACATAGTCATTCGACTTAACCTAGTTTCCATCTTTAACGCCAGGAATCGGGAGCGGCCTTTATGTAGTCTCTCTGCATTCCTTTGTTGGGATTATTTATAGTTTTTGTTTATCGGCAATTAGCCGCTTCCTTAGTTTGCTATAGTCGACGTCCTGGACGGATACGTCATCTTCGATTGCTATCCAGGCAGCGGTCCCCGCGCTCTGCCCCAAGATCATGAACACGGGTTCCATGCGGATTGAGCCGTAGGCGACATGCGATGCGGACAAGCAGAGCGGAACCAGGAGGTTCGTACACTCCTCTTTCTTCGGAACAATCGAACGATAGGCGATCGGATAGGGTTTGGGACATTTGTAGCCCGTATTGCCCTCGTTACGCACCGTGGTCACACCCTTTTCCTGTACGACAACGCGCTGACAGGAATGCGAGTCCATGGGGTAGGAGGCCAGCCCGATGGAATCCTCCGCGGTGCGTTTTGACTCACAGTTCGCCTGAGTCATGATGTAGTCGGAGAGCATCCGGCGGCCTTCCCTAACATAGAGCTGGTGCGGCCAATGGCCGGTTTCCGCGAACTCGTGCGGATCAAGCCCGAAGGCCTTCACCCGCTTTTGCAGGGCATCGGGCACCTGTGGATCGTTGGCGAGGAAATAATACAACCCCTGCTGGTAATTGACGTGATCCTGGAAGATACGCTCGCGCAGTTCGTAGAGTTCAGGCAGGGGAACGGGCAAGCCGCGGCGGGGGGCAGGCAACTTAGAAAAGGAGACGGGCTCATACGTTCCGTCGGGCCAACGATGGTTGCCGCCGATGTAATCCGTGGAAAAGCTTCCCGCATTGTTCGAATCGCCGTTGCGCATTTGGACCGGGCCGTCGGTCATGGGCGTCACCGTGTAGTGGAGTGTCCAGCGGAGGCTGGAGTCGGCGTTCAGGAAACGGGCAAGGAGGCCGTAGCGACCGGGATCATAGCCCTGTGGCTTCGGGAAGGACAACTTGCCGGGCTGGTTGGAGAGATGGGCTCGGAAGTTGTAGGCTTGGACGCGGTAGTCACCCTGCCCAGGCTTGCCCGCGGGATCAGGGGAAATCTCTGGCAGCAGTCCCGAGGCAGGATCGCCGGGCACGACCCAGGGACTGATCGGCAGTCGACAGAACTGGTACACATCTTTATAGGAAATACTTTGCCATTGCCCGTTAAGGGACTCGCCGTAGGCGGCGGAGGGTTCCCGGCCGACATGATAAGACACCCCTGCGGCTGCAAGGAGGTCTCCCTCGTAGGTAGCATCAACAAAGATCTTCGCCTTGACCGTCTCTCCTGTATCCATTTTAGCGGATACAATGCGCGTGCCTTCGCGCTCGACCGAGACCAGACAGCGCCGCAAACGCACTTCTACGCCTGCTTCCTCCAGCATTTTGAGATAGAGCGCCTCCGCCGCAGATGGAGAAAAGTTGCGGATGCGTCCGATCCGGTCATAGAACTCCCGAGCCAAGCCACCGATGGACTCATTCTCACCCACATCGGTGGCTGTTAGCCCACCCGAGGTCACCCCTCCAACATGCTGGTTAAAGCTCAGGATGACGACTTTCTTCCCCATGCTTCCGGCTTGAATTGCTGCTGCTACCCCGGCAGGCGTTCCGCCGTAGACGAGGACATCGCACGCGATTACTCTGGGTTTCCCAGCCTCCACCGGCCGATAATAATGAGGGCCGCCAGCGTGCGTCACGGCACATAAGCTGAGGTTAATCAGTCCAACTAACAGTAAACGTATTCGATTTCTCATACGTCTTCCTTTGCCAACAGTTTTAATACGTCATCTTGGCTAGGTGACGTATGGGGTGTAGGAGTCATGGTATTTCTACCTAAATAGGCTCCTCTGTCAAGATTTGGTAACATATTCGGTGCAACAGTCATCGGATGCGTGACATATTAACTGTTTAAGTCACCTAGCCTTCGGGAATGGACACGGGTTCTAAGAATCCTTGCCTCAAAAATTTCAACCCTCTCGAACCCCAGAGAATTCCTCTACGATTCGATCGCCTCGCGGTAGATGGCCTCCAATTTAGCTCCTACTTTGTCGATGCGGTGCTCGTCGGCGTTCCGTTTCGCAGCAGCGCTCATCTTCAAACGCAAGGAATCGTCTTTCATAAGCCTCACCATGGCATTGGCCATCGCGTATTCATCATCTGGATCGAAGATCAGTCCATCGTCGCCATGAGTGACGAGCTCGGGAATCCCTTTCGCTCGCGGGCCGATCATGGGTAAGCCAAAGGCCATCGCTTCCAATAGGCTGACAGGCTGATTCTCGGTTTTGCTGGATGTTATGAATACATCCCCCAGGAGTGGATAGTTTTCCTTCATCAGGATGTCTCGCTCAATGCGCCCTACTCTGATCACGGATTCCGCAATACCCAGTTCGGCTAATTGCTCGTCAATATCCGGATCCGATGGCCCGGCTCCTACGATCACGAGCTTGGCTTTCGGGTTCACCCGCGTGACTTGGGCGAAGGCCCCAATGAGTACGTCCAGGGATTTCTCGGGCGAGATTCTTCCCACGTAAATAAAAGCGAAATCGTCAATTCCCAGCGATTGGCGGAATTCCCGTATTTCCGCTTCCGGGCGAAAATCGATTTTCTCGATTCCGTTGGAGAGCAGCGTCGTGCTCGTGGAGAGCCCCCGCTGTACCAGGTTTTCCCTGACCGATTTCGACGGACTGACAATATGGCTGCACCGGTTGAAGAAGGTCACCGAGTATTTCCACATCGCCTTGCGGGTGAAAGCGAAGTTGGGGATGTGGAACTGCTTCAAATATTCTGGCTCGGCAAAAAACGTGTGGAAGGTCCCAATGACAGGCACTCGCTTCCAACGGCCCAGCAGCAGCCCTTCCAAACCGCAGCCAAACTCCGTGTGCACATGGATCAAATCCGGCGAGGCAATATTCAACCGGCGATAGGTGAACAGGAAAAGGGGCACGGAAAAACGGAGCTTGGGTATATTCGGGGTGGGCACCGAAAATGGCAGTCCAAACAATTTTATGCTCGGATCCAGACCAGCGACTTGATCGAGCCGGTCTTCCCGCTTCGGACGCGGGTGGAATATGCTGATTTCATGACCCCTGGCAGCCAACTCGTTCGCCTGGTTGAACACAGCCGAACTGACCCCTGAAATGTAGGGCAAAAAGCTATCTGTAAACAGGCAGATTCGCATGGAGTACGGGAGTGAAACGAAGGAATCAGATCGGGAGCAACCTTAAACCTGAATTCGCGGACTGACTCAGTCTCTCGGTGGAGGCGGCAAGTGTCCCATCAAACAAGCCCCATAAAGAGCCCCTTCTGGGATCGGGCGTGGCCCGAGCGCCTTTCGAGATTCTCTAACAAAACTATCCATCTGGCGGCAGGGCCGCCCCCGATCCTGTAGGGCGATTTTGCCCGGCGCTCGCTGGAAAAAACGCTAGGCCAGGCAATGAATGGCCAGATTGCGAAGCGCTTCTTCCTGCTCTCCAGGCCGTTCCACAATCTCCTCGAATACGCGGATAAACTCCCCTTGATGGTCGATTAACCGTTTCAGCGAAGGCATTTTCCGAGCCCCCAGCAACTTTCCCATATACCAAAGGTTTTGGGTGAAAACGTTGTAGTTGCTCTTCTCGGCCAGCCCATCGTAACGATCTTGATACTTGGCAGCCGCCCGCTCGAAACTCGGCTTGGAGATCCCGCGGCCACCGACCTGGATCTCGCCGCCATCGACCAAAGATTTGAGCTGGATAAGCAGTCGATTGCGATTCTGGAGAGACGCTATGACCGGTCGGGCATCGTTGCCGGCAAAGAAGTGCCTTCGAAGAGCTTGCAAGGTCCACTCGAGGTTTCGGGAAAAAAACGCTTCCGTAGTTTCGAAAAAGTCGCCGTCGCCAAAGTTCGGCACCAGCTCTTCTATTAGCTCTATGGTAATCTCGCCTCCGTCGGCCCCCAAGTAGGTAGCCAGTTTTCTCGCCTCTTCCAGGAGAAGTCGTGAGTTGCCATTGACTTTGCTGATCAATGCCTCCGCTGCATGGGAACCGATCTCGACTCCCAAAGAGGAGCATTCCTCGTCTAAAATCGCCGCCAAAGCTTCCGCCCCATTTCCTCTCGAATCCACGCCTACCGATGCGATGTATTCGCCATTCTTTTCCAGCCACTTCGGAAATCGCTTTCGCCGATCGACCGGCGATGCGGAAATCAGCACGCCAACATCTTCGGCCCGGATCCGCTCGAGAATTTCTTGCAAGTCCTGGCAAGCGGTTTGAGTTCCTTCCGCCCGACCCGTTTTATTGTCAGCCAAAAAGGTGCAGCCCTTTAGCCATACGACGCGGCGGCCGCCAAATAGCCCCATAGTTTGCGTGGCTTCCCGGAATCGGCTAACAAGCGTTTCCACATCCTCGACTTTGACAGCATTGCCATCAATTACCTCGATGGAAAATTCGTCTTCGACTTCCGAGCGCATCGCCTCCCAAAGCTTGGTCGCGGCTCGGTTGGCCAGAAAATCATCTGGGCCGGAGACGTATGTAAAACTCGGGTCCGCCATCGATCGAGGAAGCATGCGACTGAGCCCTATTTTGAAAAGGCTTTTCAGCTGAAGGCGTCCTGAAAGGCGCTCGAAAAAATGAAACTGCAGGGCTGAGTCCGCTTTCGGCCATTGGCATCAGATAAAGTCGTTTGCGGTTTAGGCAGCTCGCTTGCGATCGAGACATTAAGGTTCTATTCCAGTGAAATCATCGCCGCTCGCAAGCGAACTGCCTAGAACAAGCGATCGGTTTACACTGTCTAGTTGACGCCTTTGGGCTCTCACTGGAACGGCAGGCCACTCGATCCTTTTTCGCCTGCTGAGATCAATCCAAGCAACCCGGCCTTGCCAATCGGAGCAGGATTCTCAATCCCTTGAGAGTGATTACCGTCAAAGAGGCCCAAGCCCGAATACTGGAAAGCATAGCTCCCCTGCAAACGGAACGGGCCCCAGTCCATACCTGTTTGGACCGCGTGTTGGCTGAGCCGCTACTTGGTGACCGGGACCTGCCCCCTTTTAATCGCTCCACTTTCGATGGATTCGCCATCGCCTCTCAAGAGGCAGCCAATGGAACAAGAGCATTTTCAATCCAAGCTACCGCCTTTGCCGGCGAGCCCCAGTTGGCCCTTCAGAAGCCCGATTCTTGCATCGAAATTATGACCGGAGCTCCCGTCCCCGAAGGAGCGGATTGCGTCATAAAAATTGAAGACACGGACAAAGACGGAGCGGTCGCGCAGCTCAAAGAAGGCATCGTCGCCAAGCCAAGCTTGGGAGTTCACCAACAAGGATCCGACGCCGAGACTGGGCAAGAGCTTCTCAAGCCTGGTTGTCGCCTGACTGCCAAGGAGATCGCTATCGCCGCCTCCATTGGCAAATCCGAGTTGCTCGTCGCCAAGGACCCAAGTATCGTAATTGTAACTACAGGCAACGAGTTGGTGGATATAGCTTCTGTACCCCTTCCCCATCAAATTCGCCGTTCAAACGACTTGTCGCTTTCGCTGGCCCTCCGCTCTTCCGGCTATCAGCGAGTTGATCGACATCACCTGGCCGACGATCCGGAAGAGACCGAAGCATTCGTTGCCGATGCCCTCGGCAAATATGATGTCCTCATTCTCGCGGGCGGCGTATCCAAGGGCAAGAAGGACTACCTCCCGGAAGCTTTGCAAAAGGCCGGCGTTCGCAAAGCCTTCCAATGGGTTAGCCAGCGACCCGGCAAGCCGCTCTGGTTTGGGGTGTCCGAAACGTCTCCCCAGCATCCCCGGGTATTCGCTTTGCCAGGCAATCCAGTTTCTTGCTTCACTTGCCTGCATCGCTACGTCCTCCCAGCTCTGGATTTGGCCTCGGGGCTAACTGAGAAACCCATTCATAACGCTTTGCTCAGCGAACCATTCAGATTCCCGCCACCGCTTACCCTCTTTCTGCCCGCCAGCCTGCACATCGATAAAGAGGCCAGATGTTGGGCCACCCCATTGCCCTTTAACACCTCAGGCGATTTCGTATCCGTCGCCAGCACCGACGGCTTCCTGGAACTTCCAGCCACGCAAAGCGAGTTTGAAAAAGGAAGCGCGCTTCCTTTTTATCCTTGGAGCGTCTAATCCTACATGTTTGCAACTAAAGATTCAAACAAGAGCCCGGGAGGCATTCCTAGAGGTAGGGAGAACCGTCTCGGTCCTCCGAAACTCATATGTGCAGGGCCGAGCCGGTCCTCCCTACCAATGATCGCAGCAAATCGGGCAATTTCGACGCCTCGACAATGAATAAGCTAACTCATCTGGACGACAAAGACCAGCCGCATATGGTCGACGTCGGCGACAAACCAGTCACTCGCCGGACCGCTAAAGCTGAAGCTACCGTCAACCTCACCAAAGCGGTCCTATCCCAATTCGACGGCAAAGACATCCAAGGGAAGAAAGGGCCCGTCTTCCACACCGCCATTCTGGCCGGAATACAGGCAGCTAAGAAAACTAGCGACCTCATCCCCCTGTGTCACCCGCTCCCCTTGACCAAGTGCCATGTGCAGATCGATACCATAGACGATGAACGTGTATGTGTGCGCTCCGAAGTCGTAACGGACGGCAAAACCGGCGTAGAAATGGAAGCCTTGTCCGCAGTCAGTGGGGCCGCCTTAACGCTTTACGACATGTGTAAATCGATTACCAAGGGTATCACTATCGAGAACATGCGGCTGATCGAAAAGACGGGAGGAAAGAGCGACTATTCGTCGCCTGAAGCCTGCGCGGAGCGGAACGATTTCACATGAAGCTAACGATTGAATACTTCGCCATACTGAAGGAGCAGCGGGGTTGCAGCACGGAGTCATTGGAAACGCCCGCGAATAATCTTGCGGAGCTGTACGAAGAGTTGAAAGCCCGCCACGGCTTCAGTCTGGATCAATTGGCTCTAAAAGTAGCGGTCAACGAAGACTTCGCGGGATGGGACCAACCGCTCGAAGACGGCGATACCGTAGTTTTCATCCCTCCAGTGGCCGGAGGCTAGGTAGGGCAAAGATGGAGTTGAATCGCTTTCTAATCTCGGAGTCCGCCATCGAGCCCCAAAATTTACGGGCGGCTATGCAAGACGAAGTTGCTGGAGCCTACGTCGCCTTCGAGGGCTGGGTCCGCAACCACAATGATGGCAGATCAGTAAACGCGTTGGAATACTCGGCTTACAAGGTATTGGCGGAAAAGGAAGGGAATCGGATTATAGAGGAAGCCCTAGCCCGTTTCGATATCTCGGGAGCGGCAGCAATCCATAGGGTCGGCCCGCTTCATATTGGCGATATCGCCGTGTGGGTCGGCGTCGGCGCCCCCCATCGTAGCCCCGCATTCGACAGTTGCCGGTACATTATCGACGAAATCAAGGATCGCGTCCCGATCTGGAAGCGGGAAAGTTACCAAAACGGTCCAGATGAGTGGGTAAACTGCGCCACGCGCACGTCGGAATAAGCGTTTAAGTTTAGGCAATAATGACCGTTGAGACCCGCGGAGAACTAACGCTCACAAGATGCTCTACGTGGAACGGCTATTTGAATCGCTTCAGCCCCTGTACAATCAACCCTGGTTTCCTTACGCCCTGGGAGTGATTGGAGCGATTTTCGCGTACTCGGTCTTCAGGACCTTGAGCAAGCTGCCTAGGTTGGTCATTTACCCAATCGTCGGTGCCACCTGCGTTATCATCTGCATGAATTGGGTATACTATCGCAATGAGCCTGAAATGCTCACGCCTATCGTTGACGCCATAGCTCCTTGGCTCCCCACCAAAATCTAAAAAGAGCGTCCAAAGTCGCGTACCGCGCAATTAATTGATGGCAGGGTCGAAAGCGAGCAAACCGCAATTTCTTAAACAATCGCTAGTATAGCCTTAACAACGCGTTAGAGGCGTTTGTGACGGAACATGCCGTCCGCTAATTTTGGTAACGTTACCAAAATGAGTTGCGAGGAAGACGAGAGGGGATCGAGGTCAGCGAAGCGCGACCGCTCCATGCTCGACCCCCGATTACCATACATTTAGGCTGTCAGCATTAATATGGCGCCGCTTGATGGGCGCCATTAATTAGCGGATCGCGGTCTTCATGCTTGATGGCTCGATTGGGTAGCCGTTAGATGGCCGCTCTTCAATCGAAACTCAATTATGTCAGAAGCCCAATCGGATATCGGACTCGTCGGCCTTGCCGTCATGGGTCAAAACCTCGCTTTGAACATAGCCGACCACGGCTTTCGCATATCGGTCTACAACCGTACGACCTCTAAAACCGAAGCCTTCGTATCGGAAAACCCGGATACTCCCGGAGGACTCTTCGGCGCTCAGACACTCGAAGAGTTCGTCCAGTCCATAAAGCGGCCGAGAAAAGTGATCATTCTCGTGCAGGCGGGCAAAGCGACGGATGCCGTAATCGATGGGCTTCTTCCGCTCCTCGATCCCGACGACATCATTATCGACGGGGGCAATGCTCTGTGGACCGATACTATTCGACGGGAAAAAGATCTGAACGAAAAAGGATTCCGATTTGTCGGGTCCGGAGTTTCTGGCGGCGAGGAAGGAGCTCGGTTTGGCCCATCGCTCATGCCCGGGGGAAAAGAGTCCGCCTGGCAAGAACTGAAACCGATATGGGAAGCGATCGCTGCCAAAGTCGATGCCGAAACCGGCAAGCCAATCGAAGGGGCGGCTCCCGGCAAACCCGTCACCGGTGGCGTAACCTGCACGACTTACATAGGCGAAAACGGAGCCGGACACTACGTGAAGATGATTCACAACGGGATCGAGTACGGCGATATGCAGATGATCTGCGAGGCTTACGCGCTGATGGGCAAACTCTTGGGAATGAGCCCCAAGGAGATGAGCGCCGTGTTCAGTGATTGGAACCAAGGCGTTCTCGACTCCTTTCTGATTGAGATTACCGCGGATATTTTGCAGCAGGACGATCCAGCTACAGGCCAGCCCTTCGTCGACGTCGTTCTCGATACCGCAGGTCAAAAAGGTACAGGGAAATGGACTTCCGTGAATGCCCTGGACATGGGTATTCCAGCCCCGTCTATCGCCGAAGCGGTGTTCGCCCGATTCTTAAGCGCCATAAAGGAGGAGCGCGTTGAAGCCTCAAAAATCATTCAACCGGTATTCGACGCCTTCGATGGCGACAAAACGGCTTTCATCGAAGCCATCCATGACGCCCTTTACTGCTCTAAGATTTGCTCGTATGCTCAAGGGTTCCAGCTTATGCGAGCGGCTCAGAAGGAATACGACTGGAACCTGGATTTTGGGGCTATTTCCATGATCTTCCGCGGCGGCTGTATCATTCGGGCCGCCTTCCTGCAGAAGATTTACGAGGCCTACCAAAGAGATGCCAACCTAGCCAACCTCCTGCTCGACCCCTACTTCAAGGGAGAGATCGATCGCTGCCAAACCAACTGGAGGAAAGTCGTAGCCGCGGCTGCTAACAGTGGGATCGCCATTCCAACTTTCATGTCTTCGCTTGCCTACTACGATAGCTACCGAAGCGAACGGCTTCCCGCGAACCTGCTGCAAGGGCAACGCGATTACTTTGGAGCCCACACCTACGAGCGCGTCGACCAAGAGCGGGGCAAGTTCTTCCATATCGATTGGCCAGATCCCAATCGCCCACAATTAGAGGCTTGAGGCTGGAGCCGATCGAAACCCAATCTTAAACGCCGACACACAAGGCCTCACAGCTCGACTAGTCGGGCTTTGGTTGCGGCGCATCCATATCCCGCGTCGTCCCTGGATCATCCACTTCGATTCGAGCGATCCTGGATCTATACTTGCCACGCAACTCTTTGGCTCCTTGGTCTCCCGACAATAGCTGAAGCTCATCGAAGAATTCTCTTGGGAAAACTACTGGATGACCTGGTTTGCCGCGGTAGTTGGGTATCAGGATTTTCCGGCCTTCGTATTTCGCAAACATTTCAGCGACGAGACTTAGCGTAGCGGCTTTGATATAGGGCAAATCGCCCAGCAAGAACATGGCTCCGTGATAGTCCTGAGTAGCAATCGCTCTAATGCCCTTGGCAATGGAGGTTCCCATTCCCAATCGATAAGAGCCATTGAAAACAAAATTGACATCGTATCCATCCAAGCACGACTGAACCTGATTACGTTCATGTCCAGTTACAACATGAATATCGGTCGAATTCGCTTCAATCGCGACCCCAACCACTCGTTGAATCATGGGCTGCCCATCGACCGGCATGAGCAACTTGTTGACACTCCCCATGCGCTGGGATTGGCCAGCAGCCAAAATGATGGTAGCCAATCTCAAGAGGGCCATCATCGGCGCGACGCGTTGCGGAACTGGACAATTTCAGACATAACGCTTAGGGCGATTTCCGATGGCGTCTCACTGTTGATGTCCAAGCCGATCGGAGCGTGTATTCGGGCGAGCTCCTCTTCCTTAAAACCGCGCTTTCCCAGGCGTTTCAACCGGGCAGTATGGCTTTTCCGGCTACCCAATGCGCCAATGTATTCCGCCGGGGATTTCAGGAAAATGGAAAGGGCTTGATCATCGATCTTGGGGTCATGAGTCATGGCCGCGATCGAATCGGATGACACGATCTTGAAATCCTTCAGAGCCTCGTCAGGCCATCGGCAAACAAGCTGATTGGGAAGATCCGGAAATCGATCTGATCGAGCATAAGCTTCTCTCGGATCGATGACTACGGTTTCGTATCCGAGAACTCGAGCAAAACTAACTAGATGAATAGCTATATGAGCCGCCCCTACCACAAACAACCTGTGGGGACGCTCCAAAACTCGAAACAGGGCCTTGGAGTTTTCCCATTCTATTTCCCTAGTGCCTTCACCCCGCCGAAAATGGTCCTTGGCCATCTCAATCAAAGGCAACGGTAAATCAGCATTTTCCGGACAGGCATTCCCATCTTCAGTAATCAGGCAATGCGCCCCATCGAAGCTCATCAACAAGAACCGTTCCCGATCATCAAGGCTTCGAGCCAGCAAAACGCCTAGTTTTTCGTCTGTCTGGCCGGCAAAAGGCTCCACTCGGACGGCAATCCGGCCCCCGCACGACAAGGCCACTTCCCACGGGAATCCACTCTCTGGACCAAAGCTCAGCCAACGCGTTTTTCCATCCTTCATGCCTGCCTTGGCCGCCTCGATGACTTCACTCTCCACGCATCCAGCGCTGACGGAACCGATAAATTCCTCGCCATCCCAACGCACCGCTAGCACGGATCCGATACCCCGCGGCGAAGGGCGAGACGCCTCGACAACCGTCGCAGTAGCAAACCGCGTTCCCTCCGCTACCCAGCTTCTCAATTGCGGCCAAATTTCTTGCACAACCCTACGCTAAAACTTTCCTAGCCCACAGCGTCCACCCAAATCAGCCGATCCACGCCTCTATTCGCCACTTTCAGGATGACCAG
The DNA here is from genome assembly GCA_964404745.1 of uncultured Opitutaceae bacterium. Taxonomy (GTDB): domain Bacteria; phylum Verrucomicrobiota; class Verrucomicrobiia; order Opitutales; family Opitutaceae; genus Pelagisphaera. The sequence continues at coordinate 27,277 of CAYOLG010000043.1, forward strand.
GCGATCGATACTCGAGCCTCGAGCCTCGCCATCGCTCAACCGGGAAATAATGGATATCCCCGATTTTTTAATTATCAACTACTGGGGTAATCCCGTGAATTCACGGCATTCGCAGAATTTTCGCGAATGTAGCTTTACAGTTTCGCAAAGTTCAACATTTCGATTGAGAAGTTTAACAAGCTCCTCGATTCGCTGATCCTGCCAGGCGAAGGTCCTGAGCACAGTAGAAATCGAAACCAAACAACCTCCTTTCAACGTATTAGAATAAGTGCCGCCTGGAGCCCTGCTTTTCGGGCCATCATACCCTTGCTCGTTCAGCCAATAACTAATAGGCTTATGCAGACAGCCAATAGAGCCGATTAGGAGAAAGCCTCAAAAATTCCATCCTGCCTGCCATGCTTAATCCACTGCCTCAAGAATCCTGGTCTCGCCGCAATGCGACGCACCTGTTGCAACGAGCGGCTTTCGGCGGTTCGCCCGAAGAACAAGAAGCCTTTTACCAGTTTGGAAAGGAGCAAGGAATCGAGGCAGCGGTTGATTCGCTTCTGCAGACGGCCGAGGACTGGTCCAGCCTTCCTTGGCCAGAATGGATGCAATCTGAGGTCGATCCGAATGGAGAGACATTCGGAAATCAAGTCATCCGCCGTCGCGAATATATTCATTGGTATTTCAGGGTGCTCCTCGAAGGCCAGCCCCTGGCCGCAAAGCTGCTGAAGTTTTTTATCGACCATTTCGCCGTCGATTCCGCCACTGTCGGGCAGTACTATCGGTGGATTGGCATGTTCCGCTACACGGAAATGCTACGCAAGCACGCCGCTGGCAACGTGGCCGGAGAAGACGCTCCTTTCGAAGGAGACGAGCGCCTCGTGCCTCCAAGCCACTACGGGAATTTCAAGACGCTCGTTAACCACGTTTCTTGGTCCCTCGGAATGATCCGGACCCTCGATCTCTACCAGAGCAATCAAGGAAACGTGAACGAGAATTTCGGTCGCGAGTTGCTAGAATTGTTCGCTATGGGGATAGGGAGCGATTACACCGATGATCCCGAATACACAGAGGAAGATGTGGCTGTGGCAGCGGATGCCTTTACCGGCCGGAAATTCTACAATTTCCGCTACTTCCCCGACGAAAACCGGTACACCAATCCCGCAGGTAGTCAGAACCCGCCCCTTCCGCCCGCCAGTGTTTGGCAGAACCTGAATCAGCAAGACAGGAACACCAAGGGTCCTTTCTATGGATACACAACAACACCCGCTGGTAGCCCAATCATTGACGGGGATGACATCATCGAAATCATATTCGATACAGACCGCTGCGCAAAGCACCTGAGCTGGAAACTATGGCGGTACTTCGCTTCGCCCAATCCTTCCAAGGAACTGGTGCAAGCTTTGGCCTATAAATTTCGAGACGATCACGACTACGAAATTCGACCCTTTCTCAAGGATCTATTTTTGAGTGAAGAGTTCTACGCGGAGTCTGTGGTCAACGCCCAAATTAAGGATGCCGGGGATTACTTCGTTTGCTTGGCCAAACAGCTTGGAGCTGCGCTTCCGACACGAGATGCTATGGAAGATCTGATGCAGCAATTGGGATACGAAGTGCCGTTCCCACCGAGCATAGCCGGCTGGCCCGAACCCGACGGTCCGGGCAATACCTGGCTGGCGACCGGAGCCATGGTATTCCGCATGAATATGCCGAGCATATTCACGCATCATAACTACGATGTCTTCACAACCGCCCGCACAAGAAATTCCATGGACGATTTCCCGGAAGTCGACTGGAACATAATCGCCCCCAAGGAATTGCGCAGAAAAGAAAAGTTTCCCCTTCTTCTTGAAGAACTGAAGAAGCGGTTCATGCCAAACCGGGAGCTTCGCAAGAGCCAAGTAAGGACGCTTTTCGATCGCTACTCTTCTGTAAGCGGCGACCTCGGAGAACTGGAGGGAGTCAGAGAACTCGTCAGGCTGATTCTCGCCCTGCCTGAATACCAGACGCAATAGCCAGAAACGGAAGCGCTCATACGATATGAATACAAAATTGAACAGAAGAGATTTCGTTTCCAAATCGGTTTGGGGAGCGACAGCCTCCATGACCCTGCCTGGCTTTATTCAGCAAACGCTTTTCAATCTAGATGCTCGGGCCCAAAGTCTTCCTTCTCAAGGCGGCGAGGGACCCATCATTCTCTTGATGGAAATGGCTGGCGGCAACGATACGCTGAATACGCTAATTCCGTATACGAATTCCATTTATCGCGATGCTCGCCCAGCCATTCGGCTGGGAACGGAACACAATATACTCCGGATCACCGACAAAGATGGGCCCAGCGTAACCGGCGGTAATGAGCCTCTCGCGTTCCATCCTAACCTGACCAAATTCAAGCAAATGTGGGACAATGGGGAACTCGGCATCATAAATGGCGTCGGCTATCCGAATCCCAATCTTTCTCATTTCAAGTCGTTCGACTACTGGCATTCCGCGGAGCCCAACGGCGTCCCCAAAGACGGATGGGTCGGGCGCTACTTGGACAACCAATGCGACGGGTGCGGAGCCACGACTGGGATCTATATAGATCGGCGCCCCACCTTCGCTTTTAAGAGCAATGGCTCGGCTAGCCCAACGGTAACTTTTCAAAACCCGCAATTCTTCAATTGGCGCGACCGACAAATGCTCGGACGCGAAAAGTCTCTCGAAGGGCTCTATCGAAACCTTGTTGGACTCGATCACGGAACTGACGACGGGATAAGCGAAGCGGATGATACACTGGCTTATGTCCAGCGCTCCGCCCACAGCGCCATGATTAGCACGGAAAGCGTGCAGCTGGCTATGGAGCGCGGCGGCGAATTGCTGAATCCCAGTTGGCCCACTGGCGCTCTAGCCAATAGTCTTAAAATCATCGCTCAGCTTATCAAGGGCCAAAGCGAGACTTCGGTTTACTACGCCCGCCAAGGTGGATACGACACCCACAACAATCAGGTTTTAACAGGCGATCCCCTAACTGGCCGTCACTTCGACTTGCTGCAAGCGCTCAACGGAGCCCTCGGGGCCTTCGTCGATGAAATGAAAGCCCAGGGGAATTGGGACCGTGTGGTCATCCTCACCTTCAGCGAATTCGGCCGCAAAGTGATCCAAAACGGGAGCCTAGGCACCGACCACGGAGCAGCCGAAACACTCTTCGTCATGGGCGGTCGCGTGGCCGGAAACCAGTACTACGGACTTTATCCCGACCTGGCTGCCGATGCTCGAGTAAGCCGCAACAGCATGGATTACAATGTCGATTTTAGAACCGTCTATCGGTCGATCCTGGAAAAGTGGATGAGCGTTCCCGCCTCAGCAATGCCAGCTATCTTCCCATCGCCTCCCGTAGACTTCACGCCGCTAGACATCATCAATCCGCTATGAAGACGATTTTCAACGCCTTTCTAATTCTGATTGGTTCCGCCCTCGCTAGTAGCGGCTTTTCCAATACATTCGAACTCGTCTCCCTTTCCGGAGATACGGCGGAGACAAACTCTCAACAAACGTTGGATTCTTTTTCGATTCCGAGCATCAACGACGACGGGCAAGTCGCTTTTGGAGCCTTATTCGAAATTTCCGGTATTAATGCTGCATATACAGATGTCTTAGCGCCTGCTTTCGAGGCTAGCTGCGTCAAATGCCACGGCGAAGGGGGCGTTAGACAAACGACATTCGATCTCGAGCCCATTCAAAACTCTCAAGACCTGATTCTAAGGCCCGATGCCTTGCAGGCCCTAGTGAACCGCCTTTCCAACGGCAGCATGCCTCCCAACAGCGAACCGCCTCTCGATCCAGACACCCGGGCAGCGATGATCGAAAGCCTGCGATTATTGAGGGATATCGCCAACCGCAGTCCTGCCCATCTGGATGCCGCACTACAGTATAGCGATGGCAATCTTAACGTCCTGGCCGCCATAGGCGAATCGGCAACCATAGGCGGCGAAACCGGCGCTTTCGAAAGCATCCGTTCGATCTCATCCACCCAAGGGCCTAGCATCGCCTTCGCGGGAACGCTCGCCCCGGGACACAGCCTTTCCTCCTCGGAGATTTTGCTCTCAGCTAGTATGCGGGGAGATCCAGCCAGTCCGGATTTCGAAGTAATCGCCACGCAGTCAAGCCCCCCCATCATCGATTTTCAGGGCGCTACCTCGCCGACCAAGCGCCATCAGTATTTTGGGGCCCCTCAAGGTCTCGATTCCCACGCCTTCTCATTCTCATCGCGATTGGGACTCTTCGCAAATCCAGATGACCAGGGAATTTGGGTAGCGGAACGACCCGCTCCGGAAACGGATTCGCTTCCTATGTTGAAGCTCGTGGCAATCGAGAGTTCTCCGCTGAATGGTGGAACTTTGGCAATAGCCAAACCGATAGCCTTCACCCAAAACGCCTCGCTTGATGGCGCCCTGCTGGCCAGCCTAGAGGATGCCGACGAAAACGACTTCAACAACCCGAAGGGCGTTTGGGCCCTGGATCCCAATTTTGGAGCCACGCTCATAGCCAAGTCCGGCGACTCCGCCCCCGAAACAAGTGACGCCTTCCTGTCGTTCGGCAAACCCGCAATCGATGGCAAGGGCAACATCTACTTTTGGGCCAGTTTGCAAAATGCCAATGAAGGCGAGGGCTTGTATCATTATTATAATGGCGCCCTCACCCTACTGGTTTCCTCCGAACAGTCCCTCAATGTTTTCGGGGTCGATCGAAACTTTAGCAGCTTCATGGATCCCATCGTAGGCGATAGTGGGGATTTGGCCGTCCATGCTACAGCGGCCGACGGCAACCTCAACACGATCCTCGTCAGATCCACATCGGACGAATGGTCAATTGTCGCTCAATCAGGTCTACAAGCTCCCGGAACGGCTATAGGGGTTGTCTTCGATCTACTCAGCTACCCAATCATCAATGGCCTTGGCCAAGTCGCCTTCCAAGCCACTCTGAAGGGATTGGGCGATGCGATTAGCGACACCACTGACACCGGAGCCTGGGCCACCGATCAAAATGGGGCCGTCGTCATGGTGGCCCGCGAAGGTGATACGATCGACGTCAAACCCGGATTCCCGGCTACCATTAGGGCTGCGGAAATCGGCGGGTTCAATTCCAGCGGCGAACTCGCTATGAATTTCGCCTTCACGAACGGAGCCAACGCCATCGCGATCGTCGGGGTGGAGGAGTTGGCGCCCCCATTAATCAGCTCCCAACCCGAAAGCTCCACCTCCTTTGACGGGGAAGCCATCACCCTTTCCGTAAAAGCTGCTGGCCAGGGCCCATTCGCATACCAGTGGATGAAGAACGGCGAAGATATCGCAGGGGCGACCAGCGACACGCTAATCATTTCCACAGCTTCCAGCGCCGACGATGGCGATTATATCGTTGCGGTAACAGGTCAAACTGGATCCACGCTTAGCGAAGTAGCCAGCCTATCGATACAATCTTTGCCCGAAGCCCCAGCATTCGTAGAACAGCCATTAGGCGATATCGCGCTAAAAGGAGGAGAGGCCATTCTCGACGCCCGAGCCGTATCCAATTCTTCAGTTAGCTATCAGTGGTACTTCAATGGTGATCTTCTGGATGGAGAGACCGGATCTGTTCTGAGTATTAGCCCAGCCGATACTGAGCACGAAGGAACTTATCATGTCGTCGCCACCAGCGCAGGGGGATCGACGACAAGCGAGAGTTCGGAAATTCTCGTTACCGATAAGCGACTTTACAATATTGCTACGCGAGCCCGGGTCGGCACCGGAGCTAATGTCTTGATCGCCGGCTTTGTCGTTATCGGCCCAGATCCAAAGCAGATTCTCGTTAGGGGTATCGGGCCCAGCCTAGTGGACAATGGCATTGAAGATCCTCTCTTGGAGCCAAGGCTCGAGATCTACAACGCAGCTAGCGAATTGATTTATTCCAATGAAGGGTGGCGGGAAAACGACGATCCTGACGCCATACTGGATGCCTCCCAACGCGTCGGGGCCGGTAGCCGCAATTTGCGCGACAACGATGCTGCGCTTCTCGTAGAACTCGAACAAGGCCTCTATACCGCCATCGTTCGCGGACAGAACAATACCACGGGCGTAGCCCTCGTGGAGGCCTTCGAAATCGAGGAGAATTTCACTCGCATGATCAATCTGTCGTCTCGGGCTATGGTCGGCACCGGCGCCGATGTGGTCATTCCAGGATTCGTGGTGCAAGGAGACCTTCCCAGTCGCGTCTTGATCCGGGCCGTCGGTCCAAGTCTGGAGAAACAGGGAATCGCGGGTTTTCTAACCAATCCCCAAATTCGCGTATACGACATAACCGGATCGCCTATCGCATCTAATGACGGGTGGCAAAATTTGTGGGACCCCTCTGTAATCACAGAAGCCAGCCAGTTGGTCGGGGCCTTCCCGTTAGACGAAGCCAGTGAAGATGCGGCCCTAATTATGGATCTCGAACCTGGTCTATACACCGTCGTCACCACAGGAGAAAACGGAACTACAGGTGTGGCCTTGGTCGAACTCTACGCGCTTCCCTAGTCCTCGAATTTCGGCAACTATTCGACCCCGTAACACACTAGCGGGTAAAGGAATCCTCTCATTTGGGATCTGCTGCCACATAGCACTGACGCAGCCAGCGCATATCCATGAGCAATAGGGAGACCTACCCGTGAGAGCGCCTAACCGGCCCTACCGAATTGGGTCTAAGGCAATTGCCGATTTATTTAGCCGCTAGGTCTCCTCAATAGGGTTCATCTGCAAA
>CAYOLG010000044.1:0-33657 GCA_964404745.1 uncultured Opitutaceae bacterium
TTTCTGAAGGCCCAGACTAGCGATTCAAGCCGCACAGTTCTCGTAACCTCAACCAGAAGAACGATTATCGATTCAGGAGAGTCTTGTCCAAACAACGCGGCCGTTAATTATATCATTAAGCTGTAAATAGCTCGGCTCACCTGTTTTTCGCCAGGGTCAAAATTAATTTTGGAGCTTACCTCGCGAATTATTTTCTAACCAAAAATCGATCTTGAGACATGGGAATGTCCGAATCAGATTCTAGCAATGCCAGTCGGTGAAAATTGGATTCTGAGCTTATCAACATCACCTAGCATGGTTGCCATACTAGGTTTTCTAAGAAAGCGAAGAGCAATTGGCCTTTTCGCCCTCGCGCTCATTGGGTTTGTCGGGACGGTCAGAGCCGATTCTCAACCCAACATCGTCCTCATCATCAGCGATGATCAAGGCTGGACCGACTACGGATTCATGGGGCATCCAGAGATTCGAACCCCGCATCTGGATCGATTGGCCTCCGAGAGCCGTTTGTTCGATCGCGGATACGTTGCTTCCCCCCTTTGCCGCCCTTCTCTAGCTTCCATCGCCACTGGCCTTTTCCCCTTTGATCATGGGGCCACTGGTAATGACGTTTTTGGATACGACGATCGAGCTGCTCGAGACGTCGCCGTACAAGAAAGCTTCCACAGCCATCCGAGCGTAATAAAAGCTCTGGTAGCCAACGGCTACCTGGCCCACCAATCAGGCAAGTGGTGGGAAGGCTCGTGGAAGGACGGCGGATTCACCCACGGCATGACCCACGGCGATCCTGATCGCAAAGGCAGGCATGGGGACGAAGGCTTGGCAATTGGACGCGAAGGGCTAGAGCCCATAACGGATTTCATCGATGAGGCTATCCAACGAGAAACCCCCTTTTTCCTTTGGTATGCTCCCTTCTTGCCCCACACGCCCCATAATCCCCCGGAACGACTCTGGAAAAAATACCAGATACCTGGTCGCCAAGATGATGTATCCAAATATTACGCTATGTGCGAATGGTTTGATGAAACCTGTGGTGAACTCATCAGCTATCTTGATGAAAAGGGCGTCCGGGAAAACACCCTGATCCTCTACATCGCCGACAACGGCTGGCGGGCCCGGTCCGAGAACCAGGATGACCCGAATCAATCGGCTTGGGAACGCTACGCTTTACGGTCTAAAGGGTCACCCTACGAATACGGTATTCGAACGCCGATTATGATTTCCTGGCCAGATCAGATTCAGCCAGAGCGACACACCGGGTTTGCTCACGCCAACGACTTCTTCCCCACCATCGCAGCTGCAGCCGGAATCGAAGCGCCAAGCAATCTGGAGGGAATCAACCTCATGGATTCTTCGGCAGCTCGCAACCGAGACATTATTTGCGGAGTGACCCATTCAATTCAGGATATCACCGTCGGGAATCCCGACCGGAATCTACAATACCTTTGGTGCATTTCTGGGAATTGGAAACTAATCCTTCGCTATCCCGGAATCGATACCACCCAATTTACAGCTATCCATGAGTGGGATCAGTCTCCCGCTCGCCTCTACAACTTGCGGGAAGACCCTCACGAGTACCGCGACCTCGCTAGGAGCCGTCCCGATATCTTGGAAAACCTGCTGAATCGCATACACTCCTGGCACCCAGTCGAATCTGCTTTGTCCCCATAAAGGTGTAGAAAAGACCTCAGTTCGAGGTTCAACGCTCGGATGCAAAAGCGTATAAACTTTACGGGGGAAATTTTAATTTACAACCTCCGTTAACGCCAATTGGAATTAAAATGCTAAAGCCACTTTCGTTAGTCTCAATTTTGTCGGGATCGCTGGTAGGAATCTCCGCCGAGGAGCCGATCAATTTCAACCGAGACATTTTTCCCATTTTGTCGGACAAATGCTTTCATTGCCATGGGCCCGACGACAAGGATCGGGAGGAAGATCTCAGGCTTGATATTCCGGATGGACCCTTCGGCGCCCTAGCGCCTCGCGATGACTATCACATCATCAAGCCCGGCGAGCCCGAAGAAAGCGAACTGTGGCATCGTGTCACCACTGAGTTCGATGATGAAATTATGCCCCCTAAGAGCTCGCGCAAAGCTCCATTAACGGAGGAAGAAATCGAACTGATCACGAGGTGGATTAAAGACGGCGGAACCTACGAAGCGTTTTGGGCTTTCGCGACACCAAAACGGGAGGAACCAGGGGAAGTCCGCGACCGCGAGTGGAATCGAAATCCCATCGATCGCATCGTCTATAAGGAGCTGCAAAAACGGAAACGCAGCCCCAAAGAGGAAGCAGACAAGCGAACTCTCGCCCGTCGTCTTTCCCTCGATCTTACCGGGCTACCCCCATCGGTCGAAGACATCGACGCCTTCCTTGCCGACAAAAATCCGAAAGCCTACGAAGACCTGGTCGACAGACTAATGGCCCGCCCCGCCTACGGCGAGCACATGGCTCGCTACTGGGCCGATCTCGTCCGCATGGGAGACACGAATGGTATGCACAAGGATTTTCATCGAGAGTTCTCTCCCTTCCGAGATTGGCTAATCGACTCCTTCAATGAGAACCTCCCCTTCGACGACTTTATCGCCTACCAGCTAGCCGGTGACCTCTACGAGGAACCCAGTCGCGAGCAGCTAATTGCTTCGGGCTACAATCGGATGCATATGATAATCGATAGGGGAACGGCCCTGCCCGAGGAGAGCCTGCACAAGAATGTCATTGATCGGGTAGAAGCATTCGGGACCACCTTTCTTGGGCTCACAGTCCAGTGCGCCCAGTGTCATGATCACAAATACGATCCCATCACGCAAAAGGACTACTACCAGCTCTACGCGTTTTTCAACAATTTCGCTGGAGCGCCCGAAACGGTAAGAGCCCCCGAGCGGGGATTGCAGCCGCCTTACATCAATCTGACCTCTCCCAAACAAGAGCAAAGACTAGCGACCTTCGATGCACAGAAACTCGATGCGGAAATACGCATGGATGCCACGCTTCGCCTGCAAAGAGGTTCTGAAAAATGGCCCGACAACTTCGATCTGATCGATGTCCCGTTCATCGAAAGCCCCCATGCCAAAGCCTCAAGAGGCGTTGAATTCGTCAAAAGCATCACCCTCCGTCAAAAGCCCGGCAAAGCCATCGTCCGCTTTATTGGCAGCGAGCCAATCGAGCTTTGGGTGAACGGCAATTTGGTCGGTCAATCTTACTCAAAAGAGCAAGGGGCGGCCGCGGAGCTTAGCGAGCGCTTGATTCCCGGATCCAACGAGATCCGTCTGGCGGCCACCGCCCCCACGGAGTTGGGCCTAGTCTTGGATTACATGATTGGAGACAGCCAAAACCGCTTCTTGACAGACTCCGAATGGATGGTCCGGTCAGGTCCGGAAAATGCTTGGGCTCCAGCCCATCTCGTATCCGGAATACACTGGGATAGCAAATGGACCCAAAATCCTAAGTCCGTTGAGATACTGTCAATACTTGACGAGATCGAACGCATCGAAGAAGCGAAATCCGCTTATTTGGAAACTGTGCCTGGAGCCATGATCATGGCCGAACGCTGGCCTCCTCGCCAAGCCACCATGCTCATTGGAGGAGCCTATGACGCCCCTGGTAAACCCGTCGAGCGCAACACGCCCGCCTTCTTGCCAGCCATGAAGCCGAAAGCGGGAATGTACACCCGGATGGATTTGGCGGAGTGGCTTGTCTCGCCCGAACACCCGCTAACCGCTCGTGTAGCGGTGAATCGAATTTGGCAGCAGTTTTTCGGCGTAGGCCTCGTCAAGACGGCAGAGGACTTCGGGGCCCAAGGCGAGTGGCCCAGCTACCCGGAACTCTTGGATACGCTGGCCACGAGTTTCATGGATTCCGGCTGGAATGGGAAAAAGCTGGTCAAAGACATTGTCATGTCTCAAACGTATCGACAATCCTCTGACGCCAGCCCGGAAGAATACCGGCAGGATCCAGAAAATCGCCTACTGGCCCGGGGGTCGCGGTTTCGACTGGATGCCGAAGTTATCCGTGACCAAATCCTGGCCGTGAGCGGGCTGCTGAATGAGGAAATGTATGGCAAGAGCGTCAAACCCCCTCAGCCGCCGGGTCTTTGGGAAATGGTCAGCATGACGTCTGAAAACAATACCTATGTTGCCGACACTGGAGATGATATTTACCGACGCAGTCTCTACACTTATTGGAGACGGGGGATGCCTCCGCCGCAAATGACCATAATGAACGCCCCCTCCAGGGAATTCTGCGTGGCACGTAGAGAACGAACGAATACATCGCTGCAAGCACTGCTTCTCATGAACGAGAGCGAGTACTTCAATGCCGCCAAAGCTATGGCCCGCGACTTGCTCGGCAAATCACTCAGCACGAGAGATGCCCTTAAACTGGCTTACGAGCAAACTACATCATTGAAACCTAATCCAGAACGCCTCGATTTGATGGAGGAAACACTAAAGCAGTTTCGAGATTACTACGAAGCGAACCCGCAACTCAAAGCCACATTGGCTGCCGATTTCCCAGGAATTGGCATGAACGAACGAACCGATCTAGCTGCCTGGACCATGATGACCCATAGCCTCTTGAATTTGGAACTGGTAAAGAACAGGAGATAAGGCCAATGACCCCATCGTATCAACAATTTTGCGACACCTTAAACAGAAGGCAGTTTTTAAAACAAGCCTCCATCGGGCTTGGCGTCACTGCCCTGGGCGGCTCGCTTTCGCCGCTCGTCGCTTCCGCAGAACCTGGGCTCCACTTCCCTGCCAAGGCCAAACGCGTCATCTTCCTTTTCATGGCTGGAGCCCCCAGCCAAATCGATCTCTTCGATCCCAAGCCCGAATTGGAGCGGCTACATGGACAGCCACTGCCGCCGGAAATCAGCCGCGGCCAACGCGTCACCTCGATGACCCTCGGCAAGAAGCAAGTCGTTTGCTCGTCGATATTCAAATTCGCCCCCCAAGGGAAAAGCGGCTTGATGATGAGCGAGTTGCTCCCCCACCTCTCCCAGCATGCAGACGATATCTGCATGATCAAATCCACGCACACGGAAGCGATCAACCACGACCCAGCGAAAACATTTTTCTGTACTGGTTCCGAAATGCCAGGGCGAGCGAGCATGGGAGCCTGGCTTAGCTACGGCCTAGGTTCGCTTAACAAGGATCTACCTAATTTTGTCGTTCTTTCTTCCGCATTCTGGTCTGGCAAGGTCAATGTGCAAGCTCTCTACAGCAGGCTTTGGGGAACGGGCTTTTTGCCAGGCAGGCATCAAGGGATCGCTTTCCAGTCTGTCGGGGACCCCGTTCTCTTCCTTTCCAATCCTGAAGGAGTGGATAGAAGCCTGCGCAGCAAGATGCTGGATTTCGTGGCCACAGTTAATGCCGAAGATGCCGAAGTTTCAGGCGATCCCGAAATCCATACCTCCATCGCTCAGCAAGAAATGGCTTTTCGCATGCAAGCTTCCATCCCCGAATTGACGGATCTCAGCAGCGAGTCGGAATCTACTTTAGCGCTGTATGGGCCAGAAGTGAGCCAGTCGGGATCCTTCGCTCGCAATTGCCTGCTGGCCCGAAGAATGGCGGAGCGAGATGTGCGCTTCGTCCAGCTCTTCCACCGCGGTTGGGATCACCATCGAGAATTGCCCACGCATCTGCGCGGCCAGGCCAAAGATGTCGACCAACCCATTGCCGGTCTGTTGACGGACCTTAAACAGCGGGGGCTTCTCGACGACACTTTAGTCGTATTCGCAGGCGAGTTCGGACGGACAACCTACGCCCAAAACCTAGATCCAGGAAATCGAGAGGATTATGGGCGTGATCACCATCCCCGTTGCTTTACCACATGGATGGCAGGTGGCGGAATCAAAGGTGGAATTAGCTACGGTGAAACCGATGAATTTAGCTATAACGTCGTCAAAGATCCCGTCCACGTGCGCGATTTGCATGCCACGATGTTCCATCAGCTGGGAATCGACCACAACAAGCTCATCTTCCCGCACCAAGGTCTCGACCAACGATTGACAGGTGTCGAAGAAGCCCACGTGGTGAAGGATATTATCGCCTAGTCACGGAAATCCTAGCTATTTGGATACGTATTTCGACTAAGCTTGATTCAAGGTTGTTTGTCCATTCTCGACTACGAAAGAGGCTCGGGTGCGGACTGGAGCCCCTCTGCGAGACACATAGTCGACGGTCCGATAGTCCGTACGCCATTCCTTCTTATCGACGTGGCAGGAGACATATCCACGCTCCTTGTTGTGGAATTTAACGAATGGGTTTTCCGAGAGAATCGTATCCAGATCATCTGGATATTGTTGGCCGTCGCCACCTGAGGAAATAGACGTGCCAACAAACTCCGCCCCGACCGAACGAGGCTTGCCGCCATCGAAGTCCAAAAGCAATTCGTTGGCCCAATTGGAGTGAATGTCGCCGGTGAGAACAACCGGATTTCTGATTTCATCTTGGCCTAGGTAGCGGATCAGTTCCCTTCGTTCCAGTTCGCTACTGGTCCACTTATCCATGCTATAGCCGACCCCATCTCCGGTTACTCGATCTAACTGAGCCACCATAACTTGCTGGGCCAGAATATTCCACTCCGAATGGGAATCACTCAAACCCTGCTTTAACCAAGCCTTTTGGGTGTGCCCGAGCATAGTATTCTCCGGGTTCATGGCATCATCGCAAAGCGACGTTTTGTCGCCGCAGGGCTGGTCGGACCGATATTGGCGAGTGTCCAACACAAAGAAGTCAGCGAGTCTACCGAAGCCTATCTCCCGATACAGCAACATATCCGGCCCGTCCGGCAGGGACGAAAGCCGCAGAGGCATATGCTCGTAATAGGCCTTGTAGGCGTTGGCTCGCCGCTGGAGGAAAAACTCCGGGTCCACATCAAGCTCCTCCGAGATGTGATCCGCGTAGTTGTTGTCGACTTCGTGGTCGTCCCAAGTAACCAGCCACGGGGCTGATGCGTGGGCTGCTTGCAAAGCGGGATCTGTTCGGTAGAGAGCGTATCGGTTCCGGTAGTCCATGACCGATAAAATTTCCGATCCTGTGTGCTTGCGCACTCGGTTGTCTCGGCCCTCATATTCGTAAATGTAATCGCCTAAATGGACGATCAGATCCAAGTCTTCGCGCGCCATATGTTCGAAAGCAGTGTAATAGCCCGTCTCGTAATGCTGGCAGGACGCGAATGCGAATCGCAATCGGTCCGGCATGTCCCCTGCCCTAGGCATGGTGCGCGATTGTCCTTTCGGGCTAGCATACTCGCCAACTTTGAACTGGTACCAATACCAACGATCGGGATCCAATCCAGCTAGTTCGACATGAACGGAGTGAGCCCAATCAGACCGAGCGACAGTCGCCCCTTTACGAACGATTCGTCGAAAATTTTCGTCCTCGGCAACCATCCAGGAAACCTCCACGTTTTCTGGCGGCATTCCGCCCCCGTTCAGTGGATCGGGAGCGAGGCGCGTCCAAATCACGAATCCATCGGGGCTCGGATCGCCGGAGGCCACCCCCAAGGAAAATGGAAAGCTTGAAAAGCTGGGACGGCGCAGGGTGGCCCCAATTGACCTAGTTGACCACGCGGCTGCAGCGGCAAGCGAACCGGTATAGCGGAAAAAGCTCCGGCGGCTTATCCCGCCAGACTCTGTGAAAGCATAGAACGGACGAGGCATTTCCGTACTCTTAGACTCTTTGTGAAACCTGTCAATTAGACTGGAGAGTTGAAACCAGCATGTAACCAAATAGTCTCAATTGTTCCTCCATTCCCTTGGCTTGAATGGGCATTTCCTTTCAGAAAACGTCAAAATTCGTCCTACTCTTGTTGTAAATTCCCCGAAAAAGTCCCAATTTCGCAACGATATCGTAATTAGATGCTATGGGTGATGGACGACCGTTTTGAAACGATAGTAGTTGGAGGACGTTGGCTGCGACTGGGTGCGGCGCCCATGCTCTTTGGAACCTCGATATCTCTGGGTTTCTTGCCAAAGGCAATCGGGAATGATGACTACTACCAATCAGAGATTGTGCCGCTTTTGGAGGAAACCTGCTACGATTGCCACGACTTCGAGTCGAAGAAAGGCGGGTTCTCGCTCGATGACTATTTCACGTTTTCAGAGGTTTCCGGGGATAAGGAACAATGGTTCAATGTATACAAAAATCTTCAGGCCCATGTGATGCCGCCGCCAGAAAAAACGCCGCCCACGCTAGCTAATCGGCAGAAAATCCTGGATTGGATCAAACGCGATGTCTTTGAAATCGATCCCCACAACCCAGACCCAGGTCGAGTGACTCATCGGCGCCTCAATCGCGTCGAATACGAAAACACGCTCTTCGATCTTACAGGCATTCGTATCGATACAGGAGACCTCCTCCCCAACGATGATACAGGGTACGGATTCGACAACATCGCCGACGCCCTAAGTCTATCCCCCCTCATTCTAGAGAAGTATATCAAGATAGCCGGCGACGTGATCAGCCGATCCATCCCAGACGAATCCTACGAACTGCCACACCAAGAGCTTGAAAGCGACTCCTTTCGGGACGCTTTCGGAGACAAGTTGACGGGTTCGCTACCATTCGCTGAATCCCATCAGTACGAGACTCGATTCCAAGTCGATGCCAGCGGGCCCTACCGAGTCGTCGCCCATCTAAGAACGCCGAGTTTCTTCAATTTCGACTACGGCAAAGCCATTTTTGACCTGCAAATCAACGGGGAAAGTTTGGGTCCGGTAGAGCTGATACACAGTCCGGACTCAAATCGACGCTTGAATTTCGATCTCCCCCTGACAGCGGGGGATCATAAACTCGAATTGATCCTAAAGCCGAATTACGATCCGGCCACTGTCGATTCGGAGATGAAAGCGACAATTGAGAGCATTACAATCGAGGGCCCTCTAAGCGAGGAACACAAAGTCCCGAAACCTCAGTATGCCCGTTTTTTTCCCAAAGGGCCCGCCCCAGATTTAACGGTGGCCCGGACTGCCTATCTACGCGAAATCGTGGAGCGATTCGCCTATCAAGCCTATAGGCGACCTCCGAATGCCGCCATGGTCGACCGTCTAGCAGCCTTCGCGGAATCAACCATTGAATACGAAAACCAATCGTTTGAAAAAGGGATAGCTAAAGCCTTCACCGCCATTCTATCGTCCCCATTCTTTCTTTACCGATCGATCACGCCGCTCCCGGAATCGAACGAAGGGGGCTACCCGCTCATCGACGAATTTTCATTGGCCTCCCGCTTGTCCTACTTCTTTTGGTCCACGATGCCCGATGAAACCTTGCTAGAACTGGCCGAACGGGGCGCCCTGCGGGCCAACCTCGAGGAGCAAGTCGAACGGATGCTTCTTGACGATAAGGCCCAAGCCCTAACCGACAATTTTGTCGGACAATGGCTCCAATCGAGGGATATCCCTCTCATCGGGCTGAACGAGAGAGAAATTCTAAGGGGCGATGGGATCCCGGACCGCCGTTTCCGACTTAGCGGGGGCGTGCGCCGAGCCATGCAGGAAGAAACGGAAATGTCGTTCCAGCATGTCCTCGATAACAATCTCAGCCTTCTGGAACTGCTAGATGCCGATTACACCTTCCTCAACAAGGAGCTGGCAGAATTTTATAAGATTGAGGGAGTGGAACACTCGGGAATGCGAAAGGTCGACCTCCCGGACGGTAGCTACCGTGGCGGAATTCTGACCCAGGCAACCATTTTGGGAGTCACTTCCAACCCCACGCGGACATCGCCGGTCAAACGCGGCTTGTTCATTCTGGAAAACATTCTCGGGACACCAACTCCTCCCGCTCCACCCGACGTACCCGAGATTGAGGAAGCGGAAAAGGAATTCGACGAGAATCATCAACCGAGCATGAGGGAACTCATGGCGGTTCATCGGGAAAAACCGCTTTGCCGCTCCTGCCACGAACGCATGGATCCGCTGGGGCTAGCCTTGGAGAATTTCAATGCCATGGGCATGTGGCGCGACCATCAAGCGGGCAACCCCATTGATCCTTCTGGCACCCTCATTACCGGCGAATCATTCAACGACATCCGCGATTTGAAGCGCATCCTTGCCAACGAACGACGATTCGACTATTATCGCGTCGTCACGGAAAAAATGCTCACCTACGCCTTGGGACGGGGACTAGAATACTATGATACCCACACGGTCGATTCTCTCGTTGCCGAACTAGAGGCAAATGACGGACGCATTATGACGCTAATAAACGGGATTATCGATTCCCCCGCTTTTCAGAGAACGCGATCGGAAACCCCGAATCCGGAAAAACCTACAGTAGCTGCCCACAACAACCTTTAAATCGAACCACCATGCAAAGACGACGTTTTCTCAAAAGCCTGGGCATTTCTATCGCCCTGCCCGCCTACCAATCGCTGCTTCCGAAGGGAATGGCCAGCACGGCGAACTCTACTGGAAGAGCTCGGGCCACCACCGCTAGCGGGGCTCCCTTGCGGACCGCCTATTGCTATTTCCCGAACGGGGTCAATGAAAGGCATTGGTGGCCTCAAAACAAGAACGGCGCCCTGCAGCTCAACCGGACCATGGAGCCGCTGGAAAAGGTCAAAGCCAAGATTCAAGTATTCGGCGGCTTGGACCACATAAACGCGACGGCGGGCAGGGATGGAGCCGGAGACCATGCTCGAGCTAGCGCCACTTTCCTGACGGGAGAACGAGCCCGCAAGACAGCGGGTAAGGATATCCGAGCCGGCGTATCCATCGATCAGATAATCGCTAACGAGATTGGTAGCGAGACGCGATTTCCCTCGCTTGAACTAACCTGCGACACGGGCAGAAAGTCCGGGCGTTGCGATTCTGGATACGCATGCGCTTATCAGTACAACATTTCTTGGCAGTCTCCTACCACGCCGGTAGCCCCGGAAGCCAATCCTCGGGCCGTTTTCGAACGGCTCTTCGGAGGCGGGCCCATCGGCACCCGCCAGGCGAATTTCCAGAAACGCCTAGCTCAACAACGGTCTATTCTAGACTTCGTCCTAGAGGATGCCAAATCGCTTCGCCGCCAAGCCGATAGCCAAGATACGCAAAAGCTAGACGAATACCTCACCAGTGTGCGGGCAATTGAGAGACGTATCCAGGATTCGGAGAAGATAAAAGATATCCCCGACCCGGATGTCGCTACGCCAGCGGGCATTCCTGAGCGCTTCAGCGAGCATATGGCCTTGATGTACGACATGATGGGACTGGCTTTTCAAACCGATTCAACGCGCGTCGCGACCCTGCAACTAGCTCATGAAGGAATGAATACCTCCTATCCGGAAATTGGTATCGATGAAGGGCACCACTATCTTTCCCACCACAAAGAGGATCCGGAAAAGATGGAGAAGATAGCTGCCATAGATCGCTACTACCTTGAACAATTCGCCCTCTTCTTGGAACAGCTTGACGCCATGGAAGATGTGGATGGCAACTCCGTCCTCGACAACTCCATGATCATCTATGGTTGCGGCCACTGCGATGGCAACCGCCATACCCACGACAATTTGCCAATCATCCTAGCCGGCGAAGGCGGAGGAGAGTTGACTACCGATCGTTTTGTCTACCACGGATCCGTTCCTATGACCAATCTCTACCTAGGATTGGCGGAAAAGCTTGGTATCAATAACTTAGACAGGATTGGCGACTCCACAGGCGTTCTCAGAAATGTCTAGACCAGATGTTAAAGGCAACGCTGCCCGTTTTTTTCTTTCCGATCAACTTAGAAATCGTATGCACTTTTTGATTACGAGATCAATACCTCCATTCGGCCTACCCACACGGGCCGCCTCATCCTTGATCGCGCTGATACTGTTGAGCCTGACAGGCAGTGGCGCCAGCGGGGATACCGTGAGCTTCAATCGAGACATTCGACCAATCCTCTCTGACAATTGCTATGCTTGCCATGGCCCTGATGAAAACACTAGGGAGGCGGATTTGCGGCTGGATATCGAAGCCAATGCATTCGTGCCCCATGGCAAATACGAAGCCGCCATCATCAAAGGAGATCCCAAGCATAGCCCACTCTACCAGCGTATCATCACTGAAGACGCAGACGATATCATGCCCCCGCTTGATTCCCACAAGGAGTTGTCCGCGGAGGAGAAACGCTTAATTGAACAGTGGATCAAAGAAGGCGCCGAGTGGGAGGGGCACTGGGCATTCGAAAAACCGGAGAAACCCGACGTTCCGGAACAATTGTGGGGAGTGAATTCAGTTGATGCTTTCACTTACCGAGCCATGCAAGAAAAAGGGCTGGAACCCAATCCAGAAGCGGATCGAGCCACCCTGGCCAGGAGACTTTCTCTCGATCTCACCGGCCTCCCTCCAAATCCTCAGACCGTGGACCGCTTCGTCAACGATACATCGGAAAACGCCTATGAATCCTTGGTGGACGCTCTACTAGGTTTGCCAAGTTACGGCGAACACCAAGCCCGCTATTGGCTGGACGCTGCTCGCTACGCCGACACCCACGGATTGCACTTGGATAACTATCGGGAGATTTGGCCTTATCGCGACTGGGTGGCCAAAGCCTTCAACGAAAACAAGCCTTTCGACGAATTCACTGTCGAGCAAATCGCTGGCGATTTGCTGCCGAATGCAACGCTCGAGCAAACCTTGGCGACCGGCTTTAGTCGATGCAATCCTACCACTAGCGAAGGAGGAGCCATCGATGAGGAGTATCAGGCCCTCTACGCAAAAGACCGGGTGGAAACCACTTCCACCGTTTTCCTCGGTCTCACGATGGGGTGCGCCTCTTGCCATGATCACAAATTCGATCCGCTTTCGATGACCGATTTCTATCGGTTTTCCGCCTTCTTCAACAATTTCGATGGACCCATCATGGATGGAAACGCATATGATACGCGACCTATCGTAACCATTCCCAAGCCCGAACACCGGGAAGATTGGAAACAGGTCAAGCAGCGTCGCGACCAGATCGCTGAAGATATCCAGAGCCTCAAGAAATCATGGGAATCCGAATTCGAAGCTTGGAAGGCCGATCCAAACCGGCCCTACCAATCTCATGATTTCAACACTGAGACCGACTTCGAAATCGTTTTCACCGATGAGAAACCCGAAGCCAGCGAGAAGAAAGCCGGCCGCCAGACCCTGACGGCTAAAACCGGCGACACCATCGACCTGTCCGCTCACAACTATACATTCAACCCGGATCGGGCTTTCACATTGAGCTGCCAGATTAAGCTCCCGGTAGAGGGCGACTACAAGCAAGGCCGCATACCAGTGCTCGAGCAATTCGACGGAAATCGCGGGTGGCGCTTGGCGGTGGTCAATTCCAATCCTGGCCTCCCAAACCGCTACCAAATCATTTTCGAGCTCATACATTCCCTAAAGGACGGAAATATGATTTCCGCAACCACCAAGGCGGAACGCGCAAATCCGAGGGAATTCAGCTCCCCGGAAATCACAATCTATTACGATGGATCGGGCAAGGTCGCCGGCCTATCCATTTCAACGGGCTCCCGGCAACCCTTTGATTATGAAAAAGTGATCGACAATCTTTCCGGCAGCGTAGCCGTGTCCACCCCCCTGCAAGCAGGCTGGTTCGCCGATGGGCTCATCGATCCGGAACTAGCGGCTAAGTCTTACAAATCTGGATACTACGATAAATCGGCCGATGGCCCTAAAACAGGCCACATTGAGAGTATCGCGTTCTACGATCGTTTGATACATGATTTCGAACTCGCTGGAGGCGGAAGCAAAAGCCGCATCGAAACCATATTCAAAGTGCCTGAGGAAAGGCGCCGAGGACGGGAAATGGACCAGCTCGAAACCTACTACTACACTAATTTCGTACCAAGGTATCGAGAACTTAAATACGGAGAAGCGGAAATCAACCAGCTCTATAACCACATTTACGACCAATCCAACGTATCTTTGGTCATGAATGAAAAAGACTCGCCGCCACATGCCTTTATCCTGGAACGCGGCGAGTACGACAAACCAGGAGAAAAGGTATTCGCCGATGTTCCCGAGTCATTGGGCGGCCTACCAGCATCGGCCCCCAAAAACCGGATGGGACTAGCTCAATGGTTGGTAGACGAAGGCAATCCATTAACCGCTCGCGTCACCGTAAATCGATTCTGGCAGAATATCTTCGGCACTGGGATAGTGGCAACGTCTGAGGATTTTGGAATCATGGGCGAAAATCCCACTCATCCGGAATTGCTAGATTGGCTGGCAATCCGCTTCCAAGAAAGCGACTGGAATATTAAGGGTTTCCTAAAGCTACTGGTTATGTCCGCGACTTACCGCCAGGACTCTCGCATAGACCCCAAGGAGCTGACCATCGACCCGGATAATCGATTCCTCGCTCGAGGTCCCCGATATCGTTTGGATGGCGAAGTTCTGCGAGACAAGGCGCTGTATGTCAGCGGCAGTTTGAACAGTCAAACCGGAGGGCCGCCTGTGAAGCCCTATCAGCCAGGCGGCATTTGGAACGCGGTAGCCTATTCGGATAGCAACACAGCCCACTTTTTCCAGGATCATGGCGACGACCTCTACCGCCGCAGTCTTTACACCTTCTGGAAACGCACTGCCCCCCCGCCAAACATGGTCGTCTTCGATGTACCCTCGCGAGAGAATTGCAACGTCAGACGGGAAAGGACGAATACGCCACTGCAAGCCTTGACCCTTATGAATGACAAGCAGTACGTGGAAGCCGCTCGGCGCCTAGCCGAACGAGTCATGGCAAATGACCAAGGCAGCGCGGAAAACCGCATCGGCAAAATGTACCGGTACGCTTTCGGAGCCAATGCCTCTCCAAGGCATCAAGCGGTTCTCGAAAATTCCTACCGTAAATTCCAATCCTCATTTATAGAGAAAAGATCCGACGCCGAGGCTTTGATTAAAGTGGGCGATTCCAAGCCGAATCCCGCCCTTGACCCCATTGAGCTCGCTTCTCTAACCATGGTAGCAAACCAGATCATGAACTTGGACTCCTTCGTAAATAAATACTAATTTCCATGAATCCAATAGACGAATACATTTCACTTGAGACGCGTCGACAGTTTCTCGGAAGATCGGCTAAAGGCCTCGGCCTCGCAGCATTGTCCTCGATCCTAGGCAGCGGATTAATGGGAAAAGCCAACGCCGCCTCCACGACCGGTTCTGGCTTCCTCTCTTCGACCCATTTTCGTCCTCAGGCAAAACGTGGCATCTATCTTTTCATGTCTGGCGCCCCTTCTCAGCTGGACATGTACGACTATAAACCAGCCATGCGAGCCATGTTCGACAAAGACTTGCCGGAATCCGTTCGCCAGGGCCAAAGATTGACGACCATGACTTCAGCCCAAGTTCGCTTTCCCGTCGCTCCCACGATCTACGAGTTCGAACGGGTCGGCCAATCGGGAGCTTGGATGAGCGAACTTCTCCCCTATACCAAGAAAATTGCTGACGACATCGCTATTGTGAAATCCGTTTGGACGGAAGCCATCAACCACGATCCAGCTATTACTTACATCCAAACCGGCAGCCAGATCCCTGGACGGCCAAGTTTAGGAGCCTGGCTTAGCTACGGTCTCGGCAGTTCGAATCGGAATTTACCTACCTTCGTCGTGCTAAATTCCACCTGGACCGGCCGAAAGGAGGCCCAAGCGCTGTATTCAAGGCTATGGGGAGCCGGACCTCTGCCATCCGAACACCAAGGAGTCAGCCTGCGTTCTCAAGGCGACCCCGTTCTCTTCCTGAATAACCCGCAAGGCGTAAGCCGCGATCTAAGACGGGAAATGCTCGATGGCGTTAAAGCCATCAATGAAGATCTGTATGAAGAGTTTGGAGACCCCGAAACTCATGCTCGCATAGCCCAGTACGAGATGGCTTTCCGAATGCAGACCTCCGTCCCGGACCTAACCGATCTTTCCAACGAGCCGGACTACATTTTCGATCTTTACGGTCCAGATGCCAGGAAGCCCGGAACCTTCGCCTACAATTGCCTAATGGCCCGTCGCTTAGCGGAAAAAGGAGTACGCTTTTCCCAGATCTTCCACCGCGGTTGGGATCAGCATGGCGTTTTGCCGAAAGACCTGCCCAATCAGTGTAAAGATATCGATCAAGCTAGCTATGCCTTGATTACCGATTTGAAACAGCGTGGCATGCTCGACGATACGCTTGTAGTTTGGGGCGGAGAGTTCGGGCGCACCATCTATTGCCAGGGAACACTTACTGAAACTAATTACGGACGCGACCATCACCCGAAGTGCTTCACCAAATGGATGGCTGGTGCAGGAATTAAAGGGGGTACGGTGTACGGCGAAACCGACGATTTCGGCTACAACATCGTTAAGGACCCCGTGCATATCCACGATCTCAATGCCACAATCCTTAACCGTTTCGGCATCGATCACGAGCAGCTGTCCTTCAAGTACCAGGGGCTCAATATGCGATTGACCGGTGTCGAGAAAGCGCGTCCAGTAAAGGATATTCTTGCTTAGCCTTTACAAAATAAAGGCCTCTAATTGATTCCTTGTTTTCGGTTTCAACAACAGATCTGCCTTGATATCCTAGCGGTGGAATCAAGGGCCATGCCTGACAACATCATAGTCGCTGCCGCGCGAATACAGAAAAAGCTTTTCATCCTTTGGACCAGTGACGACATTGAGTAGCCGCTCATCTTTTTGCCAAGCGCTTTCTGCTAGTTACTATCTATGACCCAATGCCTCTTTAGTATGCCCCCTCCCCAGCGCGCCGCCCGCTTCGCTTTTCTTTTCTGCTTGGCTTCGCTCGCCCTGTTCGCGGACAGAAAGCCTAATATCGTCTTTATCTTGGCTGATGACCTCGGCTGGAGGGATCTGAGCGTAGAGGGAAGCGACTTTTACGAAAGCCCTCACATTGACCGCATTGCCAATGAAGGCATGCGATTCACTCAAGGCTACGCCACCTGCCAGGTCTGCAGTCCTTCGAGAGCTAGTCTCGTGACGGGAAAGTATCCAGCTCGACTCGATATTACCAACTGGATAGGCGCCCAAGAAAAAGAGGACTGGAAACGAAACACCAAACTGCTACCACCCGCCTACACCTGGAGCCTGCCCCATGTGGATACGACTTTGGCTGAAGCATTCAAAGAGGCAGGTTACACTACTTTCTTCGCTGGGAAGTGGCACTTGGGAGATGAGGGTTCGTTTCCAGAAGACCACGGCTTCGACATCAATATCGGCGGACACCACCGAGGCGGTCCTCCTGGCGGCTATTTTTCGCCTTACGAAAATCCGAAAATGGAGGATGGCGAAATTGGCGAATACCTCCCTCTCCGCTTGGGTCAAGAGACGGCCCGATTCATCGAGTCAAACAAAGATAAGCCATTCTTGGCCTACCTCTCCTTCTACAATGTGCACGGACCCATCCAGACAACTAAAGCCCTCTGGGAGAAGTACCGCGAGAAAGCCGCCAATCGGCCCGTCGCCAAAACGCGCTTTATCATCGATCGGACAACACCCGTTAGGCAGGTCCAAGACAATCCTCTCTATGCTGGCATGGTCGAAGCCATGGACGACGCGGTGGGAATGGTTTTGGATACGCTCGATCGACTGGGCCTCGAAGATGACACGATAATAGTATTTACTTCCGACAATGGCGGAGTCTCGGCGGGCGACGGGAAGGCGACTTCCAATCTGCCCTTGCGTGGCGGCAAAGGACGGCAGTGGGAAGGAGGCATCCGCGAACCGTTTTACATCAAATGGCCCGATTCGCCCCTTCCCGGCGACATCTGCCATACCCCTGTCATTGGTACCGACTTTTTCCCTACACTGCTGGAGTTAGCAGACATCGACCCGCTTCCCAATCAGCATATCGATGGGGTTAGCCTAGTTCCTCTTCTGAAAGGAGAACCTATCGAAGATCGATCTTTATATTGGCATTACCCTCACTACGGAAATCAAGGCGGGGAACCCTCTTCGATTATCCGAAAGCAAGATTGGAAACTGATCTACTATTACGAGGACCGGCGCAGCGAGTTGTACGATCTCTCGAGCGACCCCCAAGAACAGCGGAATATTGTGTCTGTCTATCCGGAGTTGGCTGCCACGCTAAAAGTCGAGCTTCAAGATTGGCTCGATGAAGTCGGAGCCAGCTACCCATACACCAATCCCAACTTTGACGCCATCAAATACGCCGAGCAGGAAGCGCTAATCAGGGAAGTCGATATGCCGAAGCTAGAAACCGACCATGCTGCCTTGCTCGAGGAAGATTGGTCTCCACCCAATGGGTGGTGGGAAACGACGGGGAACAGGCGATAGCCTTAGGCTTCAAATTGAGTGCGCCCGGAGGTCTAGCTCCACCTTTTCCTGTTCCGAATCATAGTGGTACGCGACAGCCCGCCTCGGCGAAGCTCGAAGCGAAGACGGGTCCCGGCCTGTTTTAATCTGAACCAGCCTCATGGCCATGGCCCTCAATTAGCATAAGCCCGTCATGGGCCGCTTAGGCAAAAAGGCCGGAAACCCGTTTCGGATTTCCGGCCGTAAAGATTCGCGAGCTAAAGCCCTCTGCCAGATCAGGAGGGAATGAAACCCTTCTTGTAATCGTATTGACTTTCTAGGTACTTATTAGCGTCTTGATCGTTGGTAATCCGCATGCGCTTGGCATTGTACTTGATCTTTCCGCCCGCTTGCATGGCCACCAGGCCTAGAAGCGCTGTTTCCGTGAAGTCCGCTGCATAGCTGAAGTCCGAACCCGACTTTTTCCCTGCCTTAATGGCGTCCGTAAATTCTTTGAAGGGGCCGCCTTTTACCCGGGGCAGCGTTTTTGGAGGAAGATCCTTATTCGAGCGCAACTCCTTGAAATAGCTGTCTGGATACACTCGAATCGAAGAACTGTACGTGTCCGTCCAAATCGTTCCTTTAGAGCCTATGATAAAGGTGCCGCTGGAATTCTTTTGCCGTTTACGCCCATTTTCTAGCGTTTCATGGCCAAAGAAATTGGGCTCCACACCCTCTATCTTGTCAAGATCCGGCAAACGATCGCCATCCATCCAGGTCACTTTAGGGGCTTTGCGCCCCTTGAATTTGAATTCGATTGTGGACGCCATGGGGAAAGTTTCCGCATGCGATCCTGAGACGCTGGCCTCTATCTCGACCGGCAATCCCAAATCCAAGCCTGAGAAAGAAGAGTCCATGATGTGGCAGGCCATATCGCCTACAGCCCCGCAGCCATAGTCCTTCCAACCCCGCCAAGCGAAGGGAACTATTTTATCATCAAATGATTTTCTAGGGGCGACTCCCAGCCACAGATCATAGTCCAAGGTTGCAGGAACCGGCACATTGCGTCGCTGAATCGCGCCTTGCGGCCAAATGGGGCGATTAGTCCAATGAAGCACTTCGACGATATCGCCAATCACGCCAGCTTGGGTCCACTCTTTGATGTAGCGAAGACCTTCGTGCGTATGACCCTGATTCCCCATTTGGGTGATGACACCCGCTTTGGCAGCGGCCTTTTTCAGTTCGCGAGCTTCCCAGATTGTGCGCACCAAAGGCTTTTCGCAATACACATTGATGCCCTGTTCGAGAGCCCAGCGAGCGACTGGGTAATGCATATGATCGGGAATAGCGATGGAGACGGCATCTACCTTGCCCGCAATCTTGTCGAACATCTTGCGGTAGTCCTTGAAGCGAGGCACGTTTGGATACTCATCATATGTCGCCGCAGCTCTGGCATCATCGACATCGCAAAAGGCAATCAAGTTTTCATCTTGATAGCCCGTAATATGAGCGCGACCACGGCCACCAGCCCCTATCTGGGCAATATTGAGTTTTCCGTTGGGAGAAGCGGATTTCCCAATGACCCAGCTTGGGAGAATCATGAAACTGGAAAATGCGGCACTGCCTTTAACAAAGGTTCGTCTATTCATATTAGCTCAATCTGATAGGGGTTAAGGTTTTCAAAGGTACACTGGTTTTCCTCTCCGGCTGTACTATTTTGCACAAGTATGTATCCGAACCACTTTGTCAAATCCCCGTTCCCAGGCTCAATAGATCGCCCATCTAGCTGAACATTTGCCTTGAGAGGCTGACAAGTGAGGACAACATACGTGCCTCGATGAACCGGAAACTGACTTTCACTATTTTTGTTTTAATCACTCCACTGATCGTTGCCGAGGCCGGATATTGGCCCTATTGGCGCGGACCTAACTACGACGGAGTCTCGATAGCCACTCTCTCAAGCAGTATTTCACGAGAAGCTAATATTCAGTGGAAGGCTCCGCTACCTGGTAGGGGCTGCTCCACACCAATTGCTTGGAATGACAAAATTATTCTTACTTCGGAAATCGGCGAAGAAGATGGCATCCTCGCCTTCGACTGGAAGGGAAAGGAGCTCTGGCGAACCACCATTGGGGAGAAGACCCCTGGGCGCGGACGGCGTGTTGGAAGTGGAGCCAACTCGTCGCCAGTGACAGACGGCAAAACCATTTTCGCCTATTTCAAGTCCGGAAATTTCGCGGCTTTGAATTTCGACGGTGAGATATTATGGAAAACCAATCTTGAGGATTCTTACGGCGAGGACAAACTGTGGTGGGACAAAGGTTCCTCGCCAGCCTTGGCCGCTGGTAACGTGATCGTCGCTATCATGCAAACCGAGGGCGACTCTCTCTTGGTATCCTTTGACAAGAAGACCGGCAAGGAAGTGTGGCGAGCTTCCCGCGACTACGAAACGGCTCCCGAGTCTGGAGATGCCTACACCAGTCCGCTGGTTATCAACCACCAAGGTATTGAAACGATCGTTACCTGGGGCGCCAATCATCTGACTGGACACGACGCTCGCAATGGAAACCTGCTCTGGGAAATCGATGGCTTTAATCCCGCAAACGAGCAGTATTGGCGCGTTATAGCCTCGGCAGCTTTATCTGGAGACATGGTTGTTGTTCCCTACGCTAGAGGAGCCGCCATTGCTGGCATTGAACTAGACGCCAAATCCGGCAAGCCGAAATGGGCTTGGTCGCGGGAGGGTATTGGAAGCGACTCTACCACACCCGTTGCGACGAAGGAACAGGTGATTTTCTTAAAAGATGGAGGCCCAGATCGCGGACGCGTCACCAGCATTAATCCCCTGGACGGCAAAACGATTTGGGAATCCCATCTTCCTCGGACCGCTCAAAAATACTACGCATCCCCGCTTCTCGCCGGCTCTACCTTCGTAGCCGCTCGAGAAGATGGCACCGTGTTTTCAGCCAAGGTCGACAGCAACGGGCTAGGCGAAATCTCCGAATACTCCCTTTTCGAGCCTATCATTTCCTCGCCGGTGGCAATTGGAAATAAGCTCTTGATTCGGAGCGATCAGCATCTCGTCTGCTTCAGCGACTAGCCTCGCGCTCAGCTTGAAGGGACCCCTAGTCCTCCCCAAAGAAAATATCCTCATTCACGACGTCCCCGTGGACGTCGTGGTGGCGCAGGCTGATTCGCGGCCTTCCCGATTCGCGTTCTACAGTGACGCTTAAAAAGCCGCCTTTGATCCTTAGGAAACGATGCTTGGCAGATCGAAGGGATTGCCTGAAGCCACCAGCGTGAATGTCAGTCCCAGCACCGCAGGAATATTCTCGAGCCCCCGTTTTCTCGTCGACGCTTACGTACTGCCAATGGCGATCGCCATTGAGTATGAAGGCATTTTTCTGGCTGCCAATGAATGAGCGGAGCTCATTTCCTTCGTAGGTGAAATTTGAATTCGCATGATTGTCCTTCTTGTTTTCTCGATCCGGTCCGACAATGGGATTCGGATTAATCACGATTCGAAAGGTAGCGTCGGAGGCTGCGAAAGTATCGAAAAACCATTTCTTTTGTTCCTCTCCCCAGATGGTTTTGCTTGGCCCATCCGGGCTGCTGTTAGGGCTTCGGTATTCGCGGGACTCCATCATCCAAATTTGCAGGTCTTTTCCCCATCGCACGGTCCGATAGGGCCGCTCCCCCATCGGAAACGTTTCGTTAAAGATCTCGATACCTCGATCCCACGTTAGCTCTCCGTAGGTATCCCCAGGGACGCTATCGTTTTTCAGCAAATCATGATCATCTTTCATGAAATAGGCAGGCACCTGCCGATAAAACTCCCGGAAGTTGGGGAGCCCGAAAAGCCGATCCCACTTGTAGTAGGCCAAGGTCTCCGTCTTCGCCCAAGGAAGCGGTTTGTCGTAATACTCGATATCGCCAGCATGAACGAGAAAGTCTGGATCCACCCGATCAAGCATAGCCGGATAAATGTAATGCCCGTTGATAAGATCGTCGCGCCTCGGAAAGTCGTGGCAAGTGGCGAGAACGAATTTGACGGGGGCTTTCTCATCCTTTTTCGCCGCCGTCTTGAAGCCCCCCATAACTTCGATACTATTTTCGCTTCCACCCGTGGAACGGCCTTCCACTTTCAATGTGTAGTCCGTTCCTGGGCTCAGACCTTTTAGTTGGAATTTTCCGGAAAAATTCTTCTTGGCGTTCACGGGCGACCAGCGAGAGCTTTCTACCTTTCCCGAACCACCAGCGGCCCAGTAGCTAATGCGAACCTCTCCTTCGCTTCCCGCCGCACTGTATTGCATATCGCCTATGGTCAATCCAGGAGGCAAAGCTTCGTCGTCTTTTTCCCATTCGCGCCCATCCAAGCGGTAGCTCTCGTTTTGCGTGAGACGAACCCAGACGATGGCTGAAGTTTGATCGACCTCGCCTATCTTAATACCGTTGGCCATGTGAGGGCCGTCGTTCGCTCGAGACACCGCCGAAGCAGTTACCAGCGAATAGATTAGGCAGACAGAGGCGGAGAGAATAGCGCTTTTCATAGGCAATGGGGTTACGGTTACCTTGCCCATAATTCCTCTCAATTCCATGAGGTCAATCTTGCCGTTATCGGCACGGCCTCATACGCAAACCAAATCCTAAAATAAATGCGTGCTCCCAATCTCCATCGTGAAGCAGTCGCTTCGATCTAACTTGAGCAAATACGTTCGCCCAACTCCCTTTCCCAACTGAGAAAAACACGTTTGCAGGCCGGAGTCGGCTTTCAATAAACCGACCGGATTCGAAATCGTAAAACAGCTCCTCTGAAATTTCGAAACGCTTCAATCGTTGCGAACCCCTAAAGGTATGGTCCCATGTGATTCGATGACGCGATACCCGCCGCTCAGCATAATCGAGACTTTCCAACGTCCTCAACTCAATCCGGTTTCGCAGGGCTACCAGCGTATCCTTGCCCGCCTGCCAATAAGGACTGATCTCAAGCTCCAACCGACTTTGCGAATTTCATCCGCCTGAAGAGCTTTTGGCGTCCAAAAAAGACGCTCCCAATCCCAATTTCCATCGATTCGATAAAGTTCGGTAAGCTTTTTGCCTCGGAAACCAAAGGCCTAATTAAGAGGCGTCATCAATAAATCGGAGCTCCGCCCAGGTGAAGGTGGTCCATTCGTCTTTCGAGTATTCCGTCAGCTTGAACTCGTTCCAAACCCTAATGCCGCCATCGAATTCACTGGCTGAACTAACGGCCGGACCGGCAAAGCAAGATATAGCCGCTGCAAGCCCCGCCAATTGACTGGTCGGTGATACCCTACCCACTCTCACCTTTCAATTTACAAAAAAGCGCGCAGCGTCAATCGCTGCGCGCCAATTTCACCGTAAACCACAAACGGTTGCATCCAAATTAGAAATGCGGGGCTGCCGGTGTTTCCCAGTCGCGTGGCTTTCCATAATAATCGTAAAGCTTGTAGTTCTCGTCTTCGTTGACCGGGTCGTAGGGATCGAAACGAGGAGCCATTTCGATCTGCTTTCTCATCAGATCTACGTTCGCCGTTTTCGTTTCCCAATCGAAGGACTCAGTCCACCCGATATCGATGAGCGAAGGCTTTCCGGGCAACCAATTCTTAGTGTCGATTACCAAGTATTGGAGTCTCCAGTTGCTGTCATCGAGTACGAAGTCTTCTACATGGCCAAACGAGCCGTCCTTTGCATGGATATGGTAACCCATAATTTCATGGGCCGACCGCAAGTGCTCACCCGCGATTTGCCTCATGCGAAATTCGTGCGCTTGACGTTCCGCTTCTCCTTTTGGGCTATACTCTGGACCAATCGATGAGGGAATCGCCGCTCCACCGAAGAGGTAGGGATCCATCCAGTAGGTGGGCAGATCGTAGTACTTGGCGTACTCTTCTTCGAACTGCATCGATACCGGTTCGTGTTCCCTTAACTCGGGCGATCCTTCAACCTGAGCTTTATTTAATATTACCTTTAGGCAATTGCCTACCCAGCCCGTTTCCAACTCTTTAAGATGGAAGGGGCTCAAAAGGACTTTCTTCTTCGGGAGCCAGGCGCCTGTATCCACGACAACGTAACGCAGGCGCCAATGGCGATCGTCGAATAGAGCATCCTTGACTTTTCCAACTACTCCATCGCTGGCATCGATGGGGTATCCGATCATATCTTTTACGCTTCGTAACATGGCTGTAATCCTTTCAGTTTAATATTTTAGGTTAGTGATTTAGTTCTGGGATTTATCGTGTTCGGGTTCCAAAAGCCTTATTTTTTAATTTTCTCTAACTTATACTTTTTTAGCGCGCCTCCGCTTCTATACCCCCGACACTGTTCGCTTGTTCTTCCGCTGACCGGGGGATTTGCCATCTAGCTTTTTCCGTTTTGATGATACGCAAGTATCGCTCAATTGTTCGAAATTGGCTTTGCAAATCTGGACTTTTCCTAGGCAAATTCTGCTATTTCATCCCGTATTAAGCTACCTAGAAGCCTATTCTGTCGATGGACGCTATCGACGACTTGAGCGTTCGCTGCAGCAAATTAAATTACACACTCTCTTAGACGGAAAAAGCCCGATCAGCGCTTGCCTTGGCCCCTGGCAAACGGCGTAAAGTATTGCCATTTGGAGGAAAGGATTAAATTAAACCTAAATGTATCTTCAACATCAGCGCCACCGCCTTCTTGCAACCTCAGCATCCATCATTGCCCTGGCCTTAGCTGGCTGCTCGCTTCCGAAAGGAGAGACCACTGTCAAAGCCCTTCTCATCACCGGCGGATGCTGCCATGACTATGATTTCCAAAAGCAAGTGCTGACAACAGGGATTTCCGAGTTCGTAGAGGTTGACTGGACCATTGTTCATGAAGGCGGCGATGCGAAGGACTACCAATCGAAACTTTACGATAATCCACACTGGGCAGCTGAATACGATGTCGTTGTCCACAACCAATGTTTCGCCAATACGGATGATACCGATTACATTTCAAAAATCGTGACGGCTCATAAACAAGGTGTATCTGCGGTAGTTATACATTGCGCTATGCACACGTACCGAGCGGCGGAAGAAGATCTATGGAGAGAATTTCTGGGCGTAACGACGCGTCGACACGACCATCAGAGCCGCTACCCTGTCACCGTTACAGAAGCCAATCATCCCATTATGATGGGCTTCCCCAACGACTGGGTTTCTCCGATGGATGAGCTTTACATTATCGAAAAGCTTTGGCCCAGCGCTACCTCTTTGGGCACCGGAAGGAGTGAAGAAACCGGCGAAAGCCATCCTGTTTTCTGGACCAATCAATACGGCGATGCCCGTGTATTCGGCACAACCTTCGGCCATACTAACGAGACAATAGCCAACCCCCAGTTCCAGGAGGTCGTTAGCCGCGGGCTTCTATGGGCTGCCGGCCGCCTTTAGGGGAAATCCGCTACCTAAGCGATCGGATAAACATAACCAGAGAGTCCACATCCTCATCCTTGAGGATGCCTTTGTAGGAGGGCATTCCGGCCTCCTCGTCGTCATAGCCTTCCGTTACAACGGCTGATGGATCCAAAATGGAAGTACGCAAGTACTCCTCATCTACCCTAACGCGGCTTCCATCTTTGAGCGCCCTACGGCTTTTGTAGGCTCCCAGCCAGCTCGGGCCGCTGCGGCCCTCTGTCGTCCCGTCTATCGAGTGGCAGCCGACACAGCCCATCTGGGCGTAAAGCTGTTGTCCGCGAGCAACGGAAACGATAGAGCTTCGACTGGCTTTCTCCCGGGGAGCGGGTTCAGACGCAAAAAGCTTCTGGAAATCTACTGGCTCGAAATCCTTTCCAAGCTTCGTAGGAACGATTTTGTTTATGGTGAAATAAACCGGCGTCCACTCGCCAAACAGATTGTATTGAACTTCCAATTGCATGGTTTCTCTCACATCTTCGATGGCCAGAAAAACCGATTTCCTGTCTTTGGAAAGAAGGACCGTGTGAGCAAACCATTCGTCGACACCAGGCGAACCGTCCGCTTTGAATTGAGGCGATCCATACTCGCTAGTGCGTCGATACTCCCAACTACTTGCTTGGTAATTTGCAGGATCCAGGGATCTCTCAGGTCCAAGAGGTTGATCGAAGGTCAGGAGCACTCCATTTTTGGACACCTCAGCCGCAATTGGTCGCTCATTTGCCCCATCTAAAACGCGCAAGCGGCAAAGCCCCTCCAACCGGCTGGCCACGGAATCCCAAATTTGAAAGCCCGCTAAATAGGGACTTCCATCGATTGGACTTATAGCTCCTTTCAGAATGGGAGTCTCGAACTCGATAGGCAGCGGAACGCCTGCAGTTTGCGTGAAGTCGCCGTCCTCCGGAATGAAAATCTGGAAGAGGCTGGGCTTTTTGTAATCTATATAGAGGATCGAGCCAGCCAGTGGTCCCATTCGATCATCCATAGGCCACAACTGCTCGATTCCCGATTGAACAACCCGATGAGGCATCCAGAGAGCCGGTGGATTGACAGGTTTTGCCGAAAATGGCGCTCCTGGCTCGTATCCAAAATATCGCTCGTCTTTGATCACCAGGAAAGGCGTTGAAGGCACCCAATTCCCTTGCTGGTCGCTAGCGGTAATCAAATCCAAGCTTGGATGAGCGGAAACATAGGCGTTCCGCAAACCGAATCCCAAATAATCGACGCGCTGCCCATCCGCCGAAATCGTCATCGCTCGGCCACTGTGAGGTGAAAGAGCATCAACCTGCTGCCCCCCCTTCGTAATGACGAAACTGCCATCCTGCCTCAAGGCTAAGCTCATCGGATAGTCTCGCGTATCCGCGCTTTGGGCAAAGCGATTACAAAACATCTCATAAAAATCGGTTTCCCCATCATCATTCCGATCGACCAAGCGGGTGATTCCTAGGCGACTGAATACAAAAACATCGTTATCTCGTATGCGAATAGACTGCGGCTCATTGAAACCTGCGGCGATTCGTCGCCAAACGATTATATCATCGGCGCCACCAAGCCCCGATAACCTGTAAACATCGCCGTCGAAGGTCACTAGGACCGCTTCACCATTCGGAAAGAAGTCGATAGCCACCGGCCTTATTCGCCGCTTCCAAGGGTTCGGGTAAGGGATAATAGCTTCGTCTACCGCGAAGATGCCTTGGGCTTCGCCTAGTTCCATTCCGGCTGTCGCCGTTGCCGACCACCGAGACGGTTTTCCAATGGAGGTTCTCCCAGTAAATCCCTCATTCCTGATCATCTCAATAGATCCAGTCTGCAAATCCGTTGTTAGGGCTAATCTAACACTTGACCCAGAAGCGGATTCCACACGGGCAACAACAAAACGCTCGTCGACTAGAGACAACCCTTCGCCCTTCAGCTCGATTGGCCCTTCCTCTCCGATTTCCGCCACCACGAGGGCAAGAAGATCCCCTGCCCCTTCTATCTCGATATTCCGGATTAGCTTCAGGCTGTTGCCCTCTTCAGAGAGCGAGTAGCTCTCTCTCGCTTGACCACCAAATAGCGAGTACCGGAGAACAGCTCCGGATTCCGTGTCCTCTATCCCCATCCATTGTCCCCAGCTTTCTTCCAATGGACCTCGGCCTAACTCTTTTTCGTCAATCCACCGGCTCCTAGGATCCTCGAAAGACAAGCGGTCCAGTTTCTGCCAGCCCGAGTAGAGCCCATTCGCCAGAACCACTTCGCCTAAAGGTTTGGGCAGATCCTTCTGGCCCCCTCCCATTTTCCTGAGTGGTGCCTCATAGGATAGCATCGCTAAGCCTCGAGGAGTCAGAAATCCGCCTTTCCAAATTCCAGCGACGCGTAGCAATTCCGTATCGAAACAGACGAAAACATCGTGTCCCAGCGGCAGGACTACAGCTCTAGGAATCAGGTTGTTTTCATTGCCGAAAGGAGCAATGCCTCGAAGATCCACCGTCGCTTCAACAAAGGGAAACGAATCGTCCTGAAACTCTTTATACAAGGGTTCAGCATTTCGTTGGACATAGGGAGGAATCGAAAACAGCGAGCAAGTGCCCCACAAAAGGAATGAGCAGACAGATAATTGACGGAATAGCCTCATATTAAATTGGTTTTTCTATTTCGGTCCTGAACGGTTTATCAGTGCTGCACCTCCAGATTCGCCAGGCGTTTCCCCTCGAAAGGTATCTCCCAAGCCTAGACGGTTGCCCGTCTGGCGGTCGAACTCGTCCGAGGAAATACGATCCGGAACACTGTCACCAGTGATTCGCCGCCAATCGCTCAATACCTTTCTCAATCTCTTTTCTATCCCGGCAAATTCAGCATTTCCAGACAGATTATCGAGCTGATTCGGATCTCTTGCCGTTTCGTAGAGTTCCGTTTGGGGACGGGGGGCGAGAAAAACATCGGCTTGGGCTGGAGTCAGCGAACTATCGCGCTGCCTTTTAAGCAGCTGGGAGAAGGATGGGGATCGAACGGAATCAGCCGGACCCTGCCACGGTTTCTCGGGCCGGTCATTGGTGATGAATAGAAAGTCTTTTGTCCGCACCGATCGGCCGAGCGCTTCATAATCGTGCCAATTGTGCTCGGAGAACGCATACCGGCGTATGGTTTTGCTGCGATTCTTGAATACAGGGGCCAGGCTTACGCCTTGAAAGGTTGGGCCAATTTTAAGACCAGCTAATTCAATTAGAGTAGGAGCCAAATCGATAACGCTAACCAAGCTATCGGAAACGCCCTTCGACTCGATGCCCAGTGGCCAATGGGCCACTAAAGCCGTCTTCATTCCAGAGTCATGCAGACGAGTTTTCGCGCGAGGGAACGGACTGCCATTGTCCGCAAGCACGAAGATCAAGGTGTCGTCCAATACCTCTTGCCGACGCAGTTCTTCGGCGACTTCGCCTATAAAATGGTCGAAACGCGTAATCTCGTTGTAGTAGGACGCCAAATCTTGGCGAGTAGGGTCGTCATCGACCAAAAATGGGGGCACACGTACCGAAGCGGGTCTCGTTTTCGGGCCGTATTTATTTTCAATCCAGTCATCATCGGCATCCCAAGCTCTGTGAGCATCGTAGGCGGCAAACCAGAAGAAAAAAGGCCGGTCTTGGGGCCGATTTCGGGCGACTGAAATCCAATTAGCCTCCCCACCACGGTTACCCTCAGCGCGACCGCCATCAACATGGTCAAAGGGGTTTATCTCGCTCGGATTCTCTCGCTTCATGTGATGCTTCCCAGAAAGCGCTGAATGGTAACCTGCCTCTCGCAAAACTTCCGGCAACCAGGGTAGATGATCGGCTATAGGCAAATGCAACTCCGCTGCTTTGCCATTATTATGTGGATACCGCCCAGTAACTATGCTCGCTCGACTCGGGCTGCAACTGCTGGCAGTTAGGTAGGCATTGGTAAAGCGCAGGCCGTCTTTCGCCAGCGTATCGATATTCGGAGTGCGAACGCCTTCGTTTCCGTAGCAGCCCAAGTCGTCCCAACTGACATCATCGGCGATGAAAAACACGAAGTTCGGCTTGCCGCTCATCGATGGAAAAAAGGTCAACACGATAACGGTGGCCAAGGAGGCAAAGCGTAAGCAGCTCATAGATGGAAAAAAATCGACTCTGTAATCGCACGCAAACTAAATGATCGAGTTGTCTTCGAGAGAAATTGCCTTTGAATGCTCACCGATTAGCGCGTTTCCATTGATTCGAGACGCCTTTACCTCCTTTTATGAAAATCACTAGCTATAAGGTCACACCTATCGCCTTCACTGATCCGCCGCTACGCAATGCGTCCGGTCTCCACGCCCCTTATGGGCTCCGCGTCATTCTCGAACTAGCTTTCGAAGACGGATTGACTGGAATCAGCGAGAGTCCTTGTACCGACGGAGTTACGGAATCCTTGGAGCACGTGTGCCAAGGTCTCCTGGGCGAAGATCCTGTACAGCTGACCCGCCTCCTGGCGAAGGCCAAAAATCTGATCGAGATCGACGAGACTCGTGGCGATGCCCCTTGGGATCAGCGCGTCTGGGTGCATGTTCAAAGCGCTTTGGAGGTAGCTTGCCTCGACTATTTGGGCAAGCGTTTTGGCGTTCGCATGTGCGACCTGCTCGGCGGGGCTGCCCGAGACGCCGTGCCGTTTGGCGCCTACTTGTTCTACAAGCTCGAAGGCGCTGGCGGAAGACTGGGGTTTGGGAAGGATGATACGGCTGAAGGATGGGCATCCGCCCGCCAAAATGAGGCTATGGACGCAGCGGCGATCGTCGAGCAAGCCAAGGCCATGACCGAGGCCTTCGGATTTCGTTCAATCAAGCTTAAAGGAGGCGTTCTTCCGCCCGATGATGAAGCTGATGCCCTCTTTGCCTTAAGGGACGCGTTCGGACCCGATGTTCCCCTCCGCTTGGACCCAAACGCTATTTGGTCCGTGGAAACGGGAATTCGAATCGGTAAAAAGCTCGACCCAATTCAAGAATATCTGGAGGACCCTGTTCGGGGCCAAGAGGCGATGGCCGAGGTGGGTAAGGCCATCGAATCGCCGCTAGCCACGAACATGTGCACCACTTCCTTTGAAGATATCCCCCGATCAATCGAACTACACTCGGAGGACGTCATCCTGACGGATCATCACTACTGGGGTGGCTTGCGGCCTTGCATCGAACTTTGCCGTATCTGCCAAACCTTCGGACGAGGCATATCCATGCACTCTAATAGCCATCTAGGCATTTCTCTAGCCGCTATGACGCATCTAGGCGCCTGCATTCCCCAACTCGACTACGACCTGGATACCCACTACCCGTGGCAAAGCGATGAAATTATTGAGGGCGGGCCTCTGCCGTTCAAAAACGGAACGGTCGCTATTCCTGACGGGCCTGGACTAGGCGTATCCATCGACCAAGAACAGCTGGCCCGGTTGCACAAGAACTATCTAGAAAGCGGGCTCGATTTTCGAGACGACGAATCGGAGATGAAGAAAGTGGATCCGGAATGGGAATTCAAGCCGGTTCGCTGGTAGGCGAAATCCAACGCCTTCCACGTTGTATCCAATTATATATTACATTTTCGAACCTACGGTCATGCAGCGCAACAAACCCCATGGATAGTCTCGAATTTCGACGGCGAGTATTGAAAGGCGACAAGCTCATTGGCGCTTTTCTCAATACGGGTTCTCCCACGATTGCTGAGATCGCAGGAGTATGCGGACTGGACTGGTGCTTGCTAGACATGGAGCATGGATCCGGCTCTTGGGAAATGCTCGCTTATCAATTGATGGCCTTGCACGGCAGCGGCGCCGCTCCAATCGTAAGATTGCCGTCCATTGATAATGTCTACTTCAAAAGAGCCCTGGATCTCGGGGCTTGGGGACTCATGCTTCCCAATGTCAATACTGCTGCGGAGGCTGAAAACGCAGTTGCCTTCTCCCGATACCCGCCCAGAGGAACAAGAGGCGTCTCTTCGGTCAATAGAGGCGCCCGCTATGGTATCCAGTTCGACGAGCAGCTCGAAAACGCCCATCTGAGCACGCTTATCATTGCCCAGATCGAATCGCCTTTGGCTTTGGAGAATCTAGAGGAAATCGCCAGCGTCGACGGCGTAGATGCCCTCTTTGTCGGTCCAGCGGATTTATCCGTTACCATGGGCATACCCAAGCAATTCGAGCATCCTGATTTTCTCGAAGCGATTGGGGCTACCGTGAGGGCAGCGTCGCGTAGCGGTAAAGCGTCTGGGATACTTGGCTTTACCGAATCCGATATACAGCGGTACTACACACTCGGGTTTAGCCTAGTTGCGGTTGGTTCGGATGCAGGTATGGTTGCCAAAGGGTTCAATTCACTCGTTGCTACCTCACGACAATATCGTCAGTGATTATTCTATCCATGCCCAAGCTCCCCTACCCGACGAGTCTCAATATAGACAATATTAGACCCACCTTCGCCAATTCGAAACCCTACCCGTTTCCGAAACTGGTACCCGTGTTGCAACGATTCCCGGAAGACGTAGTTGAGGATGTCGAACAGGAAACGCTTTCACAACTGGCGGGATTGCCATCATTGGAGCTGAGAGGCAAGCGCATCGCCATAACCGCGGGCAGCCGAGGAATATATGGTCAGGTAGCCGCCATCAAGACTCTGGTTTCCCATCTAAAATCAAAAGGAGCCGACCCCTTTGTGGTTCCCGCCATGGGCAGTCACGGCGGAGCTACAGCCGAAGGTCAGCTAGCCGTACTAGAAAGCCTGGGCATTACAGAATCTTCCGTTGGCGCTCCCATTCATTCCTCCATGGAAGTCGTGGAAATCGGCCACTTGGATGAAAATACTCCCGTTTGTTGCGACAAGAACGCTTTCGAGTCGGATGGCATAGTAGTCTGCAACCGCATAAAGGCTCACACTGCCTTTGCTGCCGACTACGAAAGTGGCCTCCTCAAAATGATGCTCATCGGCCTGGGAAAACACTTGGGCACCACGGCGGCCCACAAGCTGGGATTTAGCCGATTCCATGAAGTCGTTCCCGCAGCCGCTCAAGCAATGCTGGAAAGCGCGCCGGTCCTGTTCGGGCTTGGGATTGTCGAAAACGCTTACAATGGAGTAGCCAAAATTGAGGTGATCCCGAAGGAGCGGATTTTCGAACGAGAGAAAGCGCTTCTGGAATATTCAAAACAGTTGATGGGAAAGCTGCTAGTCTCTGAAATCGACGTGCTTATCGTCGACGCTATCGGCAAGGACATCAGCGGCGGGGGCATGGATTCCAATGTGACAGGCCGATCGGCCTCGGGCGTCAAAAGGGACTACACTCCAAATATTGGCCAAATTGTTGTTAGAGATCTCACCAAGGCGACAAAAGGGAATGGCATAGGAATTGGTTTGGCTGACATAACAACGCGAAGGGCCGCGGAAAAGATGAATTTAGGAATAACCTATACCAATGCGCTGACGGCCCGAACGCCTATCACGACACGAGTTCCCCTCATAGCGGAGACAGACCGGGAAGCTATTGAGATCGCTTGCCGAATGGCAGTCGCTGATGAGAACGATCAGATCCGTATCGTCCAAATCGCCAACACTAAGCAAATCAACCGAATCTGGCTTTCAGCCGCCTACTTACCCGAGATTGAACAGCGAGGCGATCTCGTCATCGACGGCGAAGCGCAATCGATAGAGTTCGACGAATCCGGCAATCAGCTTTGGCCCTCAGAGCGATGATGCCTAACTAACCGAAGCTCTCAATTTTTTAGCCATTTCAAAGCTTCGCTCTCCTCGACAAAGGAACGCACATTCAACGCTTCCTTCGATCCCACCGCCTCTAAAAATCTTATTTTCGGCTCGGTTGTCAGGGCTTCTCCACAAGAAATATCCTCCACGAAAAAGGCCAACCTGATATCCTTCGGTATCTATTTGGCGAATTCCAGGATTTCGCCATAGTCTGAGGTTTATATCTGCTCTTTAGTATCTATCAAAAGACCGTTGATTCGATGCTCTTCTTTCGAAGTGAAAATCTTGTCTAACGATTTG
>CAYOLG010000045.1:0-5482 GCA_964404745.1 uncultured Opitutaceae bacterium
ACAGCGAATCCGAAATGTCTTGTCCCTCCGTTCGGTCGATCGCGTTAAGCATTCCCAGTAAGGCCGATTTCAATTCCTCTTCCACCATATCTCTTGAGTTA
Organism: uncultured Opitutaceae bacterium; assembly: GCA_964404745.1. Lineage (GTDB taxonomy): Bacteria > Verrucomicrobiota > Verrucomicrobiia > Opitutales > Opitutaceae > Pelagisphaera. The sequence continues at coordinate 102 of CAYOLG010000045.1, forward strand.
TTGAAGCATTCTGAAGACGGATTCCGAAATGGCCAATTCTTTCTGACAAACAACACCGCTCTTTTCCTTTACTCCCATCATCCCCACCCCTATCAACTTGGGATCAGCGATACAAAGCCCGCGCTTAATGAATCTGATAGACGGAATTAAATTCTTAGGGCCTGAGATCTTATTGCGGGATCGCTAACGAAATCAAAATCAATGCTCACTATAGCAACACGGTCCAACGCTGACCTAATCGAGGCCAACTACCTCAAATGGAAGGATGATCCGCAATCAGTGAACGAAACGTGGAGGGCATATTTCGAGGGCTTCGAGCTAGGCCTCACCCAGCCTCGGGAAAAAGCGGGCAAGCAGCCATCATCCCAATCGGGCCCCGCAGCATCGAAGCAAATGAACGTTTCGAGTCTGATCTATCGCTACCGCAGTATCGGTCACACTCAGGCAAACCTGGACCCGCTATCGAGCGCGCCTCCCTCCAATCCTGACCTAGCTCTTGAAAGATTCGGGCTCGATGAATCGGATCTCGAGCAACCCTTCGATTCCGGGCACTTCCTGCAGAACCAATCTATCAAACTAAAGGATCTAATTCAGGCGCTGGAGAAAACGTATTGTAGCAATATCGGGTACGAGTATGTCCATATGCAAAACACGGAAGCTCGACGCTGGATCCAAAGTAAAGTGGAGCCGCTGCAGGGTAAAATCGATTTTCCCTCCAAGATAGAAAACCGGATCCTAAGAAAAGTATTTGCGGCGGAAGTATTCGAAAGATTCCTACACACTCGCTACCCTGGGCAGAAACGGTTTTCTTTGGAAGGCGGCGAAACGCTCATCCCTTGCTTGGATAACGTCATTGAGCATTGCGGTCGCCTAGGCATTAAGGAAATCGTCATGGGGATGGCCCACCGGGGAAGGTTGAACGTGCTGGCCAATACTCTGAAAAAGTCTTACGAGTTCATATTTGCCGAGTTCGCGGACGACTACATGCCGGAATCGGTCGGTGGCGACGGAGATGTCAAATATCACCTGGGCTACGAAAACGTCATCGAAACCAAAGAGGGGCATCAGGTCGAAGTTCGACTCGCATCCAATCCTTCTCATCTGGAAGCCGTGAATCCAGTCGTTCAAGGAAGAGCTCGAGCCCGGCAGCGCATACTGAAGGACCTGGAACGCAAACAAGTCCTGCCCGTGCTGATACACGGAGACGCCGCCTTCGCCGGACAAGGCATTGTCGCCGAAGTCTTGAATTTCTCCCAGCTTCCTGGATACCGGACTGGCGGCTCCCTCCACATCATCGTTAACAACCAAATCGGATTTACCACGACTCCAACGGAGGCTCGTTCTACAGCTTACTGCACCGATATCGCCAAGATGATCGAAGCTCCGATTTTTCACGTCAACGGGGACGACCCCCTCGCCGTCGTTTTCGTGGCTCAATTGGCGGTGGAGTATCGCCAAGTCTTTCAAGCCGACGTCGTCATAGATATGTATTGCTATCGTCGGCATGGCCACAATGAAAGCGATGAACCTACCTTCACGAATCCAGAGCTCTATGACCGCATCGCCAAACATCCACCTGTCAGCGAGCAACTATCCCGTGTCCTCATCGAGAAAAGAGACTTTGATCAAGCCGACATCGATGCCATTCGAAATGAATACGAAACCTCGCTAGAGAACTCCTTGCAGCGGGTCAAAAACCCGGTAACCGAAGCCAATAAATCGAATGACCGATTTGCGGGATCTACCGCGATTTTCCAGGCCAAGTATTCCTTCGATCGTGTTGGCACTAATGTTTCCAGAAGCGATCTTGCGAAGATCGTTCAAGGACTAACCCATATTCCCGATGGAACCCATTTTAATCGAAAGATCCAACGCTTCCTCTCTCAGCGCAAAGCCACCTTCGAGAATAGCAAGCCAATTGACTGGTCCTTAGCCGAAGCTCTAGCTTTCGCTTCTCTCCTCGTCGAGGGCACCCCTGTCAGGCTTTCTGGTCAGGATAGCGAGCGCGGAACCTTTAGCCAGCGCCATGCCGTGCTCCATGACGAGCAAACCGGGGAACGATACGTTCCCTTCCTGAATTTATCCGAGAGCCAAGCCCAGTTTTGCGTTTACAATTCGCTACTCTCAGAAGCAGGCGTTCTCGGATTCGATTTCGGCTACTCGCTGGACTACCCCCAGATGCTATGCCTATGGGAGGCTCAGTTCGGCGATTTCGCCAACGGAGCCCAGGTGATCATCGATCAATTCATCACCAGTAGCGAATCCAAATGGGGACGCGTCAGTGGAATTGTAATGCTACTGCCGCACGGATACGAAGGGCAAGGCCCTGAACACTCGTCTGCTCGCCTGGAGCGCTTCCTGCAGGCATGCGCGGAAGACAACATTCAAGTCTGCAACCTGACAACGCCTGGCCAATACTTTCACGTTCTTCGCCGCCAAATGAAACGGGCCTTCAAAAAGCCGCTCGTCATCATGGCTCCAAAATCCCTTTTAAGAGACAAGCGGGCCGTTTCAGACTGGCGGGAGCTCGAAAGCGGAGTCTTTCAAGAGATCATCGATGATCCCCGCGCCAAGCCCGAGGAAACCGAGTGCCTAGTCCTCTGCTCAGGAAAGGTGTACTACGATCTGGTCGCCCATCGAGAATTGAATCAGCGACGTAACTCCGCCATCGTTCGAATTGAGCAATTATATCCACTGAATACAGTCGCCCTTGAGGCAGTTGCCAATAAGTATTCCGAAGTCAAGTCCGTCGTTTGGTGCCAAGAGGAATCGAAGAACATGGGAGCTTGGAGCTATATCGAGCCGATTCTCCAAGACATTTTCAATACACGTCCAACCTACGCCGGCCGAGATGCCAGCGCCAGCCCAGCCGTAGGTACCTTGGCCCTACACAAAAGCGAACTGGAAACCTTTCTGCAAACAGCCTTTGCCAAGCGAATAGATGCTTAAAAGGGCAATCAAAAACCAAACTAAATCCATCGAATGCCGACTGAAATAAAAATCCCTACCCTGGGAGAATCGATTACGCGGGGCATCATCGCCGCCTGGCACGTCGAGGATGGGGCATTCGTCAAAAAAGATCAGATCATCTACGAACTGGAGACCGACAAGATCACTTCTGAAGGTCTAGCCGAAGCCTCCGGCACGATTGAATTGAAGGCCTGCGAGGGCGATGAAGTGGAGATCGGGCAGATTGTCGCCGTGATCGACGAGTCCGCTGAAGAACCGGAAACAGAACAAAAGCCTACCCTAGAAAAGCCGGATAACACCGGCTCCGCGAAAGCCGTGCGCCCTCCCATAGCCGATAGTGGCCTATCCCCCAAGCCCGAGGAACCTGAAGAGGTCGTCAAGGAGCCCGCCGCAGCCAGCGAGAGCAAACTTTCTCCACAGCCGGCCACTCGGGAGAGGCGAACGACGCGAAAACGGATGAGTCCGTTACGCCAAAAAATCTCCGAGCGCCTCGTCAATGCGCAGCAGGAGACGGCCATGCTGACAACGTTCAACGAAGTGGATCTCTCCGCTATCAAAGCTTTGCGGGCCGAATACCAGGAATCCTTTCAAGAAAAGCATGGAATCAAACTGGGCTTCATGTCCTTCTTCGTTAAAGCGGCAGTCAGAGCTCTGCAGCAAAACACAGCGATCAACGCCTTCATCGACGGTTCCGAAATCGTCGAAAATCACTACTACGATATTGGAATAGCTGTATCCACAGAGAAAGGCCTGATCGTTCCCGTTGTACGAAATTGCGACGATCTCAACCTTGCTTCCATCGAAAAAGAAATCAAGGCTTACGCGGAGAAAGCCCGATCCGGAAAGATAACTTTAGAGGACTTGCAAGGCGGGGTCTTCACCATAACGAACGGCGGCGTTTTTGGCTCTATGCTCTCCACTCCCATCTTAAACCCGCCGCAAAGCGCCATCCTAGGCATGCACACCATTCAAGATCGTCCTGTAGCCATCGATGGAAAAGTGGAAATTCGGCCTATGATGTATTTGGCTTTATCTTACGACCACCGAATTGTAGATGGCAGAGAAGCGGTGACTTTCTTGATAAACATTAAGGAGGCCCTTGAAAACCCCATGCGCCTGCTTCTGGACATTTAAGCGGCGCGCAATCATTATTTAGTCGCCGCTGTTAGGACCGCAGTTCCGAAGCAGACGAAAATCTCTTTCGAATCAGCTCCATTGAGGGCGTTCCCACGATAGTTCTAGTTCCGTGTATCGGGATAGCTGCCCAGCCATTTGACAAAGGGGCAGATCCCTTTCAATTCCGATACGGCTTCAGCTACCGGCTTTTCTTCATAGTGGCCATTGACATCGATAAAAAAGCAATACTCCCAAGCAATCTTTCCGCTTGGGCGGGACTCGATTTTGCTCAAGTTCAGTCCCCGTTTGGCAAATACCATTAAAGCGTTTTCCAATGCGCCGACTTCGTCTTTTATCGACACAAGAAAACTGCTCTTGTACTTCATGTCGGGCAGGTACCCGCTCGACTGTTTGCCAATCACGAGAAATCTAGTGGAATTGTCCGAGCGGTCTTGAATATTCGCTTCTACAATCGGTACGTCGTACAGGTCGGCGGCCAACGAGCTAGCAATAGCGGCGCATTCCCGATTATCCGAAGCGATTTTCACCGCCTTAGTCGTGCTTTCGCAATTGTGCAGCGAAGCCTTGGGCATATGGGCGTGTAGCCAATCGCGGCATTGCAAGATCCCCTGATCCTTTGAGTAAACTTTCTTGATCTTTTCGATCGGGGATCGGGAGATGAGATTCTGCGTAATCGTCAGATAAATCTGAGCGCAAATCTTCAACTCCGAATCGAAAAACATGTCCATCGAATCCAGCACGGACCCCCCCGTCGAGTTCTCTATGGGAATAACGCCATAGTCCGCTTCTCCCTTCGCCACCGTATGAAATACGTCTGGGATAGCAGGCGTAGCTAGATAGTCGATGCTTTGACCGAACTTTTTTACCGCTGCTTGGTGGGTGAATGTCGCCTCGGGGCCAAGATAGGCAATCAGCATGGGCTTTTCCAGAGCGATGGCGGCCGACATAACCTCCCTATAAATCGCCCGAATGGCCGCATTGTCCAACGGACCTTCATTCAAGTTTTCTAGTTTCTTGAGCACTTGCTCCTCCCGGCTGGCCACATAAATCTCGCCACCCTTTTCCCGCTTGATCCGGCCGATCTCCGCCGCACAGCGAACACGCTCGTTCAGCAGCTGAAGAATCTGTTCGTCCAGCTCGTCTATCCGCTTTCTTTGATCATCCAGACTCATGACTTAGACCGCTTCACGACTTTTATCTTCATCGCGCGCTTCGACCTGAGCATCTGATTCGGGAACCGCTTCACCCTCATCCGAACCCAATTCTTCACCCTC
>CAYOLG010000045.1:5582-33111 GCA_964404745.1 uncultured Opitutaceae bacterium
GAGCATCTGATTCGGGAACCGCTTCACCCTCATCCGAACCCAATTCTTCACCCTCGTCCCGTTCTCCCTCCGGAAGCCCCATATCCTTTTCCGTCACTTTGCCATGATTAGAAACCTCATGCAGCCACTCGTCTATTTGGCGTGGAGAAAGGATGTCCGAAGATGGAAGCTCTTCTATGGTGCGCACTCCCACAAATTCCAAAAACCCTTCATTTGTTCCGTACTGAATAGGCCGCCCCGGGAGATCAGCCCGCCCAACGATTTGAATGAGATCCCTCTCCAGCAGTCTGCTCAGGGCGCTGTCTATCGATACGCCTCGAATTCTCTCCACCTCCGAGCGAATAACGGGCTGCCTGTAGGCGATCACGGCCAGGGTCTCTAAGGCCGACTGTGTTAGTTTCAAGGGTCTGGGCTCATCCCTCATCAATCGAATCCATTCCCCGACGCTTGGGGCGGAGACAAACGTCCATCCATTGTGCCGCTCAACCAGCTGATACACCTCTTTTCGATCCTCTAACTCCGCCGCGATTCTGTCGATCGACTCGCGAATCTGCCCAGCAGTTACCAAGGATGGCACTTCTGAAGTCGGCATTCCGTCAGCTTCCAGAAAGGGCTGCTCGACGCCAATGTCCTCCTCTTCCTTGGGCGCCGCTGACTCCATCTCCGGCAGCATTTCCGCCTGTTCGTGAAATTTGGTAAAAACTTTTTGGATATCTTTGACGCTAAGCGGGCCAGATGCGCCAAAAAGCAGCGCCTTCAATACTCTATCTAAACTGAATGCCATGGAAGGTTCTGATGCAAAAAGGAACGATTAGCCGAGGGGAATGACTTGATCGCAAGGAAAAGCTCTGTTGTAAAGGGTCTCTTTTTTCAAAATGGACCCTCGAGAAATATTTAATCCCGCTTGGTCTGATAGGAAATGCAAGGCATCATTCTAGCGTACACGAAAATAAGTGAGTACTGAAAAAGATACATCCAATCGGCCCTTTTCATCTGTGGTCGTAGACGGAAACGACCGGGCTGGAGCTCGGTCCATGCTGCGAGCAGTCGGGTTTTCGGATGAAGACTTCGCCAAGCCGCAAATCGCAATCGCCTCCACCGGAAGCGATTTGACTCCATGCAATATGCACATCGATGAGCTGGCAACCCACGCTACCCGGGGAGCCAACGATGCTGGAGGAAAAGCGATAAACTTCAGCACAATCACTATTTCAGATGGCATCAGCATGGGCACCAAGGGCATGCGCTACAGCCTGGTTTCCCGTGAAGTCATTGCCGACAGTATCGAAACAGTCGTGGCTGGCGAAGGCATGGACGGCCTCGTTGCCATCGGGGGATGCGACAAAAACATGCCCGGCTGCATGATGGCCATTGCCCGGCTCAACCGACCCGCGGTATTCGTTTATGGCGGCAGTATATTGCCCGGTATTCATAGGGAAAAGCCCGTAGATATCGTAAGCGTTTTCGAAGCAGTCGGGCGCCATGCTCGCGGCGATATCGACGATAAAGAACTTAAGGAAATCGAGTCCTGCGCGATTCCTGGAGCTGGATCCTGCGGCGGCATGTACACCGCCAATTCCATGGCTAGCGCTATCGAAGTGCTGGGCATGAGTTTGCCCGGGAGCAGCGCTCAGCTTGCGATTAGCAATGAAAAGCGGGAAGATTGCTACAATGCCGGAAAAGCCGTTCAGCGCTTGGTCGAACAGAATATTCGGCCAAGCGACATTCTCTCTCGAAAGTCGTTCGAGAACGCCATCACCACTTGTATCGCCCTAGGCGGTTCCACCAACATCGTGCTTCACCTCCTGGCCATCGCTCATTGCGCCGACATCGACATCACCATCGACGATTTCGAGCGGATAGGAGAAAAGGTGCCTCTGCTTTGCGATGTGAAGCCTTTCGGAAAATACAATATGTCGCACTTAATTAGAATCGGCGGCATTCAGCCCATGATGAAGATGCTCCTCGATCGAGGCATGCTGCATCCTGATTGCCTAACTGTTACGGGCAAAACGATCGCCGAGAATCTTGAAACTGTGGAACCGTACCCAAAAGACCAAGACATAGTTCGCGACTGGGGTAATCCCATCAAAGAAACCAGCCACTTGCGAGTGCTGAAGGGCAACTTGGCGCCTACCGGGGGAATCGGTAAAATCACCGGAAAAGAAGGTCTCTATTTCAAGGGAACGGCAAAGGTCTACGAAAGCGAGGAAGATGCCCTGCAGGGAATTCTGCGCGGGGATGTCATCAAGGGTGATGTCGTCGTCATTCGCAATGAAGGGCCCGTGGGCGGGCCTGGGATGCGGGAAATGCTATCGCCAACCTCCGCGGTTGCGGGACGGGGATTGATTAACGATGTAGCCCTCATCACAGACGGGCGATTTTCCGGAGGGAGCCATGGATTCGACGTAGGCCACATCACTCCAGAGGCCGCCTGCGGCGGGCCGATTGGAATTGTTCAGTCTGGCGATGAAATTGAAATCGACGCTGTCAAGAACTCAATCTCTCTCAACATTCCAGATTCTGAATACGAAAGCCGGATGGCCGCCTACCACCCTAAGGGCGCAGGGGAAACCAGAGGAGTTCTCGGCAAATACGCCAAACTGGTTGCTTCCGCCTCTGAAGGAGCGGTCACCGACAAATAATCTATATCTGACTGCCGACTTCGCTATGACTTGGGAACGATACACCCAATTCGCTTTCGATTTTCCGGAAGTGAGCCTCAATATCGATTTGAGCAGGACCGGGTTAACCGATTCGGATTTCCAGGATTTCGAATCGAGATTCGAGAAGGCCTTCGCCGATATGGAAGCCCTCGAAAAGGGCGCTATCGCCAACCCAGACGAAGAACGCATGGTTGGCCACTACTGGCTTCGCGACTCAGGACGGGCTCCCTGTACCGAGCTTGCCGAGGACATTGTTTCCACAGTGGAACGCATCAAGCAATTCGCCAACCGCGTTCACTCCGGGGAGCTAGCTGGAAGCCATGGGGCTTTTACGGACATTCTCGTCATAGGCATCGGAGGTTCCGCCCTAGGCCCGCAATTCATTGCCCACGCTCTAGGAAGCCCCAGCTCAGACAAGATGCGTATTCACTTTTTTGACAATACCGACCCAGATGGAATCGACCTCACTCTCGACGAGATCGGAAAAAACCTTGGTCGTACTCTCTGCCTGGTCGTATCCAAGTCAGGAGGCACCGCCGAGACTCGCAACGGTATGCTAGAAGCCAAGATCGCCTTCGAAAAGGCTGGTTTAGATTTTCCCAAACATGCGGTCGCTATCACCGGAACCGGTAGCAAACTCGACCAAACGGCTCAGGAGGAAGGCTGGATCCAGCGCTTTCCCATGTGGGACTGGGTCGGTGGACGCACGTCGGTTCTTGGGCCCGTTGGGCTGGTTCCCGCCGCCCTTCAAGGTATCGATATCGATGCGCTCCTGACCGGCGCCCGATCAATGGACGCCATCACAAGGAGAGGTCGAATCAAGCAAAACCCAGCCGCCTTGCTGGCCCTCGGGTGGTACCAGGAAACCAATGGAAAAGGCGAGAAGGACATGGTAGTGCTCCCCTACAAAGACCGCTTGGCGCTCTTCTCAAGATACCTCCAGCAACTCATCATGGAGAGCCTCGGAAAGGAACGAGATCTTGAAGGGAATATTGTTAATCAGGGGATCGCCGTATACGGAAATAAAGGTTCGACCGATCAGCACGCTTACGTTCAACAATTGAGAGAGGGTGTATCCAATTTTTTCGTCACTTTCATCGAAATCCTAGAAGATCGCAAGGGAGCGTCCATCGATGTAGAGGAAGGCATCACCTCTGGCGACTATTTGCACGGCTTCTACATGGGCACGCGAGACGCCTTGAGCGAAAAGAACCGCAATTCAATCACCATCACCGCATCCCGCATATCCACGGAATCGATTTCCGGCTTGATCGCGCTCTACGAGAGGGCTGTCGGCCTTTATGCCAGTCTTATCGGGATAAACGCTTACCACCAGCCTGGCGTCGAAGCGGGTAAAAAGGCAGCTGGCAACGCGATCAGTCTCAGCCTTGAGATCGTGAAGGCATTGGAAAACGCAAAGGGCCAAGCCTTTGATGCCCCTTCTCTAGCTACTCGAATTGGCCAATCGGAAAAAGCGGAGCTCGTCTACAAACTCGCTAACCACATGGCTGCCAACGGAAAGAAGGGAATAGTGAAGTCCAGCAGCGGGACTTGGTATAGCTCGACCTTCTCAATCGCTTCCTTCGGAACCCTCGAAGGCTCCCGCTAGGGACGCGACACGTTATTGCCTTTTGCCAGCAAGTTGCTATTAGACCTCACTTATATGGCGGTCTTGCAGCTGCTCTCTAGATGAATTCTATAACGAATTTCCTATCCATATTAGCAATCGCCGGAGCCATCGCCTCCGGCGGCTTCTACTTCCTTAACCTCAAGGAGGCCAACAACTTGACTCAGGAGCTGCAGAACGCTAACAACCAGCTTACGACAGCTCAATCGCTAAACGCCGCCCAAGGGGCTAAAATCGATGATTTGAGCGCTCAACTCCAGCAAACCAGCCAGTTCCTCGAGGAGGCCCGCTCGAATGTCACAGTGATCACCGCTAGATCCAATCAACTGAAACGGGAAAATGGCCGGCTTTCCGATGAATTGGACATGCGCTTGGACAAAGAGGAATCTCTGCAAATCAGCCTCGCTGATCTGAAAAAGGAGATGGCCGAATTACGGGCGAACTCGATCAGCCTAAATAAGGCCACCGAGTACGAACAGGAAATCGCTGCCCTAGAAGCAAGGATCCTGCAATTGAAAAATTCTCAGCCAGCCTCAACAAGCATTTCTTTGGCAGATACTTATAGAAACTTGAAGGTCGCTCCAATCGGATTGAACGGTCAAATTCTCACCGTTGGCCCCCAGTCATCCTTCGTTGTAATCAATCTTGGCTATACCCATGGTGTTCGACTCGACCATTTGCTGGAAATACAAAGAGACGGCAAACTCGTGGCCTATATTCAGGTCACAGAAGTAAAGGAAAACTTGAGCATCGCTCGAATATTGCCAGAGTCTATGGCAACCAACCCGGAAACGGGCGACATTGTAAAAAGCGGCAACTTATAAATGAAAAATAAACTACTCTCACTATTCTTGGCTATCGCGACCCTCGGCTTAAGCTTAATCTTCACCGGCTGCACCGAGGTGGACGAGTCCACCATTCCTTGGAGCAGACCCAAAGACTGGGAAGGTGGCGTTCCTGGAATGGGAGCTACTAGTCGCTAAGCGAGACCGCGATCAGCGTACTGATTCCCCATGCCTAGGCCCGAGGAATTAAGTACCACCAACGCTTCGCTTGTCCCTGAGGCGGGATCGCTATATGTCGTAGCGACGCCGCTCGGCAATTTAGCGGACATATCGGAACGGGCCATAGCTATCTTGGAGAAGACTTCCCTGATCGCTTGCGAGGATACACGTGTAGCTGGCAAACTGCTCTCTAAACTGGGAATCGAAAACCGTACGGTCTCCTATCACGACAACAACGAGCGACCGATGGCCCCAAAACTGGCCGAGGAGCTTTCCCAGGGCAAGTCAATCGCCCTAATTTCCGACGCTGGAACGCCAGCTCTCAGCGACCCAGGCTTTCGATTAATTCGCGAATGTCGAAAGCGAGGCATCCCGGTCGTCCCTGTGCCTGGACCTTGTGCCGCCATCGCCTTGCTGTCCGTAAGCGGCCTGCCATCCGATAGATTCTTGTTTGTCGGTTTTCTGCCTCCGAAAAGCGCCGCCAGAGTGCGATTCCTCGAATCTAATAAGGACCTCGGCCACTCGATAATTTTATACGAATCCTGCCATCGCATCGAAAAGCTTTTTTCAGAAATGCTAGAAACACTCGGACCCAACAGATTTGTTTGTATTGGGAGGGAAATTACTAAGCGATTCGAATCGATCGCCACCAACAGTCTAGGCGAGCTAGCGCCCATCTTCGAGCAGTCGAGCAAAAAGGGGGAATTTTCCATAGTAATTGCCCCAGACGGATTCGTGCTCTAGGGAAGTGTCTAAATAATGCTGTATCTTCGCCTCGAGAATGGCAGGGCAATCGGACGCCATTCAGCCGCGTCAGTTCGATATCGAAAGCCACTAAAAATTGGTTTCCGAGCGACATGGCCAACTCTACGTTAAACGTTTGCTAGACGTCATCTCGAAGAAAATCATACCGATCCATCGATGGAAATAGGAATTATAGACATTGGCAGCAATTCGATCAAACTGTTGATCGGCAAACGCGACCAATCCGGCTGTTTCCAGCAATCGCTATTTAAAGTCGAGGATAAGCGTATCGGAGAAGGAATGACACGTGACCCTCCAAGGATTCTCGAAGCAGACATCGAAAAGGCCGTCGAAGCTATCAAACGGCTTCACCAAACAGCCACGAGACACGGTCTGGCTAATATAAAGATCGTCGCGACCAGCGCAGTCAGAGACGCTAGCAACCAGTCCGAATTCTCGAAGGCCATATTCGATGCGACCGGAATTCCGATCGTTGTACTTAGTGGCGACGACGAAGCCCGTTTAATCGGCAAAGGGGCCATGCAAGATCCTGGATTATCCGATCTTCGCAATTTCGTTTTGATCGACCTCGGAGGAGGTTCAATGGAGTGCATCCAATTCGAGAATCGCGAGCAAACTAAGCATCAAAGCTTCAACCTCGGAGCCGTGCGGCTCGCTTCTACATTCGTACAAGATCGCGAAAAACCGCTTCCCCAAAAAAGCGAGGACTCGATCGCAGATCACGTTCTCGAAGCCCTATCCCAATCCCCCATAACTCCCGACCCAGAAATTAAAACAGCTGTGCTAACCGGCGGGGCTTCTTCCATCCTCGATAGTATGCTGCTAGGCCAAAGCGCCGCTACCTCCGCTACAATTTCCGAACTTCAAAAACTGTGCCGCGAAATATGCCTCGCCAATTTTGAAGAGCGGGTAACCAAATTGGGGATACCGAATGAGCGGGCCGATATTTTTCCTGCGGCGGCGACCATCATTCGAACTGCCCTAGAATACCTTCAATGCGACACAATCCGCTTCACCCGCTTCAATCTTAGAGCTGGATTGATCGCTGGAATGCTGGGAAACGAAGTTGGCTAGAACGATCTCAACATGTCTACGATTTCCTGAAACCATTGTTTCCTTCGCTGGGCATCCTTTTTTCTATCCAGCCGGAGTTCAATTAGCCGAACTCCATCTTCACATTTGAATTTCAGGCAATTGAGAAAGTCGGACAGGCTCTCTGCTCGGCTATGGGAAATCTGATAGGTCCGTGCCCAGTCTCCGAAATCGATCTGCTGATCAGTGGCAAAATAGCGCTCAAATTCATTTTCAAATTCAGAAATAGGCAGCATATCGAATATTCCCCCTCCTGAATTATTCAAGAGAACGATCGTCAACGTTCCTTTGAGTTCCTTGGCAATCAAGGCTCCGTTAGAGTCGTGCAATAACGCCAAATCGCCCGTCACCAAATAGGTTGGCTTTCCGCCATGGGCCACGCCCATCGCCGTCGAAAGAATGCCATCTATGCCATTTGCGCCACGCGAAGAAAACATGTCCGCTTGAGAAGCATTCGGTTCCCAGTAGTGTTCCATATCTCTCGGCGGCAAACTATTGGATACAAATACAGCCTCTTTCGGCCCAATCATCTCGGACAGAGCCGCCGACACCGCTCCTTCGAATAGCGAATCGCAGGAAGCCAATCTCCTTCCGATCTCCGCTCTTACTATATGCTCCCGATCGAGCCAAAGGCTGGCGAAAGAACCGCTTCCCTCAGAGTCGCAATCAGGGACGCCTCTGTTGAAGTCGAAACAGCGACTGATACTCGAGTTATGACTAGAATCAAAATCGCCAAGAAACGGAGTGAGAAATACCGCATCTACATTCGATGCGCTAAACCAAGTCCTCAACGGCTTTCCTATGGGTAGATCCCCGATCACTATTGCTCTCTCCGGGGCGAGTCCGGAATCCGCCTCCATCGCGGCGCAAATAAAGTTGTAGCCGCAAATCAAACTTGGGAAAATGTCCGCGTGATTTCTAATTGGGCTGAGAGCATCGGCCAATACTGGCCAATTCAACTTTTTGGCGAATTTCGCTACATTTTCTATCCATTCTTTCGATACTGGAGATAAAGGACTGCCGACCAGAATCACGCCTTTGGAGCAATTGCTGAACTTTCCTAGGTCAATTTTTGATTCCGAATGGCTAACCACGTTCTCGGATAGCCAAGAATTCCTTTTGATCCAATCGGAGATGGGGTTATGCTCCGTTTGATCAACCTTATCTTTAGAAATCAAAGGTTCTCTGAAAGGCAAATTCACGTGGACAGGGCCCATCCGCGGCCCCATCGAGCGTTCCCATGCCATGGCCATTGCCGCGCAAACATAGCTTAGTTCTACGTCTCCATCCCCTGGAGGCGATAATTCCAACTGATGAACCGGGTAGGCTCCATATAGCTTCACCTGGTCGATCGTTTGGCCAGCTCGGCAATCCCTGAGCTCGTGGGGCCGATCTGCAGTGAGCACGAGCAGCGGAACGCCCGATTCTTTCGCTTCCACGATCGCGGGAAAAAGATTCACAGCAGCGGTACCCGACGTGCATACAATCGCCACGGGCCTACCCTCTCGCTTTGCCATTCCTAGGGCAAAGAATCCTGCCGATCGCTCATCAAGGATAGGAACCGTTCCAATATCATCAGACCGAGCAAAAGCCAAAGCCAACGGCGAACTGCGCGATCCCGGGCAAACAATCGCATGACGCAAACCTTTGGCCCGTAAAGTTTCGACGATCGTACGCGACCAGAGGTGGTTCAGATAAGCCGAGTCTTCAGGCATCTAAAGTAGACTCTCTAGCAATGCTTTAAACTTCAAGTCCGTTTCCACAGCCTCTTTTTCTGGCACAGAGCCCTTTACGATGCCAACGCCAGCATAAAGCGATGCTAGATCCCCTTCGATTAAGGCGGAACGGATTCCCACTAGGAACTCACCCTCAAGGGAACTGTTGACCCAGCCAATGGGCCCCGCATACAAACCCCGCTCGAAGTTTTCGTAATCCCTAATTCTCCTGCAGGCCGCCGATCTAGGAGATCCACCTACGGCCGGTGATGGATGGAGCTCCTTGAGTAATTGCAGAATGTCAACTTTCTCCGAAACCTTGGCAGCGATTTCATTGTACAAATGCTGAACGTTGCTCAACCGCTTTAATACAGGTCTTTCTAAAAGCGTCGTCTCAATACCCATATTATGAAGTCTTCGTCGTATTGAATCGATAACTACTTTATGTTCATGCAGATCCTTTTCGCTACTTAGCAACTGGCTACCTAGCCTAGCATCTTCGCTCGCTGTCGCCCCCCGAGGAGCCGAACCAGCTAGAGCGTCGACTCTCAATTCGCTATGCTCCAATTTGACAAGCCGCTCAGGACTAGCCCCAATAAAGCTCTGTCCTTCCCCGTTCGCGAATGAAAATGCATAGCAATCGGGATAGCGCTCGCGCAATCCATTCAGTATTTGCAAAGGGTGAAACTCCTGATTCGCCCTGTAGGCTCTCGATCGAGCCAAAACGATTTTTTCAAATGCCCCATCGCCGATCTCGGAAAGAGCTTCTTTGACCGTATCGACAAAATCATCTTTACTCCTTTCGCCTTCGACCCTTTCTTCACGCCATTTTGGCGGGAAAATCTCTTCACTCTCAGTATTTGCCGGGCTGTAATCGAACGTATTGAATTTTGCATTAGCGCTCCATATACGCTTCTTAATTGTATCGATATCGCTGCTGGCATCGATAAAGGCATTCGCTGTCGCCACACACTTGCCCAAAGCGACAGATACTTGCCACTTCGGCACAAAAACGGTCGCCGGATCAAAACAACTTCCCTCTTCCTTCTCTTCGAAAAATGTGAACCCGCAAAAGAAATGCGGGCCAAAGAAGGGGAGACTCGAGTCACCCACTGCTATGGCGTTCGCCAGCGTGTCTTCGATGAACGCCTTGGCGTTCTCGAATCGATTCCCTTCTCTCGGCTTCAAGGCGATGGCTTCTTCGGCGCCAGCCATAGCCAACCCATCCGAACGTCGCTCCATATAAAAGTGCAGCTCGCCTGGCTCGTATATCGATTCTAGTACCGCTAATGGATCCAAAGCCTTCGATTCCAAAGAAATACTGACAAGCTGCCCATGGCCAACCGATACCGCCTTGCCTTGGATCCCTTCCAAGAAGGTCCCTAAAGCTTCTTCCGTCGGCGAGGCCGAAAGGTCTAGCGGAAACGTATCCAAGGATCACTAATCTCAGGAATCGGTTTGCGGTTTAGGGAATAAGATCGTCTTTCCGCCAACTTTCTTCCCCGCAAGCTCGTTAGTCCGAATCAGTCGGGATCTCCATTCACCATCGGTCTCATATCCAAGAAGCCCGTACACCTTTTCTTTTGTTTCCGGCATGATAGGCTCGATCAGCCCTACCGCCAGACGAAGAGCCTCGGCCATTACGAAAAGCGTTGTATTCAACATTTTTTTATCCGCTTCATCATCTGACTTTGCCAGCTTCCATGGCGCTCGTTGCTCAGCATAGCGATTGATAGACCCGATGAAATGGAAAGCCTTTTCCAGGCCGGTATGAAACTGAAAACCGCTATAGAGATCTAGAACCTCTTCACGAGTTGCATCCCATAACCTCCACAGTTCATTTTCCAGATCTTCCTCGATATCGGGAGCCGGGACCACACCGCCAAGTCCGCGATTCAACATCGTCAGCGCGCGGCTGAGCAGATTACCAAGATCATTAGCCAAGTCGGAATTATAACGAGCGAGGTATCTTTCCTCGGAAAACTCGCTATCCTGGCCTACATTCATCTCCCGCATCACGAAATATCGGAACGCATCGGAACCATACAGATCCACCAGATCCAGGGGATCTATTACAGCGCCAGTGCTCTTGGACATTTTCGCCCCCGATTTTAGCCACCATCCGTGAACCAGTAGGCTCTTCGGTAACGCAATCCCAGCAGCCTTGAGCATAATCGGCCAATAGACAGCGTGCGGCGGAACGAGAATATCTTTCCCGATTACATGGAAATCCACTGGCCAGTGATCTTCAAACGCATCTGTTCCGTATCCAATTGCGGATACGTAGTTAACCAATGCGTCGAACCAAACATAGGTCACGTAGTCTTCGTCAAACGGCAACGATATCCCCCACTCCAAGCGTTCCTTCGGGCGTGAAATGCAAAGATCGTTGATCGGCTCCTTTAGAAACTCTAGAACCTGCTTAGCCCGAAACCTTGGAAAGATAAAGCTCTCATGAGTCTTCAGATGCTCGACTAGCCAGTCTTGATGCTGGCTCAACTTGAAGAAATAATTGCTCTCAGTTATTTCCTCTACCTCGCCGAATATCTCTGGCCACTCGCCATTCTCGTCTTTATCTTTTTCCTGGAGAAACTGTTCGGCACGACGGCTGTAGTAACCTTGATAATCCGCCTTATAGATATCTCCTTGGTCATACAGCTTCTGAAGAATGGCTCTAACTACTTGCTTGTGGCGATCCTCTGTCGTCCGAATGTAGTCGTCATTGGATACATTTAGTTTGGCGCAAAGTCCCTTGAAACCCTCCGCCGCTTCATCGCAGAGTTCGAGCGGCTCGATACCACGAGCTTGGGCAGATTGCTGAACCTTTTGGCCATGTTCATCCAATCCGGTGAGAAAATAAACCTGGTCTCCCATCAAACGACGGAAACGAGCTACGACATCCGTAAGCACCTTCTCATAAGCATGCCCCAGATGAGGTTTTCCATTAGCGTAATCGATCGCTGTCGTTATGTAGAATGACTTCATACCTTAAAAATGGGCGGTAAGCCATAAGGACCTCATATTACGACCGCAACCCAATAAACCGCCCTGCTGAGAGGCGACTTGGACCTAGATCAGCAGCGGTACGCTTCAGCCCGCGTGAGCAACCAATCTCGGCCCGTCCTGAAGGCCGCGCTACGCCAAGAAGGAAAGGTCGACTCCGGGCCTCGCCTACTTACTGTGGCTACCGTCGCAAAAGGGAGCGTTTCCAGTAGTTTTACAGGCGCAAAGAAAATGAGACCCGCTTTTATCCGCTTTAAAAATCTGAGGACGAAACTCCGTTCCTTTGTGGGAACCATCGCAAAATGGCTGATTTACCGATTCCCCGCATGTACAATAAGCATAGGTTTCCCCTTCTTGCAATGCCACTTTAACCGGACCATCTCCTGCTCTCTTCGCTTCACTCATTTCTTTACTCCTTTGTTAAATAGACAGCATTCGAAAAACCCTTTTGGTTCTCCGAAATCGACAGTAACCCAAGGCTAATTCAGCAACTCGCGCAACACTTGATTGACGGACTGCGGATTAGCTTTGCCCCGACTCTTCTTCATTACTTGTCCAAGCAGGGCATTGAGGGCTTTGTCATTCCCCGATCTAAAGTCTTCGACAGGCTTGGGGTTTTCGTCGATAGCCTCCCGGCACCAGGCTTTCACTTGGTCATCATCGAAATCAGGCTTCAATCCCTTCCTCTCGATAATTTCGCCAGCTAGTTCGCCCATTTGAAACATTTCCACGAATACATCCTTAGCGATTTGCTTGGTAATCGTCCCCTTGTCCACTGCCTCTACCAAAGATAGCAGGTGACTAGGTGTGATTTTGCAGTCGGCAAGCGTTCTCCCGCTCTCGGCCAACTCCCGCAACAGATCGTTAGTTACGTAGTTGCCTATCGCCTTCGCGCTCGCAGGTTCCTTTTTCGCCGCCTCTTCGAAAAATTCGCTTAGAGCTCTATCAGGAATCAGAACCGATGTAATCGTATAGGGCAGATCGTATTCCTCCATAAATCGACGCTGCTTTTCGAAAGGGAGCTCAGGAATCTCCGCCTGTATCCGCTTTCTCCATTCATCATCAATCCGAACCGGCAGCAAATCGGGATCCGGAAAATAACGGTAGTCATGCGCATCTTCCTTCTCGCGCATCAGCTCGGTTCTTCCTAGATCCGCATTCCATCTCCAAGTGGCTTGAGTAATGGAATTGCCTTTCTTCAGCTCGCGAATCTGCCGCTTAATCTCATATTCAATGCCATTTTTCACACCTGTGATGCTATTGAGATTCTTCAGCTCGATTTTCGCGCCTAGAGTCGTCTCGCCTATTGGTCGAACTGATATATTCGCATCCGCCCGCATTTGGCCCTTTTCCATGTCGCAATCGGAAACGCCACAATAGATCATGGTTTGCCGAATCGAAGTCAGAAAGGCGAACGCTTCCTCGCCTGAATGCATATCCGGCTCACTCACGATCTCCATCAATGGAGTAAAGGCTCGGTTGTAGTCAACCAGGCTATCATCCGCAAAGTGATTCAGCTTGCCTACATCGTTCTCAAGATGGATACGCGTCAGCTTAATACTTTTATGTTCCCCCATTTCAGCCCGGGAATCGCCCGAAAGCTCGATTTCCACTTCACCCCCTTGGCAAATTGGCTGGTCGTATTGAGTAATCTGATAATTGTTAGGGCTATCAGGATAGAAATAGTTTTTCCGATCCCACTTGCACCAGTCGGGCACCGTGCACTTGAAAGCCAAACCCGCTTTGATGATTCCATCGAGAGCCGCCTTGTTCATCACTGGCAAGGCCCCTGGCAAGCCAAGAACAACAGGATCCACGAGTTCGTTTGGCTCATAGCCATACCCAGCCCGACACCCAGAGAAAATTTTCGATTCCGTCTTAATCTGAACGTGAACCTCAAGGCCAATTACCGCTTCGTATTCCATTTCTTATGTCAGGTCAAATTTCTCCATTCACAAGCTAGGATGATGGTCCTTGTAAGCGTGAGCAGACTCGAAAATCCACCCCAACTTCAAAATTTCGTCTTCCTTGAATGGCTTCCCTAGAACCTGCAACCCAACTGGTAATCCATCAACGTATCCACAGGGCAGCGACAATCCAGGAATTCCCGCCAGATTAGCGGAAATCGTGTAGATATCGCTTAAATACATGGCCAAAGGATCCTCGGCATGGGCCCCTTTTAGCGTAGCGGGTGTCGGAGAAGTCGGGGTCATGATCGCGTCCACCGATTCGAAGGCCCTTTCAAAATCGCTCCGGATAAGGGTGCGGCACTTCTGGGCCTTCAAATAATAGGCGTCATAATAACCGCTGCTGAGAACATAGGTGCCAAGAATAACGCGTCGCTTAACCTCTTCACCAAAGCCTAACGCCCGAGATTGGTGATAGATGTCGATCGAGTCTTTCCCATCGAAACTCTCGGCTCTGGACGTGTAGCGTATTCCATCATAGCGAGCCAAGTTGGAGGACGCTTCGGCCGTGGCGATGATATAGTACGTGGCCACTGCGTACTCGGTATGCGGCAAGGAAATCTCCTTAAACTCAATTCCCTGCGACTTGTAGAATTCAATCGCGTCGAGTACTGGCTTGATAGCGGCAGCATCCGAGTTTTCTTCTAAATACTCTTTCGGTAGCCCTATCGTCCATTTTCGGTCGCTATCATCCGCCGCCGCCTTTCTAAAATCGGGAACATCGATCTTGTAAGATGTTGAATCATGAGGATCGTATCCAGATATCGCGTTCAGCAGCAGAGCAGCGTCATCGATATTGCGGGCGATCGGGCCAATCTGATCCAAAGATGAAGCGAAAGCTGCCAAACCGTATCTGGAAACGCGACCATAGGTAGGCTTCAAACCCACTACGCCACAATGAGACGCCGGCTGCCTAATCGAACCTCCGGTGTCGCTGCCGAGCGCGACTGGGGTTTCGCAGGCAGCGACAGCGGCAGCCGATCCTCCCGAGCTGCCTCCTGGGATGCGATCCAGATCCCACGGATTGGAAGTCGTATGGGTGCCTGAATTTTCCGTCGATGAGCCCATGGCGAATTCATCCATATTCAGACGACCCCATAATATCGCCCCGTTCGCTTTAAGTTTTTGAATACAAGTTCCATCGTAAGGGGAAACAAATGACTCAAGAATCTTGCTTGAGCAGGTCAAAGGCTGGCCCTTCACCGCCAAGTTGTCCTTCAATCCCACTGGTATTCCATCCAGCTCGCCCAGACGCTCGGCTTTAGCCCGACGTTCGTCCGAGGCTCTGGCTTGAGCCAAGGCATCTTCAGCATCGTAGCTATTGAAAGCTCTCACTCGATCGTCAACCGACTCTACCCGATCAATGAAAGCCTGAACAATCTCGACTGAAGATACCGATCCTCCCTTCAACAGATCGCTCAATTCTCCAGCCGTTTTAAATTGCAGTTCCTCCCCCATGAAAAGCCTCGTTCCGCTTGTTCCGAATTACCTCATCAATCTTATTCAACGACCTTTGGAACGACGATCATGTTCTGCCGCTGCTCCGGGACATTCTTGAGGGCTTCTTCGATCGGCAGTTCGCCATCGGCTTTATCTTCCCGCCAAACATTGAAAACCGAATGAGGATGGGCCGTAGGATCAACGTTGCTTGTATCCAGTTCGTTGAGTTTATTGATGTATCCCAGGATCGAATCCAGTTGTCCCGATAGCTTGCTCTTTTCCTCGTCAGTAAGGGCAATTCGGGCTAGATTCGCCACTTTTTGTATATCGATAGACTGTTCCTCAGGCATATGCTGCTTTTCCTCTTAGAAGACTCTCTTCCGCTAATCGCGAATTTCGTAGGGCGTCTTTCCCCGAACCATCGTCTGTATAGCGTGAAAAGCGGCGTTAACTTCTTTGTCGTTCAAAGTACGTTCCTTCGAGCGGAAAGTGATGGATACCGCCACGCTCTTTTTGCCCTCAGGAATCCCATCTCCCTGATATACGTCGAAGACATTGACTTGCTCCACATCAAAAGCGCCTTCAGTCGACTTGGCAGCGAACTTGGAGATCGCATTGGAAATCGATCCCGCTTGCTCAGCTTGATCCGCCAGCACGGAGAGATCCTTGGTTGACGGAGGAAACAAACTAAAGGCCTCAAACTTGGGCCTCTTCGGAGTCTTCAAACGCTCGGGCAAAACGCAGAACTCGCCAGCCACAAGAATGCCATCGATGTCCTTATCGCGCGTCCGCTTCAAATTCAACATACCCATGGTTGCAAAAAAACCAGCCTTGCCCTCCGAGATCGCAGCTGCATGGCTACCTTGCCAAACCGAATCTTCTTCGTCAATCGTGCCTATCCGAAAACGCTTCGCGTCGAATCCAGAAAACTCGGCAATCGTGGAAATCCGCTGCTTCGCCTTGTAGAAATCATCGTTCAACGGCTCTGTCCAACTTCTAAAAGCGCTCTCACTGCACTCGATAAATGCCACGGAAATCAGCTCGACAATTTTGCCATTCGCTTCCCGGAAAACGCGTCCCGTCTCGAAGAATCGCGTCGCCCCGGTTTTTCTGGATTGGTTAAGCCGGGCGGTATCCATCAATCCTTCAAGAAGAGAGAACCGAAGCTCCGTCTGGTCTTCGCTGATCGGATTCTTCAACGCCAAACCCGAGCCCGGGCCATCTGCGAGCCAATCGCTCTGGTCTTCATTAGAACGCAAGGTGTAATTCACCGCCTCGCAATAGTTCTGCCCGACCAGATAGCCAGTGGCCCGACGAACGAATTCCGTTATGGGATGATCCGTTTCAGTCGTAGCGGTGGCCACAACCGAAGCAGTAGGAATCCGGTGCGTTCCGTATATTCGCAAGATCTCTTCCAGTAAATCGATGGGCCGTTCTATGTCGCCTCGGAAACTGGGAATGCCCACCTCCCATGACTCTCCGGATTTGCCTGCGACGTTAAGCCCAAGAGCCTGTAAACAATCCTCAATTTCCTCATCCGAAATTTCAAAACCGGAACGCAAACGCGCCCAGTCTGTGGATAAGTCTACGCTCCGACTGGAAGACCCAGTCTTTCCCACTTTGTAAGAAGGTTCGCAAACCTCGCCTCCAGCCGTCTCCAAAATCAATTGGACAGCCCTGTCCCGAGCGTATTCAAGAGAATGGATGTCTACTCCCCTCTCGAAACGGTAGGAACTATCGGAGGAAAGACCTAAAGTTTTGGACACCCATCGGATCGTTCTTGGATTAAAACACGCGACTTCCAAAACCAAATCCGTTGTATCGTCCTTCACTTCCGAATTCTGGCCACCCATGACGCCGGCTATGGCTAGGGCCCTTTCCGAGTCCGCGATAACAGGCATTCTACTAGACAGGGACCTTTCTTCTTCATCCAAGGTAGTAATCTTCTCCCCGTCTCTAGCGTTCCTGACGATGATGCGTCCTTCCGCGATATCACGAGCGTCAAAAGCGTGCATCGGATTTCCGCATTCGTGTAAAACGAAATTGGTTACATCCACGACATTGTTTATCGGCCTCAAGCCGATAGAACGAAGCAAGTCCTGCATCCAACTTGGACTCGGCCCAATCTTGAGTCCCTTCACTACTGTCGCGAAATACAGGGGACAATCGTCCGGACACTCCACCTCAACGCTTGAGAACCTGTCGCCTACCGGGGCCTTGCCACCTATTGACGCAAAAGCCTCCACCGCGGGGATCGCTAATTCTCTTCGGTACCAAGCAGCCAGCTCGCGGGCTATACCAAGATGGGATAAGCAATCGGGACGATTCGGCGTAACCTCTAAATTGAAGACCGTATCATTGGCGGTCAGCACATCGTTGATCGGCGTTCCCAGCTCCGGCTCTCCGTCCAGGATGAGCAAACCGGCGGCGTCCTCGCTGGCCCCAATCTCTTTGCCTGAACACATCATGCCCTCCGATTCTACACCGCGCAGTTTCGAACGTTTAATCGCGAATCCTCCGGGTAGGTTCGCTCCTGGCAAGGCTACCGGAACCCGGTCCCCAACCTTGTAGTTACTGGCGCCGCACACGATCGATTTCTCCCCCATCGAAGGTCCAAGGTCTACCCTGCAAACGCCAAGCCGATCGGCATTCGGGTGCTGCTCCCGCTCAAGGACTTCTCCCACGATCACGTGCTCAAGCGGCGGAACTCCTGTCGTTTCGATATCGTCTACCTCGAATCCGAGCAAGGTTAGCGAATCGGCAATCTCTTGAGGACTTTCTGGCAAGTCCAAATACCGTTTTAACCAATTGAGCGAAACTTTCATCTAACGTAATTCTAAGAAATATATACGACCGCAGATCACGCCGATAACTCGGATCGAAACGAACTGCGACATGTCGAAACCCATTTGAGAGGGTTGCTAGAGATTACATGCGGCAGGGAGGACCGCCTCGGTCCTCCGAAACACGAATACAGAGGACCGAGATGGTCCTCCCTGCCAAAAGAGCAAGTCGACCTTTGACCCGATAAATCCAAAGGTGATTGTTCTGCGAAATCAGTGGTTCCTAAACTCATGACTTATCTACGCGAACTGCTTGAGGAAACGGTGGTCATTCTGATAGAAATACCGAATATCGTCGATTCCATAGACGATCATGGCAATGCGCTCGATCCCCATGCCGAATGCGAATCCTGAATACACGTCTGGATCGTAATCAACCGCCGAAAATACTTCTGGCTCTACCATTCCACAACCAGCAATCTCAACCCAATCGCTGCCTAGCTTGGCCAGATGGCTCGACGAAAAATCCACTTCGAAACTGGGCTCAGTGTATGGGAAAAAGTGGGGACGAAAACGGGTCGTCGTCCCTTTCCCCAACAATTGCTCGAAAAAGTAGTCGAGCGTAGCCTTTAGATCCCGGACCGTCACATGCTTGTCCACATATAGCCCTTCCACTTGATGGAAATTCGCGCTATGCGTAGCGTCCACGGTATCGCGACGAAAGCATCGGCCTGGCGAAATAATCCGCACTGGAGGCTCGGTCTCAAGCATGGTTCTAATTTGCACAGAAGAGGTATGCGTACGAAGCAAATAGCGCTCGTCAGCCTTTTTGGATACATTTTCAAAGGCGACATTATCCTGTAGGTAGAAAGTGTCCTGCAAGTCTCGGGCGGGATGGTTGTCCGGGGTGTTTAAGGCATCGAAACAGTAGTACTCCGTTTCCACTTCCGTGCCTTCAGCCACCGTAAATCCGATCTGCTTGAAGATGCGGCAAATCTCCTCTCGGATCTGCGTCAAGGGGTGCCGACTGCCTGGCCCAAAGTCGGGAGACTCCAAAGAAGCATCTACCGACGGTCCTAATTCTGCCGCTATTTCCGCAGCTTCTACTACTTGAAGGACGCGATCGAAAACCGCTTGTACGGCTTGCTTAGCTTCATTGATCCGTTTGCCGAAAGCAGGCCGATCATCCTTGGGAATGTCCTTCATTCCCTTCATAACCCCGGTCAAACGTCCATTGGGACCGGAGATCTCCGCCTTGAGCGATTCCAACTGGGCTCGCGTCGCAACCGCATCCGCCTGCTGGCCCGTGTAGGCCACTATATCATCGAGTTCTTTTTCCATGCGCCGTTCGAAATCCTCTGGGATTCAATAAAAATGGAGCTCGAGCAGAACCCCGAACCCCATCCGTTTAAAGTCGAAAATCGCCGAGAAGCCGCATTTGTCGGGCCGCTCGGATATTCAATCAATCCGTCTACGCTGCCGCTTTCGCTTTCAGAGCGTCCTTGGCCTTTTCGACCAGAGCATTGAAGCCCTCTTCGTCGCGAACGGCCAAGTCCGCCAAAACCTTGCGATCCAGTGTGATTTCAGCGGCCTTCAAACCTTCTTGAAAGCGGCTGTAGTTAATGCCTTGGGCCCGGCAGGCGGCATTGATACGGACGATCCAAAGCTGGCGCATCGTCCGTTTCTTGGCGCGGCGATCGCGATAAGCGTATTGCAACGCGTGATCGACCGCTTCTTTCGCGTACTTATAGAGACGCGACTTATTGCCGAAGTAGCCCCTGGCTTGCTTCAGCATCTTTTTGCGCCGCTTCCGGTACGCAGGTGAATTAGTGGCTCTAGGCATGTTGTTCCTTTCTTATGTTAGATTTCGGTAGGTCGCCTAATGAATTCTGTTACCTATACGAAATAAATGCTCGCGATCGGAGATTAGAGGCCGTGTGGCAGGCCGCGCATCAAATCAGCCTGACGGCCGGCCGATACACTCTTGTCGCTATTGAGGCTACGCTTCTGCTTAGTGGTCTTCTGGTGAAGATGGTGCCGCATCCCAGGAGAACGACGAATCAACTTTCCAGATCCAGTCAGCTTGAAGCGCTTGGCTATCGATTTCTTAGTCTTTTGCATGACTTTTGAGAAAACCGAAAACAAAGATGCAATTTACCACCCTTGTAAAGGGGAAAGAAGGTCCTTTTTGATTAAAATCATGGGAAAAACAAGAGCTTCTGAGCCGCAAAGGCAGCAGCCGACCTCGCGCCTACACAAAGCTACAGCGACGCAAGCCACTAGGCATTTAAGAAAGCGGGCGATCTCCGCGCACCCGCAGTCATGTAACTCTCTTCATTCCGTAGGTGGGGAGGACCGTCACGGTCCTCCAACGCTAGTCTAAAGGTAAAGACTCGGACTCAAGCGTTAGCCCATGCAAAAGCTGAAACCGTTCCTTCTTCTTACAATCCTCCTCGAGACCATGCAGAGCTGTCTTGCAATTGCTCGATCGGCAAAGATCGTTTAACGAGTCACTTACCAACCTATTTTACCCATGAATCGCAGAAAATTTATTCGAAACGCGGCCGTCATTGCTGGCGCATCCACCCTACCTTCATGGTACCTAGAAGAGTGCCTGGCCCACACCGCCGGAAAATATTCCAGATCAGCCAATGACAAGCTCGGCGTAGCCCTAGTTGGCTGCGGCGGTCGGGGGACCGGCGTTGGAGAAGCGGCCGCCTATTACGGAGAGATGGTGGCTGTATGCGATGTCGACGATAACCAACTAGCCAAAGCCAAAGTCAATTGGCCCAAGGCTAAAGCCTTCAAGGATTTCCGCAAAGTCATGGAGGAGAAGAATGTCGATGTCGTCGTTTGCGGCACAGTCGATCACTGGCACACGCTGGTCTCTATCGCTGCTATGAGGGCCGGCAAGGACGTTTACTGCGAAAAGCCTCTCACTTTGACCATCGACGAAGGCAAGCATCTCGTCAAAGAGGAGAAGAAATCTAAGCGTATCCTGCAAACGGGAACGCAACAGCGAAGCGACCCCCGCTTTCGCTTGGCGTGCGAAATCGCCCGCAACAAGATCATCGGCGAGCTCAAGGAGATCGATGTCTACCTGCCAGCCGGTCAGCGCCTAGGCCCCTTCGAAAAGAAACCGGTCCCCAACGGAATGGATTGGGATATGTGGCAGGGTCAAACTCCGTACGTCGACTACGTCGAGGAGCGGGCCCACAGGCTCTTCCGCTATTGGTGGGAGTACTCTGGAGGCACCATGACCGACTGGGGCGCCCATCACAACGACATCGCCCTATGGGCCACCGGATTCGAACGAAGCGGTCCCATTTCCGCCGAGGGAAGAGCCCTGATCGACATGATTCCAGGCGGATTCAACGCCGCCAGCGAATATGAACTAGAGTACGTCTACCCCAATGGTATCCGACACCGCTGCCGCAGCACCACTGCCAACGCCTGGAATGGAGCTGTCGTGGATCCAAACAGGCAGCAACATGGCCTCCGCTTAACAGGGACCAATGGATGGGTTTGGGTCACCCGGGGCGACATCCAAGCCAGCGATCCCGACATTTTGAATACGCCTCTGCCATCCAGCGCCGAGCGACTCTATAAGAGCGACAACCACATGACCAATTTTGTCGAATCGGTGCGCTCAAGAAAGAAAGCCATTTGCGATGCCGAAATCGGGCACCGATCCGCAACCATGTGCCACCTCGGAGTCACCGCCGTGCGCATGGGCCGCAAGATCGAGTGGAATCCAGAGAAGGAACGCTTCGTCAACGATCGCGAAGCCGCCGCCACCATCTCCCGCCCTATGCGAAAGCCCTGGGATTACAGCATGGTTTAGTCCCATCAAACCTCGCCAAACCCGCGCCATATGGAGACGGTCCAACCGTCATGATTCGGGCGGACATGGACGCGCTGCCAGTCAGGGAGAATTCGGGGCTGTCATACGCGTCTACCAAACGTCAAACGGACATGTACGGGGTCGAGCAGCACGTCATGCACGCCTGCGGCCACGACGTCCACATCACATCCCTCCTCGGGACTGCCGAGCAATTGATGAAACGAAAAGATCGCTGGTCCAGCACGCTGGTTCTCATCAGCCAGCCAGCCGAGGAGCGGGTCGCCGGAGCCCGGGCCATGTTAGAGGATGGCCTTTATAATCGTTTCCCAAAACCGGACTATGCTCTCGCCCTCCATGTCGCGTCAGGCATTCCACTGGGAAAAATAGTCATTTACCCAAATACAGCTTATTCCGGGGCAGATGCAGTCGACATCGTCGTCCATGGCGTAGCCGGTCATGGAGCTTCCTCGCATAGGAGCATTGATCTCGTTCTCGTTGCCTCACAGAGCTAGGATCCCATTTAGGCATCGCAAGGCTGGCTGTCCCCAGTAAGCCATGACAGTTAAGCTGATGATTTTCTGCTGGCTAGTGAAAGCCGGCATTGCCATCTGAAAATCGAGAAGTGACAACCCGGCCTAGGGCAGTCATATTTCCACTATGCATAGGCGACAGTTTATAAAATCGGGTAGTCTTGGCCTGGCGGCCAGTTTCGTAGGGCAATCCAACGCGTTTGCCGCGGTCCACGGTGAAAAGCGGATTTACAACGCCGTCAAGTGGACGATGATAAAGAGCGATCTACCAGTGCTGGACAAATTCAAGATGTCCAAGGATGTCGGATTTGACGGAGCGTCGCTGATGGCTCCCGGCTGGCTCGAGGTGAAGGAAGTTTTGCAGGCTATCGATAAAACCGAACTGCCTGTCCACAATGTTAACGACGCGAATCACTGGAAAGTTCGCCTCTCCGATCCGAACCCAGCCGTGCGCAAACAGGCCAAGCAGGACCTTCGCGATACCATCCAATTTGCCAATGATGTCGGAGCCGACTCTATCTTGTTAGTGGTCGGCAAAGTCACCGATCCGGTCCACGAAAACCACGACCAAGTCTGGGAACGTTCTACGGCAATCATCAAAGACGCCTTGCCGCTAGCGGCCCGGCTAGGCGTCCGCATCCTCCTGGAAAATGTTGGCAACGATTTTTGCCTGACCCCCGATCTATGGAATAAATACATAGACCAATTCGAAAGCCCCTGGGTCGGCGCCTTTTTCGACATTGGCAATCACCACAGCCGAGGGGGCGCCGCCGAATGGCTTCGAGCCATCGGATCGCGAATCGTTAAGCTGGACGTCAAAGGCCACTCCACCGAACGCCGCAAGAACTGCGATATCTTCGACGGCGATATTCCCTGGGAAAAAATTCGCGAAGAGATTGCCCGTATCCAATTCACCGGCTGGGCCACCGCAGAAGTTTCCGGAGGCGGCGAAGCGCGTCTACGCCAAGTCGTCCAGAGAATGAACAAAGCTCTAGATATTGCTTAGGCTGCTACTTTCGACTTCGAAGATTGCCGGCAACGGTATGAGACGCCGACCGCCTGCGAAGGGCCTCGCCCTACCAAACTCCTGCTAGAGTTCGAGAATCCGGCCGCTAAAGCAATTATATTTTATCTCACTTACTAGGGCTTGAATATGGCGATTCGATAGAAGCAATCCGCCTCGAAGTCATAGTCCTCGTCTTTATCAGTCAGAATCTCCGCGGGCTCAACAGTGTTTTGACGCTCCCCTAAGCCGGTCCAGGTTTGCATGTCAGAGCTGTACTGCATCTGGTAATGGCAACCGCTCACGGCAATCCAAGACACCTCGAGTTTTCCATCTTCGCTTTCCGCTATCACTACGGATGGATCGGCGATGCCGTCGAGGGTCAATGCCTGAGCAACCGGCGAATATCTGAGATATGCGTGCAAGCTCACCGGATGAGGCCTCTCCGCCTGAGCCTTGGAGAAGGAGGAACAGTTTCCAGCGCATCGCTCTGAACGGGAACTTCATCGTAATTTTAGATTCATTTGATCAAAAAACTCCCAATATTCGGCCGAGGACGCTCTCAACCGAGGAATGGATTTCGGGCAAATCAGCAAAACTCTTAACCGGGAGTTTTCGCTCTTCGGGAGGCGGTTCGTCAGCCATGGGGTGAAGGGAGGAAGACATGGACGCTCGACACCTAGAGATACCCCTGCTGGGCTTCAAGCCCGTAAGGAGATAAGGTCTTGGATAGCTATTTCAGAGCTATAGAATCTGATAGGCTACGATTACTCTGGAGCCTTTAATTCCGAGTCGCTTTTCTTGGATACTTATGAGGGTTTTGGGAATTGATCTATCCTCTGCCGAAAAAGGCACTTCCGCCTGCGCTATCGAATACGCGGGCAAACTTGGGCGTTGTTCCCGGCCTCACGAGCAATGCTCGGACGCAGAAATTGATCGCCTCATTGAGAATTCAGATGCGGTCGGCATCGATGCGCCGCTCGGCTGGCCAGACAAATTCAAAAAAGCAGTATCCGACTGGATGTTCGAATATTGGAACACTGAGATACGAGACGAACTACGATTCAGAGAGACTGATCGGATTGTTCGCGATCGCATGGGAAGGTGGCCACTCAGTGTATCCTCTGACCTGATAGCTCTGCCTGCCATGCGAGCGATGGCAATGCTGAGACGCCATGGCGTCCAAGACAAGAGCGGAGGGGACGGAAGATTCTACGAAGTCTATCCCGCTGGTAGCCTGAGAATTTGGGGCATTTACGAAAGTGGGTACAAAAAATCCATTGAGGTCCGGCATCGCATGCTCTCTTCCTTGAGAGCCAATTATCCGCTCATACAGATTCCAGACGAGTACGCCGACACCGACGACAATCTAGATTCTCTCATAGCCGCGATAACAGTCGAACAAGCTATTCGCGGCGGCACTGTAGGCCCGACCGCTTCGCAATTGAAATTGGCTACGAGTGAAGGATGGATACATCTCCCCTCAGGCTGATTTAAAAATAAGCAGATCATGCGAAAAGACAAACTGCCCATAAAGATATGTCCCATTTGCGGACGGCCGTTCGCATGGAGAAAGAAATGGAAAAGGTGCTGGGACGAGGTCGTTTATTGTTCCGAGCGTTGTCGACGTAACAAAGGCAAGGCGGGCAGCTTTGAATCCGAAAATCCTTGAGCCTTTGAAATCGCGCGAGCCTGGCGCTGGCGATTAGATTAGGCCTGTATCGTGTTAGAATTAGTCGCTAGCTAACGTCTAGATGTTGTCGACGACGTTCAAATAACCTTCGGTGTTTCGTGGCTCGCTCCGATACCCGTTTCCTCCAAGCGCGAAAGCTACTCCTTTTTAGTTGAGATCGCATGAGGACAGTGACTTCAGATTCGCTCAAACCCGACTTCTCCCGAATCTCCTCGAACGTTATTCGATCGGCCCAGGCAGCCCATATCACCCAGCTCTCGGTGCCTAACTCTGGCTCCGTCTTCTTGACTCTCGTGATTGGTCTTCTGCACTTCCTCTTTCGCACAACGACTTGGATTCCTAATTACTGGTCTTTTCTCAATAAGATTTTGCCGACGAGCAGCCGTTGGACAATCATACGCAGTCATTGGGTTATGGCTCCTGATGGAATTTTACCACCCGCCAGAAATAATGAGTAAATGGTGGATGGTGTTAGCCTATGAATCGATATTCCGCACTCGAATTTATCTTTTGTCTCGTGGCTAGCGGATTCTTGTCTGAAAGCTCGGTTCCTTTTCCAAAGACACATGTATGGGTTATAACAATGAGCCTCTTAGTCAACGCGATCGCTAGCGATTCGATGGGGTTGCCAAAGAGGTGACTGAATAATAGAACTTCCGATTAGGATACACATGCTTAGCTTCTACATAATGGTGGTGTTTACTGCCGCATCGTTCGCGTGTTATGCAACCAGCGCGCTAGTGACGAAACGAATGGTGATTGAGTTCGAGAGGTATGGATACGCGGACAAGCGGGTATTCATTGCCTTTTCACAGCTATCTGGGGCGCTCGGCCTTCTTGCTGGTCTGGTTTTGCCTGCAATTGGCATTCTCGCAGCTGCAGGTTTAACTGCGCAGATGGTCTGGGCCCTCGTAGTACGCCATAGAATTGGCGATCCTTTCTTACAATCCTTGCCAGCTGTGGCCTATCTCGCGATTTCCACCACTCTCGTCGCTACCTACGCAGTGAAAGCTTTCAACTAAGAACGAGAAATAGACACAGCAGAAGCACTGCTGACGCGGGTAATGACTTGATGGCGGGATCCTTGACTTTAACGTGCATGGCTATGGCTACCAGCATGAGTATCGCCAGGATTGCTGCGGATGGGAAAACAAGTTGAGGCGCAGAAAGCCCAATCAAAAGGGACACCGCGGCTGCCACCTTAACGACGCAAACCATCCACATCGCCGGCTCTGGCAAGCCATAGGCAGCGAATTCTTCTCTCATGTTCGACGCGTCTCCAGCTCTGTAAGGAGTCTTGGATCTAAAACGGATGAGCCAGACGTTGAGTACGCCAAGTCCAACTATCAATTGGGCGATCATTCTTAGAGTTTCCATAATCCTCAGCTAACCCCTTATCGGAAAGACACAGGTTGACAATGGCAAGAGCTTATCCAAGGGAGAGCCAAACCGGATAGAGCCATTCCGTTTTGACTGAGTTGTTGGACCGCTAGTGCGAGCCAGAGACTTCCGTCGAAAGTGCCGAACGGGCTAGGGTTTATGGCAGGACCGAGAGAAGAGGGGTACACCCGAGGGACTGCACCATACATTTGCACAAAAGAAAAAGACGCCCCCCTCAAAAGGCCGTCTTTTCTCCAACGACGATGCGATATCGCCAAGCGGGTTAACAACGCGGAGTCTCACTCAAGTGTACTGCGGTGATCAGAAATAGCCCCGTAAAGGCAAGATCAGCCACTTTGGGGAAACTTCCTGGTGATTTTGACGGCGGCAAACGTTATGAAAGCTTGAGGGCAGTTTCCCAGGGTCACTAGATCCTGGCTTACGGCTATATCAGATGGCTGATTCAGGACCCCACTGCTAATTGACAGTCCTTCATGGAAACGCAGCTTACCCTCGAAAATCAAACACCCGACCACTCAAGTCCGCCTTGAAGCAGCCGCTTCCATCTTCGTTTTCGCTTCTTTGAACTTCTCGCGGTTGCAATTGCAGTGCGGGCAAAGCGGCGTGTTATATAGAAGGACAAACTTCTCTTTAAAATTGAGCCGACGCTTTTGCCCTAGCTCCACCATGCGAAGGGCAGTCTCGCAGTTGGGAATGACAGCACCGACGGCGTTGTAAATCCGATCTGTCATTGCGACTTTTGGCTTACTCGCATCACTCATAGACTACGGTTGGTCTATCTTTACGGAATTTGCGATCGAGAATAGTCTGTTTCTGCTGTTGAAGCGCCTTTGAACAAACACAGCTCTATTACCGCCAAGAAAAATTGCCCCTGTGCCGGAGGCGAAGCCGGGCCAGCTTGGTGAGAGGAACAGAGTTGGATATACTATGGACCACGGCCGAAGTGGAGCCGGCGATGGGACTCGAACCCGCAACCTACTGATTACAAATCAGTTG
>CAYOLG010000046.1:0-32643 GCA_964404745.1 uncultured Opitutaceae bacterium
CGACGAGATGCTGGGCTAAGAGCTTTTGAAGGAGGCTCTGGAAAAAAGCTGTGAGCCCCGGGCGCAGCAGCCGAACGCTTGGCTCTCGAAGCTGAAGTCGACCATTCGCCGGGTCTCCAACCAATATCCTGAAATGGGACACCCGAAGATCGTACGTCTCTGCGAATGAAATCTCGATTTCCTCCCCTGAATCGGTGGATATCCCGGTGTCTTCCAATCCGGGACCCGCGGAAGGGATTGCGAATGGAGTCTCGCGCTAAAAACGTAGAGGCTTACGAGGAGCGCCGCTAGACGGGCCCAATTACAAGGGGAGATGGCATGTTCGATTTGGCCGTTATGGCTTAGAACAGGAATGAGCTTAGTGTCGGAGGGGTTGCCACACTCAGTCTTGGGAAAAACAAGCGCGATTGATGGTTTTCGGTAAATATGAGCTCAAGAACCATCCCATAACCTGACCCCTGCCTAATCCTATTTTTGATTCAAGCCTTTGGCTGATGAGTTCTTAGCCGATCGCATCGGCGAAAACAGCCTCGGGATCTTTCCACTTAAATTGCTTCGGATCAAAGCCATATTCTACCGTGGGTTTAACAATGTCGAAGTAGGGCGACAAATCGAAGTCGCCCGGCGCAAACAGGCTGTGATGGCGAATGTGGGCATACTCTTCCACGGCTCCTTGCAGCCAGGGGTTTTTCGATTCTTCAGCCGTGAAAAAGGGGAGAATCGGGTAGCCTACCGAATGGAAGGCCTGAGCAATTAAGGAAGAGCAAATTGCCCGAGTGGGATCGCCGCTGCCGAAGGATAACAAGCGGCGTCTCCAGTGGTCGGGTACGGGTGGCCGCTGGATCAGATAGCGAGCTAAGTCGAAAATGTTCTTCAAGTCGTACTGATGGCCCTCTCGAGCGATGGCGTAGTCGACTAGCTGGTCGATTTCGTCGGAAGAAAGCCCTATTGGTCGGCAAATTCGGGTATGCCGCTCGTAGAATATGGATAGGGGCATAAGCCGAACGCCCTCCCGGATATCGGCCTCGACAATGACTCGGGCATCTTCGCCCATTTGGGCTGGATCGACCGCGTTCCCAATGTAAAGCGCGGAATGGGACCAAGTGGACTGAGTCAGGTACTTGATAGCTACGCTGAAGCGACTGCTCCCTTCGACCAGAATAACGTCCCCCTTTTTCAAGGCGGCCCGGAATTTCTCAGGCGGGTTGGTCGGGCCATGGACTGGGTGGCGAGCGGGTCTGGAAAGGTGGCGGGCCAATCTCGCTCCAATGCCTCTAAGAAAAGACGGTTTCACGGTATGATGGAAGCCTGAGTTAACGCTAATTGCAAGGCACCTTAGCTCGAATCGGTGGCAGAATTTCCACGGAGAAGCACGGCCTTGAATGTGTCTATCTTTTCTTGTGATCCCATGACCAGTATTAAGTCGCCTTCATCAAGGACCACTTTAGGAGAGGGCCCAATGATACGGTCTTCCCCCTTTTGGATGCCCACAATGGTTACATTGTATTGCGACCTTATTTCAGTGTCCTCGATGCGAAGCCCATTCCAGTCGCATTGCGGAGGCATGATCTCGCGGGTAAACACGAAAGGCTCGTCTAGATAGCTGGTGTCTTGGCCTCCTTGAGTCAGATAGGATTTGGCATTTCCGATTTGCTCCGGTTCTCCCAAAATGAAAACTTTGTCTTGGGGATAGAGGAAGGTGGTGGGCTCGATATTCACCAGTTCGTATCCGTTTCTCTCTATCCCGGCGATCAAGGCTCCTGTTTGAGCCCGCAGATCGATTTGCAAAACCTGCTTGCCCACCCATTTAGAATCGGGATTCAAGACGATTGGCTCGACATTCACTCTCCACGGGTCGCGCGATTCGATCGCCTGGAGGCTGTTGGAAATTTTCTGGGAGATCCGTTCCTGAGCTTCGCTCTTCATCGAGTTCAGAATGGCCGTTTCCCAGTGATTGTGCAGATGTATCAGATTTTTCCAGAACAGCCACCCGACAATACTGGTTGTCGCTATAAAGGCGACAAAAGCGCTGCCGGTCGGAAAATAATTCGCGGCCACCAGCAGAAAAACGGTTCCATAGACTAAAAGAAGGAGAAGAAGGATTAGCCCGTTGAAGGCCGACCTGTAGACGCCGTTAGAAAACTGCTGGAATGAAGGCCGGCTAAGAGCGGAGTCGGAAAATAGCCACACTAGCACGTTGAGATTGCGCATGGTATCCACGAGGAAGGGCAGGCATAGAAGCACGGAAAGCAAAAAGACCAATTGCTGGAAAAGGCTTTGCGAAACTGGCAGGAAATCGGGGGTGGTAACATTTTGAGATACGATTGCGGCTCCGATAATGATGCCTATTATGATAAAAAAATGAATACAAATTAAAGCGAGAGGTTTCTTGGCGAGGGTGAGTAGATAGCTCTTGCTTATGGAAAGTCTAATGGTGCCGATCCACTGGGAATACAGCGAACAGAATTCCTTAATGGCTTTAGGGAATATACGCTCGGCCACTCTGATGACGCGTTTCTCATTCTGAATGAGGGTTGGCGTGGTAAGGATGGTGATAAAGGCGACGCCAGATACAATGGACTGCAAGTCAGAGCTGGTAGCTCCGTAGTTGGCTCCAATGGCGACGATGACGAAACTGAATTCTCCGATTTGAGATTTTATCAGCGACGCCCTGGTAGCCTCCGAAGGATGGCGTCCCGAGAGAAAGAATCCGAGCCAGCAGGAAGCGAATTTACCCGCGACAATCACGATAGACAACCCAAGTATGACCGGGGCGAATTCGAGCAAAGATCCGGGATCGATGAGCATGCCGACGGTAACGAAAAACAGGGCGCTGAAAAGATCTCTCAAGGGTTCCGTAAGCCCTTCTATCTTTTCAGCCAATTGCGATCCCGAAAGGATGGCCCCTGCCAGGAACCCCCCTAAAGCCCACGAAAAATTGAATTTGTAAGCCAATAGGCCAACGAGGAAAATCAGCCCCAGAGCAGCCATGGTGACCATTTCAGTGGAGCCTTTCGCGGCAAGAAAGCGTATCAGCCGAATGGCCCCAAGCTTTCCTATGAGAAATACTAGCACGGTAAAAATGGCGATAAAGAGAACGGATCGTCCAATCGCTTGCACGTTCATAGTGCCCTCAGTCGCCATGCCTCCTAGAAGGACCAATAAAATGATGGCAAGAACATCCTCGAGAACCAGTACGCCCATAGTCAAGGTGGCATGTGGCTTGTTAATCAGCCGTTTTTCGCGAATCAGCTTTACGGATACCATTGATGAGCTGATGGAAAGCAGACCGCCGAGAAACCACCCGTCCATATTAGATAAGCCTAGCCAGCGGCTGGCTTCCATGCCTAGGAATAGCATGAGCAGCGTTTGCAATGCCAGAGCGGTGAAGGCTGGCCCGATGACCCGTTTTAGCTTTCCAAAGTCGAACTCCAGCCCGATGTAGAAGAGGAGGAATATGACGCCTAGCTCGCTTAGCTCCAGAACATTATCCAACTCAACGAGAGCGGGCCATAGCCCTAAGTGGGGGCCTAGCAGGAAACCGGCCAGCAGATATCCAATGAGCAGGGGGATCTTAAACCGGCTGAGGGCCAGCGCGGCTACGGCAGCCGCGAACAATATCCACGCCAAGTCGTTAACGATCGAATGCGCATGCATAAGTGTATGAATGGATTCGCCTCGGACTGTAGGCGCGCCTAGCGGCTTGCTTTGTGGACCTCGGTTTTGACTAAATGAAGCATGAGTGCCCCGCCGATACAATATTCGACGTAATTCCCCGTCGTTTCCACTCAGTCCGTATATTCGTTTGGCGCCTTGCCTTGATAGGCTGGAGAGATAAGCTCTTGCTTGCCATTAAACCGATTCTGGTAGCCCGATTTGAAAAAAATGGAATTCTTGAGGATGATTTCCTTTTCCTTGTGAGCTGGGTTCAGGATGAGATAAATCCGCCCGTTCTCGGCGATCTTTACGTCTCTTACGATTTCGGCGTTGCGGGTTAGAGCTATGTAAGGGCCGAACTGCTCCTCCCCGGACTCCCCACTGGCGGTGGCCAATAATCCAATGACAGCAAAAGTGGCTGTAAGCGTTAATCTGATTGAACGGAACATGGTTCCCGATGTTTTCGCCAATCCGCAAATTAGCAAGAATCGTTTGCCGAATGCGGCCATTTTGAAGGGGTCCCTCCCTCGTAGATTGACGAGATATTGAATTGCTGGATGGGTAGGGAACCCCAGAATACAAGAATATTGCACCATA
Source organism: uncultured Opitutaceae bacterium (assembly GCA_964404745.1). Classification (GTDB taxonomy): domain Bacteria; phylum Verrucomicrobiota; class Verrucomicrobiia; order Opitutales; family Opitutaceae; genus Pelagisphaera. The sequence goes on from CAYOLG010000046.1 coordinate 4,255, forward strand.
AATGGCTAGACCTTCATCAGGACTGAGGAGTTGGGCGTCGATTATTTTGCTGATAGTTCCTGCCCGCTGCGAGCCCGACTTGGAGCAGGGCGATATCGGCAAAAGTTCGGATGACGATCTCAGAATTCGAGGGGTGTTCGAGAGCATATTGCCAAACACGGAAGGCAAGCACTCTTTCACGCTAACTTTGAATCCCCATTTTGGGGATCTCCATCGCTACAGCTATTTGCGAACCCCGTTGGGACTGAGATACGGATTGAGCGAACGATTGGAGCTGACATCCGAAGGAGAGGGATTCTTTTCCCATGGATTGAAGAACAGCGGTTTCGCGAGTGAAGCAGGCTTTTCGAGCGCTCGCGTAGGCGCCAAGTACGCCAGCAATTTATTTCCCAATCCGGACTCCAGCGAAGCTATCGGGTTCGATTACGTTAGGCCCGTGGGAAATCCTCCGGACGAGATTACCGACGGGCTAGAGCACTTTCGCTCCTACATAAATTTCGCCAGCAGCTTTAAGAATCATCCGGAATTCCGGTTTTTCTGGGGAGTTGGGCTGGATCTTGTTAGTAGAATATCCATACAAGGAATCCTGCCCGAAAATGCCTTGGGCGACAACGCCAACCAATTTCGCCTAGGTGGCGTTTGGGAGCGAGACCGCCTCAGTTACACTTTCGAAACCACCTTCGCTACCACCCGTCTCCTGGGGAATGAAGAAAGAGATCTGATCACCGTTCGCCCGGGTATCATTTGGGAAGTGCCTCGAAAGTACACATTCGATTCCCGAGGCAACTGGCTGCTGGGATTCGCAGTGAGAGCCGCTTATGGCCTCGATGGATTAGACCTAGGATTGGCCCTCAAGATCAAAATCAATCTCGACTTCAAGGATTGAGTGGCGATTCCGAAGCCCATTACCCTTCTTGAAGGGCTTTATCAAATGCTCTCGCTTTATCCGATGACGGTGGGGTGGTGAAGCGGCTTACGATGGTAAAAACGAGTGTATTCACGGCAAAGCCGCAAAACCCAATATCGAACAGGCCGCTCAAGGTCTTTGTGAGTTGGGACAAGGAACTGAAAGAAGCATCGCCCAAAATTAAAGCTGGAAAGGGGGTGAAGAGGAACACGGTTGCGATACCGGCTATTATTCCGCAGATGGCCCCGGTCTGAGTGCCTTTTCTTAGAAACAGGGCGTCGATTGCTAGAGGCAATAGTTGGCAGGAAAAGGCCATGGCTACGAACATTAGCTGGGTTATCAAGGCGAGTGGCCGAAAATCGGGATTGTTCTCTCCAAGCATCACTAGCCACAGGGCGAGTAAGGTGGCGATTACGATTACGCCTCTACCGAACCAAGTCTTTTCCCGCTCGCCGGCATTCGGGCGAATGAATTTGTCATAGATGTCTCGAGTAAGAACGGCGCTAAGGGCATGAAGATTGCTGTCCGCGGTGCTCATGGAAGCAGCCATAATCGCTACCAGTATCAATGAAACAATGACAACACCAGCGGTAGGCCCTAGGAGTAAAGGGATGTGTTCTTGCAGTAAGGCGATGACTACCTGGTCGAATTCGTCGGACTGGGATCCGATGGCTGGATGAGGGAGGAGGACGCCGTCTTCGAATGCAGGAGGATAAATGGCCCGGGCCCCGAGAGCCACCAGCATGACGCCAAAGAGAAAGCAACAGGGAAGCAGGATGGCGAAAATCAAGGCGCTCCGCTTAAGCGTTTCCGTAGACTTGGCCGCATAGTAGCGTATCCATTGGCCCGGTTGGATCATTGTAGACAAAGAAGCGAACATGCAAATGGTCATTAGCTTCCAGGGGGACCATGCTCCCGATGGCCCCGGTAGCGATAGGGCTTCCGCCGGCAGGGTCGACACCTCCTCGAAAAACGATTTGGGACCTCCTAATGCCTTTACGGTTGCCAAGCCTGCGATGATCATGCCAGAAAGCAGGAGCAACCCTTGGGCGACATCGGTCCAAGCGACCGATCTCATGCCCCCGATTAGGACGTAGAGCATGGTCAATATGGATAGGGCAATTACGCCCGTCTCGAAAATCGCAAAGCTCTTGCCGAATAAGGTTATCGCTCCGGCATCGGGGAACATTCGTTGGGCCAAATAACCGCCAGCCTTGATTTGCATGACGATATAGGGAATCGCGTAAAGAGTTCCAGTCAGAGCCACTAGGCAGCGGAGCAGCGAGGATCCGCCATAATAATCGGCAATAAGGTCGGCTGGCGTCATGTATCCACGCTTTTGACCCAAGCGCCAAACGCGAGAACCGATCACATATACAGCGGCTCCCGACAAGGGCAGGTTTAGGGCGAAGAAAACAAAAGGTAGGCCATCTCTGTAAATTAGCCCGGGAATGCCGAGCATGGCTGCGCTGGAAAACATGGTGGCCATAATCGTCAAAGCGGTCACGAGAACTCCCTGTCCTCGCCCTGCTAAGTAGAAGTCCTCCTCTGAAGCTTGGCTACGCAGGTAGGCGATGATGCCGAAAGCGAGCAGCATAACCATATAAAGCCCCAGAATGACAAGGGGAACATTTCCCATGTCGACGGTCGCCAAGACTGGATTCGGGCAGAGCATTGCTAGGATTTATTCCAAAGCGTTTTAGAGGCGATTAAAACGACGACTGTTTCGACAACGAACCAGAATACGCACCAGGCATACAGAACGGGGACACCGAATAACGCGCCCCCACTTTCGGCATATCCATTTATCAAGTACAATCCGGGACCAGGCCCCATGATGATGGCAAACAGGAATAGGGCGCCCAAGATCTTGGTTAGGCGGGATTTTCGCTGCGCGTTGTTATGGTCTGGGGAGTTGTCCACGAGAAAAAGAGTGGATTGAGGAGCAACTCTCAGGCAAGGGCAAGGATTCAGTTTTTCAGGAATCGATCAAATTTGGAATCGATTCGCTCGTTCCGAAGGGCAGAGCATTGAGAGCTTCGATTGAAAGTTTTCCGGCCCGTACATCCAAGCGAGTAACGCCAGCTGCCCGCTTCGTGTATATATCTGGAAAAGCGTTCAGCGTATCATCTTGGATGTTTTGATCGAAAACCGCTAGGCCTTTAAAATAGTGATGCCCATTCCGCTCGACGCTTTCATTGCCCAATGCCGCTTGGACGACTAAATCCTGGTGGTTGGCAATGGGGCCGATATTGGCGAGATCTTCGCCACTCATTAAGTACTCCTGATGGCCGGTTTTCGTATTCAGATAGTTAATGGTCGCTCGATTGATCACTCCCTTGAAGACCCCCTTGCAGTTTTTGTGGCTAGTTCCCCGATAGCCGAGAGCTATCGCTTTCGGCATTGAGTCGATCGCCCCGTCTGACTCATCGATGATGATGGGGGGAGCGCCTTTCCACTCTCGCAAGGATTCGCCAATGCTCCCAGACAGGGCGATTCTCCGGTGGAAAGGTTGCTCGACAAATAGAAGATGATCAAAAAACGTTCCGTGAACGCCGTCTTTAAGCGCGCTCCAATGTTGCCGAAATTGATCAGCGTCATAGAATTGTTCATTCCCATCCAAGGTGAAGGCATAATCTTGCGGAATCGTTTTTTCCAAAAGCTCTGCGATCGCTCGGATTCGGGCCATATCGGTTTCTAGATCGCCGCCTATCTTGATCTTGAAGTGCTTGAGCCCGTAAAATTTGATGCAGTTTTCGAGGGATTCGGGCAGGCCATCGCCAATTCGGGCATTTTCGCCAACATCGGACTCGCATATCGGATCCGATAAACCCACCGTGTGCCGTACGGTGGTTTCGGTCAAAGGCTGCTTTGGCAGCCAGTCCATAGGTTTGGACCCGGCCAGTTCTGGCCGGATTTCGTCAAAATCGACCCCGAAGAAATTTTCCGCGAGAGCGCTATGGAACGGAATCTCGGTGCAGCGACAAAAAGCGTCAATCAGGGCTCGTTCAATCAGCGAGGTCCCAAAATGGGCGAGCAAGGAGGGTATACCTTTCCCCTTGGCCCAGGACGCTTGACGCGAGTAGATTTCTCTCCAAAAACCGAATACAGTTTTTGCTTCTATCGCCTTCGCTAATTTACCCGCGTTCTCGATAACGCTAAGCATATCGTCGATCTCCTTGCGAGGATCTCGATCCGGGTCTTTGGTAAACCATTTTGGAGGAAGGTGGTCTGCGGAAACACCGACTTGAGCATCCCCGTCAAAACTGGCCTTTACTCGAATAAAAACATGGGGTAGATGGTTCATCGTGGCGATCCCGTACTTGAAGGGCATGCGCGTTGATATGTCGTGGCGAAAAAGTTCGAATTGAAGAATTCGTAGGCTCATGGCGTAATCGCTACTCCTCTGATGATCGGGAAGGCTGTTTTGTCAATTTAAGGTCAACTTCAACGGCAATAATTGCTGATATTTCCGATTGACTTTGGGGATCGATATCGGACAGTCCACGCCTGATTATCGATCGATGGCAAGAATCGTTATTGTTGGCGCCGGTGGCGTGGGAAATGTTGTTACTCAAAAGTGCGCCCAGGATAGGGAGACCTTTGAGGAGATTTGGCTTGCCAGCAGATCGCTCGACAAATGCGAGGCCATTGCTGCGGACATCAAGGAGGCTACCGGTGTTGAGATTAAAACGGCCCAGATCGATGCCGACAATGTCGAGGAAACGGTTGAATTCCTCAAGCGAGTCCAGCCGGAGATTCTATTGAACATCGCCTTGCCATACCAGGATCTGACTTTGATGGATGCTTGCTTGCAAGCAGGGGTTCACTACTTGGACACAGCTAACTACGAGCCGCCGGAAACGCCTCATTTCGAGTACAAATGGCAGTGGGCCTATATGGATAGATTCCGGGAGGCAGGATTGACTGCCATTCTCGGATCGGGATTTGACCCTGGCGTGACCAACGTGTTTTGCGCCTATGCTCTGAAGCACTGGTTCGATGAAATCGTCGAAGTAGACATTATCGATGCCAATGCGGGCGACCATGGACTCCCCTTCGCGACCAATTTCAATCCGGAAATCAATATTCGGGAAATCACTGCTAATGGAAGATACTGGGAAGCGGGCGAATGGAAGGAAATCCCAGCTCTATCCGTAAGTCGCGACTACGACTTTCCCGATACGGAAATTGGGACGCGTAAAATTTACCTCCTTTACCATGAAGAATTGGAGAGTCTGGCCCAGAATTTGCCTGGACTGCAGCGCATTCGGTTTTGGATGACCTTTTCCGACAAATATATCACCCACCTTAAAGTTTTGGAGAACGTCGGCATGACGGCGATCGAGCCCATCGAATTTGAAGGGCGGCAAATCGCTCCGCTCCAGTTTCTTAAACGCGTCTTGCCCGACCCGGCTTCGCTTGGGCCTCTGACCAAAGGAAAAACCTGTATCGGATGCCTGATTACCGGCAAATCTAAGGAGAGCGGCCAGTTGGAAACGAAATTCATCTACAATATTTGCGATCATCAGGAGTGCTACTGCGAGGTGAAAAGCCAAGCGATCAGCTACACGGCAGGCGTTCCAGCTATGATCGGAGCTCGGCAACTGATGTCCGGAGCTTGGCTAAAGCCAGGCGTTTGGAATGTTGAGCAGCTCGATCCGGATCCCTTCATGGACGACTTGAATGCCTGGGGCCTCCCCTGGCATGTCCAGGAAGCGGATCAATTATTAGAACCGAAGGCGTAGCCTCGATTTTTCGAGCTACGCCTAATCCGAAAGACAAACGTATCGACGAGCCTCTATGTTCCGGACCGCCTGGTAGGCGGTCTCAGATTTTCGCTTAGAACTCAGGCCTCGTATTCACCAATTGAGGTTTTAACGTCGGATACCTTATTTCAACATTCCACCGTATTCTAATTTTTCGATCAGCTTCTCATGAATTTACAACACAATGCTTCCCTGGTCCGACGATCGGCGAAAGGAAAGAAATCTCGCTCTATTGGCCGTATCCCGGACATTGATTCCAGCTTTCCTGGCAACGTATTCAGCGCTTTGGCCGTCGCGGCTAAGGCCCAAAACCTTTCTACGCCTTGCTACCTCATGCACCACCAGGCCTTCCATCGGAATGGAAGCTTGCTCAAGCGGGTTCAGGACGAAACGGGAGCGAAAATCCTCCTAGCTCAGAAAGCATTCTCGTGCTACCACTTGTACCCGACGTTGCGGAACTACCTGGCCGGGACGGCGGCCAGTGGGTTGCATGAGGCACGGCTGGGAGCGGAGGAATTCGGTGGCGAAGTGCATGTTTTTTCTCCCGCGTACAGAGAGGAAGAGTTTTTCCAGTTGCTGGAGATAGCCGACCACATCGTATTTAACTCGCTCAGCCAGTGGGAACGCTTCCGGGAAGCGACGCTTCTGTCGTCTCGACGAGTATCGCCCGGCCTGCGGATCAATCCGGAATATGCGGAATCGGTCGCCGAAATCTACAATCCGTGCGCCTTTGGATCCCGTTTCGGAGTCACCATCGATCGTTTGCAGCAGCATGATCTGCTAGGTATTGAGGGACTGCATTTCCACACGCTTTGCGAACAAGGCTCGGACGCTTTGGAGCGCGTTATGGCCGTGGTCGTCGAAAAATTCGACAAGCAACTCCGCTGCATGAAATGGCTCAATATGGGCGGCGGCCATCTGATCACCAATCCGAGTTACGATGTTGACCGTCTAATTCGGGTTATAAAAGATACGCAGGATCGGTACCCGAAATTGGACATCTACTTGGAGCCGGGAGAGGCCATATCCGCGGGAACGGGCGTATTGGTCTCCAAAGTAATCGACATCGTGCACAATGGGATGGATATCGCTATCCTGGATGTATCCGCGACCGCTCATATGCCGGATGTGCTGGAAATGCCCTATCGCCCGGACGTTGAAGGGGCGGGAGAGCCTGGCGAAAAAGCATACACCTACCGCCTCGGAGCGCCTACCTGCTTATCGGGCGATGTGATTGGCGATTACAGTTTCGACCGACCGTTAGCGGTCGGAGACCAATTGGTTTTTCAAGACATGTCGCACTATACGATGGTCAAGAATACGACCTTCAACGGCGTTCAGCTACCCTCCATTGCCATTCTGCAAGAAGACGGTGATATCAAAGTGATCCGGAGTTTTGGATACGATGACTACAAAGGTCGGTTAGCTTAGCGTCCGCGTGAATATCGCTCCCGCAAAGATTCCGTTTCTCGAAGCGGAAACGGAAATACGTCCGGGTTGTCCGGCCATTCTTGGCGTTCCTTACGATAAGACAGCGTCTTTTCGCAAAGGAACCAGGAACGGTCCAGATGCTATTCGAGAGGTGAGCGCCGCTGCTATCGAAACGTATTCGCCTATTCAGGATAAGGACCTGGAAGATATCGTCTATGCCGACATTGGCAATCTGGATGTCGATAACGAGGACACTCCGGAAAGCGTAGTGGAGGCTTTGAAATTAGCGGTTGATAAGATCTATGAGAAAGAAGCGTTGCCGATCATCCTAGGAGGCGAACACTCCATTTCGCCGGGAGCGATCCAAGCGGCTTTCCAACGCCATCCCGATCTCGTGGTTGTTCAATTCGATGCCCACGCCGATTTGCGTGAATCCTACGAGGGGACACGAAACTCCCATGCCTGCGCCATGCGGCGAACGCTCGACTTCCTCCCCAGCGAGCGCTTGCTGCAAGTTGGCATTCGCTCGGGGACCAAGGAGGAGTATCAAGAGCTGAAGAAAAGCGGGCGTTGCTTGCCCGCGGATGCAGTGATACTTGGTGAGCGCCTAGCTTCCGATGACTTGAGCTCGCGCCCAATCTACATCACCTTCGACATAGATCTCTTCGATCCATCGGAAGTTCCAGGAACGGGTACTCCCGAGGCAGGGGGAATCCGATGGGACGACTTCGAATCGCTGAGGAAACCCCTGGAAGGGCGCAATATCGTTGGGCTGGATATTGTGGAGCTTTCTCCAGAGCTCGACCCGACTGGCATCTCCTCCGCCCTCGCCGCCAAGATGCTGCGCGAGTGGCTGCTGACTGTGTCGTTGCCCTCATTTACGCGCATTGGGACGAGTGCATGAAGCTTGCCTAGCTGACAACTTATACCACACGATCACGGGAAGCTGTAGTAGCGGGTTTATCCCGCGATTTCAACCGACTAGTCGAGTGGCGTCAATCGCACCACCGCATGCGGATTGTTGATGACCACGTATATCGATCCATCGGAGGCTGTGTCGATGTCGCGGATACGTCCGATTCCTTTGAAGAAAACTTCTTCGGATACGACTTTGTCGTCATCTAGCTCCAAGCGTTTAATTTCCTCGAAGGCCAAAGCCCCGACTATGGCGTGATTCTTCCACTTCGGGAAAAGATCACCAGTATAGAATTCCAAATCGCTGAGGGCGGGGGAGGGGGTCCAGTACTTGATCGGTTGCTCCATTCCCTTGAGATGGGTCATGGTGGTGACATCGGAGCCGTCGTAGTTGATCCCGTAGGAGATGAGCGGCCATCCGTAGTTCTTGCCCTTCTCGATGATGTTGAGTTCGTCGCCTCCCATGGGCCCATGTTCGGTGGCCCAAATCTGGCCCGTTACCGGATGCTGGTCAATGCCTTGCAAGTTGCGATTTCCGATAGTGTAAATTGCTTCGATGGCGCTTCTCCACCCGACGTAAGGATTGTCTTTGGGAATGGAGCCGTCGGGATGGATGCGATAGAGTTTCCCGCCCGGCTTGGAGATGAGTTGGACTTCATCATTGCGCCCGATATCGCCGATGGAAAAAAACAGGTAGCCATCCTTGTCGAAGAACAACCGGCACCCCCATCGCGTGCCGCGAGCGAAGTGCAATTCGTCGGGCAATCGGAAGACATCCTCTTGATTGACCCAGCGGTGACCTTCGACTCGGCCGCGAATGATTCGAGTCATGGCGGGCGTGTCTTTGGTTGAACCATCGCCGAGCGGATGGACGTAGCCGATGTAGACCCAGCCATTCTTGTCGTAATCGGGATCCAGAACCATGCCCAGCATACCCGAATCCCCGTATTGGGTAGTGGCGGGAACGCCTTCGATGGGTTGCGGATCCAGTTTTCCATCGACCATCCAACGAAGCCCGCCGCGCCGCTCTGTTAGGAGAGCTCTGCGGTCATCCACAAACTGGATACTCCAAGGGGAGGAGCGAAAGCCTTCTGAAACAAGCGTTTCCACTTTTAGGGTGTAGTGTTCCGTTTCCACTCGGTCGGGGATACTTGCCTCCGAGCCTGGGGCCGTGTCTTGCTTGGCTAGAATATAATCCGTCAATCCATTGATCTGCTCTTTGCTAAGGACGGCCGACCAAGCGATCATGTCCGTTCCTGTTATCCCGTACATGATGGTATTGTACATCCGCCTACGATCGATGGCGTAAATCCACGTATCCTTAATCAACGTCGAATACTGGGCTCCCTCCATGTTCTTCCCGTGACAGGCCGCGCAGTGTAGCTGGTAGATGTCTTCAGCCTCCGTGTTCGAAATTTGGCCAGGCAACGGGCTCGCGAAAAGGACGAGCGCCATTGATAGGATAATCAATATTCGGTTCATTTTATTGCTTGAGGGCATGGTTTTTGGAAAAGGGACCCAAGAGAACTGAAGCGGTTCAGCGGTGGCCAACTAGTTTACTGATGAGAAACGCTTCGATACTTCCGTACGGATTGTCTGGGTGGTCCGGTGATTGGACGACGCATTCTAGGTTCATTTGGACCATCTGGGCCTGTAATTTTAAACCGAGGAGGACGTGATGCACCCAAACGCCAGGAGCGGTCTTGGGCCCGACAGCCAGATTGCCTCGCGTGTAGAACATGAAAACTGGAGGGTCGTCTTCCGAGAGATGAGTTAAGGCCGAAGCGTCCTCCATTAGTCGTATGGCCCGAGGGCTGTCGAATGCGGCATCCGACTGGCAATCGTACAAAGGATAGAAAGCTGGATGCATTTCGTATTCCTCCAGGCCAAACCATTGTCCATACAGCCTTAGATCGTAGGTAGACTGGCCGTTACGGGTAGCTGCAGCTACGATTCGAGTAGATTGCCGGGCTATCCGGTCCGAGCTGCTAGGTTCGGCCAAGTCATCGCGGAATGCTAGCCACAACGAGATTCCCGCTCCTGCCGATCCGCCGTAGCACGCTATAAGCTCTGGATCGATATTCCATTCACCTGCTCGGCTGCGTATTGTCTGCAAGCAGCGGGCCGCGTCTTGCATCATGATTGGGTAGGGACCGTTAGCGGAGAGTCGGTAGTGGATTGCGGCTACCGAGATGCCCGCTTCTTGAAATTGGCGTATGGATTCGGCGTTTATGGAGTTTTTGTCACCTCCTCGGAAACCACCGCCGTGAATGTAAATGGCAAGGGGAGCAGGTCTACCATTCGACGGTTTGGTTATCCACAAATCGAAAACCTGACGCTCATGCTCGCCGTACGCCACATCGGCATAGGTCGGAATAGGCTTTTCTTGAGTTTGGCCGTGGAGGTGAGCTTGCCCCGCCCAGTAACACAAGGCGAAGAAACAGATATGCGCGTTCTGAGAGCGAAACATCGACAGACTCATGGTGGTAAAAAGATGCTGCCTCTTTAATACAACTTCTAAGCGGTACAGGGCAATGCCATTTCTGAAGGCAGCCAGTGGCTCCTCTATCCCCTAGGAGACCGCGAATATTGCCATCCACTAAGCGACGACACCGCAAACAGCCAGCGATTGGGCAAGAACCACTATGTAGACAATACGCCTTCGAAGCCGTTTCGCTTCTCGATCTTTCTCGATCCAATCATCTTAACCCACCAGAAAGGCAGCTTCATGACGATCTTATCTCGCTCCCACCAGTGGTCGCGTAACGCTTCTCGCTTCTTGAAATAGCCGCAAGGATATCCGGAATTACGCCATTTGTCAGGATGCCTTTCACGGAGAATCCGCATTAACCGGTCCGATTGGTAGAATCCTGCCAAGGACAGACCTACCGCGAAAATTGTCGCCGCCGCGAAGATGAATTCCATGAGTTCTCCTAGAGTTGCCGCCTCGTTAAGAGGAAGAATGAAGACGGAAGAGGAAATTAAGATTGGAGCCTTGAGGGTGCAAGAGAGAAACTCTGAAAATCGTCGCTTTTCGATTTTACGGTCCTGCGAAGAGAGCGTTGGCGAAAGCGACCCAAAGTGGTATCGATATCATGCATACAAGATAGCACATGATTGCGACAGTGCCTACGCGTTCGGAATCGTCGCTGTAGCTTTTGCTTTGCAAAATAAGTGATGTCGCCGGCGGAGAGGCTCCTTGGAGAGCAAATAGCAAGACGAGCAGAGGATCGGAACGCATCCAAGGAATTAGGGCCATAGCTCCAAGAACGACCGCCGGCATGATGAATAGCTTTTGCAGAACGACCAAGCTTCCAGGCCTCAGATAGCGTCTTAGATTAATGTCGAGCGTGCCCAGCGTCGCTCCTAGAGCGAAGATTCCAAGGGGAACGGCCCCTTCTCCAAGAAAGGTCGCCGTGTTAAGGACAACGTCCGGCAAATAGGCTCGCGTTCCCGTCGCCACCAAGAATAAGGCTATGATATTCGCGTAAATCGGAGGGCTTAATATATGATTCCATTGAAAGGCCTCGTCTGCTTTGCGCTTTCTCAGGTAATGCTTGCCGATTAGCCATAGCAAGGGGTTGTTGGCCAATATGTAAAGAAAGACATAGAGGGCGAACTGGTCAAAGGCCTCCCCAAGCATCATTTGGCCGATGGGTAATACGAAGTAGCCTGCATTCTGCAAAAAGGCCACCGGTTTAAGTTCCCGCTTTTCCGGGCCTAACCGAGCGAATAGCGGCACGGCAATGCCCCATCCGCTCAGGGTGATGAGCGTGGCTGTTAGCGGAAGGGCCCACCAATAGGAGAATTCCGAGGGCTCAAAACGGCCGACAATATTGGAAAAGATTAGGCACGGCAAAAAGACGGTGATTACGGTATCGGAGATTAGTTTCACGCCGCTCGCCGGGATGATTTTCCGGCGAACAAGCCAACTGGCGAAGAGGACGACTAGGCCGATTTGGGCTACAGCTTCAAAGACAGTGAGAAATTGATCGAGGAGGGCAGACATATAGAAGTGGAAGAGGAGCCTGTAAATGAGGTAGCAGAAGTCCTCCGTGCGTCCATTGCGTAATTCAGAATATGTGAGCTCTTGGTTTGTTCCGCCGTAGCTTCAGCGTAGGCGTGAGATCGCCCGCTACTCGCTCGCCGCTTAAGCCACCGGCAAGTCTAGGGCAATGAATAGGGTATCGATGTATTTATACAATGTGATTAACGATTCCTGCAGCGGGAGCGCGAAGATTCTCGACTCGTTTGATATTGCCCAGATTCTCGGGCTGACAATCGATGATCCACATAATTGATTTAGCCCTCCTTCTAGAGGACTCCGACCGGAAAACTCGCTGGAGAGAGGAAGTCGCCAGGAAACTTGAAATCGATGAGGACGCGGTCGTTGAAATCCGTTTGCTCAAGCGTTCGATTGACGCACGCAGAAAGCAAATAAAGGTCCAGCTTCGTTTCGAGGTGTCGGTGGGAGAGTCCTTGCCGTCAGAACGTGAATACGTTCCCGACTATCCGGCAGTCGGGGAAAAGGCTCCGCGAATGGTGATAGTAGGAATGGGTCCAGCCGGAATGTTCGCCGCCCTGAGAGCTATCGAATTAGGCTGGAAACCGGTCTTGCTCGAGCGAGGAAAGGATGCCATTGCCCGAAGATTCGACTTAGCTCCCATCTTGCGTGAGGGAAGAGTGATTGAAGATTCCAACTATTGCTTTGGCGAGGGCGGGGCAGGAACCTTCTCTGACGGAAAGCTTTATACGCGGGCCACAAAGCGAGGGCCCGTCAGAAAGGTTTACGAGACCTTTGTCGAGCACGGGGCCCCGCCCAATATCCTGCTGGATGCTCATCCTCACATTGGCTCAAACCTACTCCCCAATGTTGTAAGAGCCATGCGAAAGACTATTCTCGCGAGTGGTGGAGAGGTCCATTTCCAGTCTCGGGTAACCGAATTAGCTCGGGCATCTGAAGGAGGTCGAGTTGTCGGAGCCCGAACAAAAGATGGACGTGAATTCATCGGGGAAGCCGTAATCCTAGCTACGGGCCACAGCTCTCGAGACATCTACGAGCTCCTCGTTCGCGAAGGGATCCGATTGCAACAAAAGCCTTTCGCAATGGGAGTTCGAATCGAACATCCGCAAGAGCTGATTGATAGCATCCAATATTCCTGCCAACGAGGTGAGCATCGCCATCCCATGTTGCCCGCCGCTAGCTACCGGTTGGCAACCAAGATAGACGGGCGCGGGGTCCATTCATTTTGCATGTGCCCTGGCGGTTTTATCGTACCCTCGGCGACGGATAACGATGAAGTCGTGGTGAATGGGATGTCGCTGGCCAGAAGAGATTCACGCTATGCGAATAGTGGATTCGTGGTTACGGTGGAACCGGAAGATACGGAACCCTTTAAAGCGGAGCATGGCATCTTGGCCGGTGTCGCGTATCAAAAGTTCCTGGAGTGCGAAGCCTGGCAAGCAGGTGGCGGAAGGCAGCAAGCTCCGGCCCAGCGTATGACTGATTTTCTCAAAGGCCGCGATTCCTCTAGTCTCCCGGACTCAAGTTACTACCCTGGACTGAACGCAGCCCCGGTTCACGAGCTTCTGCCAGAGGGGATCGCTGGACGTATCCAGGTAGCCTTGCGGCATTTCGGAAAGGCCATGAAGGGCTATGTAACCGAAGAGGCGAATTTGGTAGGCTTCGAAACGCGAACCAGTTCGCCGGCGCGCATCCCTCGTGACGAGAACTCTCTAGTCCACCCGGATATTGATGGCTTGTACCCTTGCGGGGAGGGGGCCGGTTTCGCGGGAGGAATCGTATCTGCAGCTCTCGATGGCATGAGGTGCTCGGAAGCGGCTGTCGGCCAAAGGACCGCTTGAAGCGGCTATTCACTCATTTCTAGATTCGTACTGGCAATCACGCCCGGAGTTGCTGGAGGGCGTAACCCGCGAGGCAAAGGCAGTTGCTTTCCCTATTACGTAGGGAGGACGGGCTCGGTCCTCCGTTCAAAACGAATTGGAGGATCGAGCCGACCCTCCCTACCTTCTACAAAGCCCCGCAGATTTCCACTCGGAGTAGTTCGAAGAAGGGGGAGTTTGATCGGTTTCTTGTCATGAATTAAGAGGGACTCAATTCGCGTGAGAACGAATGAAGGCAGGTTTTCCAGCTTCCGAGCGAGAGGGATCGTAGCGGTACCCGCCGTCGGAAAACTTTGTTAGCGCATCCGGGTTTTCGATACGGTTTTGCATTACCCAGCGAGCCATTGCGCCGCGACTGCCCTTGGCATAAAAGCTCATCACTCGATAATTCCTTCCGTCCTTGGAATCCAGGAAGCGCGGCGTTACCACATCCAGATTCAAAGCCTTATTGTCGATGGACTTGAAGTATTCCTCGGAGGCGAGATTGAGAAGATGCGTTGCTCCGGTTTTAGCCGCTTCGTTGTTGATGAAATCCGTCTGGGCGCCGTTCCAAAACGCGTACAGCGATCGGCCTCTCGGGTTGGCTAGAGACGTACCCATTTCCAAACGATGTGGAGCCATTAAATCCAGTGGCTTGAGAATGCCATAGAGTCCTGACAGGATGCGTAAATGATTTTGAGCGTAATTCCGGTCTGCGGCTTTTAGCGTAGGAAAATCCAGTCCTATGTACACATCCCCTTTAAAAGCGAATGCGGCTTGCCGCGATTTGGGCCCGGGCTTACGAGACGCCGTCCAGCTCCGATAGCGATCGACATTCTCCTTGGCCAAAGAGTCCGATATCGACATCAGGGATTGGATCTCTTTTGCCGACTTGCTTCTGAGAATACGAATGAGCTCGCGCGATTGTCCCGTGAATGCCGGGAGCGTGTAGTCTTTGCATTTGACGTCCGATTGGTAATCGAGCGTTTTCGCAGGCGATAGCAGTGTGATCATGATTGAGAGGGTCGTATTTGCAATTCCCTGTGAAAACGAGTTGCTCGCTCGTTGGCAACGTTTCAGTTGGGAAATAGGCGAACTGCAACAACACAAACGTCATCCGAAAGTTCGTCAGCGCCTGCCGATTCCTTGAGCTCATCGGAAATGGCTTTCAACTGCTCGGGCAGATCGTCGCTCTCATGATCTAACACCGTTTCCTCAAGATTCTCGACTCCCCATTCTTCACCTTGCTTGGTCTTTTGCTCTATGATGCCATCAGTATAGAAAAGCAGCTCCGTTTTTTGCGTAAGCTTAAATTGACTCCCAATGAATATCTCGTCGGGGATCAGCCCTAGAGCTGGACCAATGTTTTCCACAGGGCAGAGCTCGAAGTGAGAGCCGGAGGTATCCTCCACTCGCCATATAGGAGCGGGATGCCCCGCGTTGGCCAGGCGTACGTCGCCCGTATTGAGATCGATGACTGTGTAGAGAGCGGTTACGAATCGTGGGAACTCGGGATCTTCGGCTAGCTTTACCAAGCTGTCGTTAAGGTGTTTCATGACCTTGTCAGGCTCGGTTAAAAGAACAGGTGTCTCCAGCATGAGACCACGGATAAGCATGGTTACCAAGGCGGCTTTAATCCCGTGGCCCATGACATCGCATACCAGGATGCCCAAACGGTTTTCCGCGATAGGTATCAGGTAGAAAAAGTCACCCGCCAAATGGTGACTGGGCGCATACAGGTAGGATGCCTCCAGTTCCCACATTTTTCCTGAACGCCCATATAGTGGTTGCGAATCGAAGCCGATCGCCATCAATTGCTCTTGCAGCTGACGAGCCACCAGCAATTCCGCTTCGAATTGGCGATTCTTTTGAGCCAAGGCCTTCCCAGCCGCTTTGGCTCTCTGCTCCGCCTCTTTTTGCTCGGTAATATCCATGACCATGCCGACAATACCGGTGATGGCGCCATCGGAATTTTTGAGCGGGACTTTCGAGGTCAGGGCCCAGCGCCCTACGTTGAGGAGACCTTTGGTGAATTCCAGCTCATTGAGGCGTGGGATCCCGGTCTCCATAATATCTGCATCCTGCCTTTCAATGTCGCGGGCAGTTTCATTGTCGCGGAGATCCGTAAGGCGCTTTCCTATCACGTTCTCCCGATCGTCTATATGGAACGTGTTCCGGTACTCCTCATTAGTAAGTAGGAATCGGCCCTCGGTATCTCGAGCGAATATGCGGCAAGGCAGAATCTGGATAATCGTTTCTAGCAGTTGCCGCTGCCGATCCAGCTCGATTTCGGCAATCTTCCGTTTCGTGATATCTCTGGAAATGCCGAAGGTTCCGCATATGTCGCCATTGAGATCTCTCAGTGGCAGTTTCGTCGTCAATACCCATTTCTCGCTGCCATCGTTCTGAATGTCCCGTTCTTCGCGAAAATGCCAACCGCGACCCGATCGGATTATTGCTTGCTCCGCATCGAATTTAGTGGCGGCAAACTCGTTTTGGAAGAAATCGAAATCGCTTTTGCCGATTGCCTCATCCGGATTGGACAGACCAAAGAACCGGGCTAGGGAGTGATTGATGCAGGTGAAGCGGCTGCGGAGATCCTTGAAATACACATGGTCGGGAAGGGACTCCATCAGCTGCCAAAATAGTAGGTTCGCTTCGATGCTCTCCTTTTGCCGCATGGCATGGCCGGCTTTGAACGCCTCACGGAGAGCCCCCTGGAGTCGCTCCATCGTCATACCCTCGAGGGACGCAGCTTCAGATTCAATGTCTACATTGAGGGTTTCCAGCCCGATTTCACGCAGCATTGTCGATAGCTCCGAAGGAGTCGTCATCCTTGAAATACTTAGGCTCTCCACCATTTTAGCCAAGCTAGCAATTATCAAAAAGATCTGATTTGCCGACCCGCGGAATGTCTCTATCTATCGTGGCGTCCCCGTTCCCAGGATACTCTCTCCATGAAAAGCTTTGCCCTGTTTCCAGCAGGCGCCTTATGGACCAGTCAAACCCAGTTGCTATTGAGTGCTCACAGTCAGTTCGATTACCTGCCTTGGACCAAAGGGGCTCGCGTCATCAAGACAGACGCCAACGGTTTGATAGCAGTGGATAAGCCATTTGGTATTCTCTCTCACCCCAACAGTAAATCGGACAGGGTCAAAGGGCTACTTCGCCTCGACTATGATGCGAAAGAACAAGCCTATATTCTGCCTGATGATCAAGACAATGGTCACCACCAACAAATTTACCTGCTCAATCGGTTAGACAGCGCTACCTCCGGAATCCTGCTGCTTTCCGCCTCGCTTGAAACACGCGATGCCGTTTTAAAAGCGTTCGAAGAGCGACGAGTAACCAAGCTGTACCGAGCTCTCGTTTTTGGAATTCTCGATAGAAAAGGCCGAGAGATCTTGTGGAAAGACAGACTGAAAGTAGCGAAATTCGGAAAAGCGGTCCGTGCTCAAGCCGGATCCGGGAAGTCTGCCGAAACCGAACTCGTTTTTGCCCGCACCATACCGGGAAGCCCAATTACCAGCCTGCTTGAGCTGAAGCCGTTAACGGGAAGAACCCATCAGCTGAGGGTGCAGTGCGCAAAGCGGAGATTGCCAATTGTCGGGGATAGGACCTATGGGGATTTCCAGAAAAATAGACTGTATGCGCGGGTAACAGGAATTAAGCGACTCTGTCTCCACAGCTCGGAGACAAAGCTGGAGTACACTCTCGGCGGTAAGGTATTTCGCTTTCGGGCTGTCTCGGAACCTCCATTCTAAGAATCCGGCTTCTTTGAGGATTGCCATTGGAGAGGGCGTGTGTCCTGAATCTGTGCCGATGAAAGATCAACTGAAGAAACTCCATCAGAAAGCGCGTCTAGACCGGGATGCTACGGGAACGGAGGCCTATGGGGCCGCTCTGGCGGCTATCCAAGAGGGCGAAGTGCGAGCGAATGAAGATTTCGACGAGGGCAAAATGATCGCTGTGGTGGAAAAGGAGGCTGGCAAGTTCCAAGAGTCGGCGGACGCCTTCAGCAAAGCCGGGCGTCCGGAAAAAGCAGAGGTATTGCAGGCCTGTGCTGATTTGCTCATCAGTCTGCTACCGGCAAAGCTGGATGAAGGCGCTTATCCCAAGATCGTTTCGGACGCGATTGCCGCCGTCGGAGCTGCCAGCATGAAAGACATGGGAGCAGTAATGGCGGCCTTAAAAAAGGAGCATGGCTCCGCTTTGGATATGAAGATCGCCTCTGCCGAGGTGAAAGCGGCGCTCACTTGAAGTCCAGCTGTCTGGCTATCCGCTTTTCCACTTGTGTCGAGGCAAGAGAGTGCTCGCTGATTGACAAGATTCCCGCCGGCGATAATCTGTGTCCCCATGTTCATGAGATCCAGCGCTCTTATTCGTTCTGTCTTTCTCGTTTTGCTATCTCTCTTTTTGGGAGGCGTTTCGCTCCAGGCCACCAATAGCGAAGAGGAGACGCTCAAGCGTATCCAACAAGCCAAGTACAATATGTTTACTGGCATTTGGAGCATTCGGCTAAATGAAGAGATTCGCGATGTCGAATCGGGATTCAAAGCCCACTTGCCTGGACTCGACTATACGCTGGTTGACGAGAAAATTAGGGAAGCAGGCAGGACAGTAATGGTATTTAGAGGAAAAGGGGACCAAAAACTCGTTGTGCGACTCAAGGAAACAGGCCCCTATACCAACTTAAGTATTCGGATCGGCGTTACGGGGAATAATAGCAAGTCAGCCCAGATATTCGGATACGTCTACAGGAAGATGTAGAACGTATCGCCGACCGAGCCGCAGAACCGGGTTTACCCCGCGATTTCGCTAAAAAGCATGTCAGGACCATCGCGGGATAAACCCGATCCTACGATGAATTCCCATGTTTGTGCTCCGCAGGGATTGATGCAAAAACCTCGATCCGCTCAACTAGTGCATTCGTATCGATCTCCAGCCCAGTATCAACCTGGATCAAGTGGGGCGTCTCAGTGTCGCTAAAAGCCTCGAAGGCTGAAAGCTGTTCTTGCATTACCGTAACACCGGCGTCGGAGACTCCGTTCCGTCGATTCTCAAGACGTCTGCGCAACTCTTTTTCTGAAGCCGTCGCATTCAAAATTGAGTAGGGGGCTTGCTTCTTCGCCGCCAACGTTTGGAAAAGCTTTCGCTGGCCGGCTTTTAGGCAGGTCGCATCGACTATGATGGTGAAGCCGCTGTCCAGTCCTCTCTCCGCTAGCTCGACGAGTTTTTCATAGGTTCGTTTGGTGGCCTTGTTCCCATACAAGTCTAGATTGGATTTGCGCTCGCCGGCTTCCTCTGTCGGAAGCCCGTAGAGCCGCTTGCGTTCCACGTCCGAACGGATTCGGATCGCTCGGAGGGGGCCAAGCAAAGACTGCGTTAAACTCGATTTGCCGGACCCTGACAAACCGCAAGTTATAAGTAATAGCGGCTTCTTGGGCTGAGTATGGCCAACCGCTAGTTCCAGATACATTCTAAAGGACTTTTCCCCATCGATTCGCAATTCTGAGTCACGAGGTTGTTGATGTGCCCTGATAGCCTCGACCTTGGCTCGTACCATCAGTCGATAGGCGAAGTAGAAGTTCAGAACGGGAAGGCCAGCGTAGTCGCCGCTCAGTTCCAAATAGGCATTTAGAAATAAGTAAGCTAATTCCGCTTGTCCCCGCTCTTCCAGGTCGATTGTCAAAAAGGCGATTTCGCTTAGGACATCAATCCAGCGCAGGGAAGGATTGAACTCGATACAATCGAAAACAAGAGGCTCGCCTTCTATCCAAGCCATATTGGCGAGATGGAGGTCTCCGTGGCACTCCCGAACGTACCCGTCCTCTTTGCGGCTTTCAAATAAGGGTTCGAGACGCTGGAACTGATCTCGGCTCCATTTCTCCAACTGATCCAATTTAACGAGACATTCGGTTTCAGAAACCCTTTGACGGATCTGTTTGAAATTTTCCTCAACGGGTTGGCTGACTTGCTCGCTGTTCCCGTAGCCCGAGTCGGCAGAGGGTCGATCAATCGATTCGTGAAACCTCGCGATCAATCGGGCGAACGCTTTGATGTGACATTGGGCTAGCTCGCCTCGTTCGACCATCTTGTCCAACTCGCCCGCCCGAGAGAATTGGACCATCTTGACGGCATATTCTATCGGTTTGTTGCCATTCGGCGATATTCGGGGTGATTCAGCCGATCCAATAATGGAGACCACTCCTATATAGATTTTAGGAGCGAGGCGGCGATTCAATCGAATCTCTTCCTGGCAACAGAGCTGGCGTCTTTCCAAGGTCGAAAAATCGACAAAACCAAGATCTATCGGTTTCTTGATCTTATAAGCATAGCGGCCCGTCAATATCACCCAGGAGATATGCGTTTCAACCAGTTCAACCCTGCTCACCGGGTGATCGTAGGCATCCGAACGCAGCAGCGCGCGAATCAGGGGAGGCAGTTTTTGATCGGCTCGCGAACTCATGACTAGGCGTCTGACTCGTTGACGGAAACTGAGACTCGCGGCGAGTCCAATTTGAGAGCTTCAATCATTCTTGAATTGGGTATCGGGCGATTTTGGGGCATCCCTTTAAATTGGCGAATCGACGTTTGAATAGAACGCATTTGCCCCCACGTGGGACTACAAGCGATACACTAGATTCCTATTCTAGCATTAACGGGTGGCGAGCTGCATCGATTAGGCAGGAAGGATCCGTCTTCGCACGATGCCAGCTATGCCGAGTCAAGTCGTCTCGATCCTCCGAGACTCGAATCCGGAGGACCGCTTGTCTAGCCATAGCCTTGGAAAAGGCTGAAGCTGGGCCCCCTGCAAAAAGCCGAATAACCCCTCGGCATGCATACAAAAAAAGCCTTTCCAATCAAGGTCAGGAAGGATTGGCAAAAATGAAAAGGATCTTTAGCGAAAAGAATCGAACTAGATTTTCTTCAAGAGCGAGATTACGTTGTTCGTATCTTCGGTTGCCTTTACCGCGTCGTCCTTATAAACGATTTCTCCAGCCTTGCTGATTACAAACGTCCAGCGTCCAGTAGTGATTCCTCGGCTCAGCGTGTGGGTGGCGCCATTGACTTCCCGCTCGATCGAGCCACCATCTCGGGTCGCTACGCCAAACTTTTGAGCTATCGAACCGTCGATATCCGAGATGAGTGTGAAATTCAGTGCGTTAGCCTCCTTGAACAGCGCCAAGCCACTAACGGAATCACCGCTCACGCCGACAACAATGGCATCCAGATCATTCAAAGCCGCGGATTGATCCCGATAGGCGCAGGCCTGCTTTGTACAACCGCCAGTCATGGCAGCGGGGTAGAAGTAAACGACAATGTTCTTTTCACCTAGGTGGTCATTCAGACTCCACAGATTGCCTTCGTCATCATTGGCGACGAGGCTATCTACGGTGCTGCCTACGTTGAGGCCAGCGAATGCGGCAGTTGAGAAAAGGGCGAGAACCCCGGCGGCAAGGATTGAGCGTATAGTTTTCATGAAACGTAATTATTGAATGATTGTGGACGAAGGTTAAAGGAATGGCAATTGAACTCGGTTGCAACAAATGCGTGTTTTGTTAGGTATTGACCGCATCGGGTTCCACTAAAAGCAGACGTCCCTTCGCTTTCAAGTCGGCGATGGATATATTGCCCTTATCGACCTTGGCCAGCAAGACTTTCTGGGCTTCATAGTCATTGTTGACTTGGCCGGCGTGAGACTGAAGCATGCGCCAGGCTCTGGGGGGGCGACATTGAAGAGGCCATCTGGCGAGACATTTTCATTGGAATATGTTTTCCATTGCCTGCATCGTAAATGATGTAAATCCCAAAGTCTGGGATGTAGGCCCGGTGATGGGGGTCATTATAGCGGCGGTAGACGATGTCTTATTGCGCAATGCGCGGGAGAACGTCCTCCATGTATTACAATTGCTCGATTTCTTCCGTAGTTTCAAGAGCAATTTTGACAGGTCTTTGCTCCAATGGCTATGCCCATTGGAAGGCAAATATGGTTTGTAAACGGTAGGAAGAATCCGTGTTCGTCCCGATGGACGCGTCTATGCGTCATCTTTAATAGCCGTGGCACATAAGAACC
The DNA here is from genome assembly GCA_964404745.1 of uncultured Opitutaceae bacterium. GTDB lineage: Bacteria > Verrucomicrobiota > Verrucomicrobiia > Opitutales > Opitutaceae > Pelagisphaera. The sequence goes on from CAYOLG010000046.1 coordinate 26,237, forward strand.
CGCCCGGAGGTCGGGTTCCACCCCTTAATTCGATACAAAAAGGTGGGGCTCGACCTCTGGGCGAGCTCAAGTTAATGCCCACACGTGCGCCTGAGGTCGGCCGCCACCAATTTCAGCGACGAAGCGACCTTCGACGTATTTAGCCATTGCGAATAATTCTATCGGATCCCAGTGAAAGGCTTGCAAACGTCCTCGTTTCCATGATGACGGAGCTGCAATGGATCGGGACTTCGATTTCGGACAAATTCTAGATGGCGATAAGAAGGCTTTGCAAAGCGCGCGGAATCGCTTTCAGGCAATCTCGGTCGACGAAGATTGGAGCCAGCAGGAGGCGTTGCCTTCCGAGGAAAGCCCTAAGACCATCGCCAAATCGGTCACCGTCAGTGCTCCGGGCACGTTCGCTAAGAATCGCATCAGTACGCTCCAGCTCGAACCCAGCCAGCGAGCAGGTTGGTGGTTCGATCGCGTAGATCTACCGGATTCCCAGCCCATCAAAGTCTCATCGCGCAATGTGTGGACAACAGGGAAGGTCGTTAGCAACATTGTTCTGAGGTCCGGCTCGGCTCACAACTACGCCCGACTGGTCGAGCACATCATCGCCTTGAAGGCCGGAATGGATGTCGACAATTTGTTGATACGCATGGAATCGGGAGATCCCCCGTTGTTTAATACTGGAAGTGAAGACCTGGTAGCGGCTCTGAAAAACGCAGGACGGAAGAGCTGCCAGGGGAGAATCCGCTATTTGACCGTGAAGGAACCGGCAACAATGGCTACGCCTCATGGAGGATTCACCACGGTCCTGCCAGCAAAGCCAGGAGATCGATCGCTGCATATCGATTGCGCCCGCGATTTTACGAATGCCATCGGCCAGCAGCGCATCCGCTTTGTCCTGAATGATCAATCCTTTTACCATGGTTCTAAAGCGAGAACGAATGCTACTTGGAAACAAATGATGTTCATACGCATATTCGGAAAGCTGTTCGCGGATGTCCGAAATATTGGATACAATAAAAATAACATCCTGATCGCAGCGAAAACCCGTTACGTCAATGCGCCCACCCACATGGTTAATGGCAAGTCTCTGGAGGCCGCGTGGCATCGCGCGATACTCGATCTAGTGGCTGCCCTAGCTTTGATAGAAGAGGGGCGATTCGTGGGATCGATTATCGACTACAAAGGCAATCACTTTGCGGATGTAGAACTGGTTAAGCTCCTTTACGCCAATGATCTGCTGGTGGAGGCGTGAATTGGCCGCCGTCGAATTCGGATTCACAGGTAGGAGCGGGTTTATCCCGCGATTTCCTTGGAAGTTGATACGTGCCTATCTCGGGATAAACCCGCTCCTGCGCGTAACCAATGAGACAGAAATCTCTGTGCCTTGACTAAACATAGAACCTCTCGTGCATAGCGGGACCGCGATTTGCCAGAAGGGTAGTGTCGGCTGTCCCTAGCCGACTGCAAGCACCTGGACTTTCCAAAGCGGTCGATTGGGGACAATCGAACTTACCTACGACCAGCGCGATAATACTTTGCATGTTTTAGAAACCACTCCCTTTGACATTGTCATTCCATAAGCGATCGATTTCATCGCGGTATGTTTCTTCGACTGCCTATCCTTTGGATCGCCGCTTGGGCCCAAATAACCGCTATCGGCTTCACTGCGGATGCTGATTCCTGGAACCTCAAAAAGGATATTCCTTTCGCCCAGGTAAATGGCCGGCCTATTCACTTGGACATCTACGCGCCTCAAAAAAAGCCCAGAAATGGTGTTATCGTTTGGATACATGGTGGAGCTTGGCGACGTGGATCGAAAGAGAATCCCCCTATTTTGGCCCTCGTTGAGAAGGGTTGGCCAGTGGCCAGCATCGAGTATCGTCTCAGCGAAGAGGCCCGTTTTCCAGCCCAAATGCGGGACATCAAGGCAGCCATCCGTTTCCTGCGAGCCCAGCAAAAGCAATATGGCCTGCGGGCAGATCGGATATTCATATTCGGATCCTCCGCCGGCGGGCATCTAGCTGCCTTGGCTGGCGTTGCCAATGGGGTGGAGGAGCTCGAGGGTTTCGCGACGGACTATGCCGATCAGTCATCCGACATTCAGGGAATCGTCTCTCTCTACGGCGCCAGCAACCTGACTACGATATTGGATCAGTCCACGCCCCACGGCCTGAGCGTGCGGGTTCCCGCCCTTGAGCTCTTAATTGGCGGTCGTCCGGAAGATGTTCCTTCAGTCGCCCAGCTGGCTAGTCCCGTGTTTCACGTCGACGAGGATGATCCGCCCTTGCTGCTGATTCATGGCGATCAGGATCCGCAGATGCCTATCAATCAATCGATAGAGCTTCTAGGAAAATACCAAGAGCTTGGTTTAGATGTGACATTCGTTCCCCTACATGGGGCAAAACACGGCGGTAAAGTCTTCTACGAAGACGAACGCATCGAGCTGATGCATAAGTTCTTGATGGGCATCCGATGATTAATCGGTGAGCGCAAGATTCCGATTCATCCTGCTGAGCCGAAAGATCATCTTGGTCCACAGAGCGGTTTTGGCCGCAGGCCACCGTTGACAGAAAAAGACAACAATCGCCGCTCCAACGATAATCGGAAAAGCAGACCGATATCCTTTGTTGACAAGCCTTAGCTAATATTTGACGAATTTAAGTAGGTGCCGGGAGCCTCTCGTGTTCTGGCATCACATCATTACCTACATTCCTGGAATCAGTCCCTCTGCCTGACCCCTTATCGTTTGGCAAAGAGTGTCCGTTTTCCTAGGCATAAATCAAAACCCACATACAACTATGAAACGATGCTTGCTGATCGCATCCGTTGCTTCGTTGCAATGGCCACTCGCGCCCTTTGGCGCGGCTCAAGAATCTGAAGGCGATGATGTCTTCGAATTGAGCCCCTTTTCGGTCGATTCATCCAGCGATACTGGATATCGAGCTACCAACACGCTATCGGGCACCCGATTTAACTCCAGTCTCAGGGATGTATCCGCGTCCGTCTCCGTTTGGACAGAACAGTTCTTGGAAGATACCGGCCTCACGGAAATCGACGAGCTCATCGAGTATTCGCTCAACACGGTCATCGATACCAATGACCAGGATGGCGCGGGTGGAAACTTCAACGTCTTCACCAATGCTACCGCGGTCACCCAGCGTATCCGCACCCGTGGTGTCGAGAGCACCCGCGGAGTCGATTACTTCAAGGCCATCGTCCCAGACGATTCCTACAAAGTGGGCCGCTATGACGATTCCCGTGGACCTAACGGAGTGCTTTTCGGCGTCAGCCAAGCCGGTGGCTTAATTAATCAAACCTCTATCGTGGCCAACACTCAACGCGATAGCGGGCGGGTAAAACTCTCCTTCGGGACCAGTGAACGCAAGCGGGCCGAATTCCGCATGAATCGCGTGCTTCTAGAGGATAAGCTCGGATTCACCGTAGCCGGTGTGTATCAAGAAAATGGACACTGGCGCGACTGGGTTAGCCAAGATAAGGAGCGTATTTTCACTGCCATGACCTGGAAAGTGAACGACAAGATTACCCTTCGAGCCAATTACGAAGACGGCTTCGAGCACCGGACATCCCTCCAGCAAAGCACGGTCGTGGATCGCGTGTTGCCGTGGTACGACAACATGCTCGCTCTCGGCATGGACGAAGTGCTCTTCGAGCCAACGGGTGGAAATCCGAATGGCGGCATGCGTGCGGTTGGCGTTGTTGGTCGAGACGGCAACGCTCGTATCAACAACAATAATCCTCTCGGCGCATCCAATGGCGCCAACCGTTTCACTTTTGTCGAGAATGACGGCACGTTTTTCAATGCGGCGGGCACATTCGTAACCGGAGGATATGACGACGAACGCGTGCGGCACCCGGATGGATCTCCAGGACTAGGTGACCGGACAATTCGCATCAACGATCCCGATTTCCTTCCTTACTATCTGAATCCGGGCGGGCCCGACTTCTATCGGGAAACCGATCTAAGCCTGCATTCACTTTTTGCCGACATCCAGCTGACCAACAATTGGTTTTTGAACATCCAAGCGGGCCATCAACAAGTCGATATCGATGTTCCGCAAATCAACGGTCCTCGCCCCGAGTTCCGAGCCGATCCGAATACCATTCAAGGCATCAATGGCCCGGAAAACCCTTACGCTGGCCAATTCTACTTTGACGGCGACTATCGCCGCGACAAGAACCTGTCCCGCTACGATGAGATTCGCGTTTCCACATCCTATAATTTGGATACTGAGCGTCTCGGTACGCATCGTATCGCGATCGCTGGATCACAGGTTGACGAAGAATCTCTTCGGGGCAATACCTGGCTAACTTTGGGTGGCAATCCTGCTGGCCGCGGGAATTTCACTGACGTGAATGGGTTCCGCCACACAGGAACGGGTCACAACCATGCGGACAATCGCATCACCATCCGGAATTACTTCGACTTCGACGATCGGTCTACTTGGAAAGCGGGAAGCTGGAAGAGCTTGCCGGAAGTGATTTACACCGATCGTTGGTCCCCTGGAACGCCGCAAGCCTATCCGGTAGTTTGGGCGGAACAGAATCCAGGCAATATCAATTACTTGATCAATCAGGTGACCGATTCCTACATGGCGGTTTCGCAAAGCCATTTCCTCAACAACAAATTCGTGGTTACCCTTGGCTACCGCAAAGACGAGGTTGGTATTGATCGGGCGGGTCACCGAATGGATCCCATTGTTGGATGGTTGCCTGACTTCGACATTACTCCGGATACGCCTTCATCTCAAGGCATTAGCCCTGGCGCCCCTAAAACGGACTTCGAAGGAACGGTTCGCACAACTGGAGCTGTCTATCATATCAATGAGAACCTGTCCCTCGTGGCCAACGCCGCTACCAACATCGGTGTTCCCGATTTCCGTCGTACCGTTTTTCCAGATGGAGCCACCGCTCCCCCAAGCAAAGGGGAGGGCGTTGACTATGGAATCGACTTCAACTTGCTGAACAACCGCGTGAATGGCCGTCTCGTCTACTACGAAACGGAGGCCATTGAGGAAGTGGTAGGTGGCTCGCAGGCCTCAGCCCCTATGGAAGCCATCTACGAAGCCTACGAGGATGCCTTCACTCCCGTTCTCGATGATGGTGGAGTGGCAATTCCTGGCACCGGAAATCCTGCCGCGCTCGATAATCTACTAAGCCGTCGCCAAGAGCTGAGGCCGGAGGTGAATGGTCGTTTTCGCGATAATGTATCTAGCGGATACGAGTTGCGTTTGACCGCTAACATGACCGAGAATTGGCGCGTTGTTTTGAATGCCGCTCACACGGACCGTATCGTATCCAATATGTTCAGCCAGGCCGTCGATTTTCTCGGCCTCACTGAAGATGGCACGGGGCGCGTTACTCAAGGAGCGACCGAAGCTCAAGAAGTCGAAGATCCGGAGGACCCAGGCAGCTTTATACAGGGCTATGCCATCGATCCTTCTGCCTACACTTCTGACGGCGTCATCTCGAAGTTCCTAGCCCTTGAAAGTGAGTTGCCAGGAAATCGCACTCTCGATAACACCGGTATTTCTAGGCAAGTATTCGAGCTTGTTGATAACATCAATGAACAGCGCGAGATTCTGCAAAAACGTTGGGGCCTGCGTCCGTACCGCTTCAATGTATTCACTGCTTACGACTTTAATGAAGGTCGTTGGAGAGGACTTACCCTTGGCGGCGGCTTCCGCTGGACCGACGCCAACATCATTGGCGAAGAGGATGGAGTCGAGTTCGAGGGCGAGCCGCAGGTCAATACCGATTTGCTGATCCGCTATCGGACCAAAGGCGACTTTCTGGGCGGCGAGGGACGATGGACCTTCCAGCTCAACGTGCTCAATGCGTTCGACAACCGGGATATTATCCCCAGCCGTCTGGCCATTGACGGGGATCCCAATTGGCAAGTTCCCGGCGGACGTGGACCCGCTTACGCCCGCTTCGACTTCCCAACCCCACGGGCTTACCGCTTCACCGTTACGCGGGATTTCTGATAATCTCGAGACCTACCTAGCATATTTCCACCGAGCCGCTCATCCCGAGCGGCTCTTTTTTTAGGGTAGGGAGGACTCGCTGAGTCCTCCACATTCCAAGTAGTTGCCTATCACACGTCTTCGTTCCGAAGGCTTCATCCACGAGCGCATCCCAACCAACGCCTTTGATAGGTAAGATGGCTGGCAAATCAATTGCTCACGAATCCAATATTCAGATGGACCAATATCGCTAATTGACAGAACGGCGAATATTCCTCTACCATGCCATTTAAGTTCTAAGGGTTTGTCTTCCTCCGGGGGCTTCGCCTACGAACTTATTTGATCAGCCTAACATAAAGCTCGTTTAAGCGAATGCTGCGTTCCTACGATACTCTCATCTCAGGCGCGTTTCGGGTTTTTACCTACAAA
>CAYOLG010000047.1:0-32091 GCA_964404745.1 uncultured Opitutaceae bacterium
CGCGTTGAGGATGCGTTGCACGCCACTCGGGCAGCTGTTGAAGAAGGCATCGTTCCTGGCGGTGGCGTGGCTCTGATTCGGGCTGCCAAGGCTATTGATTCCTTGAGCCTGGAGGGTGATGAAGCGATTGGCGCGGAAATCATCAAGAAGGCTGTTAGCGGTCCAATTCGCCAGCTTTGCCAAAACGCTGGTATCGAAGGTTCCGTCGTTGTTAAGGAGATCCTCGCCAGCGAAGGAAACATGGGATACAATGTAGCTACCGACGTTTACGAAGACCTGCTCAAGGCTGGTGTCGTAGACCCGACCAAGGTAACGCGTTCTGCCCTGCAAAACGCGGCCTCGATCTCGGGTCTATTGCTAACTACCGAGTGTATGATCACGGACATTCCTGAAAAGGAAGAGCCAGCTGGTGGTCATGATCATGGCGGTATGGGTGGCATGGGCGGCATGATGTAATCATCAGGTCTAGCTTAAGCATTCGCTTATTTTTGGCGGCTCTCTTCGTGAGAGCCGCTTTTTTTGGCTTGCGCAAAGGGGGCCTGGTTCGAATCGCTCGATGAGCCCAGCCCAGCATTGGCGGCGCTCGCAGATCGCCCACTACCTTGTTTGCTCGTAGTTTGTTGCGGAGAATTCCATGTTTGCGGATTGCCAGCTCACATTGAAAAACCTGTTACAATCAGTCAGATGGGAGCCGTTTTCGATATTGGCGGTCTTAACGATCAGCAGGTCGATAAGATCGCCTATCTGATTGGTTGAGCGAGTGCAGGGAACATACGCTCAGTTTTTGGGAAAAGGAAAAGATGGAAACTATATTGGTTGTCGACGATGAGCCTATGACTCGGTCGATGATCAGCCATTGGATACCAGGTTGTGCTGGCGGGCAGTATTCGAGAGTCGATCGTTTTGCTAGAAAGCGGATTACATCGAATTCAGGCGGTGGTAACGAACTATAACCTAGGCGATGGATTGGGGCGCGATACCGTCAATGCTATCCGAGCCATTGGTCTAAATGCTCCGACAATAGTGATGTCGGGAAGCCTTGGAACGGACCGTGAAGAGAGTATCAGGCGGGGATTCTCAGCTTATTTTCAGAAGCCGTTTAGCTACTTGGAGCTAAGGCGAAAGCTCAAAGCCTTACTGAAGAAACGATCGGCTTCGACCGCAGTTTGGCTATAGAATCGAATATTAGGGTAGCACTTTTGTAGTGATTAATGGGGATTTTCTGGCAGCATTCCCACTAATTATGAAGTCGCCCCTGCTAACTATCTTTCTATCGCTATGCTTCGCTGGCGCCGGCGCTTACGGACAATCTGAAACGTCATCGATTGCTCTTAAAAAGTCTGGAGACGCGAAAATTGCCATTCCCAATTCCGCGTTTGGTCAGGAATATATGTTATCGACATCGCTTATTCCCCAAGCGGGAGCAGTAACGGGTAGGGGTCTCCTGGGGCGAATCGTGATGTTCGAGAAGTACCACGATAGTGTCGATATGTATGAGTCGACCAAGGGGCAGGTCGTTACCGAAGATCTTCCGGCGCGCCGTTTGCTAGCTACTTTCCCGATACTTTCTGAAGAAGGGGGATCCGCAGTAATCGATTTTAATCAAGGAATGCGACGTCTGCTTTACCAGGGTTGGTATGCTATGAGTTCCCGATACGATCCGGCGGCCCTGGAACGAACAGCAGAGCTCCCTCAAGCCCGTGTTTTCGAGGTATTTGAAGACGGAGACAATTTGGTTGTACGGCAAACGGTCCAGGCCAGGAATCGGGAAGTGAATCAAAACCGGGAAACTCGATTGGAATTGCGGTATTTCATAAAGCCTTACACCGAATCCGGTTTTGAAGGAAAGGAATCGAATCCTGTGGAGACGCGCTACGCCCGATTCTTCGAGACGCAACCACAGTTAGAGCTCACCAGTGGTCGGCAATCGGTAAAGATGGGTAGATTCGACGACTCAGAGCCCATCGTCTTTCACTACAGCGCTAACACGCCGAGCGAGTACGAGGATGCCGTAAAAGAAGGAATTCTATACTGGAACAGGGCCTTTGGTAAAGAATTGGTCCAGGCTGAAAAAGCGCCGGAAGGAGTGACAGCTCCAGATGTACAAAGAAACGTGATACAGTGGGTACCTTGGGACAGCGCCGGCTTTGCCTATGCGGACGCTTTGCTTGATCCACGAACGGGCCAGACGCTGCATGGCCAGGCATTCATGACGAGCGTCTTTGGTATCAGCGGCAAAGCCCGGGCTCGAGCGCTTATCCGCTCCATGGCTGAAATCGTTGAGGATGCTGAGGATTCGGATACGGATGGCGAAGAGGAAGGCGCGTTTTCCCTGTTTGGGATACACAGCGCGTGTCGCATCGATCCGGTTGAATTCGCTATGCAGTTATCCCAAGGATTGGAGGAGCTGTTGGCGGATCCCGATTTAACGGATGAGGCCGTTCTCAAGCTATCTCAAGACTATGTGCGGGAAGTGACCGCTCACGAGGTCGGTCACGTCCTTGGATTGCGGCACAATTTCGCGGGCAGTTTGGATGCTGATATGAGTCCCAAGGAGTTGGATGCCTTTATCAAGGACTACATCGCCGGCAATGACTTGGAAAAGTACGCGAATCGAACGACTTCGAGCTCAAGCATGGAGTACACGGAATTCAAAGCAGCCGTATTCATTGGCTGGAAAATGAAAACCCAAGGCGCACCGTTGGAGCATGACAAGGGGGCTGTTCGCTGGGGATATTTTGATGATAAGGAAGTCGTGGAAGAGAGAATGCTTTTCGGATCTGATGAGGATGTGTCTACTTTCGGCGATATTCAGCGATTCGACTACGGAGCTGACCCAATATTTGCAATGTACCAAGAGATATCGAGCCAGCTCAGATTCTTGCCAAACAGTGTCATAGAACGATTCATACAGGCTAGGGCTCCAAGGGATGCACAGGATCGCGAGCCGCTAGAAACTGTGAATCTTAGCGTCAGGCGATACGCGTCTAGATTAGCATCGGCCTATGGAGGAATGCTATCCTGGTTTCGGTCTGAGACACGTTCCCGCCGAGTGGAGAACGACTTCGACTTTATCGGCGATTTGAATGAAGAAGAGCGAGTCAAAGCCCATTGGGAATACCTTAATCAGCAGTTGGATTCCCTCGGTGGCGTCGATCGAGTTTTGTTTTCCTACCTTCCGTTAGATTTCAAGCTTGATTTGAAGTACGAGTTGGAGGGTGTCGAGATCGCCCCGAAAATCGATGCGAAGGAGATGGCTAAGCGGCTTAAAGACCTTTTGGATACGGAAAACTATGCGACGTTCGTCGGTTTGGATGAAGAAACCTACGCTTGGACTGAAGAAGAGAAATCGATCATCAGCGATAGAGGATCAATGCTTTTTAGCGAGCTAGAAGAAGCTGTTATTGTTGAGATCCTCAAGCGATACGAGGAAGCCCCTCGCGATCTAGGATTAAAGGCGACTGGCGCATTATCCGATGACGATGCTGTAGCTCAGATGGAGAAGCGGATAATCGAATTGGCCAAGGAAGTTCTCGTTAAGAAGAATAATGATGCGCGTATCCGCGGAAAGGTAGACAAAGCCTTGGTTGAGGTCGTGGATTTTCAGTACGAGCACGATACTCGTGTAGCGGCTGCCAAGGCTCTTAACGACAAGGCGGGCTCCTACCCAGCGTGGGCCAAGGAAGCCAAGGAAAAGCTGCACGAGGAATTAAAGAAGTCGGTAGACGAGGCGCTAAATATCGGCCACTTCAAAAACTTTGAGGACGACATGCTCTCGCGTTCGCTTCGGGAATGGTACCTCAAACAACAGGATATACTAAAACTGCTTCCGCCAGCGAAGAAGGCTCCCAGCAATGGCAAGGAAGGATGATCTCCGGATGAGGCTCGTCTCATGAACTCAGCTGACAAAACGGAAGCCGACTTTCTCGAGGAAGTCTTGGATTTTGCTGAATCCCTGTCGATCGATGCGGGCAAGCGGGCCCTTGAGATGAGGAATGCCGGGTTGCTGACTCAGGATTACAAGCAAAGCGTGGAGTTGGTAACTTCAGCCGACTTGGAAGTAAGCCAAATGATCGAGAACGGGATTAAGGAACGGTATCCAAGTCATGCATTCTTCACTGAAGAGTCGGAAGGAGCGGCGGATCGGAGGCCCGATCTAAGTGAACCGACTTGGATTATCGATCCGATAGACGGCACAGTTGGCTATGCTCGAGGGCACTTCCAATTTTGCATTTCCATCGCCTTTTGTCTGGAAGGGAAGATCCAAGTCGGGGTGGTTTATTGTCCAGCTTTGGATGAACTCTTTACCGCGACCAAGGGGAACGGGGCTTTTCTGAATGGGAAACCCATTCGCGTGAGCGCAACGAAGCATCTCGAAAACTCCTTGGTGGCAACGGGCTTCCCCCACGGATGGGCCGGTATTGACCGGGTCATCAAGAGATTGGGCGAGGTTCGAAACCGTTGCCGCGATGTGAGGAGATCTGGCTCCGCGGCCTTCGATCTAGTTTGGGTTGCCTGTGGAAGGATTGATGCCTACTACGAAGAGGGTACCAAGGCTTGGGACATTTGCGCAGGGAAGCTCATAGCCATAGAAGCGGGAGCCAATCACGGCTTTTTCGATGACAATCTAAAAGGTGAGCTGTCAGAAATACGTGGATACGCAATACTAGCGGCAAATCCATCCGTCTTTCCAGAATTGCTAGAGATTATCGATATTCGTTCCGTCAAGGAGTAGTTTTGCTCGGACTTCAGAGCTCCACTTCTACCGTCATTCCGATTTCAACGAATCCGCTTTTGGAGTCATAGATGAAGTTCAGCCCTAACAAGACTCCGTTTTACCGGATACGCATGCAAAGACTGAATCAGTGGCATGGTCGCGGAATACCGGATCCGTCAACGGTTGGCCACTCGCTCTTTCAGAGCTTGATAAACGTTATCGGGAACGAACTTGCTAACATCGGCTCCATATTCCGCGACCTGCTTTACCAAAGTAGAGCTAGTATAGTTGTAGCCCTCCTTGGTCATAACTAAAACTGTCTCGATTTCGGGTCCCAAGTGCCGGTTCATATTGGCCATTTGAAATTCGAATTCGAAATCCGACACGGCCCGCAATCCGCGAATAATCACGGATGCGCTCTGTTCCTTAGCGAAATCGATGAGGAGGCCTTGAAACACCATAGCGGTCGCCGAAGGAAAACGATCGAGGTTTTCATTGACCAGTTGCAGGCGTTTTTCCCCAGAGAAGAAGGGGTTTTTGTCCCGGTTTTCGGCGATGGCGATAATGACCCGGTCAAAGATCCTGCAGGCCCGCTCGAGCACATCGAGATGACCGTGGGTGATGGGATCGAAGGTTCCCGGGTAGATGCAGACGTTCATAAACCGAAAAGGAGGAAATCGACAATCCCCTGATTTGCAACGAAATGTTTACAATACCACTTGCGGGATTTCCCGGAGCTTTACTTTGGACCAACGAGACTTTTGAGTGCCGGGGAATGAATTTGCCGAATGTACTCACGCTTTCTCGGATACCATTGATGTTCGTCATTGTCTGGCTGATGAGGGAGAGCTTTGTTGGCGCGGCGAGCGCGGCTTTCGTTCTTTTCGTAGTCGCTGGATTAACTGACTGGCTCGACGGCTATGTCGCCCGCAAACAAGGGCTCGTTTCGAATTTCGGCATTCTCATGGATGCCTTGACAGACAAGATCCTCATGTTGGGGCTGATGATTGCCCTGGTAGATATCGGCAGGGCGCATATTTTTCTCGTTTTGCTCATACTTGGTCGCGAATTTATGATTACTGGCATGCGGCTGGTCGCAGCCACGAAGGGCGTTGTTGTGGCAGCGGAGAATTCCGGTAAGCAAAAAACGGTTACGCAGATTCTAGCAGTGGGCGCTTTCTTGCTAGAATCCGTTTTCCGGCTTGATTTCGGAGGTCCCGAAGGGAGCTGGGCTTATCAGACAGCCGAAGTCCTCAACTGGCTAGGGCTAATTCTTTTTGGACTATGCGTTTTTATGACCCTTTATTCGGGAGTGAAGTACTTTAGAAAGTATGGTGAACTCGTATTTCTCGAGGGAGGCGGATCCGAAAAATGATACGCAATCCTCGGTGGGCCCGCTTTTGGCCGACGCATGTTGTGCTCAGAATAGCTACCCTCGGCAACGTAGGAAGTCTCAAGGCCCCAGGTACCTGGGGTTCCGCAGCCGGCGTGCTCCTTTATATCGTCCTTTTTTACCAATTGAACGGCTTTCTCGGAATATTGCTCATGCTGGCGGGGTGCTACTTCGCGATCGGTATTTGCGGCGAGGCGGAAAAACGCATGAAAAAAGTCGACCCAGGGGAGATCGTCTTAGACGAGGTGGTAGCCATGCCGATTTGCTATATTGGTTTAAAGCCCTTTATCGTGGAGGGCCATGCTGCCCTGATTCTCATCGCCGGTTTCATCGTTTTTAGGGTCTTCGATATACTCAAGCCCTTTGGCATCAAGAAACTGCAGCGCTATTATGGCGGTTTTGGTGTCGTGATCGACGATGTGGTCGCGGCTACCGCTACCTGTCTCGTCCTAAATCTAGGCACACGGCTGTGGCTGGGATTCTAGAGATCCGACCAGCTAAGCAGTTTTAGCTGAAAAGCCCTTGCGGGCTTTCAATAGGATGATGGCTCCCGCGATCGCCATTAGCAGAGAAAGCGTCGTTCCCCGGCTCATGCCGAGCGTGAGGGCAGCATCGGGCTCTCGGAACTGCTCCCCAATAATTCTAAGAATAGAATACCCGATCAGAAATTCGCCGACCAGAGATCCGGGATACCGTTTCAATACGGGACTTTTCCAGATCCGTAATTGAGAATAGGCTAGGAGGACGAAACCCTCGAGAAATGCTTGGTAGAGTTGCGAGGGGTGACGGGGAAGCGTACCTCCGTCGGGAGCTGTAGAGAATAGCACGGCCCAAGATACGTGACTCACCTTGCCCCATAGCTCGCCGTTGAGGAAATTAGCAATCCGCCCAAGGAGTAGTCCTGCCGGAGCTAGTGAGCAGACAAGATCCGCCGTCAGCCAAAAGGATTCATTGTTTTTTCGAGCGATGTACCAAGTGGCCGCAGCGACCCCAATGAAACCTCCATGACTAGCCATGCCGCCTTCCCAAACAAAGAAGATCCTCCAGGGCTCGGAAAAAATCGAATGAGGTGTATAGAAAAGGAAATACCCTACACGCCCGCCGGCTATGACACCAATTACCAGGGCTATGAAAAGATCTGTTTGCTGATTGGGGTCATAAGGGGAGCGTCCGCCTTTGTAATACCGATTCAGGAGCCAGGCTCCGATCAGAAAACCGAGAATGTAAGCCAAGCCGTAGTAGCGAATTCCGAAGCCTTCGCTGAATTGGAAGAGAAAGGGCGTGGGCTTATGTTCCCAGTAGTCCATTACTGATCATCATCCTTTTGAGAATGATGGCGTGCGAGGGGGTCGTTCTCGATACTATTCTCGTTGCGAGCGAGCTCGCGCATGTCGATCGCCATATCGTCTTTCTCGAAAATCTCCTGTCCCAGTATGGATTCAATGATGTCTTCCATCGTGATTACCCCCGCAAGGGAACCGAATTCATCCACTACAGCGAGGAGCTGTTGCTGAGTCTTCAGCATCTTTTGCAAGGCGCTGTAAGCGCTGACCGTTTCCGGAACGAAATGTATATCATCCATGATATCGGACAGCTTGACCTCGTCGTGATCATCGGCCTTCTGTTTAAGAAGGTCACGTCGGCGGACGATGCCAACAACGTCATCCAGCTCTTCCGCATAGACCGGAATTCGAGCGAATGGAATATGTGGCCATTTATTGAATACTTCGCCTACAGCTAGCGATTTTTCCATTGCGTTGACCACGACTCGCGGGGTCATGATTTCACTGACTAGAACGTTGTCGAGTTTTAGAGCGTTTGTAACCATGTCTGACTCGCTGGAAGTAAGACTACCCTCTTTAGCTCCTTTTTCGGCCAGGAGAATGATTTCCTTCTCATCGGCATCTGGGTCTGTCATCTGCTCCTCTTTGACGACGAGCCGAACTGAAAGGTTGGTCAAATAGGTGATGGGCGACATTAAGTACGTCAGGAAGGCTAGGGGGGTGACTACCCAGGGGTGAAGTTGGGTCCGGTAGACTACGCCCAAATTTTTTGGTATGACTTCTGAGAAAATCAGCACTCCCAGGGTCATTCCGCCGGTTATGATGCCGACAATCGCGTTGCCCCACATGATTACTGCGAGCCCGCTGACAAGGGCGGTGCCAGCGGTGTTAGCTACTGTGTTCAAGGTGAGAATAGCTGAAATTGTGTTGGACAGATCCAGTTTGAGCGTCTCCAGTTTGGCGCCTTTTCGAGGGCGATGATTCTTGAGAGCTTCGATTTCGGCAACAGTTGTGCTGAGAATCAGGGCCTCCATCATGGAGCAGTAGAAGGACGCTCCTATTGTGAATCCGACCGCTCCTATAAAGGCTAGCAGCATGGGCGATTAGGTGAACGAAAGCGTCCGTTTGCTGGCGGGAGATGGGCGAAAAGCATTTCCGCCAGATAATAGCTTAATTGGACACCCTCTTAGACTCATTCAATATTCAACCGATGATTATAGGTAGTGAGGCAAAAAGCAAGCGCTGAGCTAAGAACCGGATGTTTGTCCAAAGGCAAGAGCCTACCTGATTATGGATGATATGCTATCTGTAATCCAAATAGTAGGATTGTTAGCATAGCTCTTTGATCCCGGGCCCTCGAAGGCCTAGTTAATTGTTGTCGGTTTGATGCTATCCCTCGACCAAGGCACCACTAGTTCTCGAGCAATCCTATTCGACAAGGTGGCTAGAATTGCAGGTGTCGACCGGAGCGAACTCCCGCAAATTTTTCCCCCAGCCAGGTTGGGCTGAGCACGATGCAGAAAAAATCTGGGAAACGCAGCGACAGTCGATAGAGGCTGCCTTGAAACACGCTTCCGCTGACTGGAGCGATATCGAGACGATCGGCATTGCCAATCAGCGAGAAACCATCGTTATTTGGAATCGGGAGTGGGGTAAGCCTATTGCCAACGTTACAGTCTGTCAGGATAGGCGAACGGCCTCCCATTGCGAGAGCCTGAAAGCAGATGGCAAGGAAGAACGGATACAGTCCAAAACGGGGGATCTGCTCGATCCTTGCTTTTCGGCGACTAAGATAAGTTGGCTATTGGATATGATTACGGGAGCAAGATAACAAGCGAAGGAGGGAACCCTAGCCTTGGGAACCATGGATACCTGGCTGGTCTGGAACTTGACGTAAGGAAAATCGCATATCACCGACGTGTCCAACGCTAGCAGAACTCTCCTCATGGATTTGCAATCGCTTCAATGGGATGCGGAGCTGCTGGAGCAATTTGGCATCCCGTCTTCCATGCTGCCTGAAATCGTTCACTCGAGCGGGTCTCTCGCGGTGTCATCGGAAAGTGCGACCAAAAAACAGATACGGATAACGGGTATCGCTAGCGATCAGCAGGCGGCGCTTTTCGGCGAAGCATGCTTCGAGCCGGGAATGGCGAAAAATACTTATGGAACGGGATGCTTTCTGGGTATGAACGCACGGGAAAAGCCTACCCTGTCTCGTAATCGATTGCTCTCCACAGTAGCATGGAGAATCCAAGGAAGGACGGAATATGCTTTGGAAGGAAGCGTTTTTATAGGCGGAGCTCTGGTACAGTGGCTGTGAGACGAGCCAAAGATAATCGATACTGCAGCTGAGGTAGAAGCCTTGGCCAGCCAGGTTGAAGACTCTGGAGGTGTTACGAACATCCCTACTTTCTCAGGATTAGGAGCTCCGTACTGGGACCCATATGCCCGAGGAGCTATTATTGGGCTGACTCGCGGCAGTTCCCGATCGCATATAGCTCGGGCGGCACTGGGGGGAATTGCATTGCAGGTTGCCGATGTAGCCGAGGCGATGGAAGACGACTCGGGCGGGAAACTGGAATCGCTTCAAGCTGATGGAGGGGCATCGGCGAACGCCTTGCTCATGCAAACGCAGTCGGATTTGCTTGGGTCGCCTGTCCGCTCTTCCGCAATCGAGGAAACGACGGCCTTAGGAGCCTCTTTTCTGGCGGGTTTGGCCACGGGATTTTTGGGATCGCAATCTGAGCTTTCCGATCTGCCCGGGGGAACGATGCCGGTACGAGCCGCAAATCGATCAAGCCCTTCGATATAAGAGGCTACGCGCTTGGAAAGATAGTGTGGAACGGTCGATGGGGTTTGCTTGTGATTAGCCCGTTCGAACAGAGTTGCTTTTGTTAAAGGTCGGACCGATAACTATTAACATGTCGCAACAAGTTATCGGCTTTCATTTTACGCTAAAAAACAAAGCAGGGGACGTGCTCGACAGAACCTCCCCAGATTCTCCACTGTCGTTCTTGGAGGGCTCTGGAGCGATCATCGAAGGTTTGGAGGAAGTGCTTTCGAAAATGGCGAAAGGCGAAACTGCCGAGGTGATCGTGAGGCCGGAGAAAGGGTACGGATTCAGAGACGAATCCCAGGTGGATATTGTCAGCAAGTCTCGGCTCCCGGCCGATGAGATAGAAGTCGGCGATTTCTTCCAAGCTGGGTCAGATCGCCATGCTCCGGTTGTTCAGGTTGTTCAAGTGGATGGGGATGAGGTTACCTTGGACGCGAATCACCCGCTGGCTGGTCTAGACTTATTTTTTGACGTTGAAGTCGTGGAAAAACGTCCCGCTACGCCAGCAGAAATTTCTCATGGACATGTCCACATCGAAGGAGGCTGTTGCGGCGGTGGCGGCAATGGTGGTTGTGGAGGCCATTAGCTTAGGGCTAAAGACGTTAGGTTGAAAGTGTAATGACAATCGAAGCCTCGTTTTGAGGCCCTATTGGAGAATCCTTTTCTTGCCGCTTATTTCAGGCTCCACCAATTCGATCATTCTTTTTCGTAATTGGTATAAGGCCCTGCATTGGGCAACAAGGCTCATTCGAAGTCGATTAGCTCGACTTCGAAGACAAGCGTGGCATTGGGAGGAATCGATCCGCCGGCTCCGCGAGAGCCGTACCCTATCTTAGAGGGAATGATGAGCGTGCGCTTTTCGCCTTTCTTCATTGCTTGAAACGCCTCGTCCCAGCCCTTTATCACTCTTCCGAGTCCGACCTGAAACGAGAAGGGCTCGCCGCGATCATAGGAGCTATCGAACTTGGTTCCGTTGAGCAGAGTTCCTTTGTAGTGAGCTGTTATTGAGTCTCCGATTTTGGGTGTGCTATCTCCAGTGCCTTCTTTGGTCACTATGTAATGAAGTCCTGAATTTGTGCTTTGAGCATCGGGATAGGTCTGGCGAATACGGGCTATCTCGGGATCTTTGATTAGCAAATCGACGGTGGATTCCAGGTCCGCAAGACGCGACTCAAGTTCTGAACCGGATGGACCGGAAGTGGCGGTTTCGGATGGCTGTTGCGAGCAGCCCGCCAGAACGAGGATAGATATTGCTGTGGTGGAGATGATTCGTAGGTTAGCCATTTGATCTAATATTTTCAGAATAGAAAACGTAAATCTTGCCTCGGTTGTGTCCAGCCTAGATCGTAGGGCGTAGTATGGGGGAGGTGGAGTCGAGCCATAGTAAGCAGCGGATTGAGGAGGAAGAAGTCGCGTTTTGCCGCAGGCGTAATGCAAGACGCTACATAGCCAGTCTCGATCATTACGGCCGGATACGTGTCACGATTCCTCAGGGCGGCACAAGTCGAGAAGCCTTGAAATTCGTTCGCGAGAATGGGGCGTGGCTGAGGGAGCAGCAAAGAAAGCGAGAAGAACTGCTCGAAAGTTCGAAACTTAAGCAGGGTGACGAGATTTGGTATAGAGGCGACAAGCATACATTAGGAGTATCTAAGGATTGGGGACGTCCAGTAATGCATTTTGCAGACCAGAGAATATTTCTATCGGATGAGAATATCGATCTAGCCCGGCCTTTGGGTATACGATTTCGGCTTTTGGCTAGGAAGGAACTGCCAGAAAGAACGAGGCAGCTGGCTAGCCGTTTCGAATTGTTGCCCTCGAAAGTCAGTATTCGCGACCAGCGTACTCGTTGGGGATCCTGTTCGTCATCAGGCGTAATTTCGTTAAATTGGCGTTTAATCATGGTTCCGAACCGGGTAGTGGACTACATCATCATACACGAGCTGATGCATATGCTCGAGATGAACCATTCTCATCGATTTTGGAAGCTTGTGGAAGCGGCCTGCCCTGAGTACCGAGAACACGAAAGTTGGCTCGAATCTAACCACTCCGAACTGGGATGGGGGTAAAGGAGCTCCTTTCTGTCCTTGTCGGAGCGGAGCCTTGCGTTTTGAAATATAAAGCCGGTTATGCGATTTTCAGACCAATCGCGACGCTTTATCATTTCGGCTGCTTGAGGATCAGATTTTTTACCGCATTTTGAGGGAGTACGCCCGGCAGGCAGGCAACCTGCCTTGAATCCGTAATTGCGATACATAAAGACTCCTGCCGTATTATATCTCTCCGACAACCAGAAAACTCTTTGAAAAGGAGCTCAGGCCACCCGAGCCTTTGCTTTCTGGGAGGACTCTCAGTTCTAGAATTTGCAGGTTTCCAAACTGGAAGACTCGAGAAGGTACTCGTCGAGGCTAACCATGCCTTCAGAGACAACTCGTGGCATATAGTCGCCATTTTCTAGACGTTTCTGGCAATGTAAAATGATGTCAAGAATAGGGTCGAATTTGATGTGCGCGTGACGAGGGTCCTCCATCTGCTCCTGGATATAAAATTCGAGATCTTTGATGGTCAGTCGCATGTCGATGTTTGCTGGCATAGTTCCTCCTTCCTGTAGTAACTGATCGAGAAGACTTTTCGAGTCCGCCCATTTATCGGCATTTCTGCCGCTTTCGTTAGCTCTTTGACAGTTAAAGAAAGGTGAAGTTCGATCTGATGCGCGAAATGCTAATTTCCATGCTTAAACGGTATTGAAAAAACTCGGCTGCCGGACGCCGTTCAGCGTCGTTTCATCTCGGTATCGAATAGGGCCCGGACGGATTTGATAGCGTACTTGGTCACCCGGTTGCCATTGGACCCGCGACCCTTGATTGCCAGCTCCCCGAAGTCGTATTCGAATTCCTTGTTTCGGGCTTTGGATGAACTCGTCAGTCGAATGATAATCGGCCGTGTCGCGCCATCAGGATTCGCTCGGAAATAGTGAACCTTCGATTTCGGCGATCCCTTGGTCAGATCGTATACCTTGTCCCTGGTGACACCGCTAACCATGAATCGTTTAACGAAAGAATCGCCCCGCGCTCCATCACGGTAGATCATGTCGTAAATCGTTTCTTCATCGCCCTTTTTCCAAACGGCAACGTGCTGGATGTCTTGTCCCATATAGACCTTGTCGGCAACTCGAGAAACGCGGAAGGTGCCGTCGCCGCAAAAGCAAATAATGTCATCAAGTTGGGTGCACTCTCCCACGAGTTCATCGCGTTTTAGGCTGGTGCCAATGAATCCATCCTCCCGATTGACGTATAGCTTCTCCGTAGGAAGAGCTACTTCGGCTGCTTTAATCGTATCGAAGCTTTCGATACGGGTTTTTCGGTCTCGTCCTTTGCCATGCTTTTTGTGCAACTGTTTAAGATAGGAAATCGTGAAAGCCGTTAAACGTTTGAGCGAGCGGTTGGTGGCTAGGATCTCATCTTCGGTCGCTTTGATGACTTCATCCGCTTTGAAGGAATTGTATTTGGAGATCCGTTTGATGCGAATCTCTGTCAATCGAGCCACGTCGTCATCGGAGACCTTGCGTTTTAGCAGCTTCTTGTAGGGTTTTAGTCCCTCGTGAATTTCCGATATTACCGCTTCCCAGGTCTCGCATTCCTCAATGCGTCGGTAGATGCGGTTCTCGATAAAAATCCTCTCCAGAGAATCGAAATGCCACTTTTCCTCGAGTTCGCCGAGCTTGATTTCGAGTTCACGTTTAAGAAGCTCGCGGATGTTGTCTGTGGAGCGTTTAAGAATCTCGGAGACACCGATAAATTCCGGCTGCTCGTCGTGAATGACACAAGCGTTTGGAGAAATGGATACCTGGCAATCGGTGAATACGTAAAGGGCGTCGATGGTAGCGTCCGCGTCTGCTCCCGTCGGCAAGGTGATGAGGATCTCCGCTTCTTCTGACGTGTTGTCCTCGATCTTCTTTATCTTAACTTTCCCTTTGCTATTCGCTGAAAGGATGGAGTCGATTACTGAAGAGGTGGTCGTCCCGAACGGGATTTCCTTAACCGACAATTGGTATTTGGATATATTTTCGAATACCGCTCGAACTAATAGTCTACCGCCTTTCAGCCCATCATTGTAGTTGGACACATCCATAACTCCTTTTGTATCGAAGTCTGGATACAGTTCGAAGGGCTTCTTTTGTAGATAGGCGATGGCCGCCTCGATGATTTCGTTGAAATTATGAGGTAGAATTTTGCATGCCAGACCGACCGCAATCCCTTCGCAGCCTTCAGCGAGCAGAAGAGGGAACTTCGCTGGCAAATGGGTGGGCTCCTTATTTCTGCCATCGTATGAGGATTGCCAGGCAGTGGTTTTCGGATTGAATATGACGTCGCGGGCGAACGGCGATAGACGGGCTTCAATATATCGGGCCGCCGCTGCCCCATCTCCGGTTAAGGTGTTTCCCCAGTTCCCTTGCGTATCGATCAGGAGATTACGCTGCCCCATCCCTACCATGGCAGCGTAGATACTGGCGTCGCCATGAGGGTGGTAGCGCATGCTGTGGCCCACGACGTTGGCCACTTTGTTGTAGCGGCCATCGTCGAGTTCCTTCAAGGCGTGGAGAATGCGTCGCTGGACCGGTTTGAGTCCGTCCTCCAATGCGGGAACGGCTCGATCAAGAATTACGTAGGAAGCGTATTCGAGAAACCAATTCTTGTAAGATCGGGCTAGAGGCGCTTTTTCGTTTCCAGCATCATCGGATTTGGAATCGCTTTGAGATCCCGCTTCTCCGGGATTCTCAAAATCGAAGGTTTCTTGATCGGTTCGCATTTTCCGTTTGCGGGAGCTCATTATCGGATGGCCGAGGTGACCGCCTCAGGAGGCGGCTTGCAGTAGGTCTTTGTCGACATGCAGGTTTTCAATGATGAAGCCCTGCCTCTCTGGAGTGTTCTTGCCCATGTAAAAGGCCAAAAGGTCATCGACATTGTGCAAGTGGCTAATCGTTACCGATTCAAGTTTCATGTCTGGCCCGATGAATGTCGCGAATTCGTCTGGGGAGGCTTCCCCCAGACCTTTGAAACGGGTAATTTCAACGCCTTTTCCCATAGATTCGACGGCCTTGTCTCTCTCTTTTTCGTTATAGCAATATTTCGTTTCTTTCTTGGTCCGTACTCGAAAAAGCGGCGTCTGAAGAATGTAAAGATGGCCCTGGCGAATGAGATCTGGGAAAAACTGCAAGAAGAAGGTTATCAGTAGCAGCCTGATATGCATGCCGTCCACATCTGCATCCGTCGCAATTACGACTTTATTGTATCTTAATGTATCCAGACTCTCCTCGATGTCCAGAGCGCTCTGCAAGCAATTGAATTCATCGTTTTGATACACAATCTTCTTGCTCAGGCCGAATACGTTGAGCGGTTTCCCTTTCAGGCTGAAGACCGCTTGGGTGTTCACGTCTCGAGTTTTCGTGATGGATCCGCCCGCTGAATCGCCTTCGACAATGAATAGGGTAGAGTCTTCCGCTTGCTTGTGTTTCGTGTTGAAATGAGCCCGGCAGTCGCGCAGCTTTTTGTTGTGCAAGTTGACTTTCTTGGCTTTCTCTCGAGCCAGCTTGCGGATGCCTGAGAGCTCTTTGCGTTCTTTTTCGCTGGCAATTATCTTCTGTTGAATGGCCTTGGCTGTCTCAGGAAACTGGTGGAGGTGCAGGTCTAATTCCTTCTTGATGAAGCTATTGATGTAGTTTCGGATGGTTGGGCTATTAGGGCCCATGTTTTGGGAGCCGAGCTTGGTTTTCGTTTGGCTCTCAAACACGGGTTCCTGAACACGTATCGAAATAGAAGATACTATTGACGTTCTAATATCGGAAGCGTCGTAGTCCTTCTTGAAGAATTCCCGAACCGTCTTGACGATGGCCTCTCTAAAGGCGGCCTGATGAGTGCCTCCCATTGTGGTGTGCTGCCCATTGACGAAAGAAAAGTACTCCTCGCCATAGTGAGTGCCGTGGGTCATGGCGACTTCAATATCTTCGCCCTGCAAGTGGATAATCGGATAGAGAATGTCGCCGGATAGGTTATTCTCTAGCAGATCCTTGAGCCCGTTCTCGGAACGGAAGGTCTTTCCGTTGAGCGAGAGCGTGAGTCCGGTGTTAAGGTAGGCGTAGTTCCAAAGCATGGTTTCGACGTATTCCAGTCGATAGTCAAAAGCCTTGAAGATGCCCTCGTCTGGAGTGAATTCGACGTAGGTACCGTCCTTCTCATCGGATTTGACCTGTCGGCTTTCCGATTCCAGTTCTCCTTCCCTGAATATAGCCTGCTTCATTTTGGAATCCCGATAGGACTCCACCATAAAATAGCTTGAGAGGGCGTTGACTGCTTTGGTTCCGACCCCATTGAGCCCGACGCTCTTTTGAAACGTTTCGCTATCGTATTTGGCTCCTGTATTGATCTTGGAAACACAGTCGACTACCTTGCCGAGCGGAATTCCGCGCCCGAAATCGCGAACAGCCACGGTATCGTGTCCAATGGTAACATCGATGCGCTTTCCGTATCCGCTTGAATGCTCGTCGATAGAGTTATCGATGATTTCCTTCAAAAGCACGTAGATCCCATCGTCTTCGGAGGCTCCGCTGCCGAGTTTTCCGATGTACATTCCGGGTCGGAGCCGAATGTGTTCTCGGGGACTGAGGGATTTGATGCTCGATTCAGTGTATTTCGTTGCCGCCATCTCGAAATCGATAGCAATAACACGCCGCTTTGAAATCAAGCGGTAATCCGGTCGGGTGGCAGGAACAAGGCGTCGGAGAATTCTCTTTACAAAATTTTATCTCCCGGTTGGCATGAGGTTGCTCTGATACACTCCTTATTCACCTTCCGAACCACCCTATGAGCTCTGTCGAACCAGCAACTGAGAAAGCGAAGAATGATCGCGCTCTTCGCTTCTATCGCGACGTTCTTGGCCTTGAGCGATTGCATTACGGAATGTGGTTGCCTGATGACCCCCTAACGATGGAGGCTCTGCAGGCCGCCCAAAAGCGTTACGAAGACTTTCTGATTGAAAGTGTGCCTGAAGGCGTTAAAAGAGTTCTGGATGTGGGTTGCGGCACTGGGGAGCTCTGCCTGAACCTAAAACGAAAGGGCTATTCGGTCGAGGGGCTCTCGCCGGATATTAACCAAAAAGCGGTATTTGCCAAGAAAGTGGACGCTCCCTTTCACTTCACAAAATTTGAAGATTCGAATTTGGAATGTGGATACGATCTCATCATCATGAGCGAATCCTGTCAGTATATACCGATTGATCAGGTTTTTGAGGTTTCGCAGAAGCTATTGAATCCGGGGGGATACCTGATGATATGCGATTATTTCGTTATGGACCAAGATGCGGGGGAATTGTCTAAAAGCGGCCACGACTACAGCGAATTCCTCAGGGTGGCGGAGTTTAGCCCGTTTCAGATCGTTTCTCGGCGCGATATTACCCAGGATATTCGCAAATCCTTGGAAATCGCTAGCGACTGGGCTGACAAGATTCTCCTGGGGGCGGATATCCTGACTGAAAAGTTTCGAACTCGAAACCCCTTCCTCTGGAAGATTGCATGCTGGTTCGTTCGAGGCAAATACGATAAAGCGATGTCCCAGCGCAATTTGCTGGATGCCGACAAGTTCGCCGCGGCCAAAAAGTACGAGTTTTTCTTGTTCAAGCTGCCCGATTGAGCAGGTAGGTTAGCGTGGGGACCTTGCCTGTGCTCAAGATCTTTAAAAACAAAGGCTGTAAGCTAGGGCAACTATTTGCGGGGGCTCGACTTGCGCCGCCGTTGCATAGCATAGGCGTAAGACCGACCGCTACCTAATATCCGGCAGAGCGAGAATTACGTTCGGTTCAATTCCTTGGCTCCGATGTCGCGGCGGAGATACTTGGAAGGGAAGTCAACTTTATCGCATATCGCGTAGGCTCGGTCGGCAGCTTCCTGTAGAGTGGCCCCCAATGCCGTCACGCCTAGGACGCGTCCACCATCAGTCACGATCTCCCCATTCTCATTTCGCTTAGTTCCAGCGTGGAAAATATGCTCGTTCTCGCTTAGCTGCTGAGGGAAAGAGATGGTTTCGTCTTTTGGATATTTTCCGGGGTAGCCATTTGAGGCCAAAACAACCACGATGGCGTATTCGTCTTTCACCTTCACTTCGATTTGATCGAGCTCGCCTTTTGCCGTCGCTAGCATTATAGCCACAGGATCGGTTTCCAAACGGGTTATGAGTACTTGGGTTTCGGGATCCCCGAATCGAGTGTTGAATTCGAGCACTTTGGGCCCGCTTTTGGTCATCATCAAGCCGATGAATAGCGTGCCTCGAAAGTCGATCCCTTCTGCTGCGATGGCTTCCACACTGGGTTTCACAATCTCCGATTCGATACGCTGCATCATCGCGTCGTCGATCAGATCTGCAGGAGAGTAGGCCCCCATTCCTCCGGTATTGGGTCCCGTGTCGCCTTCATAAATCTGCTTGTGGTCCTGGCTCGTGGGCAAAATTTTGTAATTTCTCCCGGATACGATGGCGTGGATAGACGTTTCTTCCCCGAATAGGCATTCCTCGATGAGGACGTTCTTTCCACTGTCGCCGAAGGCTCCTCCTTCGATCATGTCTTTTACTGTATTCCTGGCTGCTTCGTGATCTTCAGCGATGATCACTCCTTTTCCAGCCGCCAATCCATCGGCCTTGATGACTATAGGGTAGCTAGCGGTATCCAGGTACTCGATGGCGGCGTTGGCATCATCGAAAGAGGCGGCCGTCCCCGTTGGAATATCGTATTTGAAAAGCAATTCTTTCGTATGGATTTTGCTGCCTTCGAAGCGGGCCCCATCCGCAGTGGGGCCGTAGGCGAGGATGCCTAGCTCGTTGAGTCGATCCACGAGTCCGAGGCAAAGGGGTACTTCTGGGCCGACAATGACGAAATCGACGCTCTCGCTTTGAGCTAATTCTACCAGTCCATCGATGTCGTCTGCGGCGACGCTGGCGCATTGGCAGTTCTCCTGAGCCATGCCGGGGTTGCCTGGAGCGACGATCGTCTTTGCGACGAGCGGGCTGTTGACGCAAGCGTGGGCCAATGTGTGTTCTCGGCCACCAGAGCCAACGATGAGTACGATAAGCGATGATGAATCTGCCATGGGTAGATGATTAAGCGAGCGATTGAGCTTTCTTGGCAACAAAAAGTTGGTTGTGAGAGGTATTCGGGGTTTGTCCAACGGGTAGCGGCTGCTCTCCGAGTAGGCACAAATAGCAGAATCGGCTTCTAGCCTGTTTTCTCTGCGTTTTGATACAGGCGGGATGTCTCCGCTGTTTTACGTTCGACCGCGACCCTACGATCAGAGGATCTGCAGTCTATCTCGGTAGAACTCAATAATCTCTGCTGGGTCTCCAGAAAACAGCAGATAGTCTTGGATCCAGCCGGGCATACGCTCCTTATTGATCATCAGCTTGAATTGGGATTGCAGATTCTTGAAGTATTTCGGATGGAAGAAGACGTAGGGAACGCGTGGGCGAATTCCCAGCTTCAGGTTGCAGAGCTCGATCCCAATCTCCTCCATTGTGCCTGCCCCGCCCAGACTGAAAATGCAGAAATCGGCTACCTGAAACCACTTTTGCCGGTTGTGGCGGTTTCGCTCTTGAAATGTATTGAAAAAATCGACACCGACTTTTGGCGGTTGGGCTTCTAGCTCCAAGTAGGCGGCCCCGGTCAAGCAGTTGTTGGATCGGCCGACGTCGGCTGCCAATCCCATTACGCCCTCGCCGCCGCCGGTCAGGATTCCCACATTCGGGCCGAAGAATTGGGTCATGCGTTCCACCAGAGCGGTGATGTTGCGCCGCTCCTCTGCTGACATCTCCAAAGCTGATCCATAAAAGGCCAGTATCGTGCAAGCGAGAAAGCGATCAAGGTTCTCCTCCTTAATGAAATATCCGTGATCGTTCTTGTAGGCATGTACGAAAACATCATTCATGTAATCGTTGTACCAATACACTTTGATTCCCAACTGTTCGTACGTGTCCAGCATGCTTTGTGCGTCGCTAGGCAGGAAAAAGTCCTGCATGGGCGTGGCTTTTCGAAAGACAAGTCGACGCAGTTTCAGCCGCTGGATACGAGCAAGTATTTCGATGTGCTCAGGCAAGCTGGGAAAGTGGTCCATCACCAGGGTGTCGGCCTTCGTGTCACCCTTGCGAATAGTTTGGCCGATCGTGCGGTAGCCAAAATGTTCATTGGCCCCGATTCGCTGGATCTCCTTTCCAATTTCGTCTAGCGGTCGAATCAGCAAGCTTTGGTTGGGCGTTTGGGCGCTGCGCCCGCCAACGGAGACGCGAGTGGTCGGACGGACGCTTGAGAAATGGGCGGCGGGATTTTCGTCTAATTGCTGGTAGACTTGCTTTAGATTGCCGTATAGTTTCTCGCTATTGGCTTTGAGCGCTTCTTTCTGGGCTTTGTCGAATGTCGGCGAATGGTATACTTCTACGGAAACAACGGGATTGATAACGGGCTGATCGTTCTGGTTGTAGATCTCCAGAATGATATTGGTTCCTGAAGTTTTAACTGGGTCCAGGAGAACGGCTCCCGAGTGCAGCCCAAAATTGCCTTCGCCGCGATTGAGGACGACGTAGTGATCCTTTAAGTATACCGAGCAGCTTGTGAGAAGTCCGGAATGAGGCGGGATGTCGACAACTTCGATATCGGTGCGGGTCTGCACTTTATCCAAAAACGAGCGAGGATAGTATCCCTCGACCAGGCGCAGATGGTCGAGTTTGGATATCGATTGGGGCAAGGTATAGCGAACTTTGTGGGGAGTCAGAAATACACGGCCAAAGCGGTCGATCGAAGTAGTGTTGGGCAGTTTTATCAGATTATTGCGCAGGGCCTGCCAAATTTCGTCGGCGGATAGCTTTTGGGATTCGGGAGCGTAAAAGAGTCGTCCGGCGGCGGTGCCAGGCTTGAGAAGCTCTTTATAATAGGAGGAGCAAGGAAAGGAGTCGTCGTAAAGAAAGGCTATGCAAGAAAGTACAAGGCGGTCTCGATTCAAGGATGGGGCCCGCTTGGACACGATTTCCAATCCGATACGGGCTAGCGAACTACGTTCTGTAAACTGGATCTTCTTCAGTCGCGGTCGGGCCCAGTCGATTTCCGTTTTCCCGTTTAGCCGAAAAGATATGGTCACATCTAGGACCGTAGATTGAGGCCGGCTCGTGACATTGGTGATGATGCCATCGTCGCTTATCCAGAAGGATTCATTGTCCATATTTCGCGGGTAGTTTTGGTCGTTTACAATCCGGCTCATTTTGCTAGAGGTTTCAATTCTAGTCTCTGGAGTCTCTCCAAGCCTGCCGCTTTTAGCAGCCCATTGATAAATCTATCCGCCTTCATGGGCGCAGTAACCAGAAAACGACGATTTTATGAAAAAGCCCATCGCTACAGCTGTACTACTCGCGCTCTGCGTGAACGCCCAACTAGCAGGACAAGCCCCCAACAGCTCCCTGCAAGAGGAAGTTGCTGAATTCACCTCTATGGAGTTGATCGAGACTTGGGGATATCTTCTGGCGGAACGTTTTAATCTGGGCGGTCTCGAGGTGACGGATGCTGAGGTCGAGGTGATTGCCCGAGGGATGAAGAAGTACATTAACCGAGAGGATCCGCCGACGGACCTATCCCGTTCCATCAATCCGGTGCAGAATTATTGGCTGAAACGCGAAGGTATTGTCAGGGAGGAGCAGAAAAAGCGCAACGAAGAGGCGGAAATCGAGTTTTTCGACACGCTTGTCGGACGCCCGGAATATCAATCGCTGGCCACGGGGCTGTTCTTCCAAATCCTAGAGCCGGGAAGCGATGAGAAGCCGAGCAAAAACGATCGAGTTAGGTGCCACTATGTAGGGACCTTTCTCGACGGGACGGAGTTCGACAATTCTTACAAGCGTAACGAGCCATCGGATTTCGCGTTGGGTAGCGTCATTCCTGGGTGGACGCAGGGCGTTCCGTTGATCGGCGTGGGCGGAAAGGTACGGCTGTTTGTACCTGCGAGACTGGCGTATGGCGATGCCGGTCGGCCTGGCGTGCCTCCTGCATCGGCTTTGATTTTCGAAATCGAGCTGATCGAGATCTTAGGTCCGGATACTGGGGCCAGCGGCTTGCCACCCATACCGCAGTAGTTGGGTAGTCGGAGAGGGAGCCCATGAGGTTGGCTTTAGTGACGGAAACCTTTCCGCCCGAAGTCAATGGTGTATCCATGACTTTGGGACGCCTAGTCCGGGGATTGGCTAATCGGGGCTACCATGTTCAAGTAGTTAGGCCTTCGCAGGGATTGGATGGAGAGGAGTTAGACGAGGGCGAGAAGCCCTACGAAGAGCTGATTGTACCGGGTATGCCCTTGCCTGGTTACGAAGGCCTGCGTATGGGGCGTCCAGAAGCTTATCGATTGTTGCGCGAATGGACCTATGTGAAACCAGATTTAGTGCACGTAGCGACGGAGGGCCCACTAGGTTTGGCTGCCCTGTTGGTGGCCAGAGCCCTTCAGATTCCCACATCTTCCACTTTCCACACGAACTTTCACCAGTATACGGGGCACTACAAAATCGGGTTGATCGAGGACTTTATTCTCGTTTTTCTGCGCATTGCCCATAACAGCTGCGGATGCACGTTGGCCCCGACCAAGCAAATGGCCGATGAGCTGAAAGCGCTCGGCTTTAAGAACACTGCGGTCCTTTCGCGTGGAGTGGATACGGAACTCTTTTCACCGGACAAACGAGACGAACAGTTGAGGGCGGAGTGGGGCGCCAAGCCTGAAGATCGGGTCGTCGTTTATGTGGGGCGGGTGGCCAGCGAAAAGAATATCGATCTCGCAGTGGAAGCCTTTCGCCATTCGCGATCGGATTCGCGAAGATCGGTAATGGTGGTCGTGGGAGATGGTCCGGAGCGGGCTCGATTGCAAACGAAGTATCCGGATATTGTTTTTTCGGGAATGCGGAAGGGAGAAGACCTCGCCTGCCACTACGCTTCCAGCGATATTTTTCTCTTCCCGAGCATAACCGAAACCTTCGGAAATGTGGTCACTGAAGCCCTCTCATCAGGCCTCGCGGTAGTGACTTATGACTATGCAGCTGGCCGCGAACTAATCGAATCGGGTGTCAATGGATTCCTCGCTGGTTTCGATCAACCGGAGCAGTTTATGGAAACCGCCAAAGTCGCCGCTGAGCTAGATGACGAGGCTTTGAGTAGCGTGAAAGTCCAGGCCAGGGAAACCGCGATGACTGTAAGCTGGGAGCGAGTTATTAAAGAATTTAAGCAATCGCTTGAGATTGTTAGAAACCGCGATAGAAGGATGTACGCCAAGATATTGTAAATGCAGGACGAAATCGTGTTTATCATCAACCCTATCTCTGGAAAGCGGAACAAAGGTTCAATTCGCAAGGAGATGGTTGATGCCTTCATCAAAGAAAAAGGCCTCAAAGCCCGCTCTATTCTGACCGAGGAAACGAAGCACGCTACGGATATTGCTCGGCAAGCCTTGAAGGAGGGCGCAGCTCGAATTGTCAGCGTAGGGGGCGATGGGACGATGAACGAGATCGCCAAGGAAATGGTGGGAAGGAACGTGCCCCTTGGCCTGGTTCCCATGGGTTCCGGAAATGGGCTTGCCCGGCACCTGCATTTGCCGCTCCGGTTCCGCGATGCCTTGGAGATCGCTATTGGCGATCATATTATTGGTATCGATACCGGGGAAGTGAACGGGCATCCTTTTTTCAATGTGATGGGATTTGGGCTGGATGCTGAGATTGGCAAGCGATTTAACGAAGCCAAGGGTCGGGGCTTATTGACCTATCTCAAAGAAGGGCTCAAAGCGATCATCTCCTGCCGCTCTTCGCGCTACACGTTGATGCCGGGTGACAGTTCTGTGTCGATAGACGCCTTCGTTCTCGCCATAGCCAATTCCTCTCAGTACGGAAGCAATGCCTATATCGCCCCCGACGCTTCACTAAAGGATGGAAAACTGAATGTAGTGGCTATTCAATCACCGGGCTTTTGGGGAACGATCGATCTTTTTTGGCGCATATTCTCCAAGGCTATCTATGGTAGCCGTAAAGTGAAAGCCTTCTGCTCCGAGCGAATTCTTATCAAGCTGAGCCAGCCAGGGTATTTCCACGCCGACGGGGAAATTTTTGAATGTGGCGAGGAAATCGGCATCGTGAGCCGCCCGAAATCGCTTTTGATGGCCCTGCCATCCGAGCGATTTGCCTAAGCAATAGTAGTCGCTGACTTCAGGCCGCGACAAAGGCCAATGGTTATTTTTTGTAGGGAGGACGGTCTCGGTCCTCCGTCGGCCGGGCTGAAGCGTCGGCCTATCTTCCCTTAGGCTACGCTCGTTAGACCCTCTCTGGACTTCTTCGCTAGAAAGTCGATCCAGGCTGGATGCTCGTTCAGGCAGGGGATGGCATGGAACGATTCGCCGCCAGCTTCCAGGAATTCCTCTTTTCCTTCCATGGCGATTTCCTCGAGCGTTTCCAAGCAATCGGAAACGAAGGCGGGCGTCATCACCAGCAAGCGTTTCTTTCCTTGTTTCACGAGTTGAGGCAAGACCTGATCCGTGTAGGGTCCGAGCCAGGGCTCGCGACCCAGTCGCGATTGGAAGGATACTGAATACTTTTCGGCTGGAATTCCGGCCCGTTTCACGAAGGCAGCGGTCGTGGCAATCGTCTGAGCTTTGTAGCAAGTGGAATGAACTGGACTACAGCTAGTGCAGCAATCCTTCACCACTTGGCAATGAGCTTTCGAGGAGTCGGCTTTAGTAAGGTGCCGCAGTGGTATCCCGTGATACGAAAACAGTAGGTGATCGTACTCCGTTTCTAGGTAAGACTTCGCGGATTGGTACAAAGCCTCTATATAGTCGGTTTCGTCGTAGAACGGCTGGACCGCGCGAACATCGAGATCGGGCATCTTTGCGGCAATCTCCTCCATGACTTTGACCACTACCGTTTCGTAGCTCGACATAGCGTAGTGAGGGTAAAGGGGGATCAGCAGGAGCCGGTCGATGCCCTTGGACTTCAATTTGTCGATCGCGCGAGGAATCGATGGATTGCCGTATCGCATGGCCAGCTCGACGTGATCGTCGATCCGATCCTGGAGCAGGGTTTGCACATTCCGGCTGGTCACGATCAATGGTGAACCGTGGTCCGTCCACACCTTTTGGTAGGCCTCTGCTGAACGCTTGGGTCGCGTGGGCAGAATAAAGCAATTGAGGACGAACTGCTGAATCGGCTTTGGCGTGTCCAGTACGCGGTCGTCGGAAAGGAATTCCTTAAGATAGGTCCGCACGTCTGGGACAGTAGCGCTGTCGGGCGAGCCTAGGTTGACGAGAAGAACGGCGTTTTTAGACATGTTTGAGGCGTATAGGTAGCGGATTTAGCGGTGTCAATTGGTCAAGCGCTTTCCTAATTTGCAGAATTTGTTCAAAGTCGCGTCGCTTTTCGGCGGCAATCCTTTAGAGGGCTCGATTACGGCGCAAGGACTCTGGATCGAATCCTACGTGCTTGAGAAACTGCCTTTGGAAGAAAGCGTGATTCTCGTAGCCGACTCGATGGCTGATCTCATCGATGGAAAGATCGGTTTCCAAAACGAGTTGCTTGGCCGCTTTCATCCTTCGGTGGATGAGGTTCTGAATGGGTGGTTCGCCGTACTGCTTGGAGAAAACGCGGCTGAATTGGGATGAGGAAAGTCCGGATTCGCGAGCCACTTCATCAATGGTCCACTTTCGGCTCAGGTCGGAGTCGAATAAGGATGAAACTTTTGCGATCCGATCGTCGAATACGGTCCGAGAAGCGTCGGCTATGAGTAGGAGAAGCATTCGCAGAGCGTGATCTTGCAGTTGCTTTTCGATTTCGCTCTCCGCATCCCAGGCCAAAGCGAGATGGGCGATAGCCTCTAGGATCCGGCCGCTGGATGCGTGAACGGGCTGGCTAGCAGTTTGTATGTCATTGGAGGAAAGCTCGTTTGCATTCGTATCCAATATTTGGAACCTGATAACGAACAAGGAAAGCGGATCAGCCAGGTCTTGCTCTGCTTCGATCGACTCTCCCGGCTCGAAGAGGAAGCAAATGCCAGGAGCGAGCGAGAACGGCTTGCCGTTCCTTCGGAGCTGGCCGGAGCCTTCGAGAATTCCCCAAATGGCGAAATCGGGGAGGGATTCGGCTTTCCAGCTCCAGATAGGTTCGCAATGATAAAGGACCGGCGTTGCGGTGAGCCGGAGCTCAGCGTTTTGGGAAATCCAGAAAGCGTCCTTGTCCCTTTCAGGCATTCTCGAGAATTTTCAACGAAGCTTCCTCCACGAGGTCTTTGACCTGCTCTCGAAAGGCAAGCATGTGGGGCGCTTCCAGATGGGCTTTCAATGCGTGCAAGTCCCGCCATTTCTCCACGATAACGGCAGTATTTCCATCGATTTGCTGGGCCTCTAAATCGGTTTTCGTATCGATGGTAGGAATGTATTCGATGCAGCCGTCCTCCTCTAGAACATTGGGCACATTGGCTTTGAAATGCTTTAGGAACTCAGGTAAGCAGCCCTCCTTCACTTGTAACGTGGCAATAACATGAATCATGGGAGGATAGTTGCCGTGAACGGCACCCATGTCCAGACCAAGGTGTCGCGGTCTTTAGGCCGAGACCGATCCGTGTTGAATCAGCTCCCAAATAGGTAGGGCTGTTTGTCCACAAGTAGCCGAAATCTGCCGCTGGCATCGAATCTGAGCGGCTGGTCGACGACAACCAGCCATACGAAAGGTCGGCTAGGCGGCGCTTCGAAAAACCCATGTTGATTTTCGATAGGCGCTTGTTGGTGGAATTCCGTTGCCGCCCAAGCGCTTTTAGCCAGCCTATACTATTCAGTCAGTTCCTGTAAACACCTCGAAACTAGCCTCGTCGCCGAAATGGTAGCGGGCGATCTCACGCCTCTGCAAAGCGATGGCGGCGTATCGAGCGCCCATAAAGGGTAGCATAGGCTTCCAGCCTCTGACCTTAAACTCTGCATGCAGGCGGGATGCCTGCGGTACTCTTTTTTAATCTTTGATGCTTCACCCTTTATCTCTAAGCCTTCAACCTTAAGCCTCAGAAAATGCTCTCCTCCTCAGACCCCGGCCAGTTTTGCGCTCCCGTTTTCGGGAATGGCAGAGTTCTCAATCCGAACAATTGGATACAGATTTCTCTATCAATAATCGCTTGCCTTGGCATCGGCCCGCTTCTTGTTGCCGAGGATCCACCCAACGTGCTTATCATTATAGCCGACGACTGCACGTACAACGATTTGCCGACATATGGCGGCGGCAATGCCAAAACCCCGCGAATAGACCAATTATGTTCAGAGGGGCTCGTTTTCGATCATGCCTATCTGAGCGAGGCAATGTGTCAGCCCTGCCGATCCGAGCTCTATTCCGGCCAGCATCCAGTGCGAAATGGAGCGGCTTGGAATCATTCCGGCAGTCGTCCCGATATCAAGAGCCTGCCTCACTATTTGGGTGTTTTGAACTACCGGGTTGGACTGGCGGGCAAAGTACATGTTACGCCCCGCAGCGCGTACCCGTTCGAGAGTGTGGAAGGCTTTGACGCGAACGCGGTTAGATCTCCGACGCGCGACCATGACCTGAGGGGTATCAAAGCGTTTATGGATCGTAGCGATGAGCAGCCTTTCTGCTTGGTGGTTGCTTTGGTCGAGCCGCATGTCCCTTGGGTGATGGGCGATCGTTCCCAGTATCCTGATGATGAAATAGAACTGCCACCCTATCTAGTGGATACAGCCGTTACACGCGACGCCTTCGCCAGATATCTGGCTGAAATTACCTATATGGATAATCAAGTTGGGGAAATTCTGGATACGCTAGATGTTTTAGGCAAGGCGGATGATACGCTGGTGCTTTTTACTTCCGAGCAAGGGTCGCAATTTCCCGGTTGCAAATGGACAAACTGGGATAATGGCCTGCACACGGCTCTAGTCGCTCGGTGGCCGGGTAAGACCCCGGTAGGCAAGCGTACCAACGCCATTGTCCAATATGCCGATATAACTCCGACTTTGATTGAGATCGGAGGTGGCGAACCGACTGACTTCGAGTTTGACGGGTCGAGTTTTCTACATGCTCTGACAAACGAGAATGCTGTCCACCGGACCTACGCGTATGGCGTTCACAATAATATCCCAGAAGGACCCGCGTACCCAATTCGTACGGTCACTAACGGGGAGTTTCGCTACATTCGCAATCTGCGGCCCGACGATATCTACATCGAGAAACACCTTATGGGAATCAGAGGCGATGGGGCCCTAAACAATCCCTATTGGAGCACATGGGTTTTCGAGAGCGGCCAAACGGCGGAAGCGGAATGGCTCGTTAAACGCTACATGAAACGCCCTGCGGAACACCTTTACCATACTGCCAAAGATCCGCATGAATTGGTTAATCTTGCGGGCGAACAGAAGTACTTTAAGATTAAGGACGAGTTGAGTCGAGAACTGGATCTTTGGATGCACGAGCAGAAAGACCCAGGAGTTCCCTTGGATACGCGTGAAGCCCACTCTGCTGCCAAACGGGGAGAACATATGTTTTGATGAAGAATCGTTGGAGCATAGATCGTAGGGCTGGCGCTTGCGCCATGCCGCATAATTCATTCTTTATTTCTATCCGCGGCTTGGCGCAAGAGCCAGCCCCACGTACGATTAAAAGACCGTCCGTATTACTGTTATTTGTTCTCGGAGTCGTCCTATGCGCTCACGCTGCCGATCGCCCGAATATCCTCCTCATTCTGGCGGACGATCTGGGACAAGGCGATTTGTCGGTCAATAACCCGGATTCCAAGATCCCGACTCCACACTTGGACCAGCTCGCGGCTGAAGGAATGAATTTTCTCGATGCCCATAGCCCCTCAGGCGTCTGCACGCCGACTCGCTACGGCGTCTTGACCGGTCGTTATGCTTGGCGATCGTCGTTGAAGCGCGGCGTCCTCACGGGTGGATCACCTCCACTAATCGAGAAGGGACGGCTGACGATTCCCGCGATGCTTCAGGCCTTTGGCTACGCGTCTGCTTCTGTGGGCAAATGGCATTTAGGAGAGCAATGGTCTCTCAAAGACCCTTCTGGAAAGCAGGAGCCGGAAAATATCGATTGGACCGTGCCTGCAGCCTATTGCGCTTTGGATGCGGGTTTCACCTACTACTTCGGTCTGTCGAGGCCGGGATGGGGATTCATGGAAAACCGTATGGCGCAGATCGAACCCACTGAGCCATTCGATCTCACTCATATTCCGAGTAAGATTATAGGGGCAAACAATGATAGCGGTTTCCGAGCCCCAGGGTTCACGTTCGAGCAAATGATTCCCGCCTGGGTGGAAAAGACGAAAGCCTTTATCCAGCGTAACGCAGAATCGGATACGCCCTTCTTCGCCTACTTCGCTCCGATCTGCCCGCATCGTCCGATAAATCCTAATCAACAATTCTATGGGAAAAGCGAATGCGGAGTATTTGGCGACTTCGTGGTAGAGCTTGACCACGCGGTGGGCGAACTCTTGGCCGCTTTGGAGGAAAACGGAGTAGGGGATGACACGCTGGTGATTTTCACTGCGGACAACGGGGCCGAAACGAACACCTACGACCATATTCAGGATTACGGTCACTGGAGTTCGAACGGGCGGCGCGGCGCCAAGCGCGACCTGTACGAGGGCGGTCACCGGGTGCCCTTCATAACTAGGTGGCGGGAAAGGATACCAGCTGGATCGCAATCCGATGAAATCATCTGCCTAACCGACATCATGGCGACTGTCGCGGATATTGTGGATTACGAGCTCCCGGCGGGGTCTGCCGAAGATTCCTATAGCATTCTGCCTGTTCTTGAGGGCAAGGAGTTGAGCGAACGCGTTAGAGAGGCTACTGTGCATCATAGCGCTCGCGGGAATTTCGCTATACGTATGGGAGACTGGGTATTCATCGATGGCCCGAATGGGGCGGAC
The DNA here is from genome assembly GCA_964404745.1 of uncultured Opitutaceae bacterium. GTDB lineage: Bacteria > Verrucomicrobiota > Verrucomicrobiia > Opitutales > Opitutaceae > Pelagisphaera. Next base: position 30,201 of record CAYOLG010000047.1, read on the forward strand.
AATGAGGAACCTGAACCCGTCTTAGTTGCTTTGGGAGTAAACGCTGATGATGAACCAGCGGAGCTCTACAATCTTCGTGAAGATCCTAAGCAAACTACTAACGTCTTTCGTAAACACCCGGAAAAGTCGGCTGCATTGAAAGAGCTGCTCGACAAGTACCGAACCCAGCCAAGCAGTCTGCCAACCCCGAGATAGAAGATAATTTCAACGACGGATTACACGAGTTGTCACGAAAGTAGAATAGCTCGTGCACAACTCGTCAGAAGCAACCCCCATCACATCATATGATACACCAGTTAAAGATTCTCCCGCTACTCATTGCTCTATTCTCATTCTGTTTCGCTGCCGCGACGGAACGACCGAACGTGATTATCATACTGGCCGATGACATGGGTTTTTCGGATATCGGAGCTTATGGCGGCGAAATCGAGACGCCGAGCCTCGATAGCCTGGCCGAGAACGGAATGAAGTTCTCTCGTTTCTACAATAGCGCCCGCTGCTGTCCGACGCGGGCGTCCCTGATGACGGGCCTGCATCCGCATCAAACCGGAATCGGTTGGATGACGAATCCGCCGGAAACTTTCAAGTACGATCACGGACCCGATTTTCCGAATTATCGGGGACACCTGAATCGCGATTGCATGACGATGGCGGAGGTTCTCAAGGAAAATGGCTATGCGACCATCCTCTCCGGCAAGTGGCATCTGGGAATGAACAAGCAGGATCGCTGGCCATTGCAGCGCGGCTTCGAGAAGTTCTACGGCTGCTTAGCGGGAGCAACCAATTTCTTCTATCCCGAGTATCCGCGGGGTATCACTGAGGGCAATACGCACATCGAGAATCCGGAAAGCACTACAGACCGACGTTACTACACGACGGATGCGTTTACGGACAATGCTATTCGCTATATCAAAGAAGAAAACGGGGGGAAGGATCGACCCTTCTTTCTATACCTCGCCTACACGTCGCCACACTGGCCTTTGCATGCTCATCAGGAGGAAGTGCAGAAGTACGTCGGCAAATACAAGATGGGTTGGGGCGCTTTGCGCGATCAGCGCCTGAAGCGCCAACGCGAGATCGGCTTGATAGACGCAGATTGGAAGCTAAGCGAGCGAGCTCACTTGCCTTGGGAAGATATGGATGAAGCCAAGAAGATCGAGATGGACCTGCGGATGGCCAACTACGCGGCCATGATAGACAGAATGGACCAGAACATAGGCAAGCTGGTCGCCTATCTTAAGGAATCGGATCAGCTGGACAATACCCTGATCATGTTTCTCTCCGACAACGGCGCCTGCCAGGAAGGCGGCAAGCTTGGAGGTCGTACGGACCCGCATGATTTGGAGACTTGGGAACGCACCTATGGGGCCGGGCCTGCTTACGGCGAGGTATGGGCCAACGCTTCCAACACGCCTTTTCGCAAATTCAAGCATTATACTCACGAAGGCGGGCTCTCGACGCCCTTCATCGCCCACTGGCCGAACGGGATTAAGGCTCGAAAAAAGTGGTATTCGGATCCTGCTTACCTGATCGATTTGGCTCCGACTGTCTATGAATTGACGGGAGCAAAATACCCCCGCTCCTATTCGGGCAACGCAATACCTGAGCTGACAGGCGTTTCCCTAGCCGCAGCCTTCAAAGGCAAGTCGCTCAAACGCCCAAAGCCATTGTACTTCGAGCATGAAGATAATGCTGCATTGATGGATGGAAAATGGAAACTCGTGGGGTCCAGCGTTTCGGTCCCGGGCGGACCGGACGAGAAGAATTGGGAATTGTACGACATCGAAGCCGACCGCACGGAAACAAATGATCTGGCCAAAAGCCGCCCGGAAGTGCTCAAGCGCTTGTCCCAGGATTGGCTGGCTTGGGCGAATCAAGTGGGCGTTTTCCC
>CAYOLG010000048.1:0-3022 GCA_964404745.1 uncultured Opitutaceae bacterium
CATGGGTTAGTCGATCCGTCAGATAATTCAATTATCGAGTTTCAATTGCGATCCTTTAGAATACCAAAAATTCAATTGCCTACTTGGTGAGCTAAAAAAACCCATCATTCTTTTATTCAAATGATGGGTCGATAGTGAAAATGGCGACTATTATTTCTGCCTTCTTTTTACCAGTATCTGGGCTCTTGCGTAAGCGATCTGCGTTTCCAGCATGGCGACTTCCTCGTCGGACATCTTTTCCATGGTCGCCAAAGATTCTTCCGCCCGTTTCTGAGCTTCCTCGACAGCGGACTCGTCGATTGCGTCTATGTGGATCGCGTCTTCAGCGAGAATTGAGATCTTGTCGCCTACGCATTGAGCGAAGCCTTTGCTAATGGCAAGCGATTGACGTTCACCCGACTTGGAAACGATAATCTCGCCTGGCTCGACTTCAGTAACCAAAGGAATATGCCCAGGCAGAATATCGATTTCGCCCGAGCTCGTCGGTATGACAATCGAGTCAATCGAGTCTTCGTAGACTTTTTCTTCTGGTATGACGATTTCGAGATTCACGGATGGATTATTAAATTAAGACGCTTCCGATGCTTCCAGGACTTCTTCGATTGAGCCTTTCATGTAGAAGTCGTTTTCCGCGACGTTGTCGAGCTCGCCATCGAGGATCATTTTGAAGCCCTTGATCGTATCTGCGACGGGAACAATCTTGCCTGGGAAACCGGTAAAGACTTCGGCTACGTTAAAGGGCTGAGAGAGGAACTTCTGAATCTTACGAGCCCGATAAACCGTTTGCTTGTCTTCGGGCGAAAGCTCATCAAGCCCCAGAATGGCGATAATATCCTGCAGGTCGTTGTAGCGCTGCAATACGCGCTGAACGCCTCGAGCGACATCGTAGTGCTCTTGGCCGACAACATCAGGCTCCAGCGCCTTTGATACGGAGGCTAGCGGATCGACAGCTGGATAGATACCCAAGTCCGCGATTGCCCGCTCCAATACAATGGTCGAGTCCAAGTGCGCGAACGTGTTGGCCGGAGCGGGGTCCGTTAAATCGTCAGCAGGTACATAAACCGCCTGAAATGAAGTGACGGAGCCTTTCTTTGTGGAAGTGATGCGTTCTTGCAGCGTACCCATCTCTGAAGCGAGAGTCGGCTGGTAGCCAACCGCGGAAGGAGAACGTCCAAGAAGGGCGGATACTTCAGAGCCGGCTTGAGAAAAACGGAAAATGTTATCGACGAAAAGCAATACGTCCTGGTTTTTCTCGTCGCGGAAATACTCCGCCATGGACAAGGCAGAGAGAGCCACCCGCATACGAGCTCCTGGCGGTTCGTTCATTTGCCCGTAAACCAAGGCCACTTTAGAGTTGGCGATATTCTCCTGGTCGATAACGCCCGAATCAGACATTTCGTGGTAAAGATCGTTTCCTTCGCGGGAACGCTCCCCTACTCCAGCGAACAGCGAGTAGCCACCGTGAGTTTTAGCGATATTGTTGATCAGCTCCATGATGACAACCGTCTTGCCAACACCCGCTCCCCCGAAAGCGCCAACCTTGCCTCCCTTGATAAATGGGCAAATGAGATCGATTACCTTAATGCCCGTTTCCAGAATATTCGCTTTCGTATCTTGCTCCGTCAATGGCGGAGCCGGTCGGTGAATGGGATACTTTTTCTCGTGAGCTACTGGACCACGCCCATCAACGGTGTCACCGGTGACATTGAAAATGCGCCCAAGCACGCCCTCCCCTACGGGAACGGAAATGGGAGAGCCCGTATCCACGACGTCCATATCGCGTTTGAGCCCTTCCGTCGAAGACATGGCCACCGTTCTCACGACGCCTTCTCCTAAGTGCTGTTGCACCTCCAGGGTCAATTTCTCTTCATGGCCGCCAACAGTAAAGTCGATCGTCAATGCCTGATAGATTGATGGCAACGAATCTTGGGCGAATTGAACATCAACGACAGGTCCGATGACTTGTAGGATTTTTCCAGTATTGCTCATTTTGTAAAAGTAGGAAGTAAAATTTAGGAATTAAGAAGTAGGATTAAAAATGTAGAAGCGGATTTCTGAGTATTGTTTGAAAATTTCAGGTAGAGTTACTTCTTAAATCTTCATTCTTAATTTTTCGTTTATTTAGCTTTTGCCCGAGGTGGCGGCGGCGATCTCCAGAATTTCCTGGGTGATGGCGGCTTGTCGTGCTTTGTTGAATTGCAAGGTGAGGGAATCGATTAGCTTGGTCGCATTATCCTTGGCCGTCTTCATGGCCACCATTCGAGCGCTGTGCTCTGACGCCCGCGCGCTCAGGACCGCTTGGTAAGCCTGCCTATCTACGAAAAGCGGCAGCAAACTATTGAGGATGCTTTTAGGATCTGGCTCGAAGCTGAAATTGCGGTCGTCTTTCATCGACTCAAACGGCTCCGCGTTCTTGCCCCGCAGTTCGGTTATCATGTCATCGAGCCCGTGTATGGGCAAGAGCTTGGCAAACGAAGGCGCCTGGGTAAGCACGTTTATAAATCTTGGATACAGAACTTCAACCGTGTCGACTTCTCCCGAAAGAAACTTGTCGACCATGAACTCCGTCATCTGCTTGATTTTAATGTAAGGAACGGAATCCTCTATGACGAAATCGGCCATGAGATCGCGATCTGTCCTGCTGAGAAACTGCTTTCCCTTGCGACCTACGCTGACGAATTTCATCGGCGTCTCAGCACGGATGATTTCCCGAAACAGATTGCTATTCAGCGGTCCGCAGAGTCCACGATTCGTAGTGACTAGAATGATACCGCGAGTCTTGACTTCACGCTCTTCGAAAAACGGGTGCTCCAGTTCTTCGATCCGAGTTGAAATATGGGACAGCGTTTCCGCCAAAAGAGCTGCGTAAGGCTGGCCGGAGAGGGCGGATTGCTGAGCCTTCTTCATCTTGGAAGCAGCCACCAGCTCCATCGCCTTGGTAATCTGGCGAGTATTCTTTACCGACTTAATTCGGCGGCGGATCTCTCTTAAATTCGGCATCGGTCTAAACTAAGAAGTAAGA
>CAYOLG010000048.1:3122-30310 GCA_964404745.1 uncultured Opitutaceae bacterium
TTTCGGGAAGCGAAAAATTCCCGCAGCGAGTTACTGGCCTCCACAATTTTGGATACATCGATATCGTCGAAGTAGTTGTTCTGCATGGCCCACAAGACCGCTACTTGTTGCTCAATCGGAATTGGATTGAAGGCGGGCTGCTTGAAAAGCTCGACGATTCTAGAGCCTCGATCGAGTTGAGCCTTGGTCTTGGCATCCAAGTCTGATCCGAACTGGGCGAAAGCCGCCAATTCGCGGAATTGGGCCAGCTCCAGCTTGATCTTCCCCGCAACTTGCTTGGTCGCCTTGATCTGCGCAGCCGAACCCACGCGAGAGACCGACAGACCTACCGAAACCGCAGGACGTATACCCTGGTTAAAGAGATCGGTCTCCAAGAAGATTTGTCCATCAGTGATGGAGATCACATTCGTGGGGATGTAGGCGGAAAGGTCGCCCGCCAGCGTTTCGATGATCGGGAGGGCTGTCAGCGAGCCGTTGCCATTGTTCTCATTAACCCGAGCTGAACGCTCCAGCAACCGGGAGTGCAAATAGAAAACATCGCCTGGGTAGGCCTCACGCCCTGACGGCCGCTTCAAGACCAGCGACATCTGCCGGTAAGCCGCGGCATGCTTGGAAAGGTCATCATAAACAATCAAAGCGTCCATGCCGTTCGACATGAACCACTCGCCCATCGCTGCCCCAGTGTAGGGAGCCAAGTATTGGTTGGCCGCCGAGTCCGCGGCTGGAGCGGCAACGACGATCGTGTACTCGAGAGCGCCCTTCTCCTCGAGAATACCCAGCGTACGGGCAATGTTGGAATTCTTTTGTCCGACCGCCACATAGATAGAGTAGACCGGCCGGAAATCTGGATCGCCTGAAGCCAGACCGACTTTGTTGATGTTGGCCTGGTTGATAATAGTGTCGATAGCGATGGTCGTCTTGCCAGTGCCGCGGTCTCCAATGATGAGCTCGCGTTGGCCCCGGCCGATTGGTATCATTGAATCGATCGATTGGATACCGGTCATCAAAGGCTGATCCACCGACTTGCGCTCGATAATGCCCGGCGCGATCTTTTCAACCGGATAGGATTCGGAGCTCTCAATCGCTCCCTTGCCATCGACGGGCCGGCCCAAGGCATCCACGACGCGTCCCAGCAAACCTTTGCCTACGGGAACCGATAGCAGGCGTCCCGTGCACTTGACCTCGTCGCCTTCCTTCAAATGGGAAGCCTCGCCAAGAACCACAACACCGACTTCGTCTTCCTCCAAATTGAGGGCGATCCCAATGGTGTTGCCAGGAAACGCCACCATCTCGTTGTACATAACCTGGGAGAGGCCATCGATCTTGGCTACGCCATCCCCAATGGTCAGAATCTTGCCGGTATTGGTAGCGACCGTTTTATTTTGGAGATTAGTGATTTGCTGTTCAATCTGTTCTATGACGGAACTCATTATAAGTGTATTCGTTAAATGGATTCAAAAATTAGTTAAGGGAAGATTCGAGCGTGGTTAAGGCGCTTTGAATGGAGGCATCGTAAACATCGCAATCGACGACCACACGCACACCGGCAATCAAATCTGGATCATCGCGCTCAACCGTGTCGAGCCTGCGACCATACTTGCCTTCCATTTGCCTCTTTATGTTGGAAATTGTATCAGGCGTGAGCTGCCCCGCATGGCAAATCACCGCCGTGCTTTTAGCGACTTCGCGTTCCACGAACTTCAAATAGGCTTTCAACGTAGCCAGATAGTGTCGGGGCGGATTCTTTTCCAGGGCCTTGAGAACGCCATCCACCCGTTCCGGAGAAAGCTCCCCGTTCTCCAGACTCATTCGGAAGAGTTGTTTGGCGAATTCCTTAATCTGCTTTGCTTGAGTCATCTAGTTGGCAACGCGATCAACTGCTGGATTCCACCAATTGGGAACTCGCCGAGCGAGAGTAACGATCCTGCTCTTCGGAAGAAAGCTCCTTTGACAACACCTTACCTGTGGTGGCCACCACAAGGCGAGTAATCTCACTCCTGGCTTCGTCCATCATCTTTTTTCGATCTAGCTCGATCTGCTGCTCGGCCTTGGCAGCAATCTCTTCCGCCCGGGCGATCGCCTCTTGGGTGGAATTGGAAATCTTCTCTTCCGCCACGGAGCGAGCCTCATTGACAATACCTTGGGCTTCCTGGGATGCCTTTTGGATGATTTCCTTTCTTTCCTGCTCAGCCTCTTCGAGCTGGGCTTTCATGTCATCCGCGTACTTCAAACCATCCGCGATCTTGGCGTTCCGCTCATCCATGGTCGCGAAGACGGGCTTGAAAGCGAATCGGTAGAGTATGTAGGCGAGAAGCGAAAAGCTGATCCCCTGCATAACGATGTGTCCCACATGAATGCCGAACTTTTCGACGATGCCGCCGCTAGCGGCATTGGGATCGGTGGCAGCAATAATTGTGAAGAGGTCGATCATACGTGTTTAAAAATTTGCCCAGGCGAGCCGCCACTGGTCGGCGGTTCGCCCGAGGGTGAAAGGTTTTTAGCTCGCTAGGAACAGGGCCATTACCCCGAGTCCTTCCGCCAGGGCCATTCCGATAATCGCTTGGACGAGAATCTTGCCCGACGCTCCTGGGTTGCGACCTACGGCTTCCGCAGCCTTCGCTCCGACGAGGCCGACACCAAGCCCGCAACCGAGAACACCTAAACCGGAGGCAATGTTGCCGTTAATTTCAGCTAGGAGATGTAACATTGTATTATTATATGTGTTTTATCGTTATTGTTGATGCGGCCGCCCACACGTTGCGTATGGTCCCGACTCGCAAAATTCGCTAATGCTGCTCCGCATGCTCATGATCATCACCATGGTTGCAAATCAGTCCAATGTAGACGCTGAACAGTAGAACGAAAACCAGCGCTTGCACCAAACCGACGAGCAGTTCCAGAAAATAGAAAGGAGGAAGAAAATACATTCCGTGGAGGAGATTCTCCCCTCCGAAGATGTTTCCGAAAAGCCGCACGGATAGCGTGAGTGGACGGATGGCAATGGAGACAACCTCGATCAGCCCGACGAACAGGAATAGCGGGATCAGCATCATCCACATGGCAGCTCCCACTTCTTTCTTGTCGGCCTTATTGCCAAAGAGATCTACCAACAGAGCTTTGAATCCGGCATACCTCAAAACGATGTAGAGCCACGCCCCCATGGCAATCACGGCTAAGGCAATCGTGCCGTTCCAATCCGCGTTGGCCGGCCGAATCCAAGGACGGGTAACATGGAAATAGCCGTCCGCATCGTGATATCCCAAGCCTATCGAGCCGACACCCGGAAAGAGCCCGCTCCAATTTTGGATAACGATGTAGATGAAGAACCCAATGACTAAAGGAAGCGTCGCCGGGGTCGCCTTCTTGCCCACGATCGGCTCAATCAAATCCTTCAGCCCAACAACGAGATTCTCAACGATAGCCTGCCCTCGGCCCGGAATCAACTTCGGCTTGCTGCCGACCATCGCCCTAACCCCCAAAATCAGCAAAACCACGACTACCCAGCTGGTCACCATACTATTGGTGATGGGCAATCCAAAAACGGTGAAAAGACTTTCAGGCGCAGGAGACACCGCAGCCATAGCAGCCGGCTGAATCAACAATGTTGTCGCGAGGAAACCTAGTGTAAATGAAATTGATTTCTTGATTCGCATCTTAATAGCTTCAGGGCCATTGAGATTTTAAAAGAGCTTGTCTTGTTGATTGATGGATTTGAGTGGGTCAACTCTCTAAAGATAATTCCAGTAGATATGATTTGGGTTGAAGCAAACAATGTCGAACTTAGAACAAATGCTAATAACGGGGTCCAATCCGTCGAATTTACATATCTTATACAATAGCCCATCCATACATGCCTAATCAGGATCTTTCAGAAGCTATTTTCGAAGCCGGCGACAAGACGCGCGGTCAGGGATCGCGTCGCAGCAAATATAGCCCTCGCCCTGGCAGCCCGTCATTGTTCAAGCGTCGGTCCTTCGATACGTTTTACTTGTTTTGCGTTCTCCTGCTTTTTTTGGCAATCATCACCCAGGTCGTCGCCCTAGCCTTCTACAGCTGAGGACATAGACGCCTTGCTCCATGCCAAAACCGTTCTCGGCAGCGCCAAGCTAGATTTTGGAATAGGTTCTAAATTCTTTTTGCCACCAAAGACTGATAGCTCTGGGCCTTAGCCTGAAAAACCGTCTCTCGCTCAAAGGGCCATGTCGCATCGTCGATCAATCGCCAAGAATTGACTGAACTCAGGGTATGCCAAGCCCAGTCAAAGTACTCCTCATGGTCCGTACGAAAGTATAGCCTACAGCCTTGAGGGCAACGTTCTGCCAGTTGCTCGAGAAAGACGGGCTTTACCAGACGATTCTTCCAATGCCGCTTTTTCGGCCATGGGTCGGGAAAGAGAAGATAAACCGCTTCAACACATACCGTTTCCGGTATAAGTTCCACTAACTCAGAAGCCTCCGACTTGACAAAAGCAATATTGCCCAGTCCCCCTCTCTGAGCCTTTCGACTCGCTCGTTCAATCCGATCGCCAATTAAATCGATCCCCAAAAAGAAGTCCTCAGCCCTATTTGCCGCGAAGTCCGTAAGCCAGTGCCCATGACCGCAGCCAATCTCCAGATGGATCTTCCCTTTGCCAAGAAGTACGGTATCCAGCTCCGCTTTAAGACGAGCCTTTCGGGCCTGAACCCGCTTTCTATGGACATCCGAAACCATTATGGCGGGCATAAAAATACGCCCCGCCCACAGAGCAACCTAGAACTCATGCCACACGCCAAAAGGTAGCGGGCGATCTCCGAGCAACCGCTACCAAATTGCTCGACAACGCAAACTCGCCTAAACCACTTCCGCAGGAGCCGGTTTCTCCACGATCGGCAGCCGAAACGTCACCCGGAGGCCCCTACCCTCGATATTCTCTGCCCAAACACGCCCCTTGTGCCAATCGACGATGTGCTTGACAATGCTCAGGCCAAGCCCCGTTCCTCCAGTATCCCGCGAACGCCCTTTGTCCACCCTGTAGAACCGTTCAAAAATCTTGGCCACATCCATCTTCGGAACGCCGGGACCTTCATCCTCAACCCAGATGTCGACAGTGTTGCTCCCAGCTTTGCACCCCAATCGAATCGTTCCCTCGGCCGGCGTGTATTTGCGGGCATTCTCGATCAGATTATCCAAAACCTGGCGGATCTTCAAAACGTCGATTCGAACCGTGGCCGGTTCGCCTTCCGACAGGTCGAGAATCAACTCCCGGCCATCGGCCTTCAAGCTTTGACCATATTCGTAGGAGATTTCCCGGATCCAGTTAAAGATATCCGCATTGGACCAATGCAGCGACGGAGACTCGTTCTCTAACCGAGAAAGGCTCAGAAGATCGTTGATCAACAGCGCCAAACGCTCCGCGTGACGATGGATCACATTAAGGAAACGCAACTGGTCCTCCTCGCCCATCGTTCCGTGGTCGCCCACCAAGGTTTCCGCGTATCCCTTGATCACTGAAACCGGCGTTTTCAACTCGTGAGATGCGTTCGCCACGAATTGCTTCCGCATATTCTCGAGCACCTTTAGACGCGTAATATTATGAAGGACAAAGAGATACCAAGGAGCTTTCCCTTCTTCAGCAGCTTCTAATCGAGAGGCTGACACCTCCATCCATATGTCCTGTTCCGGCTCCGAAAAAACGATTTCCCTGCCAATTCCCCCTCCATCCCGCTTCACCTCGCGAATGAACTCCAGAAACTCCGAACTGTGCAGGGCGCTTTCCACCCGCTTGCCAACGCTATCGCTAAGAACCTCGAAGGCATTGGTCAGCGCATCGTTGACCAAGAGAACGTAGTTATCCCGGTCGATGATGAGTACGCCCTCTTGAATATTACCCAAGGTCGTCTCGATCTGCCTGAGCCGATCCGAGCTTTGCTTGTCCAAGCGATCGACGTCGCTCAAAAGAGCATTCAGCTCGTCCACCAACCGAATCCAATTCTCATTGGTCCCACGAAACTCCTTGGAGTGGGCAAGAATCGACGTTCGCGTTGACAATGACTCCGCCAACAAGCGTATCGCCCTCTTCTGTTTGTAGTACTTGAAGGCGAAAATGACCGCAACCAGGGCCGCTATAACGAGAAAGAGATATGACGACATCGGTGATCAAGCCGCTATGACCGGCTTTCAACCATCCGATACCCTACTCCTCTTACCGTCTCAAGCCCAGATCCCTCTTCTCCTAGCTTTTCCCTCAAACGGCGTATGTGAGTGTCTACAGTCCGGGTCTCCATGTCGTTCTCGTAATTCCAGACCTTTTGCAGAAGCGTTTCCCTAGTCTGCACTTTGCCGCGCTCCTGCATCAGCAGCCGTAGGAGACGGAATTCCGTGGCTGTTAACTCTACTGCTTTGTCGCGCACGCGGACACTGTGGTGCTCGACATCCAGATTAATGCCATTCACCTGCAGCACCGCTTGCCCATCGTCGCCGTCCCCTGCCCTTTTAAGAATCACTAAGACCCTCAGCATCAATTCCTTAGGACTAAATGGCTTACAAACATAGTCGTCGGCTCCGCTTTCGAAGCCTTCTATGCGATCATTCTCCTCCGTTTTGGCGCTAAGAAAAATGATTGGAATCTTTTTCAATGAGGATTCCTGCCGGATCATCCGACATACCTGCAATCCACTCAGATCCGGCATCATGATGTCCAACACGATCAGGTCTGGCTTGAAAGTCCTGGCTGCCTCCAAGGCTCTTTTAGGATCATTCACCGACTGCGATACGAATCCACGCTGCTTTAAGTTGTAACTAAGAAGCTCGGTGACATCGACCTCATCATCAATAACGAGTATCTTTTTCGGCTGTTCTGTCGCGACCATGCTAATTGATGTGTGAACGGCGGAAATTGTTAGAAACGATTAGCTTAGCGCAACTGCCGAAGCGTTACAATTCGGTTACGCCGACTACCCGGCGTTGCCCAAGGGCCATCGTTAAAGCAAAATCTTTTAACTAGTTGATCTACAATAATTTAATTACTTCCGAGGGCAACGAGCAAAATGCTGATGTCGGTGGGATTCACCCCGCTTACCCGGCTCGCCTGCCCCAAGTTGGCGGGACTCAATTCGTTGAGCTTCAAAGCGGATTCACGCTTGAGGCCCTTGACAGTCAGAAAGTCAAAGTTAGCTGGCACTCGAATAGATTCAACATTGTTGAGCTTTTCAATCTGACGTAGCTCTCGCTGCAAATAGCCGTCGTATTTGATCTCATAGAGAACCTGGCCTAGAACCTCCCGCGGCAGGCTCTCCATTTCCTTCGGCAACGATAGATCACTCTCATTTCGCCGCACCAAGGTAGCCCAGCTTTGCTCGCCGCGTCGCTTCGCCTCCATCCATTTCTTAGCCTTTTCCACGCTGGCCTTCTTTTGTTTGATCAGCTCGAGCCGCTCGGCTGAAACCAATCCAAACCTAGCAGCGTAATCCAAAAGCCTCAGTTCCGCGCTCCCATGATTGAACAGCAATCGGTACTCGGCTCGGCTGGTGAACATCCGGTAAGGTTCCTGCGTGCCTTTGGTTACCAGATCATCGATCAATACCCCCGTATAACCATCGTAACGCTTTAAGACAAAGGGATCTTCTCCCCTAACCTTCAAAACCGCGTTGACCCCGGCCACCAGCCCTTGGCAAGCGGCCTCCTCATAGCCCGAGGTTCCATTGATCTGCCCAGCGAAAAACAGACCCTCCACCTTTTTCGACTCCAAATGCGGATATAACTGAGTAGGCGGGGCAAAATCATACTCTACCGCATAGGCGGGTCGCAACAAATGAGCGTTTTCCAATCCTGGTATGGATGCGATCATCTCTAATTGCACATCGAACGGCAAACTCGTCGATAAGCCGTTGATGTAGTACTCGTTCGTATTTCTGCCCTCTGGTTCGAGAAAAAGCATGTGACGCGGCCTGCCCTCGAATCTGACAAATTTATCCTCGATACTCGGACAGTATCGAGGGCCTGTTCCCGAGATCTCTCCGCTGTACATGGCCGAAAGGCTCAAATTCTTGGTAACAATTTCCGCCGTTTTTTCCGTGGTGTAGGTTATCCAACAAGAAACGGGGTCTGATCCTGGACGCCAACCGGCGAAGGTTTCCCCGGAATGTTCCACGTGGAACATTTGCGAATCCTGGCGAGTGTCATGGAAGGCGAAAAATGTCGGATTCTCGTCGCCGCGCTGCTCATCTAAGCCGTTGAAATCGATTGAACGGCCTAATAACCGGGGCGGCGTTCCCGTCTTCAGTCGCTCCAACTCGATGCCGGCATCCAAAAAACTCCCTGAAAGCGTCTTTGCCGAGTAATCTCCCATACGGCCGCCTTCATTCTTATTCTTACCAATGTGCATGAGGCCCCGCAGGAAGGTTCCCGTGGTGATGATCACCGTTTTGCCGAAGAATTCTACGTCCAAATTCGTCCGGCATCCAACAACGGCTCCTTCCTTTAAAATCAGCCCAGTCACAGTGGCTTGAAAAACGTCCAGGTTTTCTTGGTGTTCCAGTACGTGCTTCATGCGTAAGGCGTAGACCTTCTTATCGCACTGCGCGCGAGGGGATTGAACCGCCGGGCCTTTGGACGCATTGAGCAAACGAAATTGAATCCCAGAAACATCCGTGTTGATAGCCATTTCGCCACCCAAAGCGTCGATCTCTCTCACGATCTGGCCTTTGGCCACGCCACCAATAGCCGGATTGCAGCTCATCGCCGCAATCGTATCGATGTTGCCGCTCAGGATGAGGGTGCGGGCGCCCATTCGAGAAGCAGCAAGAGCTGCCTCGCAGCCCGCGTGTCCCGCGCCACAAACGATAACATCGTAGTCTTTCCGACGATTTTTCATCGATGCCGATAAAGGCGAGGAGAGTAGGGGACCTCAAGCGATAAAGCGGCTTCCAAATGCGTACAGATCGCCAGGTATTAGCTTTAAATTAAAAGAACTGGTAAACAGTTGGTAAAATAAATGCTCCTAAGCGCGCCATGAGCGCCCCTGGACAGGGATGGCGACCAATTTCACTCCTTCGCAGGGCCCATACCGATTTCGGGCTCGTTGGACTCTCCCGCAGAGGGTCGAAAACGCGGCTACACCCGCTACCGACTACTTGCCAATGCAAAACGTGGAGAACAATTCGTCCAGAACCGTTTCATTATCGATCTTCCCCAGGATGGATCCAATCGCATCCAGAGCGCCCCTCATGTCGCTGGCTATGAGCTCAATGGCGTCATCCGCTTTCAACTTTTCTAGAGACGACTCGAGGCAGGATCGCAACTCGTTTAGAGCCAGGCTGTGGCGGGCATTAACGAGAATCAGATCATCCTCGTCGGAGCTGAAATGGGAGTCTATGAGCTCGACAATCGCTGATCGTAGTCGATCTATCCCTTCACCCGTCAACGCTGACAACTCGATGATTTTGAAGGGCTCAATACCGCTTTCATCCGGCACCCGCTCTCCAAGATCGATCTTGTTCCGAATCAACAGGCAATTGTCTGAGGTCAGTCGAGAGAGGATTCCATCTGGAAGGCTAGGGGAGGGGGCCGTTGAATCTTCAACCACCAAAAACACATCCGCTTCGTCAGCCAGCTCTATCGTTCGGCGAATACCTTCCTCCTCAATTTCGTTTTGAGCAGTTCTTAGTCCCGCCGTATCCAGGAGCTGTATACTATGCGGCCCAATAATAAGCCTTTCCCTAAGAAAGTCTCGAGTAGTACCCGGCTCCCTACTGACAATCGCCCGCTCGAAACCCAAAAGGGCGTTCAACAAAGAGCTTTTTCCCGCGTTCGGTTCTCCCAAAATCAAGGTCTTGACCCCGTCTCGCAAAAATGCCGCATACCGTCCGCTATCGATTAGCCTGGAACAATAAGTCATAAGTTCCTGGATACCGTTTACGTAAACCGCTTTCTCCTCCGGAGGCAAATCCTCCTCAGGAAAATCGATGTACGCCTCGATCGTGGCGATACTGACTATGAGCTTCTGGCGCAGCGAATTCAACTGCCTCCCAAAGGCTCCCCGCAACTGGTTGTTGGCCGCCCGAATGGCCTTGTCGCTTCGAGCTTGAATGAGTTCCATCACCGCCTCCGCTTGGGTCAGGTCTATGCGGCCATTCTCAAAAGCTCGCCGAGAAAACTCGCCCGGCTCCGATTGCCTGCATCCCCTCGCAATCAAGTCCTCAAGGAGCCGGGTAGCAATGAGCGGATTTCCGTGACAGGAAATTTCGAGAATATCCTCCCCGGTAAAGGAGCGCGGACCTTTGTAGAAGCAATAGACTACATCGTCCAGACTCTCGCCATCCCGCGAGCGATAAGCGCCGTAGTAGGCATGGCGAGGCAGGAGAGGGCCCTGGCGTTGAAATATTGAGCGGCACAGCGATTCGCATCCCGGGCCCGTAGCCCGAAGCATCGCCAGCGCGCTTTCCCCTTTTGGTGTCGCTACCGCTACAACTGTATCAGGCTCATGCATACAAAATTATTAATCCTTTTTGCCTGTGGTATCATCGACCACCGACATAGTCGCTGCCAACAGGCAAGTACAAACAAAAAAGGGCCGAACGATTCGGCCCTTGTCGAAAGCGTCTGTATGCAGGGTTTCCTAACTCGCCTGGGCCTCTTCCAGTTCCTTGGTTTCTTCCGCTTCAGGATTAACGGCGTGGATAATCGCCTCGGAAATCTTCGCTGTCAGCTCCGGATTCTCAGCCAAAAATTGCTTCGCCGCTTCCCGTCCTTGGCCTACCAAATCTCCCTCGTAAGAAATCCATGCTCCCTTCTTTTCCAAGATCTTGTGCTGAATGCCTAGATCAACAATAGAGCCCATTCGGGAAATCCCTTCGTCGTACATAATATCGAACTCGCATTCCGTGAAGGGGGGAGCGACCTTGTTCTTGACCACTTTGACACGGGTGCGGTTTCCGATCACCGTACCAGAAGTATCCTTGATTTGCCCGATGCGGCGAATGTCCATACGCACCGATGAGAAGAACTTCAAGGCGCGACCACCTGGAGTGGTTTCGGGACTGCCAAACATGACCCCGATCTTTTCCCGAATCTGATTAGTGAACAGGCAGATGCACTTAGTCTTGTTCACAATGCCCGTCAACCGCCGCATCGCTTGGCTCATCAATCTCGCTTGCGAGCCTACCGTCGCATCGCCCATTTGGCCATCCAATTCCGCCCGAGAAACCAGAGCTGCCACCGAATCCACGATGATAACATCGATCGCATTCGAACGAATCAGCGTTTCCGCGATATTCAAGGCATCTTCTCCACTGTCGGGCTGCGATACGAGTAGCTCGTCCACATTTACCCCCAGCTTTCTAGCATACTTTGGATCCAAGGCGTGCTCCACATCCACGAAAGCAGCTATGCCTCCCTGGCGTTGGGCTTCCGCGATAACGCTCAAACACAAGGTCGTTTTACCCGATGATTCCGGCCCGTAAATCTCGCAAATCCGTCCCCTCGGCAGGCCGCCAACACCCAAAGCCAGGTCAACCGAAAGAGAACCGGTCGAAATCGTCTCCACCTTCATGTGCGATCCGCTGCCCAACCGCATGATCGAACCCTCCCCGAATTGCTTGGTGATCGCGGAAATCGCCATTTCCACGTTCTTTTCTTTATTATCATTTGAGGGAAGAGGGGTCATTTTGCCTTTTGCCATTAGAGTTGATCTAGTCGTTATCGTTACAGGTTTACTTGTGTTCAAATCTGCCCATCTAAAAATCGTAGGGCAAGAATAAGCGCTGAATTTTTGTAAAGGATACCTTTATGCATCAGACATCCTCTGTCATAGGCTGGGAGGATTCACATGAATTCCAAAATCTTCAAGGCGCCTGCCACGCTAAACCTTCTCGATACCTAGAGCCGGCCTCGGGCTTGGTTTTCTCAATCTTACCGATTATGTTAGTTTAACCTATTTGCAGGCAACCAGTTAGAGCCATTAGTCACACGCAGCCCCAGTTTCATTCTCCATCTACCCATTTCGTTTTCAATAACCGGACCTCCCGCATCGAAATATTCTTGCCAGCTATCGGGCTCCACAGTTGAACATGACGGCTCCAAACCTTGTCGATAGGCGCGAAACCTGCAATCATTGAGACAGTATGAAGATAAAAGCATATTTAAAGCCGCAATGCGGATGGAGCATGGGCGTGAGGGCAATAATGTCCAAATACGAGCTAGAGTACGAGGACATCGACATCATCAATAGCCGAGAGAACTATGCCGAGATGGTGGCCAAGTCCGGACAACCCCTATCGCCTTGCGTTGAGGTAGACGGGATTATGCTCGCCGACGTGAGTGGCGAGGAAGTGGAAGCTTACATGATCGAGAATAAGCTAGTGGCTCCCACCGAGAACCAGGCCGACTCGCCCACCGATCGTGGATGCTCTGATGAAGAGCATGAAAAAATGCGGCAGGAGCAATCCCAGTCGATTCGCTTCTTCTAGTCCATCCGATCCAACCGCGTCTGCGGTAATTGCGAAACAGGCCGGCATCCAATCCGGCCCTGTCGCTCTCTGACGTCCATTCGCTAAACCTGCCAGAAACCTTTCAAAAAAATGAACTCCCTCAAACCGTCGCCTCTTTATAAACAGGAGTACGAGCACGATGCCTGCGGCGTCGGGTTCCTCGCCAATATCAATGGCGAACGCAGCCATGATCTCCTCAAAAAGGCCATTCAGGCTCTCAAGAGCCTTGCTCACCGCGGGGCGATCGACGCCGATGCTATCACAGGCGACGGAGCCGGTATTCTCACCCAAATACCATACCCGCTCTTCCGGGACTTTTTGGAAGAATTGGGGAAACAGCTCTACAACGATGAAGATCTGGGCGTCGGGGTGGTTTTTCTTCCCCGAGACGATGAATACGCCCAATCTCACGCCAAGCAAATCGTCGAGTCCGCAGTCAAGAACGAAGGTCTGTCGGTTTTGGGCTGGCGCGAGGTACCTGTGGACGATAGCTGCCTAGGGCAAAAGGCCAAGGAGACTCAGCCAAGAATCGCCCAGATCCTGACGGCAAAAACGGACGATCTCGAAGCTTCCAGCTACGAGCGAAAGCTTTTTCTGGCCCAGAAGTGCGCGGAACGCAAAGCCCTGGAGCAGGGGATCGAAGATTTCTACATATGCTCTTTCTCCAATAAGACCATCGTCTACAAGGGCATGCTTAACTCGCCACAGATGCGGCCCTACTTCAAGGATCTGAAGAACGAAAAATACGAGACGGCCTTTGCGATTTTCCATCAACGCTACTCGACCAACACCTTTCCTTTCTGGCATCTGGCCCAGCCATTCCGGATGATGGCCCATAATGGCGAGATCAATACCATCCGGGGAAACCGGAATTTGATGCGGGCCCGCGAGCGCTCGAACGTCCACGGAGTTTGGGGAGACCGATTCTCCGATCTGCGACCCATCGTCCAGCCCGATCTTTCCGATTCCGCCAGCTTCGACAATGCCCTACAGCTCATCACCCTAGGCGGACGCAGCGCCTTGCATTCCGCCATGATGATGATGCCACCCGCCTGGGAGAACAACCAGGGGATTAGCGAGGAACTCAAAGGATTTTATGAATATCACGCCTGCATGCTAGAGCCCTGGGATGGTCCGGCAGCCATTGCCTTCACGGATGGCCGCTTTGTCGCCGCCTCGCTCGATCGCAATGGCCTTCGCCCTGCCCGCTACAAGATATATGACGACGGCACCATTCTGCTTGCCTCCGAACTGGGGCTCATCGACGAGACCGATCTTAAGACCGTGCGATCCGGCCGACTCGGTCCCGGAAAAATGGTGGCTGTCGACCTCGAAGAGAAGCGCTTCCTCGACAACGACGAGATCAAGAGCGCCATCGGCAAAGACCCGAGATTTAAAACCTGGTGCCAAGAGCACCTGACGGATCTTCACGAACAAGCGAGCTCTTCAAGCGTCAGCCTGGCCAACCCGAATGATGAGGAAACCCGCCGCCTACTCGCATTCGGCTACGAGAAGGACGAGTTCGATGTCATTCTCAAACCCATGGCTGAAACCGGCATGGAGGCAACTGGCTCCATGGGCGATGACACGCCGCTGGCCTTCATCAGCCGCAAACCCCGCCTGCTCTACACTTATTTTAAGCAGCTCTTTGCTCAGGTGACTAATCCGCCAATAGACTCCATTCGCGAAAGATCGGTGATGTCTATCAATATGTTTTTAGGCGGGCGCCTGGGGCTTTTCGAAGACATGCCGCAAAGCGCTGGATTCGCAAAGATTTCCTCACCCGTTCTCTATAACAGCGAGATCGATACGCTATTCAACGTCGAGGGCGTCAAAGACCGCGTGATTCGTTTGGATGTTACCTTCGATGCTTCCGCGGGAGCTGAAGGGCTTGAAAAAGCGGTCAAAGACTTGATGGAGCGGGCTCGGGCGACCGTTGATGAAAAATCGGCAAAAGTTCTGATTCTAACGGATCGCAACGTTGACAAGGACCGAGTCGGAATTCCCATGCTCCTGGCCACTGGGGCTGTCCACCAAACGCTGGTGAAGGCCGGTCTTAGGCTAAAGTGCGATATCGTCGCTGAAACAGGGGAAGCCCGCGACGTTCACCAAATCGCGTGCTTGCTCGGATTCGGAGCTAACGCTGTCAACCCGTACATCGCTCTGGCGATTATGAACCGCTTCGGCGAGTCGGAAGAACTGGAAGGCGTCGACGCCAATCAAGCTTGCCAGAACTACCGAGCCGCCATCGAAAAAGGTTTGCTGAAAATCATGGGCAAGATGGGTATCAGCACGCTCTTCAGTTACTGCCGGGCTCAGATTTTCGAGGCAATCGGTCTCTCCCAAAGCCTCGTGGACGAATGCTTTTTCGGCACACCTACGCCAATCGGAGGAATCGGATACCGGGAAATCGGCGAAGAGCTTCTGGCTCGCCACCAAGCAGCCTACGCAGACAAAGACGTCGATTTCGCCAGTGACGGCTACTACAAAGTCGTTCGCAAAGGTGGCGAATTCCACGGTTGGAATCCGAAAGTGGTAGGAGGCATGCACCGCTTCCTGAAACGCGGAGATCCCGAGGACTTCGACAAATATAAAGAAGAATCCGACAATCACCAGCCCTACGCTATCAAGGATCTTCTGAAAATCGAATTTCCTAGCTCGACCGATATCTCGCTGGAACAAGTCGAGCCCATCGAGGATATCCGACGCCGTTTCACGACGGCCGCCATGTCCCTTGGCGCCCTATCGCCTGAATGCCATGAAACCTTGGCTATCGCCATGAATCGCATCGGCGGCAAATCGAATTCAGGGGAGGGCGGCGAAGACCCGCGCCGCTATTCGTTGTTGGAAAATGGAGACAACGCCTCCTCAGCCATTAAGCAAGTCGCCTCGGGCCGCTTTGGCGTCACCGCGGAATATTTATCTACCGCAAAGGAGATCGAAATCAAGATGGCCCAAGGAGCCAAGCCTGGGGAGGGAGGCCAACTGCCCGGCCACAAAGTCTCTCCCATGATCGCTCGGCTTAGATTTAGCGTGCCAGGTGTTACGCTCATTTCGCCGCCTCCGCATCACGACATCTATTCCATCGAAGATCTCGCTCAGTTGATCTTCGACCTGAAGGAGGTCAATCCCCGGGCCAAGGTCTGCGTCAAGCTGGTCTCTAGTTCTGGCGTTGGCACAGTTGCCGCCGGCGTAGCCAAAGCCTACGCGGACGTCATTCTTGTTTCAGGACATGATGGCGGTACCGGCGCGTCCCCCCTTTCCTCTATTAAGAATGCTGGTTCGTCTTGGGAAATCGGTCTGGCCGAAACGCATCAGGTTCTGATGATGAACGGGCTTCGCAACCGGGTCACGCTGAGAACCGATGGCGGCATGAAAACGGGTCGCGACATCATTATCGCCGCTATACTAGGCGCCGAGGAATACAATTTTGGCACAGCAGCTATGATCGCCGCTAGCTGCGCAATGTTTCGTGTTTGCCATTTGAATACGTGCCCTGTTGGTGTGGCGACGCAACGAGAAGATTTGCGGGCCAAATACAAGGGGACGCCGGAAAACGTCATCACTTACTTCAACGCCGTAGCCGAGGATGTCAGAGCTTACTTAGCTAAACTAGGTTTCAGAAAAATGGACGACCTGATTGGGCGAGTCGATTTGCTCAGTCAAATCGACGATCCTGAAAACCCGAAGACCCGCATGGTCAACTTGAGCGGACTGCTTCACGATCCGGATCCCACAGGCGAATCTCCGCGAATACACACGAGGCCGCGCAATGAGCGTCTCGGTTTTGAAGGATGCCTGGACCAATCGATTATCCAAGAATCCAAGGATGTGATCTCCGGGAAAGTCGCGTCATACCGAGGCAAATACAAAATCGGAAATACAGATCGTTGTATTGGCACGCACCTGTCTGGCGAAGTTGCCTACATTCGCGGATCTAATCATCTGCCGCCCGCTTCGATCGATTTAGAATTCACCGGAACCGCTGGCCAAAGCTTTGGCACCTTTCTTTCTCCCGGGATTCGCATGCACCTATTTGGCGAAGCCAATGACTATGTAGGTAAGGGCATGAGCGGCGGCGAAATCGTCATTCGCCCTCGGGAAAGCGAAACCTACGAGTGGTCGAAAAATACGATCGCGGGAAACACCTGCCTGTACGGAGCTACTGGAGGCCACTTATTCGCCGCTGGTACCGCAGGCGAGCGCTTCGGCGTTCGCAACAGCGGCGCAGTGGCCGTGATCGAGGGGCTTGGTGATCATGGATGCGAGTACATGACTGGCGGCCTCATCGTTTGTCTCGGGAATACGGGTTCAAATTTTGGAGCAGGAATGAGTGGTGGACTGTCCTTCATCTACGATGCGGACGGCCATTTCGATCAGCGATACAATCCAGCTATGGTAGATATCGAGCGTCTCAACGAAAGTGGCGAGATCGATGCTCTTAAAAAGCTCATCTCAGCTCACGCCGATGCCACGACGAGTCCGCTGGCGAGAGGACTTTTGGATGATTGGGGCGCGACCGTCGCCAAATTCTGGAAAGTCGTTCCACATCCAGCCACCCCAGAGACGCCCAAAAACGTTCTTAAGCTGGAGTCCCTCAATATTCCTGCGTGGGCATAGATCAGAGTTCAAGTAATTCCCATGTGTAGGGCTGGCGCTTGCGCCATGCCGCATCGGCGCTCTTTACCGCTTGCGATTTGTATCCAGAAATTTCTGTAGTCGCTCAGCCGTTATGCGACCGATGCCCTCCACGGTTACCAGCTCTTCAATCTTGGCTTGGCGGAGGCCGTCGATACTTTTGAATCGAGTCAAGAGCCTGGATCGCTTTTCCGGTCCCAATCCGGGAAAGTCGTCTAGCAAGCTTTCTTTGAGTTTCTTGCTTTGTAGATCCGCATTGTAGGTATTGGCAAATCGATGAGCCTCGTCGCGAAGCCGCTGCAACAATCGCAAAGCCCTGCAGTTGGCATCGAGCAGCAATGGCTCGCGTTCATCCGCGAATATGATCGCCTCTTCCTTCTTTGCCAATCCCACTAGCGGCGGGACTTCCAAGTCCTGTATCAAGAAGGCTTTGACAGCGGCAGCCACCTGGCCCTTCCCCCCATCGATAACGACCAGGTCGGGAAAGGGCTTTCCCTCTTGATGCAATCTCCGGTAGCGACGGCCAACAACTTCTTCCATGGACCGAAAATCGTCATTACCTTCGAAGCTTCGGATCTTAAAGCGACGGTATTGCTGCTTGTTGGGGATACCGTTCTCGAATCGCGCCATGGAAGCCACGACGAAGGTACCCGATATATGGGAAATGTCGAAGCATTCGATCGCGAATGGACGTGTCGGCAGATCTAGAATTTCTCTTAGCTGATCAAGCGTCTGGCTTTTGTCTTCTTTTGGCGCTGCATGGCGTTCAAACTTACGGGTCTTTCTGAGAGAGGCTTCTAACGCGAATATAATATCTCGATATTCCGCCGCTTTCTCGAATTGCTTCTTTTCAGCCGCGACGTTCATCTTCGCTTTCAGATCTTCTAGCCACTCCTTTGATTTGCCCTGCAGAAAATCGCACGCTCTGTCCACGCGATCCAAATACATCTCCCGAGTAACGATATTGTCGTGCCCATAGAGTTCTGATCTCACATCCTCGTAGAGCCGATACCGGCCATCTTCGAGACGCTTGGGATTGGAGTCGCTCAGCAAGATGCCAAACTCGCGACGCATCTCGCCCAAGGTCTTGCGAATCTGATAGGCCCGAGCAAATGGGCCGAAATAACGCGCCCCGTCTTCCTTTTTAAACCGAGCCAAGGTAAACCGAGGCAGCTCTCGGGAACGATCTAATCGAACCAGCAGAAATCGCTTATCATCTGTGAAGTCCGTATTGTATTTCGGCCTCCATTTTTTGATCAACTGGCCTTCTAGGATCAACGCCTCCGGCTCTGATTTCACTTCGATTGTTTCGAAGTCGCGGATCATCTCCACCAAGGCTCGAATCTTCGGCTGCTGGGTGAATGACCGAGAGGGCTGGAAATAGGTCGACACCCGCTTTTTCAAGTTCTTGGCTTTTCCCACGTAGATCACAGACCCTAAACGGTCTTTCATCAGGTACACGCCCGGCTTGGACGGAAGTCGACGAACCTTTTCTTTCAATTTGCTCGAACCCAGCGTTGGCATTGTTCCCGTTCTACCTATAACCCATTCCTCTTGAGAAGCCTATTACCATATTCCGTGCCGAATGAGCATTCTTTAATCACCTCGAGCAAATACCTCTGGGCTCCCAACAGGCAGTGCCCGCAGAGCGAAAGCTGTTGCTTTTATCCTGAATTGGGTAGCGGGCGATCCCCGCGCGCCCACATGCCAATCTCGTTCGTGGGCGATCTCCGAGTGCCCGCCGCCTGGAATGCTTGGAAGCCCTCAACCGGCAAAGCCCCGTATTTGCCGGGAAGAAGACGGTTGGGCCGAGGACTTTTATTGAAAAAGGGGCTAAACAACTAGCATCACCTGAACACAATGCCCGACAAAGCGAAAACATTCATGCTTATTACGCTCGGAGAAGAACTGCTTCTCGGGCTCACGCGAAATGGGCACCTGACTTACATTGGCGATCAGCTGCGTCAGCGAGGTATCACCCTGCGTAGCAATTACACAATTTCCGACGAGAATCGGGATATCGACGAGCAATTCGCATTTTGCTGGGATCGGGCAGACGTCCTGATCACCACCGGCGGGCTCGGCCCTACCGTGGATGATAGAACAAAAGAGGCCATCGCCAACGCGCTCGGCGAATCCCTCGTACTCGATCAATCCATTCTCGAGTCCATACAGGAGCGTTTTCGTCAAATCGGCAGGCCAATGAGCGATAACAATCGCAAGCAAGCCTATCGGCCAGAAAGCGCGGTCGCTCTCGAGAATCCTAACGGTACCGCGCCCGGCCTGTGGCTGGAAAAGGAAGGTAAGATTCTCATCATGCTTCCAGGGCCGCCCAACGAGCTTCAACCCCTGTTCGAAAACCAAGTCCTTCCTCGACTAGAACGACTTGGCTGGATCGCCCAAGGGGAGAGCTATTTGCAAATTCGCAGTATTGGAATCGGCGAATCGGCCTTAGAAACGGAGCTTCGCCCCCTATTTGACCAGTATGAAAATCTCGCTGTCGCCTATTGCGCTCACCAAGGCCAGGTCGATTGTCGCATAAATTTCCAAAACGGAAATGGTCAGGAAGAAAAGCTCCATCAAATCGGCGAAGAATGCCGACGGCTATTGGGAGCGGACTTTCTCGGTTATGGACACGAGTCGCTACCGGAAATCGTTTTGAACTACCTTGCAGAGCGGGAGCAGACCCTCGCCCTGGCGGAAAGCTTCACAGGCGGTCAAATCGCCAACGCCATTACCGACATCCCCGGAGCTTCCAAAGTCTTCAATGGCTCCGTCGTTTGCTACAGCAACGAGGTTAAAATCAATGTCCTCGGCGTGCCTGAGGAAACAATACGCGAGCACACCGCCGTCAGCGCACCCGTAGCGGAAGCCATGGCTATTCAGGCTGCTAAAATCATGAACTCGGACTACGCTATTAGCGCCACCGGCTATGCTGGACCAGAAGGGGGTTCCGAAAAAACGCCCGCTGGCACCGTGTTTCTCGCCCTCCATACGCCCGAAGGTACCGAGGTGCAACGCTACCAGTGGAAGATCGGTCGCTTGGCAATCAAACGTCGGGCTCTTCATACCGCTTTGGATCTACTCCGTCGAAAGCTTGTCGGCATTAGTTAGTTTCTTCTTACTCACTCCCCGTTTGGAACTGTCGATGAGCCAATCCGTTACAGACAAGCTTGGACGCCCCATTAGGGATCTGCGCATTTCCCTGACGGATCAATGCAACTTCCGATGCAGCTACTGCATGCCGAAAGAAGTATTCGGGCCCGAATACGCATTCCTCCCTCACAGAGAGTTGCTGGCCAACGACGAAGTCGTTCGCCTCGTCCGCTGTTTCGCTAAGCTAGGTATCGAAAAAGTGAGGCTAACCGGAGGAGAGCCGCTTCTTCGAAGAGATCTTGTCGACCTCGTCCAGGCAATTAGCGAAATCGAAGGCGTTCGCGACTTGTCGCTGACTACCAATGGCTCTCTCCTCCCGCGCTACGCCAAGGACTTGAAAGTAGCCGGACTCAGTCGTATCAACGTCAGTCTCGATAGCTTGGACAAAGAGATTTTCCGCAAGATGGCAGGCGGACGAGGCGATCCGAAATCTGTCATTGCCGGCATCGATGCATCTCTCAATGCAGGCCTGTCTGTAAAGACCAATATGGTCGTGAGAAAAGGCGTAAACGAAAGCGAAATACTTCCTATGGTCGGCTACTTTCGGGAACGCGGAATCACGCTGCGATTCATTGAATACATGGATGTGGGCAACACGAATCAGTGGAAACTAAATGAAGTTTATCCCGCTAAGAAAATTTTGGATACTATTAGCAAGCGATACAACTTCGTGCCGGTAGACCCCAACTATCGCGGAGAGGTCGCCGATCGCTATCGCTATACCGATATACCCGTAGAGTTTGGGCTGATAAATTCGATCACCAAGCCGTTTTGCTCGGACTGCAATCGAGCCCGACTGTCAGCCGACGGGAAGTTGTATACCTGCCTTTTCGCCGCAGCCGGACATGACCTCAAAACCTTCGTACGTTCTCAAATCGATGACGATGGAATCGTCAATGCCATATCCAAAATTTGGATAACCCGTCATGATCGATATTCGGAGGAACGAGCCAAAGGGAATTCTGATTCGACTAAAATCGAAATGTCCTATATTGGAGGGTAATAGCGGGGCGATGAAGATGGCAAAAAAAATTGCGTAAGGTAGCGGGCGATCTCCGAGCTCCCACGAGCTAAGGGGAGGGAGGACCAGCTCGGTTCTTCGCAAGGGTTGCATTGTTCGGAAGAACGAGCCAGTCCTCCCTGCCAAGCTACCCATTCGCAATAGTCGCAGCTAACTCCAGCTAGCTATGCCGAAATAATTGAGCAGCCAAACTTCTTTCCACACTCGGTAGCGGCCCTCCCAGGTAATTCTCCCGTTTTCTTCCTGCAAATGCGGTGGAAACAGGAATCCCTCTTCGATATTCTTCCGCTCCAAGACCCCTTGCTGCTGATTAAGATCGTCCACTGGATCCACTTCGTAAATCTCTAGTTCCATATTTTGAATACGTGTTTCATGTAGCTTGTAGAGCGAAGCTGCTGAACGTGTCCAAGGACGGCGGACAACACTCCAATTGTCTGGGTAGAAACCGCCATAGGGTGCGTGCATGTTATCCGTTACCATTCTTTCCCCATCTACTGATTCTGATGTAAACGACAAATTGTGGTCGATCAGGCCACTCGGTTGAGGAATGAATAGCACCTGGGCTCGCACTTTGCCGGTAGCATCCTGATAGATAGACGAGCGTATATCGATTCCATTGCCAATATCGGCGATCAGCGCTTGCTGTTTTTTGAATCCTTTGTCTCGGAGCCAATCTCTGAGTTGTATCAGCTTTTTCTGGGCAGGCCATTCTTCACCGGATTGGTTATTCCTGAAGCGAGGGAATAGTGAAAGGCTGCTTTGGCTCATGGCGCTGATAGCTAGCCAAGTGTAGAGGGTTTCTAAAAGCAGCCAGAAGAGAAAGAAAATGATGGCTAGCGCCCAGAAAGGACGGTTAGTCCATTCCATCTTTTCCACTAGAAAGGCAAGGCCGATTGAGACGCAAAGCCAGCGAGACCAGCGGTTCAGAATGCCAATCGTGAGCGAGTTGACTTTACTGTTAACAATTCCCAACACGATGGAGACAATCACCAAGATCGACACTAAAATTTGGATATCCAATGAGACTAGATCGCTTAGATTCATTAAATCTACGGGTAACGCCGCCTCGCAGCGACAACCACTCGTTTGCTCCAGAGTATCTGCTAACCAACTAAGCTAGTTAAGTGTAGCGAACTGGCATAATGACGCAAAGGAAGCTCTCAAGCGTCTTGAAAACGCCGGGACTGACCTCGTCCTTGAGTTCGAAGAAAATCTCGTCTTTGGTAAGGGCTCTCAATGGGTCCATGAGGAATGCCGGATTGAATGCTACCTGGAGGTCTGGTCCACTGTAGTCAATCGCTAGAGATTCGTGAGACTCCCCAAAGTCGGGGCTAGAAGCGCTCAACTCCATCAAGTTGTTGCTTATCTGGATCTTCACCGAATTCGACTTATCCGTCGCTACTAAAGCAGCCCGATGGATCGATTGGAGAAAGAGTTCGCGTTCGACCTTTATCCGCTGGTGCGTCTCTTTAGGAATGACTTGCTGGTAATTCGGATAATTACCTTCCACCACTTTTGACACGAGAAGAATATCGCCCACAAATCCGTCGGCTTCGTCTTTGGTGTGGATCTGAAAAGATACCCGGCGGTCGTTGAAAGCTATCTTGAGCGTTTCCCCTTTGTCCAAAAGTCGGCTCAACTCGGATACGGTTTTAGCTGGAAGAATGAGGCTGCCTGACAAGCCTTCGCCTACTTCCATCTCATGGTCGATCTTGGCCAAACGGCGCCCATCCGTTGCCACTAAGCTCAATTTTCCCGAACCATCCGCATCTTCAGGCTCCGAGAAGGTGAAATAAACCCCATTCAGCATATAGCGGGTTTCATCCGAAGACTGGGCATAGGCAACGCTCCGCAGCATCCCGGCCAAAGTTGATTGTTCGATCGTGAAGGAACGGTCGTCGGCAAATTCAGGTAGGGCAGGGAACTCATCGCGGCTGATACCCATGATCTTGAAGAGCGAGCCTCCTGACGCGATTTTCACCTGATTGTTAGGCGACGCTTCCACGCTGACATCGCTGTTGGGCAACTCCTTCACGATTGTTGCCAGACGCTTAACCGGCAGCGTAATGGCTCCCTCGTCTTCCACGCTCGCTTTGATCCGAGCGCAAATGCCCAGATCTAGGTTAGTCGTGGTTACGGAGAGCGTATCTCCCTCCGCTTCGATGAGCACGTTGCTCAGAATTGGCATCGATGCCTTCGATCCAACTACGTTGAGAACTTGCTGGAGACCATTGCTGAAATGATCGCGGTTAATTTTGAACTTCATTGGGCGTGTAGTTAGGATGAATTTCTAGTTACTGACAATTCGAATGAATAAGGATCTAATATCTTAATTAAATCACTCCTATTAATATGTTTTGTGAATATCCATGACAACTTATTTAAGTGATTGCTCCTAAATAGGTTATAGGGTGGAAAAACGATCGGTTCTACCGGGGGAATCAGGGATTGCCCAGCAACATGTTAAAAAATTCCCGGAATTATCGCTCTGTTACGAGGTTTTTCACGAGTTATTAGTGATTTTCTCCTCCTTACCCGAGGACTTCGATTGTCGCCGAATTCGCTGCAGCATTAGCGCATGGCGGACGACTCCGAACAGCAGATAGCCTATGAACAGAAGCACCAGGGCATACTGGCGATACATGAAAATGATTGCTCCGGATGCCAGAAGCAGAATGAAGGTGCGAAGTCTCACCTTTGTGTTCCAGTCCACGCTTTTGAAACTCGGGTAGCGAATAGGACTCACCATGAGGTAGGAAATGAAAAGCATCAGGAAGGGTAGTCCAATCGCCCAGCGCTGCATATCGAGCTGGTTGATCACCAAAACTAAGGTAGAAATGATGCCAGCGGCAGCCGGAACCGGTAGGCCGATAAAATCGCTGTTGGAGCGATCAATATTGGCAGGATAAATGAGCGGATGCGTGATCACATTGAAGCGCGCGAGTCGAACGCCAGCGCAAAGCAGATAGATGAAACTTAGAAACCCACCGATGTTTTTAAAGAAAAGGCTCTCTTCCGGGCTGAGGATCAGGAAGAGCACCATCAACGCTGGAGCTAGTCCGAAGGAAACCATATCGACGATGGAGTCGAACTCCTTCCCGAAAAGCGATTCCCGACCACCTAGGCGAGCCACTCTTCCGTCAAGTGAATCGCATACCATCGCTCCCAGTATGAAAATAACGGCGGCCGTGTAAAGTTGGGCTGGATTCTCGATCGGCTCATCGAGCATTACATTGTAGCGCGCCTGAATGCACTTCATGATAGCCATGAAGCCACAAAACAGATTCCCGGCTGTGAAGAGATTCGGAAGCAGGTATATGCGGCTAGCTTGCGAGCTGTCTATCCGGCTTTCGGAAGATTCCGTCGATTCGTTTGGAGCAGTCAAATTAATCGGATCGGGTCAGCGTTTCCAAGTACTTCCAGAATGAGGAATGCTGCTCGATCAGCTGTTCCTCGGATATTGGGAGCTTCGTTCTGAAAACGAAGTCGGTCAATGTATTCTTATGGAGAATGCAGATCGTGTGCAGAGTAATGCCGTCGCGCTCGAAGTAGATGCGGTATTCTCCGGAACGGAGGCGGTAGATCGTCTTCTTCCCTCTGGAAAATCGGCCCAACGGCTCCTTGGGACTGGCTAGCTGCGATTCCGATAATTGGCTCAACGGGCTAATCACCTCTAGTTGCTCGAGAGTATCGATCTTCTTGAGCTCAGCCAAGCTCTGGTCGCTGAACGTTACTTGAAACATAGAATTCCGCTAGTTGCCTCTGATTAGAAAAGCGATCATCTTGTTCCTCGGGACCTCGGAGGCAATAGCTTACTCAACGAAGTTGCGTTTCGCGCGCGAATTCATTGTATTCGTGTCGGTTCGCAGGCTGTGGATGATATCGGGTTTTCTAAGCGTAAAGGCCGCCTTCCCAGTCTCTACGATACATCAGCGATTTTTTACAAGGGCTTGCTGAGCCTCCCCTTGTAGCTCCGAGCGAGTTCTCTATTCGCTTCCATAGCCCCTTCCGTATTTTGGCTACGCAATAGTGGGGTAATGGCCCCGCGATTCAAAAGCGTTTCCAGAACCTCCATCTGCAGCAGATTTATCAGCAAGGCTCCCGCTAGGGTCGATGTGGGACCTGCGGATTGCCCCTTGCCAGGAAGATCCACTACAGCGTCGCC
The DNA here is from genome assembly GCA_964404745.1 of uncultured Opitutaceae bacterium. Lineage (GTDB taxonomy): Bacteria > Verrucomicrobiota > Verrucomicrobiia > Opitutales > Opitutaceae > Pelagisphaera. Next base: position 28,567 of record CAYOLG010000048.1, read on the forward strand.
CAAAACGCCGCAATTCTCTAATGTGTAGTCGGCAACTTCATACAGCTTTTTTCCGGAAGGATGGGTCGTCTGAACCTCGCGAGTCATCTCCATGGAAGTAATCGCGATAACGTTGAGACCTTTTTCCTTGGCGTACTCCGCGACTTCAATTGGCGAGCAATTCTTGCCAGAATTGGAGATGACTATTATGAATTCGCCTGCTTTAAGATGATGATTACGATCATACCTCTCCGCTAGCGCCCGTCCGTAGCCATGCAGATTTTCCACGAAACCGCCAGTTGTATCCAGTATGGCGCTGACACACACGAGCCCACCCGCTCGCCCCACCATCTCCCTGCCGATGATTTCCGAATGGCCGCTTCCAAATGTGTGAATCACTCCTCCGGATTCGACCGAATCTGCTATCAGCGGAGCGACCGTCTCGATCGTCGATTGATTTTGCAGAAATACGCGATCCAATAGCGATAGGCTGGTCTTCAGATAGCTTTCCTTAAGCATAGAATTTGGTTACGAAATTGCAAGGGCTCTCAAAAGAGATTATCTCAGGGATTATCAAATTGCTCGCTGGCAGAAGATTTGCAATAATGCAGTTCCAATTCGCCCGAAATCCTAGATTGTATTTCTGGGTCTACTTCGAAGCGATAGCCAAAAGGAATCACCATGTCAGACGTCGCCACTTCATCAAACCAGCTCGATGAGCTAAAGCAATTCACCACGGTAGTCGCCGACACCGGCGATTTCCAAACGATGAAGGAATTCGCTCCTCAAGACGCGACGACCAATCCTACCTTGATTCTAAAAGCGGTCGAGAAGGAAGAATATGCCTCCCTAGCCGATGAAGCCGTTACCTCCTGCCTAGGTAAAGGTTTAGATGGACAAGCGCTAGTCGATGCCATCGCCAGTGAGCTCTTGGTAGGTTTTGGCTTGGAGATTCTCAAAATCGTACCCGGTCGCGTTTCAACAGAGGTGGATGCCCGCTTGTCTTACGACACCGAGGGTACGATAGGCAAAGCCAGGGAGATCATCGAACTCTACCGATCCAAAGGGATCGATTCGGATCGAATTCTAATTAAGATTGCTTCCACGTGGGAGGGTATCAATGCAGCCAAGACGCTGGAAAAGGAAGGTATCCATTGCAATCTCACACTGTTGTTCTCGCTCGTGCAGGCAGTGCATTGCGCGGAATCGGGGGCCACGCTTATTTCTCCTTTCGTTGGGCGCATTCTCGATTGGAACAAGGCCAAGACCGGGCTCGATTATGCCGCTCACGAAGATCCCGGAGTTCAATCAGTGCAAACAATCTATAACTATTATAAGAAATTTGGATACAAGACGGAGGTGATGGGAGCCAGCTTCCGCAATAAAGGGGAAATTATCGAGCTGGCTGGATGCGACCTGCTTACCATATCCCCGGGGCTCCTCGCGGAACTGCAAGATTCTACCGATCCAATTGATCGCAAGTTGAGCCCAGATGCCGCCTCGAAAATGGATATCGAGCCCATCGAAATTACAGAAAAGACTTTCCGCTGGCTCCTGAATGAGGATGCTATGGCAACAGAGAAAACGGCCGAAGGTATCCGCAATTTCGCTGCTGATATCCGTAAATTGGAGACAATGATCCAGTCGAAGCTGTCCTAGGTAGCGAACAAAGGAAGAATTACCAAAGGGGTCAGTGGACAATATTCAACTTTCTGAGTTTCGCCGCGTAGCCGCAGTCTCTTTCGCGCAGCTTGGCGTAGCGGCC
>CAYOLG010000049.1:0-30223 GCA_964404745.1 uncultured Opitutaceae bacterium
GCTACCCGTCTTAGCCTTGGTGAGCCGTTACCTCACCAACAAGCTGATAGGCCGCAAAGCCCTCCTTATGCGCCAGGCCCGAAGGTCCCCGGCTTTGGATTCTCTTTCATGCGAAAAAGGTCCACATGCGGTATTAATTCGAGTTTCCCCGAGCTATCCCCCACATAAGGGTAGGTTCTTTACGTGTTACGCACCCGTTCGCCACTCTCATGTTTAATTAGCAAGCTAACTAAACAATCCCGTTCGACTTGCATGTCTGAACCACGCCGCCAGCGTTCATTCTGAGCCAGGATCAAACTCTCCGAAAAGAGAGTTCTCGAATCCATGGATTCTTGAACTACGCTGACAAACAAAACTAGTTGTTTATCATCTACTTAAATAATTGATTGGGGTTGCAATCAATCGTACAAAATAAATTTCAAAGAACATGCATTCCTTTAGAGGAAAGCCTTCACTCATCTCAAAACCTGTTGCGATCGTCAAGCGATTTCACACGAAAATTCACGTAAAACCTTGGTTCTGACTTGCCCGCTAGGCCATTGAAAAGAACGAGGAGGACGAAAACTGTAAATTGCTAAACCGAAATCAAGCAATTTTTCCAAAAAAATTGAAAGGTCCCGAAACTCGTCCGAGGCTAGCTAAAAAGCAGGCGTGAAAAGAACAGAAGGCTCCGGAAGCTGGCGCATCGAAAACCGAAAGCAAGTGTTTTTTAAAAAAAGTTTCGTTCCCCTCGGAATTCCTGAATTATCCTCCTCTTTCACAAGACTTTGGAAGGCAAGCTAACGCCGAAAATGGGAATTCTTCGGCACGATTTCCATTGTCGTTAAGGAACAATAGCCGCTATGACTCAATCGGACATGTGGAAGCTCCCTAGACACTGTATCGAAAAACTGGCGATCGATTATGGATTGACTGCGCGCTGCGTCCCGTTACGGGCATAGATGAGATACGTAGCCATAAACATAGCCATAGTACCGCAATACATTACTTATTACGAAACGACGGTCGCTACGCAATCCCACCACAAAACAAAGACAACCTCAACTCCCTCAGAGCTTTGGAAATAAAGGCAATAAAGCAAATCGTAGACTTGATGAAGAAATCCGACCTTTCGGAATTCGAAGTCGAGGAAGAGAATTTCAAACTCAAGATCAAGCGGGACACTGGCAAAGAGGCCCCTCCGCAGATTATCAGCTCGGCGCCGCCTCCTGCTGCAGCCCCCTCAGTTCCCGCAGCCCAGCCAGTCTCCACTGCGGCGGAGAGCGGCGAGGCCGAGGCTGATAATGCCACCTACATCACCTCGCCTATGGTCGGGACGTACTACAGCTCCCCATCGCCAGAAAGCGATGCGTATGTAAAATCTGGCGACACGGTATCAAACGACACAATCGTTTGCATTATCGAAGCCATGAAAATCATGAACGAGATACAGGCTGAGCAAAGCGGCGCCATCGCCGAGACACTCGTTGAGAACGGCCAGCCGGTAGAATATGGCCAAAAACTCTTTCGTTTGGCCTAATTTCCCTCGAGGGAATACCGCTAACTTCACGGCACTCGATTGCTCTCCCGGCTGTATCGCTCACGAGCGGCTATTCAACCCAACGAATTTCCCACATGCAAAAAGTACTCATCGCCAATCGCGGCGAAATCGCCTTGCGCATCGTTCGCGCCTGCCGCGAGCTTGGAATCAAGACGCTAGCCGTATACTCAGAAGCGGATCTGGAATCGCTTCATGTTCAATTAGCTGACGAGGCTATTTGCATTGGCGGCCCGCAAAGCGCCGATAGCTATCTTAGAGCGGATCGTATAATTAGCGCCGCGGAAATCGCGGACGTAGACGCGATTCATCCTGGATATGGTTTTCTGGCGGAAAACGCCGACTTCGCCGAGCAATGCGCGTCGTGCAACATTAAGTTCATCGGCCCCTCCGCTGAATCGATTCGCATGATGGGTGACAAGGCGATCGCCAAGGAAACCGTGAAAAAGGTGGGAGTGCCCGTTTGCGGTGGTAGCGACGGCACGGTCGAAACGGAAGAGGAAGCAGTGCAAATCGCGACCAAGGTCGGCTATCCGGTGATGATCAAAGCGGTTGCCGGCGGCGGCGGAAAAGGCCTTCGCATAGCCCACAACGATATTTCCCTGCGCAAAGAATTCATACTCGCCCGTAGCGAGGCCGAAAAGGCGTTCGGAAACGGCGAAGTGCTCATCGAAAAATACATCGAAAACCCTCGCCACATCGAATTCCAGGTCCTTGCCGATCGGCATGGAAACGTCGTCCATCTCGGCGAACGCGACTGCTCCATCCAGCGTCGCCACCAAAAACTCATCGAGGAGGCCCCTTCCCCCTTCGTCAACGACGACCTCCGCAAGCGCATGGGCGAAGCTGCGGTCGCGGCCACCAAAGCCGCCGACTACGAAGGAGCCGGAACGATTGAGTTCCTCGTAGACCCCAAAGGTAATTTCTACTTCCTCGAGATGAACACACGCATCCAGGTAGAGCACCCGGTCACAGAGGAAGTAACCGGCATCGATCTCATAAAGCAACAGATTCAAATCGCTCGAGGCGAACCGCTTGCCTTCAAGCAGGAGGAAGTTCAATATAATTACCATGCGATCGAGTGCCGCATCAATGCCGAGGATCCGGCTCGCAATTTCGCCCCCAGCCCTGGCTGTATCGATCTCTACTATGCTCCTGGAGGCCACGGAGTCCGCGTCGATTCTCACGCCTACGGAGGTTATATTATACCTCCCTATTACGACAGCATGATCGGCAAGCTCATCACCTACGGGCGCAGCCGAGAAGTGGCGATAGAGCGAATGTACCGGGCTTTGAGCGAATATTTGATTCGCGGAATTCACACGACGATCCCTTTGCAGAAAGCGATTATCAGCGATGCTCGGTTCCAAGCCGGAGAGGCGACTACCGCTTTTATGGAGGAATTTATGAAAAATCCTCCGAAAATGGATTAAGGAGGCCGCTTCGAAAGCAGAAGTTTTCTACTAAATCGCCTCTTCGCTTGAAACAATTGCGGAATTGGCGATTCTTAATCTAAAGCGTCGACAGGCAAAATGCGGGCCGAATTGCCTATCAACGCTCGAAATCAATGGGCCCTGCGAAATTATTTGAACCAGTTACAAGCAAATGGAACAGCAAGAATCCACCATCGAAACCGGCGAGCACCCTGAAGGGTCCCTCGGGCAAATCAAAGTCAACCATACGGTTGTCTCCACCATCGTTAAGATGGCGGCGATCAATGTTTCAGGAGTCCTAGCAGTGGGTGGAAGCTTCGTCGAAAATTTCATCGCCCAAATTTCCAGCAAGGAATCCGACAAGGGCGTCCGCGTATCCGAGGACGAAGCGGGCAACTACCAAATCGAAATCCGTGTCATCATGGAGTACGGCGTAGAGCTCGCAAAGACGGCGGAGACCTTGCAAATGATCGTCGCCAAACAAGTGACCAATATGACTGGCAAGCCGGTCGCCAATGTCGACGTCATCATCGAGGGCGTCAAAATGGCCGACGAGGAGAGCCAGGACAAAGATAACGAGGACTGATTTTCGTCCCGCCGCTACCACTATCATTTAGATGGCTGAGCACTTAAATCAGACGGCCAAGTTTATCGGGGACCTCCCGCCATATGCCATTATAGGGATTCTGGCTCCATTGCTGCTCTTGATTATTGGGCTCCGACGCATCCTCAAAGGCCCACCTTCGCGACTGACCGCCTTTTCAGGCGATTCCGGATCAGTCCTGGTCTCGCGCAGAGCCCTCCAAGACCTCATCCGCCAAACTTGCCTCAAGGACGATTGGGTCGAAGCGGCTCGGCCCACTGTCAAAATCGTGGGCAAAAAAATCAACACGACGGTAAACCTCCGCCTTTCTTCTCCTGAAAATCTCAAAGAAACCACCGAACGACTCCAGACACGGATATCTGGACTCCTGCAAAAATCGCTTAGCTTCGAACAAATCGGCCCTATCGAAATTATGGTCACCAGCTTCGGGAAACAGGATGTCGATGAACCGGTCATGATTCCGACCGAATCTGAAACCAGCTCTGAGCTCGCGACCATCCTAAGCTCCAAAAAGCCCGACTCTCAGGAATCGCAAGACAGCTCGGAAACCGGGCAAGAAACCAGGGCCACATAGTACCCGGCCGTAATTGCTTGTCGCAGCAGGGCTTAAAATCGAAAGGCCATGGCCCCGTCATCGCTGAAGGAATGCTCATTCTACGGAATCCTGGATTCTGGATATGTCACACCATCCGAATGGATTCGCAAATATCGCGCTCTCGTAGCAGGAGGAGCGGGAATCATACAAATCCGGGCCAAGAAGGAGTCGCCTAAGGAACGCGAGGCCCTTCTGATCCAGATTATCGAACTTCGAAACCAGGTCGAGGAAGCCCAACCTCCATTGATTATCAACGACGACATCGACCTTTGCCTTCGCTACCCCGACATAGGCCTTCACGTCGGACAGGAAGATACACCCGCAATCGAAGCTAGGGAACGGCTGGGGCCAGATCGAATACTTGGGCTGTCCACCCATTCGGTACACCAGGCTCAGGGAGCATTGGGACTGCCTGAGGAAACGCTAGACTACTTTGCGGTCGGTCCCGTGTTCGCCACCCAAACCAAGCCCAGCTATACTCCGGTTGGATTGGAGCTCGTCGAATGGGTCGACGAGCAAAACCCGAAAATTCCTTTTTTCTGCATCGGCGGGATCAATCGAGAAAATCTAGAGGAAGTACGTCAACGTGGAGGCACCCGGGTCGTCGCTGTTTCCGACCCCCTGTTGGCCGAGGACACAGAAGCCGCTGTTAGAGCTTATACCTGCTAGACGGCGACCAAACCATTTGCTCCGCTAGCCGCGGGCGCTCTTCTGAAATCGTATACTCGCCCATTCATCCAGATTTTCCACTTCCCCCGTCTTCAAGCATTCGATCGCCTCGAATCGATGCCTGACTCTTTCCGCTTCGGACCCTAATATCCCACTCAGGACCAGCCATCCTCCCTCCGCCACGGAATCGGCCAGCCGATCAGCGTTCGCTTCGAGTACATTCGCCAGTATGTTTGCCAAGAGACAGTCGGCTCCTTCCGACCTCAGGCCACTTTCCAAGTCACCAACGAAAAAACGCGTTTCCTCTACTCCATTCAGAGCCGCATTCTCTTCCGCGATCCTTACCGCATCCTCATCAATATCGAATCCTTGGATGCCCTTGAATCCCAATTTCGCGGCGGATATCGCCAATATGCCCGAACCGCATCCCGCATCGACGACTCGAGCCCTTTCGAAATCCTCGCCCACACGCTTTTTGAACTCTATCAAATGCTCGACGCACAATCGAGTCGTAGCATGATTTCCAGTTCCGAAGGCCATGCCGGGATCTAGCCAGACCGCCTCGTGGCCCAGCGGAAGTTTGTATTCATCTTTCAGCCACACTGGAGCCCAATGCAGGTTCTCGATCGCCCACGGCTTAAAGTGGTCTTTATAACTTTCTTTCCAATCCCCATCCGCCAATTCGCTTAGAACCCATTCTCCTCGAACCTCCAGTCGGCTCTGCAGCGACTCCATTCCCGCTTTGGCCTCTGGCAGCCCTTCAAAGATTCCCTGGACCCAATAGCCTTTGTCATCAAAATTCTCATACAAGTTCCAATTCTCGAGCCCATCCGATTCGAAGATAAGGTTCTCGGCAACGTGAAACTCCTCCAGCGACAGCTTAGCTCTAACTTCGTACATTTTTTCTAATCCTCCTGCAAACTCCAGCAACTAAATAAAGTGTCATCGTTCGCGGCGGGCAACCTCCATGGGCATACCTTGATGCGGTCTCAAGGTCATCCGCCCAAGCGACTCCACCGGGTGTCCAGATCTCAATTTTAGGTCAAACCGATGCCCGAAAAGGGCGAGAAGAAGCGTCGCTTCAACTAAGCCGAAATGCTTGCCCATGCACACTTTTGGACCCGCCCCAAAGGGGATATAGGCGAACGGCTTTACTCTTTTGGAGCGGCCCGGCATGAAACGGTCTGGATCGAATGTATCGGGCTTCTCCCAATGGAGCTTGTGCCGGTGCAAAACCCAAGAAGAAATTGTCATGAAGGAGCCTTTGGGAACACAGTTTCCCGAAATTTCATCATCCCCCAAAGCCTGGCGAGAAAAAACATGAACAGGTGGATACAATCGCAATGTCTCATCCACGATGGCTCGCGTTAACGGCAGATTGGGCAAGTCCTGATAACTCGGTTTACGCCCGGCTAGGACGCTCTCGAGCTCAGCCCAAAGCCTTTCCTTAACTTCCGGGCGCTCGTGCAGAAGATAAAACGCCCAAGTCAAAGTAATGGCTGTCGTCTCATGCCCAGCCAAATATATGGAAACTACTTCGTCTCGCAGCAGCTCGTCCGTCATAGACTCGCCCGTTTCTTCTCGAAAATCGATCAGCATCTGCAGGAGATCGTCTTTCGAATTCTCCTGCCTGCAGCGCTCTTCAATGACGCTGGCAATCACCTCGTCAAACTGATGCACCGCTAATCGCCCTTTTCCTTGTCCGGGTCGCGGAATCCACGAGGGTAAACCGATCAGCTCGCTTATATAAATTCTTCCATGCGATGCTAAATAGTCCTGAAATGCCCGATACAAAACTGCGTTTCTCTCTCCCAAAACAACCCCGAACATCGTCCGGGTTATTATATCTGAAGTCAGCAGAGTCATCTCCTCCATTAAATCTACTTCCCCGTCGACGCAAGAGCGCCCCAGGCACCCACGATTTCCAATCCCGCTTCCACCATTGTTTCGGCATAGCCCGCCAATCGCTTTTTGTGAGTAGCGGGCGACATTATCTTCCGCTGGCGTTCCCAAAGCTTTCCTTCGCTCACGAAGACGCCTTTACCAAGAAGCGGCTTGAGCGATCGCCGATTAGCCAAACTCTTGCGGTAGTTGGAAGCATTGGCAACCATGACACGCTGAATATCATCAGGGCGATTCATCACGAACATCCGCTTATGGAAAAATTTCAGCTTGATTAATTCCCTACGATAATAGGACTTCGGCCAAGCAGCCACCATATTCGAGCGGGCCAAATCCAAGTATTTGGCCGTATCAAGAATCTCATGCGCAGTTCGGAACATGGAAGGCGTCAAAGGTAGCAACCATCTGCGATAGACTTGACCCCAATAATGACCAGACTATTTTTCCGGAAATCCTGCAAAGCGTTCAACCCAGTAGACTGAATCTCAATCCTCGTGCGAAGCCTTCCCCTAACTGTTTTCGAGAAATACCTTTTTCACGAAAATCGCGACCACTATCCTTGCATTATTTGCATCCGCGCACGGTTTTTGGGAAGCCTTCAACGCGACTAGCTGAGGCGAGCCATCTCAATCGTTGCCCCTCGGCATCCGCATCTAACAGCAACCATTAGCAAAGGGCTCTTCGGAAGGCGGCATTGGAATTTCAACAGCTCAGCGAAAATTCCTATTCACTGGCATCCAGATGAAACGGGTGAGTTCACGCCAGAGTTCGAATCACTCGATCCAGCGAAGGAAATATCCTTCCATCTGCATGTCGTCCACGAACCAAAACGATGGGACCTATACGTTAACCAAAGCCACACCCTATGCGACGGGGCCGGGTACTTCCGATTTTTGCACGATCTGCTCATAGCCTATGACCAACTATGCGGCAGCGACCGGGCCACGCTGCAGGAGACGAAACTTGGAAGGCTGAAACACCGAGGGAGACAGAGATTCAGTTTGAGTAGCTTTCTGTCTACCCTCCCGCTGAAAATCGTAGAGTTCTTCATCGCTCTTTCCCTTTTCCGACGCCACGTGTCTCCTCTACTCCCAAACAGGGATACGAGCAAATCCATTCCTCTACCTAGACATTCACCCAATCTTGTATCCAAATATCTAGGAAAAGACTCCTATTCAAGATTTCGCAAGTTCGCCAGATCAAGAGGCATTAGCGTCAACGATCTGCATTTGGCAGCTTTTCATGCCGCGATAGGGTCTTGGAGAACTTCGCTAGGCGAAGGAGAGCCAACCGATTGGATCCGCCTCAGTGTTCCCGTAAACCTTAGATGCAAAGCGGCCAAATTCCTTCCGGCTTGCAACGCTATTAAAATCGTATCTATCGATCGCCAAGCCAAGGGCCTTTCCAATCGCCCCAGACTGCTGCGTCGGGACAAAGAGGATATGCAGTATGTGAAAAAGGGGCGACTAGGCACAATCTATCTATCGATTCTTTGGATACGCCGATTATTGCCCGGCGGCATTCGGGCATTCAGCCATCGAGATACCTGCCGTGCCAGCGCCACTTTGACAAATCTCGGACATCAATTTCCTCATAGCCCGCTGAGAAACCCTGAAGGCAAACTGGAAGCAGGAGGATCCGTGTTGGAGCGGATTGCCTCTGCGGCCCCCTACCGCCCCCACGCCCAAGCCACATTGCTCGTCGCCGTATACGCTGGAGAGCTCGAAGCGACCTTGAACTACGACCCCAGAGTTATACGCAAAGACGAAGCGGAAAATCTCATCGATTGCTTTACCAACGAACTGCAATCTATGTCCCAGATTGTGGATACATAAATTCCGCAAAACCTATTCAGCAGGGCGATCCTAGGGAGCCGAACAAAGGCCGATCTAATCGAAAAATCGCTTCGCCTTGTCGAAAAACGTTTTTCCCACCGGCTCATCCGCATCTCCACAGGCAAGGGCGAACTCCTCGAGCTTTTGTCTTTGTTCGCTATTGAGCGATGTGGGCACTTCGATTTCCACGCGAATCATCTGGTCGCCAAAATAGCCGCCGCGCAAGCTGGGCATCCCTTTGCCCTTCAGCCTAAAGGTAGTACCCGACTGCGTGCCCGCTGGAATCTTTAAACTGGCCTTGCCCGTCAAAGTGGGAACTTCAATCGTTCCTCCCAAAGTAGCCAAGGTAAACTTGATAGGAATCTGGCAGAAGAGGTTCTCCTCTTGGCGCTCGAAGATATCGTGGTCGGAAACATGAATGACAATGTAGAGATCGCCCGAAGGACCACCACCGATTCCCGCTTCGCCATTGTTCGCCGAACGCAGCTTGGATCCCGTATCCACTCCTGGCGGTACCTTTACCTTAATCTTAGTCGTCTCGTTTACCCGTCCTTCGCCTCCGCAGGTTGAACACGCTTTTTCCACTTTCTTGCCACTCCCGTGACAGGTGGAGCAAGTTTGGCGTACCGAGAAGAATCCTTTAGACGCAGTTACTTGTCCATGCCCACCGCAGGTCGGGCAAGTTACCACGCCTGTACCGGGCTCGGCGCCGTTTCCGCCACAGCGGCTGCACTGAACCGGTTTCCGAAAGGAAATCTCTTTCTCAATGCCTTTAGCAGCCTCTTCTAAACTGATCTCCAAATCGTAGCGCAAGTCGGATCCACGCTGCGCGCCGCCTCTTCCAGAGCCCCCTCGTCCGCCAGAACCACCAAAGAATTCTTCGAAAATGCTTCCTCCGCCACCACCGCCTCCGAATACCTCGCTGAATATATCGAAGGGATCATGGAAAGGCCCACCCGCGGAAGACCCGCCGCCGCTGCCGCCACTGAAGGCCGCATGCCCATAGCGATCATAAGCGGCCCGCTTCTGTTCGTCCTTGAGAACCTCATACGCCTCGGAAACCTTCTTGAAATTCTCCTCGGCCTCCTTGTTGCCCGGGTTTTTATCTGGGTGGTACTTAACGGCCATCTTTCGATAGGCCTTCTTCAACTCGTCCTGAGTCGCCTGACGGCTCACACCTAGCAATTCGTAATAATCCTCTTTCACGTTTCCTGATTTTCTTTTTCGCCGTGAAATTCTCCCCTGGCTATTCGGAGGCGTCCCCGGACACGATAACCGTCGCCGGACGAATCAATCGACCATTCAGCGAGAAACCTTTGCGTATCAATTGTAGAACAGCGCCCGCTTCTACCTCATCGCTCGGCTGAGTTTGCACCGCCTCGTGTAGATTGTGGTCGAAAGCGTCTCCTTTGCCCGGCTCGATTTCTTCAACCCCATTTTCACCAAGCACGGCCTTGAATTGGGCCAAAACCATGCGGATTCCCTCCTCGACTACCTTGGGATCTGAAACCTGCTCCGCCGATGATAATCCCAGAGCCATGTTATCGTAAATCGGCAAAATCGACTCCAGCAACCCGGATACCGCGTACTGCCTCAAATCATCCTTTTCCCGAATGACACGACGTTTGTAGGTGTCCAAATCGGCGACCGCTCTCAGGTAGTTGTTGTAATTCACATCCGCTTGCCGCTTCGCCTGCTCCAACTGCTCCTCGATGGTCAGCTCCTTTTCCTCTTCAGTAGCCGCTTCTTCAGCATTCCGGCCTTCCTGCTGTTCGCCCTCGCCCTGACCCGATTCGGGCCTGGATTCATCGGAGTTCGCTTCCGAGTCAACTTCCTCTTCTTTTTCCGCCATATCGTTTTCCAACTTTTTAAAATAGCTTACCTGATTGTTTCTTCGGTAATATTGCTCTGGAATCAAAGAGTTTTTCTATAAGGTCCAGCCCCTTTTAACGCATCCTTGCATTCAATTGAACCTTCCCGCCTGGGGCTTTAGCTACAACAGCCCCATCGCGAGCCGTTTCCATAACGGTATCTGGCAGATATTCCGCTCTAGAAATAATCTCGAACAAAGGCGCAAAGAGCCCAATCGCGTCCTTGGCAGCGAAACTATCCGCATCGATTCCCAATCGAAGGGCCTTATGGGATGGTTTGGCTGGCAAGGCATAATCAAGAATCTCGACGGTATCAATTTTCAGATGGCACTCGGCAATAGGGAATCCATCGCCCAAAGCCTTTGCTCCTCCCAGGAGACTTTCCAAAAAGCTTTCCAAATTCAAAACCCCTCTCTCATCCCTAATCAGCGTAACTCGATCTATATACAACTCGACTCTATCAAGGCCCGAGCCGCCGGAGACGAGCAAATCCGCAGGGCCTGTTGCCTTTAAATGGCGAATGCCTAAAATCGGCCTTCCTTCATGAATTGAGCTCCCGCCTCGCAATACCCCACCCTCGATAAGAAGCTCAAAGCCAAAAGGATTGCAGGCGAGAGACTCCGCCTCCCACAGATAGCCAGTGTCCCTCTCTATCTTGAAACCGACCAACGCGGGCAAAGCGACCATCCAGCCTAAGGTAGCCGAGGCTAACAGAAACGATCCCATGAAGAGGGCCGATCGGGTGACGCCCCCTCGGTAACAGCTCCTGGATCTTGGCTTTAGATTCGATGATTTGTGTAACTTCATTGGGGATAATCACGCCTGCCGACGCGCTATTTCTATCTGGGAATTGTCTCAAGAAAATTCCAACTTCTCGGCTTCAAACAAAACGGTCCGTCACCAGAAAGGTAGCTGCCTCAGAAGCAGTCAGCTCGAACGAGGAACTGGCCGGCAAAAGCGCAGTTGTTCCGCTGGGCGCCTCCTGCCCGTCAATTTGGGCGCTTCCAGCCGTGACGCTAACCAGCCGCGGTTCCCCTGCCTCCAATACTAGAGAGGCCGCTTCTTCACCTAGATCCCATTTGACCAATCGAAATTCCGGGCAATCCGCCAATAAACTCTCACCCGCGGTTGGACGAATCGTCTCCGGCTCAAAGTCATTCCAATCAATGCATTTCAGCGATTCCTCCACATGGAGCTGACGAGGATTCCCGTCCAGTCCCACGCGGCCCCAATCATAGACACGGTAAGTCGTATCTGAATTCTGCTGAATCTCCAAAATTAAATTGCCCGCATCGATAGCATGAATCCGCCCGCTCTCCACGAGGATGGATTCCCCAGGACTCACTGGAAATCGATGTACGCACTCTTCAAGCGTGCCTTCGCCCAAACGACGCTCGAATTCGTTCCGCGTCACGCCATTGTTCAATCCGACGATAAGCGACGCATCTGTCTGGCAATCAGCTATATACCAATTTTCAGTTTTCGGTTCACCGCCCAGGGTCGGCGCCACCTCCGCAGGGGGGTGCACTTGCAGGCTCAGTCTATCCGCGCAGTCGAGCCATTTGACTAATATGGGAAAAGGCCGGTTCGGATCATAGCCCGCCCCCATGATCTCCTCTGTACGCTCTTTGATCAACTCGCGTAGCGATTTACCAGCGAAAACGCCCCCCTCAATCAACGACATCGCCTCCGGCCGGTCCACGACATCCCAACTCTCGCCGATCACCTCGCCCTCGGGCAGTTCCCGGCCCAAAGCCTTCTCTAGATTTCGTCCGCCCCACACACGCTCTTGATAAATTGGTTTAAAGTAAATCGGATTGCTCATCGCGTCCTTGCAGTTTTCTCGGAAACCCGTCTTTTCATCATTTTACGGACCAGCCCGAGCTCTCGCGAGCCCCACTGCCTCGTCTCAGCTCCTATCCATATGGCCAGAAAGCGCAGTTCCAATAACAAAAATCCCTCCTCCGACATCAAGCCGCCACGATTGCGGAGCCGTTGGCTTTGGGCTGGGGGATTTGCCCTATTGGCTGCCCTTTTCGCTATCGCCTTGCTGGATTTCCACCCTCGTCAGATTCCAGACAATTTTACCGACCCCTCTCTAGGTTTCGAGCCAAACGCCTTCGGACTCTTGGGCGTCAAAATCGGGCAGTTCAGCCTCTATCTCCTAGGAGGCTCGGCTTGGCTAATACCCGTCTATCTAGGATGGCGAGCATGGCTCCACATTCGAAAAGTCCGCCAAGGCAGCTGGGCGATCGCCATCGGCATGCTTCTCAACATCGCCACCGCTTCTGGCCTCCTAGCAGTTCAGAATTTACTCTTTCTCGACAAAGAAATCTACGCCAAGGATCCGGGCGGATTGCTCGGCCAAGTACTCTACTCCGCCTCGGTGCGAGCCTATATTGGCGACATAGGGGCCACGCTTATTCTCGGGGCCCTCTTTGTCGGAACCTTCGTCTTTGTTCTCGCCCCGGGCGTCAATAGCGAGAAATCCGACGAAGAAAGCGGACTGAACGGCTGGCTAGATCGCTGGCAGGCAAGTCGCGAGGAAAAACGAGAGGCCCGTCGCCTAGCAAAGCTGGCTCGCCAAGAAGAGAGAGCGGCTATCAAGCAGCAACGCCTGGAGGCCAAGCGCCTAGCCAACGAAGAAAAAGCGGCCGCCCGGGAAATGGTCGCCGCCGGCAAAGCCGCCGCCAAAGGCAAGAGCGCCAAGTTTCAGCCCGAGGTTGACCCGGAGCCCCCGATCCCCATTCGCAAGGATCCACAGCCTCCCCTACCTCAAGAACCCGAAGAGGAGGAAGAGCCCGCTAAAAAACCGGCCCTCAAGGACGTTCTCAAAATTGTCGCCGCCGAAGAAACCAAGAAAGCTCGGGTCCAACTGCCGCAATCCGTCGGCGATTACGTCTTCCCTCCCCTCGACTTGCTGGCTCCACAAGCCAAGCCGCACCATTCGAATTCTCCCACCGAACATACCAGCAATGCCGATCGACTCCAACGCACACTCAAGGAGTTCGGAGTCGATGTCACCATGGGGGAAATACACATTGGACCGGTAATCACACGCTATGAAGTCTATCCCGCTCCAGGCGTGCGAGTGGAAAAGATATCCAATCTGGACAAGAACATCGCCCTGGGTATGCGAGCCCAATCCGTGCGCATCCTCGCCCCCGTTCCCGGAAAGGGTTGCGTTGGTATCGAGGTACCTAATCAGAATCCAACTCCGGTTGGCATACGGGAAATTCTGGAGTCAGAGGATTGGGCCAAATCGAAAGCGGAGATTCCCATCGCTCTCGGCAAGGATGTCAGCGGGAAACCGATTATTTCCGATCTGACTAAAATGCCCCACTTGCTCATAGCCGGAGCTACAGGCGCAGGCAAAACGGTCTGCATCAATTCAATCATTACATCTCTGCTTTTCCACTCTAGCCCGGACACATTGCGGTTCATCATGATCGATCCCAAGATCGTGGAAATGAAGGTTTTCAATTCCTTGCCGCATATGCTGATTCCGGTGGTAACGGATCCCAAGAGGGTCCCTGGAGCCCTTAAGTGGCTGATCAACGAAATGGAGCATCGCTACGAAACCTTCGCCAAGGTCGGCGTGCGAAACATCGCTGGTTTCAACGGCCGCTCCAAACCGGAAAAAGAGAAGACCGAAGCGGAAAAACAGGAAGAGGAACAAATGGAAATCACCGTCCCTCGCGATGAAGGCGTTCTCGACGAGATACCCGAGAAATTCCCCTACATCGTCTGCATCATCGATGAGCTCGCCGATCTCATGATGGTCGCTCCCGCCGATGTGGAGACGGGGATCGCTCGGCTCGCTCAGTTGGCCCGGGCCGCCGGCATCCACCTGGTCATAGCCACCCAGCGCCCGTCCGTGAACGTGATCACGGGGGTTATCAAGGCCAACCTCCCCTGCCGTATTTCTTTCCAGGTATCCTCCAAAATCGATAGCCGGACCATTCTTGACGGACCCGGCGCCGAACAGCTGATTGGGCGAGGGGACATGCTATTTTCCCCGCCAGGCAGCTCCAAGCTGATCCGTTCCCAAGGGGCTTTCGTCTCCGACGAGGAGATCGCTTCCATTGTCGACGATCTTAAATCGAATGGACCGCCGAAATTTGCGGAAGAGGTGCAGAAGCAGATCGAATCCCCCGAGGACGTCAGTTTTGGCGGTGGCGAAGAGGATGGCGATGACCTTCTCCCGCAAGCAATCGAAGTTCTCCGTTCAACTAAGCGAGCCTCTACCTCCATGCTGCAACGAAGATTGCGAATAGGCTACAACCGGGCGGCGCGACTAATGGAAGAGCTAGAGGACCGTGGCGTGGTTGGCCCGGAAAACGGATCCAGCCCGAGAGAGATCCTGGTAGATCTGGATACAATGTAGTGAAGTGAGGGAGGATCAGCTCGATCCTCCTTAAACGAGGTCGGATACGTCAGCGTCACGAGTCCGATCAAAAGATAGAATACGCTTCCAGCCTGTTACTTCATTATCTTTGAACGGGCAGGCAGGATGCCTGTGATACGTTCAAGATGGTCCCGCGACTGCGGGGAGATCGGCCGCTGCCGTATACCAATTACCTTCTACTCTGTCCCCATCCCCACAAACAAATTCACCACAAAGGGTTCTTCGTGCCCTAAGCAGGCCTTGATCGCACGCTTTCTGTCCGCATCTGATAATTCGCCTGCTTGTATCTTGTGATACAAGACTAAAGCTTCCTCTACGTTCTTGGGTTCGAGTGTAACATCGGGGACAGGCGTTTCCGGCATCATCGATCGTATCCAGTCGTGCACCACACGCACCCCTTCATGATCAACCGTTGGCAGGCCAATCATAGGCATATGCCCTGCCCCTTTCGTAGCTATTCTATAATAGAGAATCGATCGATAAGGATTACCCGGATCAATCTGGGGAGCGTCATCCAATCCAAAGTATCCCCGCTTCGGATCGTGTCCAATAAGTTCGAGCCCTTCAGTGGAAACAGCAGCATTCATCTGGGCCGTCAAACCAGAGCCACCCGACACTTTATGGCAATGCGAGCAATTGCTATGGAGCCATGAACGAGCTCTCAGTTCTAGCGACCCTGCCTCGTCATACGGATTCGCTAACGGTTGCGACTTTGCTGCATGGACGAAAACATCGTCCACCATCCCTAAACTGTGAAAACGGTCGATCTGACCGTCGAAGTCCACCTGTCCCGGCAGGAAGGCCAAGGGTCGATTGAAATTGCTCCCATGACAGCGAAAACATTCAGCCCGGCTCAGGAAACGATAGGGTGTGCCATCGATAACGGTGGATAAACCGTCTTTATCCACCAGCGTGGCATCGCTTTGCTCGTCATTCCAACGATAGCTGTAACCTCGCCAATAGCCATCGAAATGAAGAACCTGGGTTTCTACGATTCGACCATTCTTGCGGATAGACTTGGCTAAGGCCATATCCTTGGGTTCGTAATAACGGACATGAGGAGATCCTCGCCGATCTTCCAGTGAGGCGGTCAACTTAGTCTTTTCCGGCAGTCCAATCCAGTAGCGAGTTTCCGCCCCATCCTGCCACATGGGGGCCTTGATCTTATACTCGTACACGCCTGGGGCGGGTGATTGGCCTGCCGTATCCGTAAATAAGCCCGTTTCGCTGAGATACCTCGGAAATGGGGTTGGCTCACTCGCTTTCGGATTGTCTACCAGTCGCTGCAAGGAAGCGTCTCTCGTCAAAGGAGCGAACAGGAGTTCTCCTGAGAGATCCAAGCCAAAGGTAACGATGGGCTGTTGCGTATCCGCAATCTCCCGGTTCGCAGCAGTAGAACCATCCCAATTCAAGGCCCACACTTTCCCAGTTACGTAGTCCGCGTATACATACGAGCCTTTCAGTTTCGGCAGGCGATTTCCGGTTACAAAGTATCCTCCCGTTACCGAGGCACCTTGATAGTGATCGTAAGCGACGACTGGAGAAGTGATCGGCGACGGCCCGGAATCCTGATCCGTATTCGTTGGCATGGGACCCTCCATTATCGACCAGCCATAGTTCCCTCCTTCCACTACGCGGTGAACCATCTCCCACAGCTCCCAACCGACATCGCCTAGCCAAAGCTCCCCGGTTTCCGGATGGAAACACAATTTCCAGGGATTGCGGAACCCGTAAGCCCACACCTCGGAGCGGACCCCTTCCAAATCGACAAAAGGGTTGTCCTTGGGAATTCGATACGGCAATCCCGGATCCTTGCCATCCACATCGATACGGAGAATCTTGCCTCCCAGTTGCCCTAGATCTTGGCCAGCCAGATTGGCATCCGGCGGCGATGGAGGCGTCAGATCGCCGATTGGCACGTAGAGCAATCCATCTGGCCCAAATTGAATATCACCGCCAGTGTGGCCCTCGCCATGAAAGCGCAGCAAAGTTCCATCGGCAATCGAAGTTAGCGTCCAACCTTCGTCCATTCGAAATTCACCTAAAACGCAGTCGAAACCGGGACCTAGCTTGCTCGTCACATAGTACACGAACACTCTTCGATTAGCCGAAAAGTCTGGATGAAACTCCAATCCCAGCAATCTATCCAGGTTGGGAAACATGACGTTCATGTCAGCAACCAAGGTTTTTTCCTCAGCCTCTCCAGTCGTGTCTGCAGGGATCCGCCAAACTTTGCCGAAACGTTCTGAAACAAACAAAAGCTTCTCCGATTCCAGCAACGTGATATCCAGCGGTTGGTTGAAAGTGATATGCGGCCAAACGGCTTCCGCCTGGTAAGGCATCGGCGACTCTGGAGATCCGCTGATATTCGAACTCGTCCAAGGAATGCGCTCCTCCGCTTGAAGTGCCATGGAAACACTGCATGTTAAGACAGCAAGTACTCGACGTACTTGAATGATGGGCAAGTTGGGGAAGTTTGTCATTGAGGGGTGATATGCTAGAAGTAGCTAACTCGAAAATCGAAGCTTCCGCAATGCAACAGTTGACGCGAAACGAAATGAGTTCGTGGACCGGAGCTTCAACCCGCGCCTTATCGCCGGCGTGGCTAATCCCCCATTCCCGCATTGGCGTCAACTTGCCTAGAGATTGGGGAGATGAAGGCGTCAGGACGTCGCGTTCCACCCTTGAGAGCAATGCAAAGAGGTGGAGTTCGACCTCCGAGCGAGCTTAAGTTGAGGCCGATGCCCAGTCGAGGGATCAGCCCTACCATCCCGTCAGCGAACAAACCGCAGATTTAGGCACTCTCTGGGACTTTCGCTGCTCGAACTAAATCGCCGAGCCACTTTCCCGACCTATCGCCCGGTTAAATCCACAGGCCAGTTAATCGATTCGGTCCGCGCTCCTTCGAGGTAGGACTCAAATTTGGCAATGATGTCTGGATGGGCTGAGGCTATATCCCGCCTTTCGGACTGGTCTATCCCCAGGTGATACAATTCCAGAGGCTTGCCCAGCCCGAGTCGGACCGCCTTCCAGTCCTTCCATCTGGCCGCTTGCTGAAATCCGTTTTCGAAGAATTCCCAATAGAGAAAGCGGTCTTTGGATTGAGCTTGGCCCAAGATCGAAGGCAGCACGCTGATCCCGTCAAGACCAGCCGGCGACCGCGCTCCTGCCAGATCAGCCAAGGTCGGTAACACGTCAGCAAAGTACCACGGGAAGTCATTCGTTTTGCCGGCAGCCACTTTACCCGGCCAGCGTACGATCATCGGGGTGCGGATTCCGCCTTCGTACATATCCCGTTTGCGTCCCCTCAAGCTTCCCGAACTATCAAAGCGTCCTTCCCAACGCTGGGCGGCTCCATTGTCAGAGCAGAAAAAGACCACAGTTTCCTCGTCGATTCCTAACTCCTTCAAAAGAGCGAACAAGCGTCCGATATCCCGATCCATTCGCGTAACCATGGCGGCATGCACTTTCTCATCATCGGTCCAAGGCTGATTCGTATACGGCAACGTATCCGGAATTTCATAGCGGCTATGCGGAATGGTGTAGGGAATGTAGAGGAAGAAGCGATTGCCTTTGTTCTCTCGAACAAACTCGAGAGCGAATTCCGCGAACAAGTCGTGAGTGTAGGTTTCCTTTTTCCCATTTGTATTTCCGGGCAGGTCGACCCTCTCCTTGTTTCGCCAAATGAAGTCAGGGTAATAGCTATGGGCTCGCCGCTGATTCAAGTAGCCAAACCATTCGTCGAATCCCTGATCATTCGGGTGTCCCGTCGTACCCGGCTCCCCCAATCCCCATTTTCCTGTCATTCCCGTTACATAGCCGGCTTCCTTCAGTACTTCGGCTACCGTAACATCTTCCGCATTCAAAGGCACGCGTCCATCGCCGCCGCCCAGTCCTTTGACGCCATATTTGCCAAAGTTGCCCCGCACGGTTGTGTGCCCCGTATGCAAGCCGGTCATCAGCACCGAGCGCGATGGTGCGCAAACCGGCGAACCTGCATAGGCATGGGTGAAACGCGTTCCCTCCTTAGCCATCCGATCCAGGTGAGGAGTCTGTATCTCGGTTTGCCCGAAGGATCCGAGATCTCCATAGCCTAGATCATCCGCCATGATGAAAATGATGTTGGGCTTATCGGCCGCCTCCGCCTGCGACGTCAAAGGCGCGTAGAATACAGCGAGGACTAACAGGAGGCGTAGGAGTATTCGCGTTTTCATCAGGCAAGAGCTTATCAAGTTTGAGGAAAACTCAATAGAAAGAGAATCACTCCGAAAATCAGGTATCTCTAACGGTTAGATTCCGTTATCGCGAGATCCCGACAGCTTGAAACGATCCGTCCAAAAGGTAGCGGTCGATCTCACTCCTTCGCATCGCTTCGGCGGCGCGAGCTGAGCGGCCATTTTTCTCAACCAGATAGAACCGATTCGGCATTCGATGGCCGCTCGGAGATCGGCCGCTACCAATAAGATTGCTGATCGCCTAACACTCTCACTCCGCCAGCAAATCCGCTACTTGCTTGATCACCTCTCCGGCTCTGGCCACCTGTTCAGCGCTCACATCCAAGTGCGTCACCAGTCGAATCAACTGCGGCGCTGTCGCCATCGCCAACACCCCTTTCGTGCCCATCGCTTCCACAAATTGAGAAGCCGTCCCTAAATTCGAATCGACCTGGAAAATCACAATGTTCGTATCCACATTTTCAGGCTGCAAATTAAGTCCTTCGCTTTGACGAACGGCATCTGCCAAAACCTGGGCATTGGCATGATCTTCGGCTAGTCGATCTACGTTGTTTTCCAGCGCGTACAAGGCGCCCGCCGCAATAATCCCCGCTTGTCGCATTCCTCCGCCAAACAGCTTGCGAGCCCGGCGGGCCCGCTTGATCAATTCGCGGGGCCCAGCCAAGGCCGACCCGACTGGCGCTCCTAGGCCTTTGCTGAAGCATACGCTGACCGTATCGAAATATTGGGCCCAGTCAGCGAGATCGATTCCGGTGGCAACGGCCGCGTTGAACAATCGGGCCCCATCCAAATGCCGACGCAAACCGTTCTCCTTCGCCCACTGGCAAATTTCGGCTACATTCTCGTAAGGCTGGATGCGTCCGGCCCCACGATTGTGCGTGTTCTCCAAGCACACTAGCCGCGTGCGAACCAAATGCTCGTTGTCCGGCCGAATCAATCCCCGCAATTGATCGACATGCAAAACCCCGAAATCGCCATCCACAGTTTTCGGACTCACGCCGCTCAACTGAGCGAAAGCAGCCTGCTCATAATTGTATATGTGACATCCCGCCTCGCAGATGAACTCATCGCCGGGCTGGCAATGAACCCGGATGGCGATCTGATTGGTCATCGTACCGGAAGGCATGAAAATAGCCGCTTCCATGCCTAGCATTTCCGCGCACAGGTCCTGCAGCCGCTCGATAGTCGGGTCTTTATCGATAACGTCGTCACCCACTTCAGCATTGGCAATGGCCTGACGCATGCCTGCCGTTGGCTGGGTAACCGTGTCGCTGCGGAGATCGATCGGAGTCGTCATCTTTTCTTTTGCTTACTTCGCCAATGCCTTCTCGAAGTTGCTCTCGTGGAACTTCATTACCGCATAGCCAATCATCTCGTAAACTGGCCGTGATCCATGAGTTAGTCCAGGAGCAGGGACAAAAACATGCTCGATCCCCAGTTCATCCAAATAGGCGGAAAACTTCACATTCCACGGGTATTGAGCCGCCTCTTCCGTGCCCACCCAAAGCAGCATCGGAGCCGTCTGTCTGTTCGGTTTTCTAGCGTGAGCGGCCGCCAGATCCCAGGTGTTATGCCCAACTGGCAAAAAGCGAATCTTATCGCTTTCCCAGCCATCATTTTCCTGAATCGTTTTCTCCGGACCGTATCCAGATCCTCCGGGCGCCACGCTGACAAATAATTCTGGATACTTGAAATAGAGACGGGTCGTACCCCGCCCTCCCTGCGAATAACCCTCAATGCCTCGGGCTTGGTCACCCAGCGTCCGGTATGTCGCATCGATGTGGGGTATAGTCTCCTTGACGAAAACATCCTCTCCCATCCCATTTTCAAACGACGGGTAATTATACCAACTCATCGGCCCGCCATTTGGGTAAACGTAAATTGCCGGCTTCAGTTTTCCTTCCTCGATAGCCTCGTCGATGATGTTGGCGAGCCTGACAATCCGATGCTCGCCTCCGGGGCGCCCGCCGTGCAAGGCGTACACCACTGGGAAGCGGGCCTTCGAATTCTCACTGTACGCGCGGGGCAGGTAGATGTAGTAGCCCACGTCGATCCCCATCGACGGGCTTTTGTAGGCCGCGTGACGGACCCGTGGCGTCAAGTCTACGGCTTCAGCGGGATCCAGCGGACTGACCCAGCTAAAGCCTTCCGGAATGGACTGCTGAGCGAAGGCGGCTACGGGAAAGAGAATTATAGCGAGCATTTTCATGGTCGCCTTCGACTCTCAAGTATTACGCCACGATTGAAAACCCTAATCACCGCTGCGGCATCTTTTTCATCTGCTACCCAACCTTGGGGCAATCCCCAATTAGGTTCAATCATCGCTCGAAGAGAGACGACAAACAAAAAGTCTGCTTCAAAGGCTCAAGCGCGAGCATCGAACTAGTGGCTGAACTTGCGATCCAACCACCCACTCATTGAGAGCTCGCTTTTCTCCGCTACAGATCGATGATTTTGGCTCCTCTCATTCCTCCTCCGTGCTCAATCAACCGATAACCGTTAACGCCGCCCTGGCCGCATTTATTCTGGCCGCCCTTTGGGGAGGGAATACGCCCTCCATAAAAGTGGCTTTGGACGGGCTGCCCCCGCTGGCCTTGGCGGGAGTGCGTTTCATCCTCGGAGCGCTGACCGTGCTGGTCTGGGTGTTGTATGAAAGAATCCCCATCAAGCCCCAAAAGGGAGAGTATCGTCTCCTTTTTTTCCTGACCATTCTGTTCGTTCTGCAAATCTATTTCCTCCACTTGGGTACGCGCTTCACACTCGCGGCCCACTCTGGAGTGTTTGTCTGTACGGCTCCTTTCTTTATCGCCCTTCTCGCCCACTATTTCTTGCCTGATGATCGGCTTAGCGTTCCCAAAGTAGCCGGCATGCTGTGCTCGTTCGCCGGAATCGTCATGATATTCGCTGAGGGCTTTCTGACCTCGGCCACCGACTATTTGCTGGGCGATGCGATCGTTCTGGTCAGCGGCTTTCTGCTAGGGGCTCGGCAGATCTATACGAAACGGCTCACCCAAACCATGCACCCGGCTCGGCTGCTTTTCTGGCAAGCCACCTTTAGCATCCCCATATTCTTTATCCTTAGCGCGCTATTCGAGCGCAATGAAAATTTCTTCGTCGATCGCGATGTGGCTTTAGCCATCGCCTACCAAGGGATCGTCATTGCCGGCTTCTGCTTCATTTTCTGGACCATCCTACTCCGTCGCTACAACGCCAGTAAGTTAGGTGTATTCGCTTTTGTATCACCGATCTCAGGAGTCGCCATCAGCTACTGGATTCTAAACGAGCCCATCACCAGTGCCCTCATTTTCGGCGTATTGCTGGTCGGGCTCGGCATCGGCATCGCCACCTATCCTTCTGGCCGGAAACGCATTCAGGAAAACTAGCTGGAGGCTTCTCAACAACGCAAACGTATCGCTATTTTCACAACACGCGTATAAGTCGCTTCATGCCGGAATCATCTGCAGGATCGGGTTTACCCCGCTATAATCCCTACCTGATCCGAGGCTTAATCACGGGATAAAACGACCCGCACACGCCTGACACCACTTACCCAATAGATGCCCGCTTAGCTCTAGCCTTGGGGGATGTCAGGAAAGTTCCAGCGTTGACTTTCCTTTCGGAAGATCGATACACAATTCGATCGATTCCTTGCCGGGCCGCCACTTGCCCGGCAATAGAGGCCCGTCAATCGCTCGGCTCACTTCCAATGGCGTTGGCTGATCGCTCAGGCTGGCAGAGAGTCGCTGAGCTGGTCTCTGATTTCCAATCCGATTCACCTTCAATGTGAAGTTCGGCGTGGCCACCGGAGCATAAAATGTCACCACGTTATCATTACGCTCGATCCTTGTCAGCTCCTTGGCCGCCCAGTATCTGGCGATTTCGCTGAGCTTCATCCACCGAATGCGATCGCCATAGGCAGCGTTGAGCCGTTTGACGATGATCTGGAAGCTGCGGAAGTTCTGCCCCGTCCCATTGGCGTACATGTTGGGCCAGTGGGTCAGGAAACAGGCGGGCTCTCCTCTCTCGATTACCTCCGTCATGCGGCCCTTTCCAAAATCCTCGGTAATGTGGCGATCGGTCACGACATCCACTGGATCCGGATTGCCGCCATGCCAGGGCCCAAACCAATCGCCGGTACACGATGGGATATTGACGATGAATTCAGGCGATCCGCCCGCGATTCCTTTGGCGAATTCCACTCGCGGGGCTACACTATCTCCCGGCTCGGTAACCACGTATTTGAAGTAGTGCGGCACTTCGACGTTGAAAACGGAACTGAGGGCCTGCATCCCACCGATCTCCAGATTTTCCATGGCGGGACTGCCAAAGCCACCGGGCGTGGTGAATCCTTCACAGGGCAAATCGACGTTCTTCAGAATCTGCAAAGCGTAGGCGATGTAGGCCCCAATCTCGTCCGCGCTTTTCCCTTCGCACCAACCGCCGTTTTCCATCCAGTAGCTGCCATCCGCCTTTCGTGGCAGCGGGCGCCCAGTCTGGATATCGATCACCCGCGTGTGGCTGATCATTTCCGGATGAATATCCCAGTCGGGCATCATGAAATCGCGAACCAAATCCAAGCTGGCCCGCAACTCGGCCGGACTCCACCCGGGCAGAACCCGATCTACCCAGCCGACGCAAGCGGGGTAAGGAACAATCGAGTATTTGCCTTTGACGCCTTGCTCGCGACAAAACTCCCCGAATTCTCGGACAAACGAGTCCGGAATCTCTTTCGGCCACGTTCGCCAAGGTACATTGAACCGCTCCGGCCCCTTCGTTCCGCTCCACGCTTCCGCGAACTGAGGCAAACAAAAATGCCCCATGTTCACCAAGGTCGTCGAATCATCGATTATGAAGGATACCGGCACCTGTCCTCGTGGGTTGAGAACTGTCACCGACCGGTCCTGGGCCGGCCGCTCGCCAGGAACAATTGGATACGGCGCAGCCGAAAGCCGTTGCAGACCCAAGCTTAATCCCACTCCGGCCAGGGCGGAGGTTTTGAGGAAAGAACGGCGATGGACTGTTGGCATTGGAGGTCTAGATTGAAGTGGTATTGCAAACCGAGGCAATCGTGAACTAGCAGCCCAGCCAACGGATCTTCGCCCGCCATTCTATTCCAGCCCTAGCGAGGGAATCAACCCATTGGCGGCGAGCCATTCCAGGGACTGTTTCTGCCACGCGTCCCACATCTCTCCTTGGTATCGATTCAAGCCATGGCCCCCGCTTGGGAGTTCTAGATAACGCGTCCGGACTCCGTGGTCCCGCAAAGCCTGATGGAATGCTTCGCTGTTCGTGGAGGGCACAACCGAGTCGTCGATCGCATGGGCGAGAAACGCGGGCGGTGTGGTATCGCCAACCTGCTTCTCAGCAGAAAAGAAATCCTGCAGCTCCGTAGTGGGATTGTCGCCCAGCAAGTTCTTCCTGACCCCCGCGTGAGAATAGCCAGAGGCGGCATCTACGATGGTTACAGGATAAACCAAAACCGCGAAGTCGGGACGGCAGCTATAGCGTTCCACCGGATCGTTGGCGTCGGGATTCCCTGCATCGAAATGGGTGGCAGCCGTCGCCGCCAGATGCCCGCCGGCCGAGAATCCGATGATTCCGATTTGCCGGGGATCGACTTGCCAACGAGACGCGTTCGATCGAACGACACGAATGGCTCTCTGGGCATCGTAAAGGGGAACGAAGGGTCTCCCGTCAGGCAAGCGGTACTCAAGCACGATTCCCGTGATACCATGACGATTCAGCCATTCCGCAATGCCCGTTCCCTCAGGTCCTTTGACTAAATTCCGGTAGCCCCCACCGGGGCAAATAACCATGGCAGCTCCGTTTGGCTTGTCCGGATGGAAAACGGTGATGAGCACATCCTTGTTTTCGCTGAGCCCATTGCCAACGGGCGCCGCCCCCGACCACAGCTCGTGCCGCTCCTGGGAACCCATAGCCACCAAAGGCAAGAACAAGAGACTACCGATCAGGAACCCCAGAACTCCCATGATGGGCCAACGTGAATAGACGGAGTGAAATCTGCTAAATACCCTATGCATAAGTTACAAACGCCTCCTTTTATTGGAACGCATAGCCATCGTCAACAGTCCATGAATCCGCGCAAATCCAGAACGGTCGCCTGATAACTGAATCTTCTCGCCCAAATTTGAGCTATTCTTCTAGAGTATTGGCAACTTAGTTCGAACCTATGGCTTTTCGCAGCTCCTGTCTCTACATCTTCCTAACAATTGGTTTTTTCCGTATTTCTAGCCACGCCCAAGAACTCCCGCCAGGAACTATGCTCCTGCCGGAGTCGGCCCTCCCGGCTTACGAGGCTGAAATCGATCACGCTCGGCTCATCCAGGACGACAAGCTCGCCAGCTTCAGCTTGGGCCAAGAGGTCTACCAGCAAGTCTGCCATAATTGCCACGGCGACATTAATCTGCCGGGATCCATCCCCAATTCCCTGCGCTTTGCCGAAGGCGCCTTCCAACATGGCAGCGATCCCTACACCATGTACCAAACTATCACTCGCGGCTGGCGGCTAATGGCTCCGCAAACGCAGTTAAGCCCGCGAGAAAAGTATTCGGTTATTCGCTACATAAGAGAGCACTTTCTCGAAGATCGTAATCCAGACCAGCTTTTCGCTATAACCGATGAATACCTTTCCGGCCTGCCCAAAGGAAACCAAATTGGCCCCGAACCAACCAAGCGAGAGCCCTGGAGCGAAATGGACTACGGCCCTTTCCTAACGGGAACCTTTGAAATCGTGCCGGAAGAAACGGAGCCCTACCGATGGCCCGAAGGCAAAGACACCCGCGGCTACGTGGCCCCGGACGCCAACATCGCCTACAAAGCCATCGCCATTCGTCTCGATCCTGGAGAGGGAGGTATTTCCAAAGGCAATACCTGGCTAGCCTTCGAGCACGACACTATGCGGGTCGCCGGCGTCTGGACTGGAGAAGGCTTTACCGACTGGCAGGGAATCAACTTCGATCACAAGCATTGGTATTGGCCTCGCACGCGCGGGAAAGTCCTCTATGAAACCGAGGACGTTCCCGGCTGGGCCAATCCCGCAACCGGATCCTTCGATGACGAGCGCTTCCTCGGGCTCGATGGGCGCCGCTTCGGGCCCCTGCCTCGCGACTGGACCCATTTCAAAGGCCTCTATCGTCATGCCAACCGTATCGTTATTTCCTATACCGTTGGAGAGGCGAAAGTCTTGGAGAGCCACTTGCTGACCGATTCCGGAGGGATCGCTCGAATTCTGAACATCGGAAAATCAGAAGACGAACTGACCTTGAGATTGGCCAATGAAGGAGCATCAATGTCGATTCAAGGGAACGATCAAATCAAGCTAGCGGAGAGAGATGGATTCCTAACCGCCACCATACCCGCCAATTCCACACCTCTTAAAGTAGCCTTTATTTCCGGACGCGGATCCGTAGCCAATCAAGACTTGAATTTGGCTGCCCTCACCCAAGGCGGCCCTTCCGAGTGGCAACAAGCCGTACCCTCTCCTATCATTCGCGGCCAGCAAGACGGCCCATTCCAATGGGATAGCTTCGCTTTGCCCATGGGCAATCCCTGGAAGAGCTGGCTGCGCACCAGTGGCATCGATTTCTCGCCTGACGGTAAAACCGCCTATCTTTGCACCTGGGATGGCGACGTCTGGCGCGTTGAAGGCATCGCCGATGAAACGGCTGTCAATGCCCAGTGGTATCGCATTGCCGCTGGCCTCTTCCAACCACTGGGCATCAAGCTGGTGAACGGAGAGATTTTCGTTACCTGCCGCAACCAACTTGTCCTCCTTCATGACCTCAACGGCGACGGGGAAATGGATTTCCATGAAGCCTTCAACTCCGACCACCAAGTCACCCAGCACTTTCATGAATTCGCCATGGGTTTGCAGGTCGACGATGCGGGCAATTTCTACTACGCCAAAAGCGCCCGACACGCTCGCCCGCCTCTGGTCGCCCATCACGGAACCTTACTGAAAGTCAGTCCGGACGGAGAGCGAACCGAGATCCTGGCTAACGGATTCCGAGCCGCCAACGGCGTCTGCATCAATCCGGATGGATCCTTCATTGTTACTGATCAAGAGGGTCACTGGAATCCCATGAACCGATTAAACTGGGTCTATCCAGATGGGCGCTTCTATGGGAATATGTGGAGCTACGGGGCCCCCGATGATAGTTCGGACGAAGCTATGGAGCGACCGCTAGCCTGGGTGGACAAGGGTTTCGATCGCTCACCCTCCGAGCTCCTGTGGATTGATAGCCCTTCCTGGGGGCCCTTGGACGGAAAACTCCTCAACCTTTCCTACGGCCACGGACGCTTGGAAATCGTTCCCCACGAAATCGTCAACGGCCAACCGCAAGGCGGGCTCTGCCGCCTGCCGATTCCGGATTTTCCCACCGGTACCATGCGGGGGCGTTTTCACCCTGACAACGGGCACCTCTACCTGTGCGGCATGTCGGCCTGGGGAACGGCTCAACTCCACCAAGCTGGAGGCTTCTACCGTATCCGCAAGACGGATGCGCCTGCCCATTTGCCAATCGGGCTACGCGTCAGTGAAGGGGAAATCGAGATCGAATTTTCCGACCCCCTTGCCCAGCAATCGCCTCAACTGATCCGCGACTCGATCATCGTGCGTACCTGGGCCCTCAAACGCACGGCCAACTACGGCTCCGCCCACTACGATAAGAAGCAAATCGAAATCGCCAGCGCCAGCCTATCGACCCAAGGAAGAATTCTCCGCTTGAAGATCCCTGATCTCGAGCCCGTTTGGCAGATGTCCATCAAGTATTACCTCGAAGGAGCCAACGGCGAGCCCGTCGAAGGCGAAATCCAAAACACCATCCACGAAATCGGCAGGAATCGATAGTTAGAAAAAACCCTTTAGAAACTCGTAGGAGCGGCTTTACGCCGCGATTCTTTTGAACGAGGATCGCGGCATAAAGCCGCTCCTACATCTATCTGCGCTCCACCATGAAACCACCCCTCTTTATATTCACCCTTTTCCATTCACTCCTCGCCATATCGCTTTTCTCAGTCAGCGAAAAGCGACCAAACATTCTCTTCATCATGTCGGATGACCATGCCGCCCACGCCATAAGCGCCTATGGCGGACGTCTCGCCCAAGTCGCTCCAACGCCAAACCTCGACCTTTTGGCTAGCAAAGGCATGCGCTTCGCCAATGCCTTTGTCACTAACTCCATTTGCACGCCTAGCCGGGCAGTTATTTGGACGGGCAAGTATTCGCACGTGAATGGCGTTTACAAATTCACAGGACTTGACCAAAGCCAGCCGACGCTACCGAAGTACATGCAGGCCCACGGCTACCAGACAGGGTTTGTGGGGAAATATCACCTGCATACGAATCCTGTCGGCTTCGACCACTGGTCCATCTTGCCCGGACAAGGAAAGTATCATGATACGGCCTTTGTCGAAATGGGCGACGAGGACCCATCAGGTGTCGTTAGGCTAGGAACGCAAACGCCCAATCCCGGCTGGCACAGCACGGATATCATAACGAAAAAGGCGCTAGACTGGTTCAAAGATGTCCGGGACCCCGACAGGCCCTTCTTCTACATGCTCCACTACAAAGCGCCCCACGATCTGTGGGAACACGCCCATCGCTACAATGACTATCTGGCCGATACCGAGATCCCCGAACCAGAGACGCTCTTCGACCACGGCTCTGGCCGCTCCCTCGCTCTCGATCAGAGCACGCAAGAGATTGGAGGCCGGTCCCACCACACGCAATTCACTCCTGAAATCAAGGCCATGCCCATAAGCGATGCCAAACGCCGCCTAGTCTACCAGGAGTACATGAAACGGTACCTGCGCTGCGTAAAAGGGATTGATGACAATATCGGCAAGGTGCTCGACTATCTGGATACATCCGGTCTCGCGGAAAACACGGTGGTCATCTATACTGCGGATCAGGGATTCTTCCTGGGCGAGCATGGACTCTACGACAAACGGTTGATCCATGAGCCGTCGCTACGCATCCCGCTGATCGTTCGCTGGCCCGGAGTCGTCGATGCGGGAACCGTCAATTTCGATCTCGTTCTCAATCTCGACTATCCGGAAACCATTCTCGATATAGCGGGACATCCCATCCCCGACGATATGCAAGGACGCAGCCTGGCTCCCCTCCTGCGCAGCGAATTCGTCCCGGACTGGCGACAATCCTTTTACTACCGCTACTACTACTCCCATTTCGATACACCCAGTCACTATGGAATCCGTACCCGAAACGAGAAACTCGTCTATTACGATACACGCGACGAATGGGAGCTTTACGCCTTCAACAATGACCCGACCGAGGTGAACAACCTGGCAAACAATCCCGAATGGTCCGACAAGATGGCGGCCCTCAAAGACGAGCTCTTCGCCCTGCAAAAGTCGGTCGGAGACGATCCCAAGGACATCGGCGACAACCCGCGCACCGGCAACCCTACCCTGGACAAGCTGGAAGCCGAACGAGCCGCTGCTCGGAGAGCAACCAGCAACTAGACCCTGGGCGGTTCCCTAAACAGGAAAGATAACTATTCTAACGTACCTCCTGATTCTAAGCCATTGTTAACTATTTCCGTAGGAGCGGTCCACGCTTTGCGGGGCCGCGAGATCCATCTTTCACCATCGCGGTCCCGCAAAGCGTGGACCGCTCCTACCAAATATCAAACCAGGACAATCATTGAACATCCCTGCACCAACGGGCACGCAAACGACTTGCCCGACAATCACCCACCTGTTGACAGTCTGCTCAATTCGGTCCATCGATGAAATATCGTATTTCTATCCTTTAATCGCTTTTGGAAGGGAAATTGGGGTAGAATGCTCCTCGAACTATCTCCTAAATCGCTATGATCGATCGCCGTCACTTTCTGAAATCCCTAGGAGTAGGTCTCGCATTGCCTGCGCTGGAATCAGTCCAGCCGGTTTTCGCCAAGGCAGCTGTGAAAGCAGCTCCGGTTAAGCGGCTGGTCACAATCGGGACCTACCTCGGATTCCACACGCCCAGCTGGTTTCCTCAAGAGACAGGCCCTGGCTACTCGATTTCGCCAGTCCTAAAGCCGATCGAAGACTTGAGGGAAAATTTCACCCTCTTCTCCGGGCTCGATCACCGAGCTCCGAACGGGCA
>CAYOLG010000050.1:0-29502 GCA_964404745.1 uncultured Opitutaceae bacterium
CCATACAGCCTAATTAACCACTCGTCTCCATCTCGCTCTTTGATGACAGAGCAGACCCCATCCAGAAACACTTCCCGTTCCCGAAGCACGTATCCTGGGCTTTCAAATTTCCAGGCTAATCCCTCTGGATCGTTTGGATCTACGTACCACTGGGCGGTGAACTTGGTGTAGACTTTCTCTAGATTATTCCACTCGTCATCGTCTTGCTCCGTGACCTGGGAGAAGTCCAAGTCTTCAATCAGTATGGGTGGTGGCTGATCCAAATTCGGCTCTGTTGAGGGTTTTGAGCATCCGACGAAGGCCAGAAAAATCAGAAGCGATTGGGTGACGATTATGCCTTGTCTCGATGAGATCAGGATTTAGTTTTTTATTTTTGGTTCCATGGCATTTTGGCGAGAGCCATGCCCATCCCGCAAGTATTGGTCACTCCTGCAAAGACTAAACCAGCCCCAATAAAGCCTGACAGGGCATACCATGCTGGACCTACGGTAGCTCCTAAAGCCACTCCTATAATAACCATTGTCCCAGCGGCTATCCGAACTTGCCTCTCCAGCGACATGCTTTTCTCTCCGCTGACCAATTCCATCCCTGAGGCCTTCCAGGCGTCTACTCCTCCATCCACGTCATAAACGGATAGATAACCATTGTCCTGCAGCCTATCGCAGAACTTGGCAGACCTCCCGCCCGATTGGCAAACTACATAAATTGCTGTCTCGCGCTTGAATGGCAGCTTGTCGGCTTTAAAAGACTCCAGAGGGAGATTTATGGAGCCGTGGATGTGTTGCGATCGGAACTCGCTAGGTGTCCTTACGTCCACTAGCACCGCGGTCCTGTCGTCTTGTAGCTTTTTGAAAGCAGTTTCGGCTGTTATCAGATTCATTGGGGAAGGGTTTTTGCTGAGATAAATCCAAACCGCGATATTTTAATTGTCGTTCACTCCAGCGACGCTGTCCCACAACCTCGACTTCAGGGATGTGACGAGCTGCGATCAATCGGTTTTCTGGAGGGCGGAGGATCTGATATTCATTAATCGAAAGCGATTCTTCATGATGGTTTTTCCGTTTACAGAGACGGATGCTGAAAAATCAAACATCTCGCTGACTTGATCATTTAGCGAGACGGTCGTCACTAATACTTCACCTGGCCTCGCAAATCCTCTGTATCTGGCATGATCGATCTTTACGAGTACTCCTAAAGCGTACTCATTGTGATGAGGATCCTCGGTGTTGAAGTCTTTCATTGGGTTGTATTGAGATGCGATCAAAACGCCTGCCGATTGCGTGGTTAATTCTTGCATCATCGCTCCTGGGAAAACCGGAGCGCCGGGGAAGTGCCCTTGGATAAATCCGTCTTTGCTCGTTACCGTTTTTTGAGTCACTGCCTCTTTCGATGAGACTGAGACAACTTTATCGACAAGCAAATAGGGAGGGCGGTGATGGAGGTATTTCGTCACTTCATCAAACTGATGCTGGTAGTACTTCATTATTGATAGAATCTGGGGATAGGCGTCCTAGTGGATTACTATCGTCGAGGATAAAGCCACGAGAGCAACACCTGACTTCATTGGCTTTTGAACGTCCTCATGAACCGTAGGGGTTTGCTATTAGGCCTGCAATTTTTCTGGGGGCAGTTGTTGAATATTCATGCTGAGAACTGCCCCTCAAATAACCCCCGCCCCCCATCTAGTTTCCTGTCATTTTCCTGTCATAATCAGTGCAGGACAATGCAGCTAAATGGTAATTACTGCACCGATTTACCTAGGCAAAGCGTTGTTGCCTAGGCAGTAACCGATTTCGAATCCCGCTCTCTCCGTCATTTTTACTAAGAATAGACTCCCTGCGATGGGTTTTTTTGCGTCTGGAAATCTACGAAGGGGATGAGAACCCGCAGGGCTTGACGATGCGAGGATACGAGCGGAGAAGGGACATGCGAAGCATGGGTCCAAAGGACTTGGTCACAGACCAACCGATCGAGCTCTCTGGGTCGTACCATGTTCACTTCCTTCGTGTTGATTTGTTGGGATTTTGAGATTCGCATCGGCAGGGTGGTTCGCTACTGTGTTCACAGTGAAAATCTATTTTCTAGGTACGGGGACGTCGCAGGGCGTTCCCATGATTGGATGTGATTGCCAGGTTTGTCTGTCGAAAGATCCCAGGAACAGGCGCTTTCGCACCCATATTCACTTGCAGGTAGGCGGCTTGAATATTCAAGTCGACGCCGCCCCAGAATTCCGGATACAGGCTTTGCGGCACGCGATTCCCAAAGTTGACTATATTTTTCTAACTCATGGGCATGCGGACCATATTTTGGGAATGGACGACATGCGACGCTATTGCGATATGCGTCAGGGAGGGGCGATTCCAATCTACACGACGGAAGAGGGCGAAGAACGAATGAGAGGAATTTTCGGATACGCTATCCGAGATAAGCCCATTGTTCGGGGCTATCCCGCGTTTTCGTTGAAGCGGATGCCGGACGAGCTGGATTTGGATGAGGCTTTCGTTTGTTCTACCATGCAAAATCACGGAAATTTCGAAACGCTTGGTTTAGTATTCGAGGAAAAGCGTACAGGAGCCCAAATCGCTTACTACACGGATTGCGCATCGGTGAGTGAAGAGGCTGAGGCGCTGGCGCGGGGTGTCGATGTCGCTATTTTGGATGGATTGAGATACAATACCCACCCATCCCATATGACCATTGATGAGGCGGTGGAGGCGGCGGTCCGCATTGGGGCGAAGCAGACCTATTTAGTGCACATGACCCACGACATTGACCACGGACCTGCTGAAGAAGCGTTACCTGAAGGTGTACGATTCGCGTATGACAATCTTGTGTTAGAGGTGTAGAAAGGGGACCGCGGCGTAAAGCCGCTCCTACGAGTTGAAATTAGCGAGCTATCAATGCTGATATTGTGGAGGACCGGGCCGGTCCTCCCTACCTTCTAGATTTACCCTACATAGACGTCGCCGCCTTTTTCCCGAAACTCCTCGGATTTATCATCCATTCCTTTGGCGAGGGCTTCCTCGTCGGTCAGGCCATTTTCCTCCGCGTATTTCCGAACATCGTCGGTGATCTTCATGGAGCAGAAGTTCGGCCCGCACATGGAGCAGAAATGGGCTGTCTTGGCTCCTTCTTGAGGAAGGGTTTCGTCGTGGTACTCCCGAGCGGTTTCCGGGTCTAGGGCCAGGTTGAATTGATCTTCCCACCGGAATTCGAATCGAGCCTTGCTGAGAGCGTTGTCGCGGTACTGGGCGGCTGGGTGGCCCTTGGCGAGATCGGCCGCGTGAGCGGCGATCTTGTAGGTAATGACGCCTTCTTTAACATCATCCTTGTTGGGCAGTCCTAAGTGCTCCTTAGGAGTGACGTAGCAAAGCATGGCGCATCCGTACCAGCCGATCATGGCCGCTCCAATCCCCGAAGTGAAATGGTCATAGCCGGGAGCGATATCGGTCGTTAGCGGCCCGAGCGTGTAGAAGGGAGCCTCATCGCACCACTCCAGCTGCTTCTCCATATTCTCATGTATCATATGCATGGGTACGTGACCAGGCCCTTCGTTCATGACTTGGCAGCCCCTTTCCCAAGCTCGCTTAGTGAGGCCTCCTTGAACTTCCAGCTCAGCGAATTGGGGAACGTCGTTAGCATCCGCGACGGAACCAGGACGCAGTCCATCGCCGATGGAGAAGGAGACATCGTAAGCCGCCATTATCTCGCAGATTTCGTCCCAGTTGGTATAGAGAAAGTTTTCCTTGTGATGGGATAGGCACCATTTCGCCATTATGGATCCGCCCCGGGAAACGATACCGGTCATGCGTTGAGCGGTTTGCGGTATGAAACGCAGCAATACGCCCGCGTGGATGGTGAAATAGTCGACACCTTGCTCGCACTGTTCGATCAAAGTGTCTCGGTAGATGTCCCAAGTCAGTTCCTCGGGGCGGCCGCCCACTTTTTCCAAGGCTTGGTAGATCGGCACGGTGCCAATAGGGACTGGGCTATTGCGAATGATCCACTCTCTCGTTTGGTGAATATTTTTCCCAGTGGACAGATCCATCACCGTATCGGCTCCCCACCGGGTGGCCCAGCGCATTTTTTCCACCTCTTCCTCGATTGAGGAAGTGATGGCCGAGTTTCCGATGTTGGCGTTGATTTTAACGAGGAAGTTGCGCCCGATGATCATCGGCTCCAACTCCGGGTGGTTGACGTTGGCGGGAATAATCGCTCGTCCGCGGGCGACCTCGTCCCGCACGAACTCGGGAGTGATTTCGTCGGGGATTTTAGCTCCCCAAGCTTGGCCCGGATGTTGTTTCAGCAGGCTGTTGCGGGGAGCGTTGGCGTTCATGCGGACGGCTTCTTTGGCCCGCTGGAGCTTAGTATTTTCGCGAATGGCGATAAACTCCATCTCGGGAGTGATCATTCCCTGCCGGGCGTAGTGGAGCTGGGTGACCGGTTTGCCATTGGCTGATCTAAGGGGCAATCGGTTGGCCCTATCGAATCGGATCATGCGTCCATTTTCTTCGGCTTTGCGAGCATGGGCATCGGACAGGTAGCCATCGTCGATAGGCGAGGTGTCGCGACCGGGATAAGTTTCGACGTCGCCCCGCTCGAGAATCCAGGACTGGCGGAGAAGCGGTAGCCCTTGCTCGACTTTTCTATGGTGATCCGGATCGCCCCAAGGTCCAGACGTGTCATAAACGCGAACGGGATCGTTTGATGTCAACGTTCCGTCGGGGCTTCGCGTGTCGGAAAGGGCGATTTCTCGCATGGGCACCCGAATGTCGTCTCGAGATCCTTGAATGTAGATGCGGCTGGATGCCGGAAGCGGCTGAAATTCGGTCTCTGGTTGGCTGGTGGAGTCTGGCATTGCTTAATAGGCTCGTGTTTGGGCCTGCCGGGGACTCACGTAGTTTGGTCGCAGTTCCCTTCGCCGGCATTACCCGTTTCAGGTTCAAAGGGTCTCTAGATCGAACGTATCTTGATCTCAGCCTATCGCGCTAGGCCCCCCGTTACGGTAAGGGTAGCTAAAACGATCGTCAGCCGCATGACAAACGGAAAGCGCGGCAAATTGCGAAATGACTCGATGGACTAGTCGCGATGGGCTGAGATTTGTATTGGGAGTCTCGTCCCGCGACAGGGACAGTCCCTAGTTTACCGTGATCGGTATGACGACTTCGGAATAGCCGGGTATGTTGATAAACAAGCTTCCGCTACCGGGCGAACCGCCTTGAACAACGGTGCTGGTCGAGCGTTGTCCCCCATCGATGCGGACAACATCCATAATGACGCTATCGGGAACATCGGTTGTGACATCGATCTCCAATCCGCCCGGAGGCGCTTCTTCGGGAATGGTGAAGACGAGGGTGCTCGTTTGTCCTTGGGCTAGGGTCGACGGTTGGAGGCGCACGCTGACGCGCGACGAGTCGATTCTCAATGAGCCCGCATACATCTCACCGTTAATGCCGATGACTTTGACTTCGTACCCGCGTCCCTCGGGAAGGGAAGGCACATAGAACGACAAGGAAGTAGAGCTGTCGAATCTGGTGGCTGCCGGCATATCGCCAACCAGGATTTTGTCATCCCGAGTAAATCCTCGGCCTAGCACGGCGACGCGCGACCCAACGGGAGCTCGATTGACTTCCAATTCAACCGAGTAGCGGTTTTCTATCACGAAGCGGCTGAGCTCGCTAACGATCTCTGTCGAGGCGACGCCATCCTCAGTTTTGCGGTCGAACTGAACGAGCATGTAGTAAGCAGCTTCCGATCTCCCGACAGGCATACGGTAGTCGTATTCGAATAGAATGTCGCTTCCGGGGGCGAGCGTCATGGGATGCGCTTGCCCGTCGATGACGATTTGCGGGCGAAGCGATTGAGCGACGACCGCGGAATTCTTGATTCGGATCTGAGCTGTGATTGTGTAGACATTCGATGGATTGGACTTAATCGTCGATGGCGTTAGATCGATGACGCTCACGTCACATCCAGCCATGAACAGAGCCAGCGGAGCGATCAGGCTGATGAGCCAATTTCGTTTGTTAGTCTTGGACGCTAAAGTATCCATAATGGTGATCCTGAAGCCGTGTTAGGCCTTGAGTTTCGTTATAATAATCAGTGTCAGTGAAGGAAATACTTCATGCAAGGCGATTTAAAGGCAACTATTGAGGCGAAAAAAAAGGAAAACGATTGTAAATTTCAGTCAAAATCGTGGGGCGACGCCTTGGGATTGTACGTTCACGTCCCGTTTTGCCCGACCGCTTGCGATTTTTGCGCCTTCTATCAAGAGCAGACGGATCGCCTTGGAATCGAGGCTTACTTGGATGGAATCGAGCGAGAGAGCGCTCTTTTCGAAGCTGGGAAATCAGTAGACAGCTATTTCTTTGGCGGCGGCACGCCAGGCCTGCTCACGGCGGTGGATCTGGAGAAATTGTCGATGATCT
This sequence comes from uncultured Opitutaceae bacterium, assembly GCA_964404745.1. GTDB lineage: Bacteria > Verrucomicrobiota > Verrucomicrobiia > Opitutales > Opitutaceae > Pelagisphaera. The sequence continues at coordinate 6,429 of CAYOLG010000050.1, forward strand.
TGATTAAACATTTCGGCCTTCCTGCCAAGGAATGGACTGTTGAGATGGCTCCGTCGACGATCAAGGCGGACAAACTGAAAATTCTCAAAGAGCTGGGAGTTAACCGTATATCAATGGGGATTCAGAGTTTCGATGACCCATTGCTGGAAGCGTTGGGCCGTCAACACAGCCGCAAGCAGATATTCAAGGCGTACGATTTGATTCGGGCTGCGGATTTCGATTCGGTTAATCTGGATCTGATATTCGCCATACCCGGTCAGGACGAAGCCCGTTTGAAGCAAGACATTAGAGAAGCGGCTTCACTAGAGCCGGATCACTTGTCGACCTACTGCCTCACCTTCGAGGAGGATACGGCGCTATATGCCAAACTGGCCAAGGGGGAAATCGCCTTGGACTCGGAGCGGGAAGCGGATCTCTATCTCTCCTGCTGGAGGGCGATGGCTGAAATCGGGTTTATCCAGTACGAAATATCCAACTTTTGCCAACTGGGTCACGAGTGCATCCACAATGTGAACACTTGGCGAATGCAGCAATGGATTGGGCTGGGACCGTCGGCCTCGAGTCAATTCGGGGGATTCCGGTACACCAACGTTCCCGATCTCGAAAAATGGGGGCGAGGCTTAATCGAGGGAAGCCCTGAGCGCATCCAGTCCCAGGAGCTGACGGCTTCGCTATTGATGGAAGACGCATTGATATTCGGTCTGAGAATGAATAGGGGTGTCGATATAGAATGGCTTTGCCAGCGATTCGGGCAGCCACTAGCGGATCGAATTTCCAGGAAACTGCTTGAGATGGAGGGGAGCGGGTACTTGGAGCGGGGGAGGTCGCGAGTGGCTTTGACCGAGTCGGGCCGCTTGCTGGCCGATGCAATAGGGGAGGCCTTGATGGGCGCGGAAAAGGACAACCATTAAGCTTGCGCCCCCATTGTCGTTAATCGTTATAGGTCGAGAATGGAAAGGGAATCGGAAAAGGCTCCGGGCGGCAAATCGGGACGTTGGCCCAAGACGCTTCTAGCAGCTGGCTTTCTTGCCGGCGTGTCCCTTTTCTTGTCAGCCTGCAAGACCACCGGAGTTGGCTTTGATTATGAGCCGATGCGGGCGCGCTTCGTGATGGAAGCCGATAACGACGGGGCCGTGGTGACATTGCCAGTAAGCAATGTTCGAATACAGGTGAATGCTACCGCGGTAATAACGGAATACGATCTCGAGGATGTTGCGCTCGCGGAATTGGAAATGGGAACGTGTCTCCAATTCACGACAACGCGTCGGGCTTCGAGGGCGCTTTACCAGGAGACGGCCAGCAATCAGGGCAAGCGGATGGTGCTCCTCGTAAACGGGAGGCCTATAGGTATCCAGAGGATAGAGCGGCCCATAGCCGATGGCGTTTTCCATGTCTTTGTCGAGCTCCCGGATTCCGAGCTACCTGAGCTAACCCGAAATTTGAAAGGGACTAGTCTTGACATACAAGCTAAGCTCAATCGCTAGGGCGAGCCTGGCAGCCGTATTCGCGATATCAGGGGCGCTCGCGGATTTGAGGATTGGCGATCATCATTGGCCGACCCCCAATACGTCATTCCTAGAACGGAAATCTTTGGGGCATTTCGCTCAGCCAACTCAATCAGGAGCGCTGCAATCAGCCCTTTGGGGATGCGTGCGCAATAGTGGATCTCGCTTCCATGAAGGGATCGACTTGAAGGCTCTAAGCAGGGATAGCCGGGGCGAGGCTACCGACGCGATCTTCGCCTTCGACAGCGGCGTCGTTCAATACGTCAATCGGGACCCCAGCAAAAGCAGTTACGGACGCTATTTGGTGATTGAACATAGCCATTGGATCCCTGGCCTGGTCACCCTCTATGCCCATTTGGCCCAGGTGCCCAATCGATTGGTTCCCGGAACGCGGGTATCGGCGGGCGAACGGATTGCCACAATGGGCCGTTCCGCCAGCTACACGATTCCCAAAGCTCGGGCCCATTTGCACTTTGAAGTCGGTATGTGGCTAGGCCCCGCTTTTCAGAGGTGGTACGATGGGCAGAATTTCGATACGCCCAACGATCACGGCTTGTACAACGGAATGAACATCGTTGGCTTCGATGTGTGGAGCCTTTTGCAGGAGATACGCGATGGCAGGGCGGATTCCGTTATCGATTATTTCCACTCTTTGCCAGCTGCCCTTACGGTTCGAGTTTGGGATCCGTCTATCCCTGATCTTTTGCGGGCGAGCCCAGAACTTTTGGTAAACACGGTGTTGCCGGCGGGTCACGCAGGTTGGGAGATCGACTTTTCCGCCAGCGGCGTCCCGTTAAGATTTGAGGCCTTGGCAGCCAGCGACCGAAAGGACGTTGGAGCGGTTGAGATCGCATACGCGAACGATCGCCTGCTAGCACAAAATAGTTGCGTTAGCTTGCTTCGGTCCGGGAAACCCAGCCCGAGGCTGAGCAGCTTGCTTAGGCGGCTATTTATCGATTAGAAGTGGAAAGCAATCCGGCCGCCGCTCCCATGCATTTGCACGGCAACTAATTTTGGCAACCTTACCAAAATGAGCTGCCTGCTAGGGCGACGTTTAATCGGTGGCGTTGTCTGTTATTTCGGTAGCGGTCGACCTCCGGGCGGCCACTAAATGACGCAATCGTTCAGCTAGATTAAGTCCATGTGGGCGCTCGGAGATTGCCCGCTAGCTCAAATGTCTCGGGGCATGTCCCGTGGATCTCTATTTATCGCCCTGTCGCTTGCGGTGAATGACAAAAAAACGCCGACCTCTGTGGTTGGCGTTTTGAAAAACTCTATCGAGGGGGGGAGGTGGCAGCCTTACTCGGCTGGCTTGGTCTTTTTTAGCCCGACGACTCGGTCGCCATTCTTCCATTCGCCGCGCTTTCTGAGCAATTCGATTCGTTCGAATCGCTTCAATACGTTGCGTTTTACTGCGGATGAGCTCGATGATTTGTAGCTTGGGTGCTGTGACATGGCGTTTATTCGGGTTCCTGATTTGGGAAGCCGTGCAAGGTGGACGCATCTTTCGCCCATTTCAAGTACTTTTCCTCAACTTCTTCCGCACGACAGGCAATCCATTGAGGAGTATCGTAGGGGTGCAGGTCGGCGAGGAGCTTCTTGGCCTCTGGCAGGCGAGTTTCTAGGATCTTCAGCCAGAGCCGGAATTCCTGGGCTTGGCAGCATTTGCCTTCCCATTGGTAGATGGATTCGATGGGGGCGTCCAACTGGACGCAGGCGGCTATGCCTTTTGCGATGAGCTCCTTGCCGAAGGCTTTGGCCTCGTCTGCGGACTCGAAGGTTGTCCAGCAAATGAAGAGACTTGCGCTTTCACTGCTTGAGGAAGGATTCGATTTGGCCATCTTGGAAAGCGGAGAATAATCGCTTGACGCCCATTAGCATCAAGATAAAAGGCGTGATTCCATTTATCAGAAGGAGAGAGCCGCATTGAGAGACGATTACATCAAAGAAGCCCAGAAGGTCATTAGCGATCCCAACATCTTAATTAATGTCGTATCGCGTCGCGTGAAGCAACTGCGCCATGGCAACCGGCCCCTGGTTGAGTCGCTGGAGAAATTGAATCCTGAGGATATCGCCCTCCGGGAGATTATCGAAGGCAAGATAAGCTACGAAATTGGCGAGGAAAGTCACTAAGAAGGCTAGCAAAGAATTAATTTCAAGATGCGCGGCGGGGAACTGCCGCGTTTTTTTGTTGGAGACTTAACGGGGCGCCGATTCTTTAAAAGCGCAGTAGATACAATGGCCCGCAAGAAACAGGATAGAGCCAATCGTCCCAAAGAGATACGCAATGCCAAAGCCCGTCGCGACTATTTCGTGGAAGATACTTTCGAGGCGGGGATTGTTCTTACCGGCACCGAGGTCAAGTCCCTCAGAGCGGGAAAAGCCTCGCTCAACGAAGGCTTTTGCCGATTCGTGGGGTCCGAGCTGTTTATTTATGGCGTGCATATTGACGAGTATGCCTGGGGCTCGATGAACAACCATATTCCTCGCAGAGAGCGGAAGTTGCTCTTGAAAAGATCGGAGCTGAGAAAGCTAAAAAAACAAGTGGAGTCGGGCGGTAAAGCGATCATTCCCCTAAGGATGTATTTCAAGGAAGCCTTAGTGAAAGTGGAGATCGGCTTGTGTATTGGCAAAAAGCTCTTTGACAAGCGGGACGACCTCAAAAAGAAAGCGGTCCTTCGAGACATCGATCGCTCGATGAAGCCATTCCGCTAGCCGAGAATTTCCAGAAATATCTCCCCTGTATGAACGATAGAATGACTGTTGCTTGTTTAGATCTCGAGGGTGTTTTGATTCCTGAGATTTGGATCAATCTCGCCGAGAAAACGGGAATCGAAGAGCTCAAACTGACGACTCGAGACATTGCCGACTACGATGAGCTGATGGGGAAGCGGTTGGAGGTTCTCGATGAGAATGGGCTGACTCTGAAGGACTTTCAAGAAGTCGTCGCGACAATGGATCCCCTGGAGGGAGCGAGTGAATTTCTGCAATGGCTGCGGAGCCAAGTAGAAGTGATCATACTTTCCGATACCTTCCGGGAATTCGCTATGCCGCTCATCGCGAAATTGGGCCACCCGACGATTTTCTGCCACTCTCTGGTGGTCAATCCAGGGTCGGGGGTGATCGAGAATTACGCTCTCCGGCAAACCGACCAGAAGCGGAAAGCGGTCATCGCTCTGAGGGGATTGAATTTCCGTACCCTATCGATCGGCGATTCCTACAACGATATCAGCATGTTGGAAGAGGCTGACTCGGGGATCTTCTTTAAGCCCACGAAGCAAATCACAGAGGAGTATCCGGCAATTCCGGTAACCCGGAATTACGAAGAGCTGAAATCCCATCTTTGCGCGAATCATGGGTTTCGCGATTGATGGGCTCTGATCAGTAGGCTTCAGAATCCACTGAGGACGGAGACCGCGACCGCTAGTATGATTCACGTAGTCCTATTCCAGCCGGAAATCCCCCAGAATACGGGAAACATCGGGCGGACTTGCGCGATCACCGAATCACGGCTCCATCTGATCCATCCTCTGGGATTCACGATTCGCGACAAGCATTTGCGGCGGAGCGGGATGGACTATTGGCATAATTTGGACATCCAGCATCACGAGGATTGGGAGGCCTTCAAAGCCTCGGAGCATGGACCCAAGCGTCTGCTGCTTATGACTACCCATGGGGCCCGATCGTACTGGGATATAGAATACAAAGACGGCGACGGACTGGTTTTCGGCCGAGAAGGATCGGGGGCTCCGGATTGGATGCACGATGAAATCGGTGAGGAGAATCGCCTCCGCATTCCTTTGTACAACGATACTTTGAGATCGCTGAATTTGGCGACCAGCGCCGGAATAGCCGTGTACGAGGCAATGCGGCAATTGAAAGGAAGCTCCTAGTGGATAAGCAACCGCACTTGACTTTAGATGCGGGTATTGAACGGTTAGCCGCGGTAACAATGCAGAGCGCACGAATTTCTACCAATGATTGACCTGAAACTATTGAGGGAGCGGCCTGACGATGTCAGGGCTGGAATCGCTAAGAAGCGCAACGATTGCGACCTCGACGCGGTATTGGCCACGGACGAGGAGCGACGAAAGCTAATTGCGGAGGTGGAGGCGCTGCGATCCCAGCAGAAAGCGGCGAACAATGAAATGGCGGGCTTGCCAAAGGGGAGCCCCGAGTTTCTGGAAAAAGTGAAGGAGCTGAAATCCGTTTCTGCTGAAATCAAGGATAAGGACACTGAGCTCAAGGAATTGGATCAGGCCTGGAATGAGCTCTATTTGAGCGTTCCCAACCTGCCTGACGCCACCGTTCCCGAGGGTCGCGACGAAAATTACAATGTAGAAATCAAGCAATGGGGCGATATTCCAGAGAAGCAATCGTATCACCTTCCTCACTACGATTTGGACTGGCTCGATCGGATTTTGGACTTTCAGAGAGGGACTAAAGTCACCGGGGCGGGCTTCCCGTTTTTCGTGGGCGATGGCGCCCGGTTGGCTCGCAGTTTGGTATCCTTCTTTCTGGACAGGGCCAACGAAGCCGGAATTCAGGAAGTAGCCGTGCCGTATTTCGTCAATGCCGCCAGCGCAACAGCAACAGGACAGCTGCCGGATAAGGAAGGGCAGATGTACCAGACGGTTGAGGACGAGCTCTACGCGATTCCGACAGCCGAGGTGCCGCTGACCAATTTTTTGCGGGACGAGATTCTTTCGGAATCGGACCTGCCCATCTACCGTTGCGCCTATTCAGCCTGTTTTAGGCGGGAAGCCGGCAGTTACGGGAAAGAGGTTCGGGGGCTGAATAGGGTCCATCAGTTCGACAAGGTAGAGATCCTCAAATGGGTAAAGCCAGAGACGAGTTACGACGAGCTGGAAACGCTGCGCGAATACGCGGAAAGCCTCCTGCAAGCGTTGGGCCTACCTTATCGAGCCTTGCTGATGTGCGGCGGGGATATGGGCTTTTCGCAAACGAAACAGTACGACCTAGAAGTATGGGCTGTCGGACAACAGAAGTGGCTGGAAGTGTCGAGTTGCAGCAATTTCGAGTCCTTCCAGTCTCGGCGGGCCCGCATCCGGTATCGTGATTCGAACACGGGCAAAAACGAGTTTGTCCACACGTTGAATGGATCGGGTTTGGCCGTGCCCCGGGTCTTTGTGGCCCTACTTGAAAATGGTTTGCAGCCCGATGGATCTGTTCAATTGCCAGAGGTTTTGCATTCTTACATGGGCAAAGATCGGATTGATTGATCTTAGCTGGCTTCGCGAGCTATCGAAAACGTGTATCGGAGGCGGCTTGGCTGATTGGAAAGAGATTGGGAATGGCCTAGTTGAGATCGCTGGCGGCGATTGGTTGTCCCCTAGATTGCGAGCGCGCATCGAATCGACTGATGACCTGTACGTGGCTTGTTCTGGAGGTGCGGATTCGGTCTTTCTTCTCCTATATTTCGCCACGACCTTTAGTGGAAAAGCTCCGCAGGCTTTGCATTTCAATCACAAGCTAAGAGGGGGTGAATCTGACGAGGACCAGCGATTTGTGGAATCAATTTGCTCGAGCTTGGAGGTCCCGATTTTTGTGGATTTCTGGAAGCGAGAGGACGTAGAAGCCCCGGTTTCGGAGGATAACGCGCGGGCTGCTCGCCTGTCGTTTTTCCTGGGCTGCTTGACTGGTCGACAGGATGAATCGGCGATTCTCACTGGCCATCATGCCGGAGACGTTGTGGAGACCTTGCTCATGCGCGTTTCGCGAGGAAGCGGGTTGCAGGGATTGACGGCTCCGAGGGAGGTATCGAATGGCCCCGATGGTTTACGGTTTTTGAGGCCTTTGCTGCCGCTGAGAAAAGAAAGAATTGTTGATTGGCTCGAGCAAGCGGGGGCCGAGTGGCGGGAAGATGCGAGCAATCGGACGGACGCGTATTATCGAAACCGCCTGCGCTCAAAGGTCATCCCGAGCTGGGAAAAGGCTTCCGATCGGCCCGTTCAGGAAGGCGCGGTTTTAGCTCGAGCTTTGCTAGAAGAGGACTGGGAAGCGGTGGAATTGGCCTTTAAGGACGCTTGGCGGAGGATGGCTTTAGACGCGGGTGAGCGGTTGGATTGGGTGGCGACGCGGGCCCAGCCTCGAGCATTCCAGCGTCGGGCATTGAACCGCTTGGCCGAGGAGCGCTCGGGAAGCCGATTGACGCTGGCCAATATGGAAGCGGCCCTCGAAGCGCTAAGAGTTGGCGAGGGCTTTAAGGCGAATATTTCTGATTCGCATTGGATTTTGGGTGACGAACCGGCAGGGATACGTGTTGTTGGGGAAACGGTCTCTTTTTCTTGGGATGAAATGCGGTATCCAGCGAATTGCTCGCTGTTTTTGCCAGATGGCGCCTGTCTTCGATCGGAAGATGTCGCTGTAAGCCCCAAGCTGTATGATGATATTCGCTCTGGGGTCTATCCTCATGACAGAGAAGTATTCCTTGAATTGGGCGAGAAACATTCCGCGACCTTGAGGGTCAGACAATGGAAGCCGGGCGATGCCTACCAGGTGAAGGGGAGGGGGTCTTCGGTCAAATTGAAGGAATTGTTTAGCGACCGAAAAATACCGATAGAGAAACGAAGCCGATTGCCTGTTGTAATGAACGATACGGGCGAAATTCTTTGGGTGCCGGGGCTTCCGCCCAATCAATGGACAACTTTGTCTGCCGATACTAGACAAGCGTTGCGGTTGACTTACCAAGAATGCCAGGCACCTTAGCGATCATTAGTCAGTAAATGTCAGATTCACCGAATTCATCAAAAGGAAACCCGAACGGAAAAAACCAGCCGGACCGATTCCAGCCCAAGGTCATTTTGATTTGGTTGGCTATCTTTGCCGTGATGGCTGTGCTTTGGTATCAGACCGACAAGGGGGGAGACGCGAACGAAATTCCGATGTACGATGTAGTCGTGGCCACGGAAGAGGGGAGGATCGAGTCGGGAAAGATCTACCCCAATCCGAACGGAGGAAACAATTACTACGATGTAATTGGGGAATTGAGGGTTCCGGATGACACGGCCGAGAGTGGCTATCGGCTCGCGCCATTTAAGGCCGATGGCAAGTTGGTGGACGACCAGTATGAAATTCTCCAGAAATCGAAAAAATTCGAGGAGAACGAGTCCAATACCTTTTTGCCGCAACTGTTGGCCGGACTGATCCCATTCCTCTTGGTTATAGGAATCCTGTATTTCCTCTTCGTTCGCCAGCTCAGAATGGCTGGACGCGGGGCCCTCAGTTTCGGCAAGAGCAAGGCCAAGCTGCTGACGCGAGACAAGGACAAGGTTACTTTTAAAGAGGTGGCCGGATGCGATGAGGCCAAGGAAGAGGTAAGCGAAGTGATCGACTTTCTCAAGGACCCGAAGAAATTTCAGCGTATGGGGGGTAAAATTCCCAAGGGAATTCTCATGGTGGGCCCTCCGGGCACGGGTAAGACCCTGCTAGCGAAAGCGGTTGCGGGAGAGGCTGAAGTTCCCTTCTTCTCTATCAGCGGATCCGATTTCGTCGAAATGTTTGTCGGAGTGGGCGCGAGCCGCGTTCGCGATATGTTTGAGCAAGGGCGGAAAAGCGCGCCGTGCTTGATCTTCATTGATGAAATAGACGCCGTCGGACGTCAGCGTGGGGCCGGTCTGGGAGGCGGCAACGATGAGCGCGAACAGACCCTCAACTCGCTCCTAGTGGAGATGGACGGTTTCGATACGACCGAAGGCGTTATTATAATGGCCGCTACCAATCGTCCCGATGTATTGGACAAGGCCCTACTAAGACCCGGGCGCTTCGATAGGGAGGTAGTAATCGGATTGCCGGACATGAAAGGGCGCGAGGAAATTCTCAAGGTGCATGCCAAGCGGATAAAGCTGAGTGAAGATGTCAATCTGAAGGATATAGCTCGGGCTTCGCCTGGATTCGCCGGAGCGGACCTTGCCAACTTGCTTAACGAGGGAGCCCTTATGGCGGCTCGCAAGAACAAGAAGCAGGTTGAAATGATCGATATTTACGAGGCCAAGGACAAAATCTCTTTTGGCCGCGAGCGTCGTCAATTGATGGACGAAGAGGATAAGCGCATGACGGCCTTCCATGAGGCGGGCCATGCTCTGATCGCCGCCTTGCTCTACAAAAGAAAGATTAAACTGCATAAGGTGACGATTATCCCTCGTGGCAGAGCTCTGGGATTGACCATGAGCACGGCGACCAAAGACATTTTGGGTCAGTCGAAAAAGGAGCTCATCGACGATATTTGCATGGCGATGGGAGGCCGGATAGGCGAAGAGGTAGAGACGGGCGATTTTAGCAACGGCGCCGCTATGGACATTAAGCAGGCGACCAACATCGCTCGCCACATGGTTTGCGACTGGGGGATGAGTTCTCTGGGACCGATCGCTTTTGGCGACAACGAGGAGCACTTATTCTTGGGGCGCGAGATTAGCAAGACTCACAATTTGAGTGAGGAAACGGCCAAGCGGATTGATGAGGAGATCAGCGGGATTATCACGACTCAATTCGATCGAGCCAGGAAGCTAATCGAAGAAAACCGCGACGCCCTGACCAAGATCGCGGAGGCTCTATTGGAGTACGAAACGATCGAGGGCAAGCACGTGCAAGAGATCGTGGAATACGGCGAGATTCGCTCCGAGGTAGTTTCCACGAAAACGGAAGAAATTAAGAGAGAGCAGGAAGCGTCCGAGAATGAGGACTCCGAGAAAGAGAAGGCGGCGGGCAAAAATGAAGATATTCCGCCAGCCGTAGACGGGGCTCAAGCCATGGCCTAAGGTCCGTCGCTGCGAATAAGACTTTTAAAGCCCTCGGTAATACCGAGGGCTTTTTTGCATCGCTTTGTAATGATCGCCGCTATTGGATTCATTTGCGTTTGATGAAGGTGAGATTCTCCCAGCTCGGGCTTAGACAGAAACCGTCAGAAATTACGAGGCTCATGGCCTTGGCAATACAACGGCCTGATATGCTTAGCTTGGCGGCGGGGTTCACCGATTCCGAATCGCTCCCGGTGGGTGATGTCAGGGAAATCGTCGAGGAGATCAGCGATCTTGAGGCTGAGGCCAAAGCGGCGCTTCAATATGGACCCAATATCGGGCGGGATGCGTTGCGATCTTCGCTTGCCCAACGAATGGCGGGGAGCGACTCGGTGGCTGACGAGGCGTATCAGCCGGAGAATCTTTTCGTTACCAATGGGTCCCAGCAAGCGTTGTATCTTGCGGTCCAAACGCTCTGCGATCCGGGTGATTATATATTGGTCGAGCAGCCGACTTATTTCGTCTTCATGGAAATCTTACAGGGATTGGGGCTGAAGCCACTGCCGATGCCTATGGATGACCGAGGCGATGTGGATGTAGAGGCGCTTCGAACAATGCTGCAGCAGGTCGCTGCCGATGGATCGATTGAGAAGGTCAAGGCAGTCTATTTAGTGTCTTACTTTGCCAACCCGAGTGGCCATTCTTTGTCGCAGGAGTCTAAAGTAGCGTTGGGATCCCTGTTGAGGGAATTTGATTCCCCAATCGCCGTATTGGAAGACGCCGCCTATCGGGAACTTTATTTCGAGGAGGCTCACCCGGCCAAGAGCGTGTTGAGCTTGGAGCCTTTCTCCGATCTGCCTGTGTTGTACACGAGCACGCTGACAAAACCCTATGCGTCTGGGCTGAAGGTTGGTTATGCCTATAGCAACTCGCCCGAGTGGCGAGACGTCATGCTGACAGTTAAAGGTCAGCAAGATTTTGGGACCTCCCACTTCACTCAGGCGGTGGTTGAACGCGCTTTGCTCAGCGGCCGTTTCGATCGCCATTTAAGCGAATTGAGGCGAACCTATCAGCGGAAGATGATGGCCCTTCATGAAGGGTTAGCCGACACGTTGCTGGAGCTGGGCTGGAGCTGGGATGTTCCCGAAGGGGGTCTATACTTGTGGATGAAGTCTCCCAAGGGCCTGCCCACGCATAACGATTCCGAATTCCACAGGGCCTGTCTGAAAAGCGGCGTTTTCTACGTGCCTGGCGACTTGTGCTTTGTCAATGAGGCTCATGCTACCGACTACATTCGAGCCAGTTTCGGCGTGCTCAACGAGGATCAGCTGGGTGAGGCGGCTAAACGGTTTAACGAGGCAGCCTTGTCGGTATTCCGAGACGCGGTTCTTTGAGGTGGGTTGCTGTTTTCTGAAATTCCCAATTTTTTGGATATCAGAGGGATCGGTCACTTCCGCCCAATCCGCAGTCTAAGTACTATGACTCAATGTTATGGCGATCCTGGCGATTACACTTGATTATAAGAACACGGCCAAGTAACTACGCGCCCTCATTATGTCGGACTACACGGTAACCCACCTAAAACAGCTAGAGAGCGAGGCAATTTTCGTTCTCAGGGAAACGGCTGCCCAGTTCGAGCGGCCAGCTCTCCTCTTTTCGGGAGGCAAAGACTCGATAGTTATGACGCATCTGGCTCGAAAGGCGTTTTGGCCGGCGAGAATCCCGTTTCCGCTCCTGCACGTAGATACGGGGCACAATTTCAACGAAACGATCGAGTTCCGTGATCGCCTAGTCGAGGAAACAGGAGCGAACCTGGTAGTGGCATCCGTGCAGCAGGCTATTGACGAAGGACGGGTGGTTGAAGAAAAAGGCCTCAATGCGAGCCGCAATACCCTGCAAATTCAGACCTTGCTAGATTGTTTAGAAGAGGGCCAGTACGATGCGGCTTTGGGCGGAGGACGCCGCGATGAGGAAAAGGCTCGGGCGAAAGAGCGGTTTTTCTCCCATAGAGATGAGTTTGGCCAATGGGATCCTAAAAATCAGCGGCCTGAACTTTGGAACGTATTCAATGGCAGGATGAGTCCGGGAGAGCATTTTCGCGTCTTTCCGTTGAGCAATTGGACGGAGATGGACGTCTGGCAATACATGAAGGCAGAGGAAATCCCGATTCCCAGCCTCTATTTCGCTCACGAGAGAGATGTGGTTGTCCGCAATGGCGCCATATTGGCCGTTTCCGAATTCGTTCAGCCAAGAGATGGGGAAACCGTAGAGCGGAAACGTATTCGCTTTCGCACTATGGGAGATGCCACGATCACTGGAGCCGTCGAGTCCGATGCGGATGACATGTCGAAAATCATAGAGGAGGTGGCCGCGGCGAGAGAAACCGAGCGCGGCAATCGGGCGGATGACAAGCGCAGCGAAAGCGCGATGGAAGACCGCAAAAAGCAAGGCTATTTTTAACCTCGTATCGATTCGCCAATGACGGACAAAGACAACGCTCAAAGTTATCTGGATATGGACCTCCTGCGTTTCACAACTGCGGGATCCGTTGATGATGGGAAGTCCACCTTGATCGGTCGACTGCTGTACGACTCGAAAGCGATTTTCGAAGACCAGCTCGAGGCTATCGAAAAGACGAGCGAGCAAAGGGGAGACGAGAACGTGAACCTGGCCTTGCTCACAGATGGCCTTCGGGCTGAACGGGAGCAGGGAATCACCATTGATGTTGCCTATCGATATTTCGCGACGCCGCGACGGAAATTCATCATCGCGGATACGCCTGGCCACATTCAGTACACGCGAAACATGGTCACGGGGGCCTCCACGGCTAATTTGGCGATCATTTTGGTCGATGCCCGCAAGGGAGTGATCGAGCAGACTTGTCGACATTCATTCATAGCCGATCTCTTGCGTATCCAGCATGTGGTAATAGCCATTAATAAGATGGATTTGGTCGATTGGAGCGAAGACCGTTTCCTGGAAATCAAGGATCAGTTCCGTCGCTTCGCATCCAGGCTGGACAGCATTGTGGAGGTAACTTTCGTGCCGATTAGCGCTCTAAAGGGCGATAACGTCGTGGAACCCTCCGAGAATATGCCTTGGTACAAGGGGCCATCGCTATTGTATCACCTGGAGACCGTTTATATTGGATCCGACGAAAATCATGTTTCGGCCCGTTTCCCTGTGCAGTGGGTGATCCGTCCCCACAGTGACGAGCATCACGACTTTCGTGGCTATGCAGGACGAGTTGCGGGTGGCGTTTTCAAGCCCGGCGACGAAGTAGTTGTCCAGCCATCCGGTTTCAATGCGGTCATCAAGGCTGTGCACACTATGGATGGCGAGTTGCAGGAAGTCTTCGCTCCGCTCAGCGCGGCCATAACGCTGGATCGAGAAATCGACATAAGCCGGGGCGACATGATTGCCAAGCCTAACAATCCCCCGACCGTGGGCCAGGACATCGAAGCGATGATTTGCTGGTTTAGCGAAAAACCGCTTAGCAGCCGGGGAAAATTCATCTTGAGGCATACGACAAGGGAAACCAAGGCTGTGATTCGCGATGTTAAATACAAGGTGGACATCAATACGCTGCGCAAAATTGAGGATGACCTTGAATTCCGTCTCAATGACATCGGGCGTATTTCTCTGAGGACGGCTGCTCCGCTTTGCTACGATCCTTACAAGATGAATCGCGCTACGGGCTCATTCATTCTCGTGGACCCCTTCACGAATGAAACAATGGGCGCGGCCATGATTATTTGAGAATCTCGATTCTTTCGAGTCTCTACTCTAAGGGATTGGCTTAGGAAATATCCTTGTTTACGAAAGCTTTACAAATGGGGCTTTTCGCGCGGTGGTACCGTGATGACCTCTGCCGAAGAAACTCCTTTGTCTATCGAAGAAATGGCCACGCGCCTAAAATGCTCGCGCGGATGGGTTCAACTCTCGGTTGATGCGGGTTGCCCTCGGGATGATGACGGGAGGATTAACATCCGGGATTTCATGCTCTTCCAGCTCTCCAATATTCATCGGATTCGTAAAATTGCGGGTCTAGAGCCAATCGAGACTAGTGGAACGAAAGAGGATTTGAGACCCAACGTCAAAGCGATCCTATCGACTCAACTCGAGTGGTTGCAAGCCCGGTCTACGAAGGACAATGTCAAACAAGCGGCTCGGATTGTGCACCAGAAGATCCAGAAGATCTAATACAGGGAGCCTCCCGAATCGCAGGGATGACGCATGGAGATAGCGTTTTATCCGTAAGGCGTTTGCTATCACGAAGTTGACTAGAAAATTGTCATAACCGTAACGGTTTTGAAGTTGTCTCTCTCGATATATTGGCTTTTTTTGGTCTAGTTGAGCGAAGCTCAAAGATACTCGATGGAAAAAAAAGTGATTGCCGTAGTGATGGGTGGAGGCCGTGGAACGCGACTTCATCCATTAACGAAAGAACGATGCAAGCCCGCCGTGCCGCTAGCTGGTAAGTATCGCTTGGTGGATATACCGATCAGCAACTGCCTGAATTCTGAAATCAATCGCATCTACCTGCTCACGCAATTCAACACGGCCTCTTTGCACCGCCATATCCAAGACACCTACCGATTCGATCCCTTCAACGGTGGCCGGGTCGACATCCTATCGGCAGAACAGACGGAGAAGGGCGATAGTTGGTACCAGGGAACGGCCGATGCGGTCAGGCAAAATATTCACCATTTTTCCGGCGTAGACTACGATTACGTTTTGATTTTGTCGGGCGATCAATTGTATCGCATGGATTTCAGGAAAATCATCGCCCAGCATGAAGAATCGAAAGCGGATGTTACCGTTTCGGCGATACCGTTTCCCGTTTCGCAGGTAGAGGGTTTGGGTTTGATGCGAGTGGCGGACGACTTGCAGATACAAGAGTTTGTGGAAAAGCCGACCGATCCTGCAGTCATCGATGGCTTAGCTATTTCAGATTCTATCCAGTCCAAGCTAAAGAAAAACGCTAATGGCGAAAAGCGTTGTTTAGCCTCGATGGGCATTTATGTGTTCAACCGCGCGACGATGGAAGAGGCTCTTAATAGTAGCGCCACGGACTTTGGTAAAGAAGTTATACCAGGTCTCTTGAATAGCCGAAAATTGGATGCCTACGTATTTGAGGGGTACTGGGAAGACATCGGTACGGTGAAAGCGTTTTTCGAAGCCAATTTGCAGCTGGCGGACCCGGTTCCGAAATTCAACTTTTTTTCCCAAGGAAATCCGATTTATTCGAGAGCCCGTTATCTCCCGGCCAGCAAGATCAACCGTTGCTCGATCAACCATGTAATTGTTGGTGACGGCTGTATCATCACGGATTCCTATCTGAAACGCTGCGTGATCGGGATCCGGTCGACTTTGAGAGAGGGAGCTCGCTTAGAAAACGTGGTCATGATGGGTTCCGATAAATTCGAAAGCTCGGCTGATCGGGCGAAGAATCGGGAGAAGGGGATTCCCGATATTGGTGTCGGCATGAATTGCGAGATCAAGAATGCCATTATCGACAAAGGGGCCCGTATAGGGGACAATGTGAGGCTGAGTCCGGACGGAAAGCTGGATGGCTATTCAAAGGATGGCATCTTCGTTCGCGACGGGATTATTTGCGTTACAAAAAATGCGATTGTTCCTGCGAACACGGTAGTCTAAAGAGAGATTTATGAAACGGCTTCTTGTTTGTATCGACGGCTCTCAATACGGCATTTCCTGTTCGCGTTATGCGGCTTGGATCGCTTCCCGTATCGACGTGGAGATAGAAGTGGTCTATGTTACGGACCTTCGCCAGTTCGAAGTGCCTTTCGTCGCCGACTTGAGCGGAAGTCTCGGGCTACAGCCGTTTCAGGCGGTCATGGGCCAGCTTCAGGAATTAGAGAAAAAGAAGGCTGAGGTTACTTTGGGGCAGGCTGTGAAATTGATTGAAGAGAATGGATACAGTCAACCGATCAAGAAAACCCATAAGACCGGTTTCCTGGTAGACAGCCTTAAGGAACTGGAAGAGGAAGCGGATATGATTCTGCTGGGCAAGCGGGGAGAGAATGCCAATTTCGCGACGGAGCATTTGGGATCAACCATGGAGCGAGTGGCCAGGGCTGCGACCAAGCCCTGTTTCGTGGCATCGAGAGAGTTTAAGCCGATAAAGAAAGCCCTGATTTCCTATGACGATTCAGAAAGTTGCCGGAAAGCGGTGCAGTTCGTCAAAGGTTCGCCGCTGTTCAAGGGACTTGAGGTCCATGTAGTGACAGTGAGCCCGAATGAAAAAGAGGAAGATCGCCTCAAACGCTTGCAAACAGCGGAGTCTGAATTGCAGGGCTCGGTAGACTCGCTAAAGTGCCAGATGCTTCATGGGGAAACGGCGCCCCAAGTGATCGATTACGTAAAAGATCAGAAGATCGACCTCTTGCTCATGGGGGCCTACGGGCACAATCGTATCCGTCGTTTGATTATTGGAAGCTCGACAACGGAAATGCTTCGTGGCTGCCAAGTTCCTTCCATCCTGTTTCGCTAGGTTTGGGCGAAGGCGTGAGATCGCCTGCTGCCAAAAATCATTGGATGGTGGATGTTAAGGCTCGATTGGGTAAAGGATGCGCATCGGTTCGCCATGCCTGTCGAGAGTGTCCCCACTTAGCCGTATCCAATTATCAGTAATAGCTCTTAGCGTGCGCAGGGTTTGAACGTATTCAGGATTGCCTGCCAGGTTATGTCGCTCGTTGGGATCGGCTTGAAGATCGTATAGTTCCTCGGCGGGCCTTTGGTGGTATTCGCGAACCTTTCGAGCCGCATTGGGATCTGCCTTGGCCCTCGAGATCCATGAGGTCCAAAGATTGTGGCTTTGAGCCGTTGGATTGTGGTCGGTCTGGCAGGTGAAATTGAGCTCTGGATAAACGTTTCGAATATAGCGAAATCGGTCGTTGCAGACGGACCTAAGGGGATAGGTGTGGTGGGCTGCTGATGAGTTGGTGCTGAATACGTAGTCTCTGTGTATCTCGGACTCGCCTTTGATCAAACCAAGAAACGATCGGCCATCAATTTGACCGGGGCCATATCCGGATTCAGGCGGAGTTCCTCCGGCGATTTCAAGCAAAGTGGGGAGAATGTCGACGAAGGAGACAAGGGCCCGGCTACGCCGGCCTGCTTCGGCTAAACCTGGCCAGGAAACCAGCATGGGTACCCTTACTCCCGACTCGTAGTTGTTCCACTTGCCATAGGGCAGTTGCGCTCCGTGGTCGCTGGTAAAGAAGATAATCGTATCGGGGCCTAGGTGACGATCAATCGCCTCGAGTGTTGCCGCTACTTGTTGATCCATGCGCTCGACGTCGGTGTAGTAGCGGGCTAGTTCGAGGCGAGTGTCGGGCGTGTCGAGCAATTTGGCGGGAATCGTTAACGAGTTGGGATCATAGTGGGGAAAAGGCTTATTGGGCCAGGGGACATGAGGATCCTTGATTCCTACCATGAGGAGCAGAGGCTTTTTGCTGTTTCGCTGGCGTAGGTACTCGGCTACTATCCCAATTTTTTCTAGGGAGATATCGCGACTGTGGTAGTCGAAACCAGCCCGTTCGTCGGCCCCATGAGTGATTTTTCCAATAGCGGCGATTTCGTAGCCGAGATCTCGCATGTAGTGGGGCAGTTGCCTGACATCGTCGCGAACGTAAGTGTGATTGGGCTCGGCCCCATTTCGGTAAGGCATCAATCCAGAAAGCATGGCTCCGCGAGATGGGGCGCAACTGGGCGAGGCGACGTAGAGGCGTTCGAAGACGGTCGATCGGGCGGCCAATTCGTCGAGCGCTGGCGTACGAACGTCGGAATTGCCCATGAATCCGGTGTCTTCTACCCCTAGATCATCGGCGATGATAAACGCTATATTCGGGGGCGAGGCGCTTAGGAAGGTGGCGGCTAGGGCAATGAAAAGGATCGAGGTCAAAAGCGATGTCATAATTCAACAAAGGGAAGGGGATCGTCGAGGAACCGTTTAGCATTGTTCGTCTGTGGCTCTTTTCAAGCTGTTGTGGACGCAACCGTTTGAGTTTGCCCGAAGTTTGCTGAGCTGGGAAATGGACGAGGCCCATAAGCTTTCGCAAACGGGCCTCGGTTGGGTGCAAGGCTCGGATTTGAGCCGAGGATCCAGCGATTTCGGGATTATGAGCCTGAAGGGCGCTTCAGTCCGGTCAAGTTGTAGAAACCTTGTCCTCCCTTCTGTTTTTTGAGCAGATTCTCCAGCTTTCTCGCATCGGTGATGGACATGGCTTCGCTGGTCCATCGGAGGCGCCAGGGTCCCTTGTCTCTCGTCCATCTAGAGACGCCTGCATTGTGCGGGGCCAGCCGGTTTTCTACGTCGTCGGATATGCCGATATAGAATCGCTCCTCGGAATTCTGGATAGCTTAGGCCCAGTGCATTGAGTTGGGAAAGGACGAGGCCCACCAGCTTTCGCTAATGGGCCTCGGTTGGGTGCAGGGCTCGGATTTGAACCGAGGACCTTCAGGTTATGAGCCTGACGAGCTACCAGACTGCTCCACCCTGCAATTCCTGTAAAAAGTCTACTCGTTTCTGGAAAACGAAGAGTGGGGAGGAAAGCGGTAATCGAATTCCCTTGTCAATGCCATTTCCTGCATATTTCGGGAAATTGTGGCAAATTACCGCTTGCCAACGGGAGGGGTGGGCCTAGCTTTGTCGCTTTTTCACAACCGAACCACTAAACAAGAACCTACTAATTATCGTCCAAGGCAGTTCATTCCTGCCTGCGCCTAGAGGCGTTTTGACGAACCGATTATGAATATCGAACTGACCGACCTGTTGGAAGCGGGTGTCCATTTCGGGCATCAAGTTAAACGTTGGAACCCGAAGTCCAAGAGCTTCGTTTTTGATCACCGTCAAGGGATCTCGATTATCGACCTCTCCAAGAGCTACGATGGCTTGAAGAAGGCCTACGATTTTCTTGAGGGTACCGTCGCCAAGGGTGGCGAGGTCCTTCTCGTTGGAACGAAGCGCCAGGCTCAGGAAGTAATCCGAGAAGCGGCAGCGGATTGCGGGATGCCCTTTTGTGCCAGCCGTTGGCTGGGAGGGATGCTAACCAACTGGCAAACGATTTCGACCAGCATTGCTAAGTACAAGAAGTACCAGAAGATGGAGGTCGACGGCAGCTTGGCCAAGTTGCCCAAGAAGGAAGGGTCCGCTATCCGCCGCGAAATGGAGCGGATGAATCGGAATTTCGAAGGAATCGTCAAAATGGAGAAACCTCCAGCCGCGATGATCGTGGTTGACGTCAAGTACGAGGATATCGCTGTTGCCGAGGCTAAGCGTTGCGGCATTCCTGTCGCTGCTTTAGTAGACACGAACTCGGACCCATCTGTTGTTGGTTATCCAATACCATCCAATGACGATGCGGTTAAATCGATTCGGATTATCTTGGAAGTTTTAGTGGAAGCCATTCAGTCAGGCTTATCGCAGCGCCAAGCTAGACAAGAGAAGGCTGGTGTTCAGACGCCAGCTGCTGCCGTTGCTGCTCAAGAAATGGCAACCGTAGCTCCACAAGCAGAAGAACCTGCAGGGGCCGCCGCCGAAGAACCTGCTAGCGAACCAGAAGCGGAAGCCCCAGCTCCTGTCCCAGCTCCCCCGGCCAAGCCCGAGGCAGCAGCGGAAGCTGAGCCGAAAGCGGAAGCTACGGAAGCAGCTGAAGAGCCCGTGAATGCTGAGGAAGCGGCTGCCGCAGAAGAAGCTCCGGAAGAAGCTACCGACGAGTCGGAAGACGCGGACAAGAAGGAGGCCTAGTCTCCCAAACTTTCAATTTTAGAAAGATTATCAATCAAATGAGCATTACAGCGAAACAAGTAGCGGAGTTGCGCGGCCAAACGGGCGCGGGCCTCATGGATTGTAAAAAGGCATTGACCGAATCCGATGGCGATTTGGAGCAAGCGATTACGATCCTGAGGAAAAAGGGAATTGCTTCCGCATCGAAGAAAGCGGGACGGGCCACCTCTGAAGGCCTCATCGAATCTTACATTCACTTGGGTGGCAAAGTAGGCGTGTTGATCGAAGTCAACTGCGAGACTGATTTCGTGGCCAAAACGGACGATTTCAAGGCGTTTGTCAAAGACTTGTGTCTGCATGTCGCGGCAGTGAATCCGATCTGTATCAGCCGAGAAGAAGTGCCTGAGGAACTGCTCGAGAAGGAGCGGGAAATCGCGGCTTCTCAGGCGGAAGGCAAACCGCCTGCAGCAGTACAAAAAATCATAGAAGGCAAATTGAACAAGTATTACTCGACGGCCTGTATGCTGGACCAGCCATTCGTTAAAGATGGCGAGAAGACAGTGCAGGAAGTCCTCAATGAGCAGATTGCCAAGCTGGGAGAGAATATGAAAATCAATCGGTTCGCCCGCTTCCAAATTGGGGAAGACGATGGCGAGTAGTTGATAGCGCTCGAAGCAAATTTAGCGAAAAAGCGATCCGGATGACCGGATCGCTTTTTTGTTTCGCTGGGAATCGAGACCTTCGTCTCGACTCCCAACATGGCTAATTTGGTTTCTAAAGAGCTAAAAACGAATCTTCGAAATAAGAGAATAGAATCGTGAAAACGGCTGCCCTCAGCGGCTCTTAAGCTTTTCTTTTGGAGTACGTTAGATTGCCCGTAAATACCCTAGCGTCTCCCGCTGTCTCCTTAGTAATGTATCGATGAAAGCGCTGAGTATTGCCGCTTTCGGGTGGCCAACAATCGATCTTGCAATGCAGGGTAGAGTAGCTTTCATGCGACCTTCCCATAAAGGAGAAGTGCCAGAGTGGTCGAATGGGACTGACTCGAAATCAGTTGTAGGGGTAACTCTACCGGGGGTTCGAATCCCTCCTTCTCCGCCATTTTATTGAAAATCGATTATCTACAGAATTATTTAGATTTCCATTGTTACCCATTGGATCCAGATTTGTCATGAAATAGCTGGTTCTTAAGGCAGTATACGGGCAGTAAATGCCGAAGCGACCTCAACTGAAACCAAAAAAAATGCCTAGTGGTAACTGGCAGTTGAACTTCCTGCCAGTCTCTCAAGTATAGAGGAGAGAAGCAGACCGGAGTTCACCTCGAAACAAGAGGCTCTGGTTCGCGCTAAAAGGCTCAGGGGGCATATATAAAACCATGGAGCAGGAAGCACTCGATTTAGTAGCTCTGAGGCTAACGATGCGAAAGCCGCTCTGGCGATACTCAGGGTAGCGGATTTGTCTGGGTATTATGATTTGACCCTCCGAGTCGCTGCTAGGCAATACGTGGAGCATTTGAAGCAAGAAGAATGCGCTTCCACTTTTGAAGAAGTTTATCAGTGCTCAGTGCAGTCGAGGAAGAGCAGGCGTGGCTGGTCGACCAATCACGAGCAGGAAGCTGTAGCGGTCATGAAAGGCCCTTTGCCGCACCCAAGTTCAGATGAGAGCGAGAGAGTCAGGAAAAGGGGTTTCATGCATCACTACGGTCCAGTGGCGATTGATTTGATAACAGAGGATCAGATCATGAACTTTCTAAACGAGCATTACTCATCAAGTGCATCGAACTAGAACAGGGCTTTAAGAACCATTAAGCCGGTCTTTAAGTACGTGCACGACCGAGGTATGATCGGCTATGATCCAACCCACGGAATACATCTTAGGGACAACAAGAAGCGCACAGAGGTTCTAAGAATCGAAGAGTTCAATCGTATTATTCAGCTTATCCAAACAGAAGAGTACAAGGACGTGGGGAATAGGGACAAAGAGCCTTCAAGGTTGGGATAAGATTATCCGGACGCCCACAGGATTGCACAAGAAGCCGTACATACACGTGCCACCGGAAAGCGATAAGCTCAAGGAGGGTAGGCTACTGGAGATGGAGCCGAATCTTATCAAGTGTTTGGAGACCGTGCCCAATGAGGAGAGAGTTGGCCCGATCTGTGCCTTCCGTAAGCTCGACAGAAGGTACAACAGACTGAGGAATACCGCTGGCGTGAAATGTAAGCGCGACGTCTTCAGGCACAGTTTCGGGACGTATCACTACCATCAATACAGCGAAATGGGTAGGACTATGAAGCAGATGGGACACACCGATCTCAAGACTTTCAAGGACCCCTGCCATAACTACAATCCGGAGGAGGACGCGTACTATTTGTACTGGAGGCTTCTCCCGGAAGGAGCTAACCGCCCGGGAGGGCGCGAGTCGCCGAACATAGGCACGGATCGCCGCTTCGTTCGAAGTGAAATTGCGGAGAAATTTAACGCAAAAGTTTTCATTTGAATTTCCTATCAACGATACTGCTAAACCGAGCATTGCCAACAAAGGACGTGGCGATGACATCACTAACTTTAAAACAACCCCACCTGCCACACTGTGGCGACTATGGCTTCGATGAAGTCGAACTCCTAACCTTCGCAGCCCTCATTGCCGAAGACCCACTTATGCTTTTAGGGCCTTCCGGCACGGGCAAGACCTATCTTCTCAATACCCTCTTAGAGGTCATGGGACTAGAACACCGACACTACAACCCAAGTCTAGTCGCGTTCGATGACCTTGTAGGCTTCCCCTTCCCAGACTAAGAAAAGGGAACCGTTGAGTTCTTTCAGACACCGGCCACCATCTGGGGTGCTCAGTCGATCTTAATCGACGAAATAGAGCCTTCTTGTCCACACCAATCCACGGAATTTCTTGCTTGATGGTGCAAAACCAACCTTTATTATTTACTGTCTCTTATCTATATGGAATAGTTGAATTTCTTGTCGACAATGAATCAAAGACCCAGGGTGAGTTTCTGTGCAGCGATGGTACTGGCGCTGGGGGCCGCGGTGACCCCGTTCACGGC
>CAYOLG010000051.1:0-29068 GCA_964404745.1 uncultured Opitutaceae bacterium
ATCAATACGTCCAGGCTAACGAAAGCTCTGGCTCAGTTTGGGTAACTCGACCAGAGTGTAATCTCCCCCACCTGAATCGAATTGTTTCCAAAAGATCGACCCATCTCTAAGTTCTGCCACACTCCTTTTTTGTGAATGACAAGCCTCTTTAAACTGAGCATCCATATACCCTTTCCGAACGCTCTTCTGCTGCTCGCTGGGATGAGCTTGTCGCTGTCGAGCTGGGCTCAGGAGGACGCGAAGCTCTCGTTCAACTTGGACGTGCGCCCGATCCTGTCCGACAACTGCTTTCACTGTCACGGGCAGGATGCGGACCAACGAGAAGCCGATCTGCGCTTGGACACCCTGGATGGAGCGACTCAAGATCTAGGGGGCTACGCTGCCTTGGTCCCGGGCGATCCAGAAGATAGCGAACTCTACCTGAGAATCACGAGCGCCTTTGAGGACGAGCAGATGCCTCCTCCCGACTCGAATCGGACCTTAACCGACGAACAGCGGGAAACGCTGCGACGCTGGATTGAACAAGGCGGAGAATACGACACCCATTGGGCCTTCCTTCCTCCGGAAAAGTCCGCCATCGACACTTCGAAGACCAACACGATCGACCATTTTATTGGCGAACGTCTCCAGGAAGAGGGCCTCGATTTCTCTCCTGAAGCAACCCCGGGAACATGGCTGCGACGAGCAAGCTTCGATCTGACCGGCCTGCCGCCGACTATCGAGGAGCTGAATGCTTTTGAAGAAGCTCTTTCCCAAAACGGTGTAGAAGCTTACGAAAAAGCTGTCGACCGGCTTCTCGAATCGCCGCGCTTCGGGGAGCGCATGGCCGCCGACTGGCTGGACGCCTCGCGCTATGCCGATACGCACGGGTTCAACAACGACTCATCGCGAAGCATGTGGCGGTGGCGCGATTGGGTAATCGAAGCCTTCAACGCCAACATGCCCTACGATCAGTTCATAACGGAACAGCTCGCCGGGGATCTGCTGCCCGATCCCTCTCTCGAGCAATTGATAGCCACAGGATTCAATCGCAACCATGGCATCAATTCCGAGGGCGGCATCATCGAGGAGGAATACTTGGTCGAATATGTCGCTGATCGCGTTCGGACAGTCAGCATGGTCTGGCTGGGACTGACTGCTGAATGCGCTCGGTGTCACGATCACAAATACGATCCCATGACCCAAGAGGACTACTACAGATTGTTCGCCTTCTTCAACAACGTCACGGAATTCGGAGAGGATGGACGGGTCGCCAATGCCGTACCCATGATCTCATCACCAACCCGTGAGCAGCAACGTCAATTGCAATCTCTAGAAACCACGCTGAAAGGCATCGATGCCAGCCAAACGCGGTATCTCAGCGGTCGCGAGATAACGAATGATACAATTCAAGATGCGGCAAAACGCCTCGAAAGCCGAAGCGACACCATTCCCGAGCCGGTCTGGCAACTCGGATTCACCGACAAGGCAGACGCGGAAATACTGGAACTCGAAAGTAGTGACGATTTCGTTACAGCTAAGGGGATCATTGATAATGCCTTCCTTTCTTCCGCGGATCAATCAAGCGGAGAGATCAAAGCGGATACCATAAAGCTGGAAGAAAAGACTCATGCGTTTACACTGAATTTCTGGGTGCGTCCCGACGAAAACGATTCCACCAGCGTCCCTCTGCTGTCTAACAGTTCATTTGAAGCCGAGCCCAGCAGTTCGAATTATGGATACGGATGGGATATCCGGCTTGTCGACGGGGAGATCGAGATCGCCTTCTCAAAACGCTACCCCGCCTATGCGGCCATCTTGCGGACCAAGTCGGCTTCTCTGCAACCCGACGAGTGGCGGCATGTTACCATCAGCTTCTCCGGCAGAAAAGAGGAAGATAACGCCTACACGCCCGCATCTCGTTTCAGCATCCACATCGACGGAGAAGAAGTTCGAACGATTATCCGCCACGATGGCATGCAAGACTTTCCCAGTAAAATGGATCGACCAACATTTATTGGTTTAGACAAATTTCCCGACGGCAATCGTTTCAATGGCTCGCTCGATGAGATCCAGCAGTTCGACAGAGCCCTAAGCCAAGACGAGATTCGCAACCTCTTCGAATACCAAGCCCTCGCATATATCATCAATAAGGTAGGGAGGACCGGCTCGGTCCTCCAAAAAACGGAGGACCTCACCACTCGTGAGCAAAGCTGGATTCTTTCCGCCGCCTTAACCCAAAGATCGGATACAGAATGGCAGCGTCTCCAGTCGGTTCGAGATCGGACCAGCTCCGCGCTCCTGAAATTGGAGCGAGAGATTCCCACCACCATGATCATGCAGGAGCGGGAAGAAAGCCGAGAAACCTACGTCTTAACGCGCGGGCAATACGATGCCCGAGGCGAAAAAGTAACCCCTGGAGTTCCCGAGAACTGGATTGCCCCATGGCCAGATGGAGCTCCCCTCAACCGTCTGGGATTGGCCCAATGGCTGACCCAACCAAATCAACCTCTCACTGCTCGCGTCGTTGTCAATCGCTTCTGGCAACAATTCTTCGGTGTCGGGCTTACCAAAACCTCCGAGGACTTTGGCATCCAATCCGAGTACCCGAGTCATCCCGAATTGCTCGATTGGCTGGCAGTCGATTTTCAGGAATCGGGTTGGAACGTTAAAGATCTCTTGAAGCTGATCACCCTATCGAGGACCTATCGCCAGGATTCAGCCATCTCACCCGAACTGCAGAAGAATGATCCGGAAAATCGATTGCTTGCCAGGGGACCACGCCTCCGCCTACCTGCGGAGGCTATACGCGACCAGGCATTGTATGTATCAGGATTGCTCGATGACCAGGTTGGCGGCCCCAGTGTTCGCCCCTATCAGCCAGAAGGATTCTACGACAACACTGTTGTCGGGGCCAATTACCCAAGTACGGAATGGATCGAAAGCGAGGGCTCCGATATTTATCGGCGCAGTCTGTACACCTTTTGGAAGCGCACTGTTCCGCACCCACTAATGACCACTTTCGATACGCCGGACCGAGAAGTGTGTTCCGTTCGTCGTTCTCGGACCAATACGCCCATCCAAGCCCTGGCCGTCATGAATGCCCCGGTATTCGTGGAATCCGCGCGAGCCCTCGCGGAATCTATCCTCGAGAGCGGCAGTGACTCGGATACTGCTAGACTTGTCCAAGCATTCCAGCACACAACCGGACGCGCTCCAGACACCCAAGAACTGGATACTCTGCTAAGCGCCTTGGAGGAAATGGAAACTTCCTTTGAAAATTCTCCCGAGGAGGCCGAGGCCTATCTGACCGTAGGTCGACGCTCTCCATCCACTGAGCACGAGGCCACGAGACTGGCAGCCTACACCGCGATCATGAGTCTAATCCTCAACCTCGATGAATCGTTAACAAAGGGATAAAGATGCTTGGAGCCAAAACTTTGATATCGGATATTCAAAAGGTAGGGCTGCTTATCCTCAAGCAGCCGCATATCCCAATCCATTTTCGGCTGCTTGAGGACAAGCAGCCCTACCATCAGGCATCGCAAAGAATCAATTAAACCATGCACGACTGCCATAACTACTCTCAGCCAAGCTCCCGCCGCGATTTTCTTACCAAGATGGCCTACGGTGTCGGAACCGCGGCCCTGGGATCGATGTTCGCGAACAATGGATACGGAGCCGCCAAGCTGTCCTACGCCTCCCAGCATGGAGCTAAGGCCAAGCGCGTCATTTTCCTTTTCCAATCCGGAGGACCCTCCCATCTGGATCTGTTCGACCCCAAACCGCAAATCGCCTCCCGCTTCGGTCAAGATGTACCGGAATCCGTGTTCGGGGGGCAGCGGGTGACCGGGATGGTGTCCAATCAAGACCGCTTTGTGGTCGTGCCTAGCAAGTACGCCTTCGAACCGGCCGGGCAATGCGGGATGGAACTGAGCGAACTCCTACCCTGGACCAAAAGGATCGCCGACGAGATCTGCCTCATCCGCACGGTCCACAGCGAAGCAATCAATCACGACCCGGCCATAACCTTCTTTCAGACCGGAAGTCAGCAGCCTGGTCGGCCCAGTATGGGCGCGTGGGTGGACTACGGACTCGGCACTGAAAACAACAACCTGCCTTCCTTCGTGGTCATGAATTCCGTCGCTAGCGAGGGCTCGGCTGGCCAAGGCCTCCTCTCTCGCCTCTGGGGGGCCGGATTCCTTTCCAGCAAGCACCAAGGCGTTCAATTCCGAGGCGGCGATGACCCTGTGCTTTACCTCCGCAATCCTCCCGGTTTCGGAATGAAACGCCGGCGCGCCTTCCTCGATAGCCTTAAGTCCCTCAATTCTCACAACGAAGAACGCGTAGGCGATCCGGAAATCGAGTCGCGCATCGCCCAATACGAGATGGCCTACCGCATGCAAACCAGCGTTCCCGATCTCGCCGATCTAAGCGGCGAGCCCGAATCGACGTACCAACTTTATGGCGACGATGCTAAAACACCCGGCACCTTCGCGGCCAACTGTCTCATGGCCCGACGACTCAGCGAGCGCGGCGTGCGTTTTGTGCAACTCTACCATCGCGGTTGGGACCACCATGGAAGCTTGCACAAGCGTCTGCCGGTTTCCACGCGGGACACGGATCAGGCCAGCGCAGCTCTCGTAATAGATTTGAAACAACGAGGCTTACTGGATGACACTCTGGTCATCTGGGGAGGCGAATTCGGAAGAACGGTCTACGGTCAAGGAGATGCGAAACCCGACGCCTACGGCCGCGACCACCACGGGAAGACTTTCTCCCTATGGATGGCCGGAGCCGGCATCAAGAAGGGCCATACCCACGGCGCTTCCGACGACTTCGGATTCAATATCGCCGAGGGCGGCGTACATATTCACGATATACAAGCCACCATCCTCCAGCAACTCGGCATCGACCACGAGGCTCTCACCTACAAGTTTCAAGGCCGCCAATACCGGCTGACCGACGTGCATGGAAGAGTGATCAAGGAGATCTTATCGTAGGGTTGCTAGTGCCTTCTGAGTTGGTCGGGTACTATTCGTAAGCGCTACTGCATCAGCAAATTTGGCAATGCGACGGCGAGCCAGGGAATAAAGGTAATTAGAAGTAGAACTACTACCATGACCGCCAGAAAGGGGATCACCTCTTTCGTGAAATTCCGGATACCGACTCCGCTAATCGAGCAAGTAGTGAACATCAGGGTACCCAGCGGTGGAGTGACTCCGGCAATGGTAAGATTGAGGACCATCACGATACCCAGATGAACGAGGTCGATCCCTAGCAATTTGGCTACCGGAGCAAGCAACGGCGTTAGTAGGATCAAGGCAGCGCTCCCTTCCACAAACATGCCGACTATGAGAAGGAGTATATTGATAAGCAAGAGCAGCGCGTAGGGATTCGACGTCAGCTCCACAATGAATACTGAAAAGCTCATGGGAAGCCGTTCCCAGGTCATGTAAAAACCAAATGCTTTCGAGGAGCAGATAATGAGCATGACAACGGACGTGCTCAGAACCGACTCTACCAATATCTGCGGGAAGCTGGATACCTTGAGATCGCCATAGGCGAACAGTCCGACAAGAACGGAGTAAACGACCGCTAACGCGCCCGCCTCGGTAGGAGTAAATAAACCGAAACGAATGCCGCTAATGATTCCGACTGGAATGACTAGAGCCCAGGCTGATCTTCTCAGGGCCGTACCCGCTTCACTCCAACTAGCCTTCCGTTCTCTATTCGACCGGTAGCCCCGTTTACGGGAAATGACACCGACGACAGCCATGAGCCCAAAGCATAGCAGGATTCCGGGAATGATACCGGCCAGGAAAAGCCGGCCGACTGACTCGTTGGCCAAATAGGCGTAAAGGATGAGGCCAATTCCCGGAGGAATGATAGGGGCAATAACCGATGAGCTTGCCGTCACGGCCGCGGCAAATTCCTTGCTATAACCTCGCTTGCTCATCTCGGGCACCAGCACCTTGCTCTGCATGGCAGCGTCCGCGTTGGCAGAACCGGACAACCCGCCCATCAAAGTTGACAAAACAATGTTAACATGACCCAACCCGCCTCTCAAATGTCCCGTCAGGGCGTCGGCCAAAGCCATCAGACGCTTAGTTATCCCCCCGTGATTCATAACCACGCCGGCGGTAATGAAAAAGGGAACTGCTAAAAGAGGGAAGGAATGGGTAGAGGTTACCAGTTTCTGGACGAAGACAGCCGGCGGTAAGCCTGAGGTGTAGAGGAAATATACCAGAGAGCTAATCGCTATGGCGTATCCCACCGGCACGTTGATGGCGAAAAAGAGAAATAGAAGCAGAATAGGCAAGTACTCCATGACTTCTCTACGATGCTTTCGGCCGATCTATGAAACGGGCTTTCAGGCTGGATAGCTGGTTGAGGAACATCAAAGCGAAGCTTACCGGTACAGCCAGATAGAAGCAGGTGTTTGGAAGCCTCATTATGGAAGTCGGCTGGGCATAGGATTCGATAGAGAACAGGATCCCATAAACAATCATGTATCCAAAAAAGATTAGCAAAATCAGCTGAACGACTAGATCAACCAGCCATTGGGCCCTTCCCGAAAGCCGTTTAGTCAGCAAATCAATGCCGATATGCATTTTCCGCTTGTAGGCCGCGCTTGCTCCGAGAAAAACGAGCCAAGTAAAAGCGATCGCCGACAGCTCGCTAGTCCAAATCGGAGCGACTCCAAACAAGTATCGCATAATAACGCCGTAGGTGACACTGAGAATCACCACCACTAGGGCAAAACAAGATCCCAATGTATCCAAATTTCTGAACACGCTCTCAACGGACTTTTTCATCGATTCAGCTTGGATCTCATTGTTCAAGAATCCCCTGTATTTTTTCGTAGAGCCCAGGACTCCAATCGGGATTGGCTGAATAAACCGATCTAGTGGCCTCTCGCAGCGAAGCATAATCTATATCCTCGGCGATCCGCACACCCTGAGACTCGATAAAATATCGCTGGCTCTGTTCAGCGGAAACGGTCAGGCCGGTGAGAACATCCCCCCAAGACTCGCCTTCCTCCAAGAGGATGGATCGGATATCTTCGGGCAGTTTCTCCCAATAACGCCTTCCCATCACCATACCAACGAAGGGCCTAAAATGCCCAGTCGTCGAGAGAACCTTCTGATGTTCGTAGAGCCGCGATCCGATGATAGATCCGAGTGGCGCTTCAGCAGCATCAACGACTCCCTGAGCCAATCCGCTGTAAACCTCGGACCAGGCTAGGGTCGTCGGATTTGCGCCTAGGGATCTGAAAGTCTGAACCCAAATGATATTGGGTGGAATCCGAATCTGCAAACCAGCGAAGTCATCCACATTTCGTATGGGTTTAGCGGATATGATGTGGCGAGCTCCAAAATAGCCATTCAAAGCGATGACTTTGAAACCCTTCTCGTACAAATTGTCCATTTGCTCCCGATACCATGCGGACTCGACCACCTTCTTGTAATCATTGATATCCTGAAGCAGATAAGGCCCAGTCAAAATACCCACGTCGGGCAGGTAATCGGATAGATACCCTGAATCCACATTGGCGATTACCGAGGCCCCCAGCCGGGCCAACTCGTACACTTCCTTATTCGTCCCCAAAGCCGAAGCCTCATAGACATGGACCAAGACCCTTCCCTCGCTCCGATCCTCCACGCCTTTGGCGAAGCGAAGAAACGATTTATGAATGGGCTCTTCCGACGACTGAACGTGCCCTAGCTTCAAGGTATAGGTTTCCGCCTTGAGCGGGCAGACCAGCGCGATTACCGCAAAAAGGAGCAGCGGGAGGGGGTGTCGACTGGGGCGGGAAAGCATAGAAGGCTAATAATCCCCATCCTTTCATGCAGGTCAACTGTCCGGATTGGCCCTGACGTTCAAGGGCAAACATCTGGCTTCTTGACTAGAACCTATACTTCGATTACCGATGGAAATACTGTCCCACAGATATATACGACCTTCAACATAGCCCAATGTCTCCTAAACTTTCTTCCGATAAAAGGCTTTCCTACGAAAGGGACGGCATCCTCTTCCCGATAGACGTTCTGTGCCCATCCGAGGTAGCTCGGACGCGAACTGGGCTCGAGCAAATCGAATCAAACCTAGGACGCAGGCCGAAAACCGAGGAGCTTCATCAGCTTTTTCTCAATTACCGTTGGGCTTATGACTTGGTAACGCATCCCAATGTATTGGACGCAGTGGAGTCCGTGCTCGGTCCCAATATACTTTTGTGGGCTACTAGTGTATTCGCCAAGCAACCACATGATCCAGGATTTATATCTTGGCATCAGGACGCCACCTACTGGGGCCTTGATTCTGGGAAAGTAACCACTGCATGGATAGCTCTAACGGAAAGCTCGACAGAAAACGGCTGCATGAGGGTCGTTAAGGAGTCCCACAAACTAGCCATTCAGCCACATACCGAAACCTACGCGGAGGACAACCTTCTCAGCCGCGGGCAGGAGATCGCCGTCGAGGTCGCCGAAGAAGAGGCTACCGATGTCGTCCTGGCGCCCGGACAACTGTCTCTTCACCACGTGAACATTGTCCATGGATCGAAAGCAAACTCGAGCGATACGCCCCGCATCGGTTTCGTCGCCCGCTACATCACTCCATCAGTTAGCCAAAGCGGATTCCAGCAACCAGTCATACTAGCCCGCGGGGAAGATAGGCATGGCCACTTTCAACACATGAAAAGACCACCTGAATCGACCGACGCTTCCGCGACGCTGAAAAAGCATCTTGTAACCGCTCGTGAGCACGCTACAGGGATCCGCGAGACGACCGGAGCCTTTGAAGAGGCAGAGAATTGACGTCGTTTTCCCGGATTGTAACCTAGAATGCTCAACCCGCTCAATACCCTTGGCGTTAGCGATTCACTTCTCTCCACCAAAGAAAAGGAATCGCTCGATACCCTTGGATATGCCTCGCTCGGAAAACTGCTAAACGATAGCGAACTGGAATCTATACGCAATCGCCTGCAAGCGATACTTGAAGAAGAGGGCGATCAAGCGGGTCATGAACTGTTTTCCTCCAACCGAATCAAGCATCCCAAGGAAGCCGGAGCCGATCGCTTGGCGAATCTGGTCAACAAGGGAGGTGTATTCGATATTCTCTACACCCATCCGAAATTGCTCTCCGCCATTCGCCACGTTTTGGGGGACGATCTCAAACTTTCCTCGCTTAACTTCCGCTCTGCCAAGCCTGGGCAAGGATTACAAAAACTGCATGCCGATTGGCCCGAGGCAGTAGAACCCGGGCAATATCGCGTCTGCAATTCGATTTGGCTGATTGACGAATTCACAGCCGCCAATGGCGCCACTCGCGTTGTACCAGGCACTCATCTCTGCGGCAAGATGCCCGAAGAATCGATGGACGATCCATGGAAGATTCACCCCGATCAAACGCTTATCGAAGCGGAAGCTGGAACAGTAGTTGTATTCAATTCCCACTGTTGGCATGGCGGAACGATTAATCACACTGAACAACCTCGCCGAGCTATACATAGCTACTTTTGCGGGCGTGATCAAATCCAGCAAACGTCGCAAAAAGACTGGATCCGCCAAGAGACGCTAGATCGAATTTCGGATGAGGCGAAGTGGCTCCTGGACGCGTAAAGCATTCAAATCTCGTCTGGCGTTTTTGGTTCCTGGATACGCGAAGCGTCATTTCGCGACAGCGACTATCCAAAAAGCAGTTCCCAACAGTGATTTCCTCGAAATCGAATTCCGCTAAGCGGAAGCAGGATGATCGCTCCGATCAACAGGTTTCTATCTAGTTTAGGGTATTTTCCAGCACGAGGATTGGCGGAGCCTCTTGAACGAGCTTTTCGAATCTATCCATATGTCGGTCCCGCATGCCAACAGGGACATAAGCCGCCCCTAGTACAATATCCACATCCCCGTCTCCATCGGCATCTCCAGAGTCCATCGAAAGCCATCGGCCATCGAATGTTGCGGGATGGGTGCTGGGACTGAATACGAGAGAGGACGTTTGTTCCAGGAAAACGAAATTCTCTGGATTCTCTGCGTCGAAATCGGGATGGTAAGCGATAGCCGCTATGTCCAGATCGCCATCTTGATCGAAGTCGGCAACTTCCGCCCCATATACTCCATACATCGGATAAAAGTAAGCTTCCTCGAAACTGAGGCCACCCCGGTTCAAATAGATGCGAATTCCATGATCCCGCTTTAAGGTATTGAAGGGGTCCGAATCTCCATTATCCCCATTCAAGGTTAGGATATCCATGGCTCCATCACCATTGAAATCGCGTAGCTCGAAACCGATGTAACCAAATGATGGATGCTTTTCCCATAGTACCTCTTGATGGAAACCGCCCTTTCCGTTGTTTAGAAAGAGGCTCACGTTTTCCCGAGCCGCGCTGGCCATGACCAGAATGTCCCTATAGCCATCGCTGTTGAAATCATAGGCCTCTCCTTTCACGATTCCCGGCTGTTCGCTGAGGACGATCGGCGAATCCGAGAACTCTCCAGTGGCATCATTTTTTCGGTACACGGAAAAATTTCCAGTGTAGTCTCCAAAATTGCTCACCAAAAACTCATCGGACCCATCGTTGTCCAGGTCCGCCAAATCGAAATCCGCAGGGCGATGAAGTCCTTTGACCAGAATCTCCAGTCCCATGAAAACGCCCGATAGCACTCGCGTTCTCTGCAACTCCCCAAACTTGCCGCCAATATTAGAGGCAAAGAGATCCCCAATGGAAAGCAGGTAGAGCGAATCGCTATCGCTTCGGGCTTCCACTAAAGCAACCCCTGGCGATGGATGAGCATCGTGGAAATTGAAACTGCGATCGAGGACCGTGAGGCGTTCAGCCCCGCTATCGTGTATGTAAAGCAGCCCATTCGTTTCATCGATATAGACCATCGACGTAATGGCCGAATCCATACGGTATTGCGTTTTAGCGACTTGAAACAAATCTAGTTTTACGGAGATCCTTGGCTTGTCTGACTGAGGCAACGCCTTCTCCGGAGCGTTCGCCACGTAATAGTCCCTCAATTGCTTCCAATCCTCCTCCGATATCAGAGGTTCATCCGGGATCATTCCTGCTTCCCGAACGAATTCTTCTCGCAAGTGAATGCTGTCCCAGGCGAACGCTTCGACACCTTCCATAGATTGATAATCCACAACCCCCAAAAAGAAACCCATGTAGGTCAGAGCGTACTCCCAACTGCGCTGGGTCAGCAATTCCGGTTCCGGAACCTGATGACAGGCAATGCAATGCCGATAGGCCAAGGATTTTCCTCGCTCTAGATCGATTGCGGTCTTGGAGGCATCACTACCCGATGATCCACCACATCCCAAGCAAAGCAAAGTCAGTGACAACAATGCGAAAATCTGGATACACTTGGGCAGGGAGCTGGTCATTCAACATCGATGATTAACAATCCTCGTGCCTCTCGCCAATCAAAAGTTTATGGTTAGCGGAGGGAACAAGGCGATTTTTTCCCAGAGCGTGTTGAATAGTTGAGAAAATTGTAGGGTCGCCGCAAGCGGCGACCCTACACCGAAAGATTCGATTTCATCCGTTTATTCAACACGCTCTCAGTGGGGGCCTTGGAGTAGATATCCCCAACTTCAATTGAGCCCTTTGACGGTTCGCTCTTCCACGGGCCACCAGCGGTCTATTTTCCGGGCCAGGCGTTTGACGATGCGCTGGTTCGATGCCGCCAGATCGTTTCGCTCGTGAGGATCTGCTTTGAGATTGAAAAGCAGCGGGGACGTTTCATCTGGGGGGTACCTCATTTTGCCGGGACGCCCGTCATAGCTTAAGAGCAGTTTCCACTCATCTTCGATGACCCATCGATAGAGCAATGAAGCTTCAGGTTTGTGGATGTCCGCGATGTCATGGGCAAAGGCTTCTCCAAAAAGCGTGTCTCTTCGGATTCGCTTATCGCTTGTCAGGGCTGGCACAAGATCGAGCCCGGGCAAATTCCTAGGTCCCGATATTTTTGCCGCCGCCAAAATCGTCGGTACAATATCGATACTGCTACAAAGCTCATGACGATCTGTCGGCGCGATTTTTCCCGGCCAGGAAAACATGATTGGGGTTCGCGTACCCGCCTCATAGGGGCTTCGCTTTGAATGACGGGCATAGCCATTGCGATCCTTTTGCTGAATCCACCCATTATCCGTGACGTAAATCACCAATGTGTTTTCCCGAACGCCTCGTTCTTCCAGACCGTCTAGCAGTTGCCCACAAGTCTCGTCAAACCACTCGCACATCGCGTAGTACTTGGCTACAAATTCGCTTTCCACGAGATCCTTGTATTTATTGAACAAGCGATCCGGCGGCGTGTGAGGGGTATGCGGCAAAAAGGGGGCGTACCAAACGAAGAAGGGCTTATATTGTTTCTGGGCCTCGTCGACAAAATCGAATATCGGGTCCAATCCTTCTCGCCCTATTTTCAAACCATCGTCTCCATGCCGTCCCCCTGGTTCAGGGTACCCGCGCGTCATCCCATGAGTGAATCCGCCACGCTGATACGAACCTTCCCACCATTTACCGCTTTGATGGCTGAGGTATCCCGCTTCTCCCAGCAACCGCGGTAAGGTCGGCAACTCGTCAATATGGGAAACCAGCAACTCTTTCGCCGTTTTTCCGGTTGCTTTGGCATAGGCAGCATTCTGCTCCGTATCAGCAGGATCATTACCGGAAGTTCGATTCTGATGTGTGTACAATCCTGTAGCCAAGGTCATCAATGAGGGCCGACAAAGGGCAGTGGGGACATAGCCTCGTTTGAACGTCGCGCTTTCCGCGGCCAGTCGGTCCAGACGCGGCGTCTGTATATGCTCGTGCCCCATGAAGCCATAATCGGTCCAAGCTTGGTCGTCGGAAATGATGAGGACGATATTCGGCCGCTCGGAAGCCACGAGGCCAGCTAGGATAACTAAAACCAAAGAAGGATATAAACTACGCGCTTTCATAATACAACAGTTACGAATAAGAATGAATGGGTGGGCCAAGTCCAGATTCAAGCGGAGCGAGCTAGAAGGAGAACTGGGATCGAGTAGATTAAACCCTATGCGACGACGCCGCATCCGGAATTCTACCAAAATTTGTAAATATCTTCCTAGCTAAACAGCCGATTCTGCTAAATACTCCCAAACTGGCCTGAATGGAGACGGCGGGTTCTCGCCCAATCGATTCTTGCCGTCAGCTCTGATTACAGCACAATCTCCAGAACAATCCATTGCCCCCAAAATTCCTAGGACCCAATCCCATACATTTCCCTACAACATGATCAAAGAACGGAAAAAATCTACTCGCCGCCGCGCAATATCGATTGGAATCGGCATTTGTCTCCTTTCGCTCGCCGCCAGCGCATCCGCCCAAACCGGATTTGAATCCCTATTCAACGGGAAGGATCTTTCTGGATGGGAAGGCCGGGGCGATCTTTGGAAAGTCGAAAACGGGGCCATCGTAGGCTCCACTCACGGGGTCACACTAGAGGCCAACACTTTTCTCGTTTGGCAAGGAGACGATGTGGGCGATTTCCACCTGAAGATGACCCTCCGGCTTTCGGGCGAGAACAACTCGGGCATCATGTATCGCGCTCAGACAATTGAGGATGCTCCATTCGGCTTGTCCGGGAATCAATTAGACATCCATCCCAGACCGGAGTACCTTGGCATGTACTACAGCGAGAAAACCGGCCGGGGCATCGTCGCCACACGAGGACAGAAAGCGCTCGTCACCGACGCGGTTGATGAAAATGGCAAATCTAAGCCGGAAATCACGGGCGACCTCGGAATGACTCCGGAGATTTCTTTGCAAGGCTGGAACGAGTATGAGGTCATCGCAGTCGGGGATCGCGTTATCCATAAGGTCAATGGAATCGTCACCATCGATGTGACCGATCGCTTTCCCGGCGTGCCACGCGAGGGGAAGATAGGCATCCAACTACACCGAGGACCGCCGATGATAGCCCGCGTGAGAGATGTCCAACTGAAACGCCTGAGCGGCAACGCTGCCCAACAAGCGCTGGAGGCCGCCTACTTTGAAGAGGGAGTCTCGGTAAACGAAAACCGAGCCACTCCACGCGAGCGGATCACCGTCACAGATGGTTTCAAAGTCGAATTGCTCTACTCCGTTCCGCAAGAAACTCAAGGGTCCTGGGTCAATATTTGCCTGGATGACAAAGGGCGTATCATCGCTAGCGATCAATTTGGCGGGCTCTTCCGTTTCCCCGCTCCCGCGCCAGGACAGGTCTTGGATCCCAATGATATCGAAAAAGCGCCAGCCGATATCATTGCCGGTAACGGCTTGCTCTGGGCTTTCGACGCCCTCTACGTCGGGGTCAACAACTACGAAGATGGGGAGAAATCGGGGTTGTATAGAGTCACCGACTCGGACGGCGACGATACGCTAGACAAAGTCGAATTGCTCCGGCAAATTTCCGCCCGCGGCGACCATGGCGTACACGCGGTTCGGCTCGCGCCAGACGGAGAATCGATATTCCTGATCACTGGCAACAATACGGAACCCACTGAGTGGAGCTCCTCTCGCGTCAACACTAACTGGGGAGAGGACCACCTGCTCCCACGCATGCCTGACGGGCGAGGCCACAATCGGGATCGCCTTGCCCCTGCCGGAATCATCTACGAGGTCTCTCCCGACGGAAAGGAATTTGAAATCTACTCGCACGGCTATCGCAATATTTTCGATGCCGACTTCAACGCCGATGGCGAGCTATTCACCTACGACGCCGATATGGAATGGGATTTCAATACTCCCTGGTACCGCCCCACTCGCGTGAACCACGTCGTCAGTGGCTCGGACTATGGCTGGCGCAACGGCACTGGCAAATGGCCCGAGTGGTACATCGATAGCGTTCCGGCCACAGTGAACATCGGTCCCGGCTCTCCGACAGGTGTCGCTTTCGGCTACGGAGCCCGATTTCCGGCCAAGTACCAAAAGGCCTTTTTCATACTGGATTGGAGTTGGGGCAAAGTTTACGCGGTCCACCTCGAACCAGACGGATCTAGCTACACTGGGGAATTCGAACTCTTCCTTTCGGGAGCGCCACTACCAGTGACTGATGTGGTCATCAATCCGGACGATGGAGCCATGTATTTCACCATAGGAGGCAGACGCGTGCAGTCGGGCTTGTACCGCGTCACTTATGTCGGCGACGAGGATACGTCGCCCGTGAACGCGAAGACTTCCGGTCAGCGAGCCCGCAATTTGCGCAAAAGCCTGGAACAGTATCATGGCGTTGAGGACGCGAACGCCGTTAAAAAAGCCTGGCGCTACCTCGATCACGAGGACCCCTTCATGCGCTCGGCCGCCCGGATCGCTATCGAAAGCCAGCCCTCAAAGACCTGGGCCAACCGAGCCCTTAAAGAACGTTCGGCAAGTCGGCAAATACCCGCCCTCCTCGCCCTGGCTCGAGTCGAAGGCATCGATCCTTTCCACCGTCAGAATAGCGATCCTCCCGTCAATAAAATGCTGGGCGAAGATATCATAAACGCTCTTCTCAACATCGATTTCGACAAGCTTAGCGAAACCGATCGGCGCGGGCTGGTCCGGACCTACCAAGTCGTATTCAATCGTTTCGGACGACCCAAGCCAGCGTTGGCTATGAAAGTCACCGTGCAGCTCGATGCCCACTTTCCTGCCAGCGCCTTGGAAATGAACCAGGTTCTTTGCGAGACTCTTGTCTACCTGCAGTCGCCAACGGTTGCTAAAAAGGCGATTGCCCTCCTCAAAAAAGCTCCCACACAAGAGGAGCAACTGGAGTACGCTCGCTCCCTGCGCATGCTAACCACTGGATGGACCAATGAACTGCGGACCGACTATATCGAGTGGTTTCTCAATGCAGCCAACTACCGGGGCGGACGTTCCTTCGAGATTTTTGTCGAAAATATACGTAAAGAAGCCATGGATACGCTCACCGACAAAGAGCGGAAGGATCTGGCCGAAGTTCTTGCTCGCAAGCCGGAGAAAAAGTCGCCCATAGAAGCTCTGACCGCGGCAGCCATGAAAGGACGTTCGTTCGTCAAGAACTGGACCATGGAGGATATCGCGCCCTACTTGAGCGAAAGCGTGGAAAACCGCGATTTCGACAACGGTCGAGCCATGTTTGCCGCTGCCGCTTGCTACGCCTGCCATCGCTTCCAGAACGAGGGCGGCTCTACTGGACCCGACTTGACCGGAGCAGGGGGACGATACTCTCCAGAAGACTTTATCGACCAAATCATCAATCCCAGCCGGGCCATCAACGAGCAGTTCGTGCCTCTGGAAGTCACTATGCTCGACGGAGCCAAGCACTATGGCAACGTCGTCAATCTCAATAGGGATACGGTCACTTTA
This sequence comes from uncultured Opitutaceae bacterium, assembly GCA_964404745.1. GTDB lineage: Bacteria > Verrucomicrobiota > Verrucomicrobiia > Opitutales > Opitutaceae > Pelagisphaera. Next base: position 16,319 of record CAYOLG010000051.1, read on the forward strand.
AACACGGACCTCTACGATCCAAATCAGCGTGTCTCGATCGATCGCAAGAAAGTGGCGAAAATGGGAACTTCCACCGTTTCACCAATGCCTCCTGGCTTGCTGAACTTGCTAACCAAAGACGACATTCTTGATCTCACCGCCTACGTGCTAAGCGCCGGCAATAGGGAAGATTCCCGGTTCGCCTCGCGGTAGCAGACTGCTCCCTAAAGGCTGGTAGACTGCGTCAGCGCGATCCTCGACTCCATCGATCAAACCAATCGAATGTTTGCCGCAGTCCTCATCAACACGCTCGTCGTCGCCCTGTGCGTAGTAATTCACTACGAATTTCTCTATCGGCTTTCAACGATAATTCCCGCACTGCGCATTAAGCACCGTCTTCGGATCGTGCTCGGCGTAGCCGGGGCTTTGATCGCCCATGCCGTCGAAGTTTGGGTATTCGCCTACGCCTACTACTTCATGCACCACGCCGAAGGATGGGGGAGCCTACAGGGAAACTCAGAAGGAACGCTCCTCGATTGCGTCTACTTTTCCTTCACCACGTATTCTACCGTTGGTTACGGGGATATCGAGCCTATCGGACTCCTCCGATACATGACTGGGATCGAGTCGCTGACCGGTCTGGTGCTAATCACCTGGACCGCCTCTTTCCTCTACTACGAGATGCAGCGGTACTGGGATAATGGTTGACGTTCCCGTTTCTGGTAGCGGCCGCTCGGAGTTCAGCCGCTACCTTATACCAAATGCCTCACAGATTTCCTTTGCCCAATTCCTCCACCGCCGAGTCAGCCGCTCGAGCCGTGATAGCCATGTAGGTGAGCGAGGGGTTTTGCGTCGACGTAGAAGTCATGCAGGCGCCGTCGGTCACGAAAACGTTTTTACAAGCATGCAATTGGTTCCACTTGTTGAGAAGCGAAGTCTTCGGATCCCTGCCCATGCGAACACCTCCCATCTCATGAATATCAAGGCCAGGCGCTTTTCGCTCATGCCTTGCGCGGATGTTCTTAAATCCAGCAGCTTCATACATTTCCGAAAGCTGTTCCAAGGCGTCCAATTCCATTTTGCGATCGTTGTCGTCATAGTCGATATCGACCTCCAGTAACGGAATCCCCCATTCGTCCGTCTTCGTTCGATGAAGTCGAACCGAATTGCTCTCCTTGGGCAAGGTCTCTCCCATCATATGGGAGCTCACGTACCAGTTGCCCAGTTTCGGGTTTCGCAAAGCCTCTTTAAGCTCTTCGCCCTGACCCGATGTATCGCGATTCAGCCTACGTCCAGCGGCAAAGCCGGTTGCGTAGCCGCGTAGAAAGTCGGTTTCTTGCCGGAAGAGATTGCGAAAGCGAGGCATGTAAGCCGACCCCGGACGTTGCCCGAAGGTGGCGAACTCTTTCAGGCCATCGAAGTCCGCTCGAATCCCGGTATTGTAGTTATGGAACGCGATGTATTTCCCTAACAAGCCGTTGTCATTGCCCAGCCCCTCCGGAAAGCGAGACGACTTGGAGTTCAGCAGGATCAAATTGGTATTGAGGGCGGAAGCATTGAGAAAGACGATACGCGAGTAGTACTCAGTCGACTCTTTCGTATTCGAATCGATGACACGCACGCCGCTGGCTTTTCCCTTCTTTTCATCGTAGAGGATCGAGTGGACAACCGAGTGGGGACGCAATTCCAAGTTCCCCGTTCGTTCGGCCCAAGGCAATGTGGATGAATTGCTACTGAAATACCCGCCAAAGGGACAACCTCTGCGGCATAGCCGGCGACTCAAGCACCGGGTACGCCCCTGGGCACGCTGCTCAGGACCCGCCTTGGTCAAATTGGCAAAGCGGGCCGCGATCAAATGGCGATTTTCGAATTTTTCCTCGACCACCCTTGCGAAATGCTTCTCTACCGCGTTCAACGGATTGGGTGGCAGGAACTCCCCATCGGGCAAGGCAGGCAGGCCATCTTTGTTCCCGGAAATTCCGGCGAACTTCTCTACATGGCTGTACCAAGGGGCGATATCCCGATACCGAATTGGCCAATCGACTGCGAAACCATCTCTGGCAGGCCCCTCGAAGTCATAGTCGCTCCACCGCTGCGTTTGCCGGGCCCAGAGCAATGACCGTCCCCCTACTTGATACCCGCGAATCCAGCCGAAGGGCTTTTTCTGAACGTAGGGATGCTCATCGTCTTTGACAAAAAAATGGTCGGAATCCTCTCCCCAAGCCCCAGCCCGACTCAAAATTGGGTTCGCTTCCCGTTTCTCCCTGGGGATTTCGCCCCGGTGCGGAAACTCGAAGGGCATCTTGTTGGCCGTTGGATAATCGACCAGGTGTTTCACGTCGCGACCCCTTTCCAGGACCAGCGTTTTCAAGCCAGCCTCGGTTAGCTCCTTGGCAGCCCAACCTCCAGAAATCCCCGAACCCACCACGATGGCGTCGTAGGTCCGCGTCTTTCGACCGTCGATACTGATGTTGGCCATGCTCGTCAGCTCCTGAAGTTCTTGGCTGGATAGAAACCGTCGTAGGGATCCGGGATCATTTTATGCGGAATCACATGCGTCATCACATATTCAGATTCCAAATACCCCTGAATTGCCCGGCGCTTCACGAGCCTAAGAAACTGCTTAAGATCGCTCGAAGCTTCTCTGCCCTCGCTTATCTCAGCGATAACATCCTCGCGGCTGGAGCGATCGCTTTCCATGAATGACAGGCCAAACCGATTCCGGGAAAACGCCTCCAATTGACCCAAGCCCTTAGCGAACGACTGCTGCTCCGACTCGCTGTGGCAATCGTCCAGCATTTTCAGGACAAAAAGGTGTACCCCGATTTCTTTGGCTCCTTTCGTATCCGTTTTAGGGATTAGCGCCTCCACAACTTCCGAAAGGAGGGCCTGTTCTCTCTCCTCGATCTCGAACGCCCCGACGGCAATGTTGTCGGCAGCCGCTTCTCGAATGTAGCGCGGCATCAATACCACACCCCCTGCTAGCAGGAAGGATTGCTTTATGGCGCTTCGGCGATGCACATCCATAAGTCTTAGGCTCGGCGGACGCCACGTCCAGAACGATTTCGCGCAGCAAACGGTCGATCTGCCCAGCGACTGAATACGGGCTTCAATTTAAGCTCGCCCGGAGGTCGAGCTCCACCTTTTCGCAATGTCCTCGAGGGTCGAACCCGACCTTGGTTCGACGTCGCTCACCACCCTCAGACTGTCGATGGCCGGGCGGGTTGTTAAACCAAGTAGAAGCTTGCACTGCCGCCGATGACCTGAGGGCGGATTCGGTAGCTAGCTTAGCAGAAACAACTCGTTCTAAAAATAAGTATCCACCTTACTAACGCCTCGGTCGCCCGGCTCTGGAGGAATGAACTTCAAGCCTTCCGGATGCTTCGTCGCCTCAGCAATACGCTTGGCCAACTGGGATTGCAATCGCCTCAACTGAGCCGCGTACTCGGGATCCAGGGCGAGATTGACCATCTCTTCCGGATCTTGGCGGCGATCATAAAGCTCAATGTCCATGGGATCGTTCGTCTTCCATTGGGTGAATCGGAAATCGCGCGTCCTTAGCGTATAGCCATTGATCAGCTGCGTAAAAGCATTCGGTCTCACCGTCTCGGATACGTTGTCAAGAATCGGGGCCAAACTCGCTCCTTGCACATAGTTAGGCGGGTCAGTCAAGTCGGCCAGGTCGCTTAATGTCCGATAAAAATCGATCATCTCAACGAACGAACGCGAGCGCTGGCCCGCCGCCTTCATTCCCGGGGCTGAGATTATCAGGGGGACGCGATCCGCGTTTTCGAAAAGGGTATTCTTCTGGTAGTGTCCGTGCTCACCCATGTGATAGCCATGATCGGAACTGAATAAGACGATCGTATTGTCCTTCAGCCCATTTTGCTCCAGTCCATCGAGGACGCGGCCAATCTGGGCATCCAGAAACGAGATGGTGGCATAATAGGCTAGGATAGCCTTGCGGGCCGTCTCCTCTGGCAGGTCGATCTGATTCTTGAATGCCGTGACTGATTTTTTCGCGGGCTCAGGAATCGTTTCCCAATAAGCCTCGGGGATCTTCGGCACCTCGATGTCATATAAATCGTAAAGATCGAAGTACTTTTTTGGAGCCACATAGGGGGTATGAGGCTTGTAAAATCCGACTGCTAAAAAGAATGGCTCCTCTTGGGCCGAGTACTCCTGCAATAGTCGAATGGCTTCTGTGGCGACAATCCCATCCGTCTGCTCCTCGTCTTCCCCTTCCGCAGCCAGCCAGCTTAAGGTGGCTCCAAAGGATCCCGGATTCAGGGAGAATATGAGCTCTTCGTCCGCCTTGTCCCTACCCCTGGGATTGATGACGTGGTCCCATGAAGCGGGGTCATCATGCCCTTCGGTACCGATTCCCCTTGGATTGTCGTAATGATAGATTTTGCCGACGCGGGTCGCCGTGTAGCCGTTGGCCACGAAATGCTGAGACATCGTTATCGCATCCGGCACATAGTGGCGAAACATTCGCCTCAGCACGGTCACTCCATTCTGCTCAGGATACAGCCCAGTCATAAAACTAGCTCGCGACGGTCCGCAAATCGGGTAGTTGCAGTAGGCATTCTCAAACAGAACGCCTTCCTCGGCCAACCGGTCAATGTGCGGCGTCTTCACTAGTGGGTGGCCATAACTGCCAATATCACAGTTGAGATCATCCGTCATGATGAACAAGACATTCAACTTGGAGTCGCTCTTGACTATGGCGATGGATGCAACGATCGCCGCAAGCAGCATGATTTTGGGGAAGTGAGCTATTTTCATGAGTTCGCTGATCAGAATCCAAGCGGACTGATCTTCTCAGGGCTACCTAAATCGAACCTGAACAGGTCGAATCAACCATGAACAGCTGTCAAAAATTGTTCGCCGTGCCCTGAACACCTGTTCAAAAATTAGAAAAAACAGCTGTTTTCTAATTATTTTTCTAATATCACTCAAATTTTGGCTTGATTTAATTTTTGAACCTTTTTTGAATAATTTGATAGATACTTTTTGAACAACTAAAAGTTGTAAAATGCTCAAAAGCCTTCCGTTGCGTTGAACATGGACTACTTCCGACCTGAATCGGTTCCAAACCTGAAACATAGCTACCAAACCAATGGAACGCATCATTGAAAGAACAATCACAGCACTGGCACTGGCAGCGACAACCCTTGGGGCGAACGCCCACAGCCAAGACGCTCTTGTAAACATCTCCAATCTGGACGGCATCGATTCTGCCGACGCCGAATCGCCTCTGATCGGCGGATTCTCAGTCGCTTCAGAGAAGCGAGAAAAGCTCTATCATTCGATAAAACCCTAACTACCATCGGCTACACAGTCGCTGCTTGTGAATCTCATTCCTTCTTGATTCAGTTACTACAGAAGCAAAAAAACCGAAAACCTTAAATTCCTAACAGCCATGCCCACTTCGACAGAAAGCCCTAGCTCCACCAACGCCTACTTCGAGATTGGCGCTGTATCCAAAATTACTGGTCTATCACCCAACACGCTACGCACTTGGGAAAGACGGAATTTCATCGAAGCGAGCCAACGCTCAATTACCGGCCGCCGCCGCTACTCGCAGGAGCAAGTGGAACGACTAGCCTTGATGAAGCGCTTGACCAATATGGGGGACTCCATCAGCTCGATCGCCCAGTTGTCTCTCGAGGACTTGCGCAAGCGATTGCTAGAGTACGAAACGCGTCAAATTGAACGCAGCGCCACCAAGTCGGCCACGACCAAGATAAAGCTGCACACCATCGGCAGGGCCGCCAAAACCTGGGCTGATGTGTTGCCCGACCAATTTCAAATCGCCGATCAGAACGAATCCGAACCTGACTTGCTTCTCATTGATTTAGATACGACAACGATTGAATGCCGTCGCCGTGTTAGCGTGGCCGCCCTAGAGTTTCCAGGCGTGCCGATCGCCCTAATATACGACTACGCTCCCAGTGAGCTCCTCAGGCAATTTTCGACGGACGGTCGATTCCTTATACGGATTCCTTGCTCGCCCGAATTGCTAGCCCACTACTTGACGGCGGCCCTGTCCAAGGCAACTCATCAATCCGACCCCACCGTACAAGGAAACATCGATTTCGTCAGCACTCCGCGCATATTCACTGACAAGCAACTGGCTACCATCGCCGCGTCGAATCCGAATATCAAATGCGAGTGCCCACACCACACCTCCGCCCTTGTGGCCAGTTTGGCATCATTCGAAAACTACTGCCGCCGTTGCGAGATAGAATCGCCCAACGATAAGGAGGTCCACGAGTACTTGGGACGCGAAATAGGCAAGGCCCGAGCTATTGTTGAGGACGCGCTGCTGTATTTGTGTCAGAAAGACAACCTAGTTATTCCGCCAGACGATCAGTGAAGCCTCGCATCGCAGTTGTAGGGTCCGGAATAGCCGGAATGTCAGCCGCCTACTACCTTCGCGAAATCTGCCAGGTTTCGCTGCTTGAACGGAGTGACTATGCGGGTGGGCACACCAACACGATTACCATCGATCTCCACGGTAAACGCGTTCCGGTGGACACGGGGTTCATGGTTTTCAATGAAACCACCTACCCCAACCTAATAAAACTGTTCGATGAATTGAATGTCACCTCCTACGATACATCCATGTCGTTTGGAGTCCGTGATCAAGGAACGGGTCTGGAATACGCATGTGCCGGATTCTCAACCTTTTTCGCTCAAAAAAGAAACTTGGCGAGTCCATTTCATTGGCAGCTATACCGGGGTATCCTGCGGTTTTTCAATGCCGCCGACCACTTGATCGCCCAGCAACCCTCGCCCGACTACACGCTAAGCCAATTCGCCCGCGACTACCGACTTTCCAACCGAGTCATGGAACGTTTCGCCTATCCCATGGCTGGAGCTATCTGGTCGACTACCTGCCAAGATATCCAATCCTTCGCCGCTCTGCCGCTTTTGAGATTCATGAAGAATCACAACATGCTGGGCGTAGGCATTCAATTCCAATGGAAAACCGTGGAGGGAGGCAGCGATCAGTACAAAAAAAAGCTTCTAGCCAGATTGCCTGAATCACCAAAACTCAACTACTCTGTAAATGGGATCGGGCAAACCGTTGACGAAGCCTATTATTTCGACTCGGATGGCAACCGCCACGCCTTCGACTACATCATTGTCGCAACCCACGCGAACCAGGCATTGGAACTCCTGGAAGCGCCCACTTCCCAGCAGCAATCGCTGTTGTCCCCATTCCGCTACTCGAAAAACAGCGCCATCCTACACTCGGACGAAAGCGTCATGCCCAGGTCTCGAAACGCATGGGCCTCGTGGAATGTCTCTACCAAAAAAGAGACGGGCGGACACCTAAATTCATCCACACACTACTGGATGAATAGCCTTCAAAATTTGGATACGGATGAGAACGTATTCGTCAGCATCGATTACGACGGAGAAATAGACCCCTCCAAGAGTCGCTGGAGCGCTACTTACGAACACCCTCGCTTCGATTCGCAAGCCATCGCCGCGCAAAGCCGGCTGCCGGAGATCAATGAAAAGGGTCGTCTGCTATTTTGCGGCAGCTACTTCCGCCACGGCTTTCACGAGGATGCCCTTTGGTCCTCCCTGAATGTCGTTAACCAGATCCGCAAACGGGAGGAGATCCGCAGTGAACTCATGCCTCTATAGAAGCGAAGTCATACATCGTAGGACGTCTCCCAAGAAGCATGCCTTCAAGTACGACGTCTTCATGTTTTATCTCGACCTCGATGAGTTGGATGATTTGGGCGAGCGATTCCGCCTCGTGGGCCGGAACCAGTTCGCTCCCTACGAATTCCGCGATACGGATCACTACAATCCCGAAGAAGTCGGGATTAAACGCAGCATAGAGCAATATCTGGGCGAAAATGGATACCACCAGCCGATCGGAAAAATCTTTCTCCTCACCCACCTTCGAACCTGGGGCCATTTGTTCAACCCGGTCTCCTTCTATTTTGTGGAGGATACCAAGGGAAGCCCGCTTTGCTCGATCGCGGAGGTCGGAAACACTTTCCACGAACAGAAGATGTATTTGATTCCCGCCGATCAATCGGGGAACGCGGTTCAGAAACAGCTAAAGCATTTCTACGTCTCCCCCTTCAGCGAGCTGGACACGCATTTCCACTTTCGTCTACGCAAGCCCGCAGATCGCCTGCGCCTGGCTATCGACCAATCACAAAACGGCGAGACCTATTTCCGCAGCGCCCTAGTCGGCAAAAAACGTGGCCTGAGCGATCGGGCCCTGGTTCTCAGCGCCCTGAGATTTCCCTTCCTAACCCTAAAAATTGTCGGCGCTATTCACTGGCAGGCATTCCTGCTGTACCTGAAAGGGGTCCCTTTCCTCCGAAAAGCAGCCAATCCGGACAAGCAAACGGAGACACATCCCTACTTGATCAGCAAATCCCATCAGCAACACTAAGCCATGGATCAATTAACCAAGAAAATCGTTCTCAGAAGCCTGCTAAAAGCCCGGAAAGGATCGCTAGCGATGACGCAACCGGGCCAGGCCGCGATGGTCTTCGGCACGCCGGATGATCACTCGCCCGTGACACTGGATGTTCTCGACAATCGCTTTTTCACCGAACTCGTTAGCAAGGGCGGCATTGGGCTAGGAGAAGCTTACCAAAAAGGCTACTGGAAATCGAATGACTTGACCGGCGCTCTCCGCTGGCTCCTGATCAACAGCCAATACATTGCTCCCGAAGTCAGCCCGCATCTCGCTCGATTGGCTCGTTCCACGAACGCCCTTTTCAACGGCATCCTCCACCTGAGAAATCGCAACAGCATAGAGGGTAGCCAGCAGAATATTCACGTCCACTACGATCTCGGGAATGCCTTCTACGAGACCTTTCTCGATCCTAGTCTGACCTACTCTTCCGCGTATTTCAAAAACGAGGACACTCCCCTCGAGGAGGCTCAAACCGAAAAGTACGACAGGCTCTGCCGAAAGTTGCGGATCGAGCCTGGAATGCGGCTACTGGAGATCGGTTGCGGATGGGGCGGCTTCGCCATCCATGCCGCATCCAATTACGGATGCCGCGTCGTCGGAACGACGATATCCAAAGAGCAGTACGACAAAGCCAAGCAACGCGTTATTGATGCCGGTCTTGAAGACCGTATCGAAATCACGATGACGGACTATCGGAAATTAAACGGCAGCTTCGATCGCATCGCCTCTATCGAAATGCTGGAAGCCGTCGGACAGCAATACCTTGGAGCCTATTTTAAACAGGTCGAGTCATTGCTAGCTCCCAACGGATTAGCCGGCGTGCAAGTTATTACTTGCCCCAATCCGCTTTACGAAGGCTATCGTCGCCGTGTCGACTGGATACAGAAGCACATCTTTCCTGGCTCGCATCTGCCCTCGACAAGAGCTCTGATCCAGCACGCCGAAGCTCCGGGCGGCTTGGATGTCTACCACCTGGAAAGTTTTGGTCTTCACTACGCACGTACACTGAAAGAGTGGCGACTGCGATTTATGGAACGCTGGAATGATATCGAGCCCATGGGCTTCGACAAAGCCTTTCAAAGAAAGTGGGAATACTATCTCGCTTACTGCGAAGCGGGATTCGCCGAACGCCACGTCAATGTCTGCCAACTGATTTTCGGTCGGGCCGACGAAACCGCCTACCAGTACGAACTGGAGGCGCCAATTAATCAAAATCAATCTCCTGACGCATGGGACCCCGTGGCTCGCCAGGAACACTAACCGCAAATTACCAACCTGCCAACATCATGAACGCCATAGAACTTGCAGAAAACGGACGCCTCCCCTACTGGCTCCTTCGCTTCGGAATCCGTCAACGCGTCGGCAAAAAACTGTCGATCGAAGCATCCAAGACCCCCGAGGAACGAACGGCTTTTCTAGAGAAACTCCGCTCTAGCCGTATTGCCGAAGATACTGATAAAGCCAACGAGCAACACTACGAAGTGCCAGCCGACTTCTACAAACTTACCTTGGGGCCGCACCTGAAGTACAGTTGCTCCTACTGGCCCCGCGATTGCCGAGATCTGGCTGGCGCCGAGGAGGCAGCTCTTAAGCAAATCGATAGCCGGGCTCAACTAGCCGACAAACAGAACGTTCTTGATCTCGGTTGCGGCTGGGGATCCTTTTCGTTATGGGCATCGAAGCGATATCCGAACTCCCGATTCACCGCTGTATCCAACTCCTACAGCCAAGGAGCTTTTGTCCGGGAGCAAGCAGAAAAGCGAGGAATCGGAAACCTGGAAGTCATCACCTGCGATATCAATCAGTTCGAGCCCGGAAAGGAATTCGACCGTATCGTATCCGTAGAAATGCTGGAGCACGCTCGCAATTACGAATCGCTCTTCGAGCGTGTCAGTTCGTGGATGCACGATGACGCGAAAATGTTTGTTCATGTCTTTTCCCATCGCCAATTCGCCTACGACTATGACGCCAGCAATCCCAAGGAGTGGATGGCTCGGGAATTCTTCACTGGGGGGATTATGCCCTCCCACGATTTGCTTCCCAGCTTCGACCAGCATTTGACAAAGCTCGAAGCCTGGCATCTAGATGGTTCCCACTATCAGAAGACAGCCGAGGCCTGGCTGGAAAATATGAATGCCCATGAAAGCAAAATCAGAAATCTGTTCGACGCAGTATATGGACCGATGGAATGCAAACGGTGGATGTGGCGCTGGAGACTCTTCTTTCTGGCATGCTCCGAACTCTTCGGCTACAAAGATGGAACCGAGTGGGGCGTGTCCCACTACTTGTTCGGAAAGCGCCTCCGGTAGATTTGCCCTTCACGAAAATCCAGGAGATTTCAACGCATGCTGGTAATCGTCAGCTTTTTTATCATTCACTGGTACGCGAGCGTGTTCGCCCAGAGCTTCTTTCTACATCGCTACATGGCGCATCGCATGTTCACGATGAGCCCTTTTTGGGAACGCTTCTTCTACCTGTTCACGTTTTTAGCTCAAGGCTCGTCATTCCTGCATCCTAAGTCTTATGCCCAATTGCACCTCGAGCACCACAAGCACAGCGACACAGAAGAGGATCCCCATTCGCCGCACTTCTGGAAAGACGTCTTCTCGATGATGGTGAACACAGCCCGCGTCTACATGGACTTCAAAAACGGCAAACGCGAATCCCATTCGCCTTTCATCCAAAGAATGCCGACTTGGGAATTGATTGATCGGCTCGGAAACAACCACTTCATTAGGCTAGCCTTCTGCGCCGCCTATACTGGCATCTACTGGGTCTACGCTCCCAACGCCTGGTTCTTTCTGCTGCTCCCAGTCCATTTTCTCATGGGGCCTCTGCATGGCGCATTCGTGAATTGGTGCGGGCACAAGTATGGGTATCGCAACTACGATACAGCCGATCATTCGAAAAATACTTTCGTCTGGGATGTACTCTTCGTCGGAGAGACCTTTCAAAACAATCACCACAAGTATCCAAGCAAACTGAACTTCGCTACTCGCTGGTACGAACTGGATTTCGGATATCCTGCTATTTGGGCCTTGGCGAAGGCACGTATCATCAAGCCGATATGAATTCCGCTAGAATACTCCTGTCGCTCGTAAGCATAATCTGCGCGAACACGTACATACAAGCTACAGAGTTTCACGATATCTCGGCCCAAGAATTCCGCTTCGCTGGACTCTTCAAGGTATTCCAAGCCACCTTCCGAGCTTCGCCTGAAGCGAATGTCCAAGACCCCTTGGGCGACTTTCCCAAGGAACTCGAGTTCGTCTATGCTCGCAAACTGAAACGGGAACAGTTGATCGAAGCCGCCGACAAGATCCTCAGAAAAACCTATACGGAATCAGAACTCCAGAAAATCGGCCCCCAAATCGCGGCGATCAATGAAGCCTACAAAGACGTCAGGCCCGGAGATCGCTATGCGCTGCGCTACGATCCAGAAAAACGAACCACCGCTCTTTTAAGAAACGGCCAGCTAGTCAAGGAAACGCCCGGCGAAGACTTCCAGCGGATCTATTTTTCCATATGGCTCGGCCCCGACTCCCCCTTCGATTTCCAGCCGATCAATTGGGGCTCGTAACGTAGAACAGGCATCCTGCCTGTTTCAACACAACCCAATCGTGATCCCGCAGCCGCGAGTGGTCGTCAACTTAACTAATTTACACTCTAATAAACGCGTTGGGACGTAGCGTTCAACTCTCACAGTGCAATTGAGAAGGTAGAGCTCTACCTTCGGACGCGCTTAAATTGATACTTATATGATTAGCAGGACTGCGCTCGGCAACTGTCTGGCATCGAATGCCCAAATCGTAGCCCGATACTTCAGTGCCGCCCTACTTTTCTAACGCTAGCGCTTTTTTGATTTCTCTCCAATCGAAGGCCACCACATTTCCATCGTTGTGGACCGCGTAGAATGCGCCTTCTGGAAAACGGTGGCTAACTGGATCGGGGGTGAACCAAACCCCATCGGTATTTAAAGTGTATTGACCTCGAAAAGCCCCCAGAAAGCTGAGGGTTGCCCTGTCGAAAACGTGAAACCAGTTTTCCCGCATTCCCTGATCCGCGTCATTAAATCCATTTGTACCCGAATTTAGCGAAAAAGGAATACTCTTCAAACTGACGCATGCGCGACGGAGCGCCAAAGTAAGCCCGCAAAGGCTCGTCATTCAGATTGATCAATTCCACGAAAACCGAGGAGTGTGGATTAATCTTATAGACCCCCTTAGCATCCAGCTGAACGTGCGAATCAAGGTATTCATCTTCATTCGTATCCCCAGATATGGCGTCCATATACTCGTTGCGATAAG